>NZ_JBIVFF010000017.1:0-172351 GCF_044748025.1 Streptomyces sp. NPDC090032 | reverse complement strand
GGAATGGCAGGGGTCTTGGCGAGAATTTCCGAGACCGGATAGCGCGACTCGCGGCGCACGGCCATGAAGATGCGCGGCATGACCGGGAAGTGGAAGGCCATGTGGCACTCGTCGCCGCCGGATTCGTAGTCGCCGAAGTAGTCGACGACGTCCTCGGGCCACTGGTTGGCCTCGGCCAACAGGACCGTGTCCGGGTAGTGCGCGTCGACCTCGGCCCGCACGCGCTTCAGGAAGGCGTGGGACGCGGGGAGGTTCTCGCAGTTGGTCCCCTCCTCGGCGTAGAGGTAGGGCACCGCGTCGAGCCGGAAGCCGTCGATGCCGAGGTCCAGCCAGAAGCGCAGAGCGGCGAGAATCTCCTCCTGCACGCGCGGGTTCTCGTAGTTGAGATCCGGCTGGTGGGAGAAGAAGCGGTGCCAGTAGTACTGCTGGCGCACCGGGTCGAAGGTCCAGTTGGAGGACTCCGTGTCGACGAAGATGATGCGCGCGTCCTCGTAACTCTTGTCGTCGTCCGCCCAGACGTAGTAGTCGCCGTACGGCCCGTCCGGGTCCTTGCGGGACTCCTGGAACCACTCGTGCTGATCGCTCGTGTGGTTCACGACGAAGTCGATGATCACGCGCATCCCGCGCTGGTGCGCCGCGTCGACGAACTCCACGAAGTCCGCGAGATTGCCGAACTCGGGCAGGACCGCCGTGTAGTCGGACACGTCGTAACCACCGTCCCGCAGTGGGGACTTGAAGAACGGGGGCAGCCACAGGCAGTCGACGCCCAGCCACTGGAGGTAGTCCAGCCTGGACGTGATCCCCTTGAGGTCGCCGACTCCGTCGCCGTTGCTGTCCTGGAAGGAGCGGACGAGGACCTCGTAGAAGACGGCGCGCTTGAACCAGTCGGGATCCCTGTCCTTGGTGGGGGTGTCCTCGAATTTGTCCTGGACGGGCTTGTTGACGATCATGTGGTGGGTGACCCTCCGGTGGGCGGTGAGGACGGTCGCAGGACGGTGAGGATGTGCGCGGGCGCACGGCCCGGCTCAAGGCGCACGAAGTTCGTCCTGCCCCATTGGTATGTGTCGCCGGTCAGCTCGTCGCGGACCGGCACGCTCGCGTGCGCGTCGAGTCCGAGCTGAGGCATGTCAAGGCAAACCGTCGCCTCCTGGGTGTGGTGGGGGTCGAGGTTGACGACCACCACGACCGTGTCGGAGCCCGAGCGCTTGCTGTACGCGATCAGCGAGTCGTTGTCGGTGTCGTGGAAGTGGAGGTTCCTGAGCCGGCGCAGGGCGCTGTGGTCGCGCCTGACGCGGTTCAGGGTGGTGATGAGCGGGGCGATGGAGCGCCCCGCACGCTCGGCCGACTTCCAGTCGCGCGGCCGCAGTTCGTACTTCTCCGAGTGGAGGTACTCCTCGCTGCCCTCGCGGACCGGGGTGTTCTCGCAGAGCTCGTATCCGGCGTACATCCCCCAGGCCGGGGAGAGCGTGGCCGCGAGCACGGCGCGCACCTCGAAGGCGCGGCGGCCGCCCCTGCGGAGGTAGCCGGGCAGGATGTCGGGCGTGTTCACGAACAGGTTGGGACGCATGTAGGCGGCCGTGTCCCGGGAGAGTTCCGTGAGGTACTCGGTGAGCTCCTGCTTCGTGTCGCGCCAGGTGAAGTACGTGTACGACTGCTGGAATCCGGCCTTGGCGAGCGCCTGCATGACGGCGGGCCGGGTGAAGGCCTCGGCGAGGAACACGACGCCCGGGTCGCTGCGGTTGATGTCGGAGATCACCCGCTCCCAGAACACGACCGGCTTCGTGTGCGGGTTGTCGACACGGAAGACGCGGACCCCGTGACGCATCCAGAAGCGCAGGACCCGGGTCGTCTCCTCGATCAGCCCCGGCATGTCCTGGTCGAAGGCGATCGGGTAGATGTCCTGGTACTTCTTCGGCGGGTTCTCCGCGTACGCGATCGTGCCGTCGGGACGGTGCTGGAACCACTCCGGGTGCTTCTCCACCCACGGGTGGTCCGGCGAGCACTGGAGCGCGAAGTCGAGCGCGATCTCCAGATCGAGTTCCTCGGCCCGGCGCACGAACGCGTCGAAGTCGTCCATGGTGCCGAGGTCCGGGTGGATCGCGTCGTGACCGCCCTCCGGCGAGCCGACCGCCCACGGCACCCCGACATCCCACCGGTCGGCCGACAGGCTGTTGTTCGGCCCCTTGCGGAAGGTGGTGCCGATGGGGTGGATCGGCGGCAGGTAGACGACGTCGAAACCCATGGCGGCGATGGCGGGAAGGCGTTCGGCCGCGGTGCGGAAGGTGCCGCTCACCGGGCGTGCCCCGTCGCGGACCACGGCGCCCTCGGAGCGCGGGAACATCTCGTACCAGGCCCCGAACAGCGCCCGTTCGCGCTCCACGAGCAGCGGCAAGGGTGCCGAGCGGGAGACGTGTTCACGCAGCGGGTGCTCCGCCAGCGCGGCGGTCACCTCCGGCGTGAGGGCCGCCGCGTGGCGGTCGGCGGGCGACCGGTCCTCGGCGCGGAGCGCGTCCACGGCGGCGAGGACCGCGTCCCGGCCCGGACCTTCCGGAACGCCGGCGGCGGCCCGCTCGTGCAGCTCGGCGCCCTCCTCCAGGATCAGCTCCGTGTCGATCCCCGCCGGGACCTTGATGCCCGCGGACCGGCGCCACGAGGACACGGGATCGCCCCACGCCTCCACCGAGTACGTCCAGTTGCCCACGGCCGTAGGGGTGACCTCGGCGCCCCAGCGGTCGCTGCCGGGGGACAGTTCACGCATCGGGGTCCACGGGCCGGGCCGTCCGTCGGGGTCGTGGAGGACGACATTGGCGGCGACCGCGGCGTGGCCCTCGCCGAAGAGCGTGGCGGAGACCTCGAACGTCTCGCCCGGGACCGCCTTCGCCGGACGCCTGCCGCAGTCGACGGCCGGGAGTACGTCCACGATCGGGACGCGGCCCGTCACCGTGCCTGGGTTCATCGGTTGCACCTCCGCCGTGCTCGGGGCAGGCCTGCTCTCGGTCAGGGTCCCGCCGGGTTCACATGCGCCACGGAACGCGCTGTCCTTCGCACACGAGTTGGCCCGGCACGCGGCCGGGCACAGCAGGGTGTCATCGACGGGCTGCGTCCCTTCGGCGACACGCTACGGGAGCCGACCGGGCTCGGCCTGTCGGGAAATGTCCCGGTTCAGGCGTGTCGGCCGGCGTCCCACTTCTGCCGGACGGTCCGCCGTCACCGCCCGCTGAGGGCAGCGACGGCGACCGCGGGTGCCGCGAGCGGCGGGGCGGCCATGGGCGGATGCTCCACGGTGGGGCGGAGATAGCGCTCCGCCGCGTCGGCGGCCTCGCGACCGCAGCGCTTCCCCATCAGCACGCACAGGGTGTAGGCCGCGTCCTCGAAGTGCTCCCGCACCTGGCGGTCGGCGGGCGCCGCGAGCCGCAGGCGTTCCCATGCGCGGTACTGCGCCAGATGACTGGCGACTTTGGTTTTGGTAGGCAGCAACATGTCGGCTGTTCACTTCCCACTCTTGATGCGCACGGTGCACCGGGTCGGTGCGCTGGGGCCGTGCACGGAGAGGCACCGAACCATTACGCCGATCGGTACCCCGTTCCATGGTGCATTTGGCGGTACTTCCCGTCCTGTTGGAGCTTCAACGACACCGCGGCCGGCTCCTCGGGTTGCACGAATGGAGTAGCGATCTCATCCTGAGGCTGACTCAGGAGCGATCAGTGCTCACGCTACGTGTTCGGGGTACGGCCCGCAGGGGGCGAACGTCGAGCGGGAGCTTCGCCGGTGAGGAGCCGAAGACGATGAACAAAGCAGTGCCCTGCTACTACCACCTCGATGTCGAGGTCAGCTCGGAGCGTGTCGGGCAGGTCAGGCGCATCCTGGCCGCCCATCTGCGGTACTGGAAGCTGGACATGCTCGTCGAGCCCGTCTGTCGTGGCGTCGAGGTGTTGCTTCACACGATCGACGAGCATGCGACGGACAAGAACACCACGGTCGAGATGTGGTGGAACGGACAGCACTTGATCACCGCGGTGTCGGACCATGAGCGCGACCTGCCGGGCCCGCACTACTCCCCACAAGGGTGCCTCGCGGAGATCGCGGCGCTGAGCGACGGCTGGGGCGGCTGCGCCACAGCCACGGGAAAGATCATCTGGTTCTCGCGCCGTGCCCGTCTCGGCGAGCGCGCCCCGCTGCTGCCGGTCGGACCCGCGCCGAGAATCGGCGAAGAGCTCGAGATGCCGCGCGAGGTGCCGGTCCCGGCGTTCGCGGGCTCGGTGGTCACGGATCCGCTCGTGTCCGCCGCCCCGGCAGCCCGTGCGCGCGGGCCCGAACTGTCCTTCCCACGCAGGGTGGTACGCCCGACGCCGGTGATGTGACATCCATCAGCACCGCGCTCCGTCCGGAGCGCATCGCACCGGGCCGCGGTCTGCTTCGGCAGTCGTGGCCCGGCGGCGCGCAAGGACGCGGCAGACGTGGGCCGGGCGCGCGGCAGACGAGGTGCGGGCGGCGCGGTGACGACGCCGACACCAAGATCATCCGTACGGTGGCCGAATGCTCACCTGGACCGGACGCCCCTATCCACTCGGCGCGGCATTCGACGGCGACGGAACGAACTTCGCCCTGTTCACGGAGGTCGCCGAACGCGTCGACCTCGTCCTCCTCCACGACGACGGCAGCCACGACACGATCACCATGACCGAGGTCGACGGCTTCGTATGGCACTGCTATCTGCCCGCCGTCGGCCCCGGCCAGCGCTACGGCTACCGGGTGCACGGCCCGTGGGACCCGGCGGCGGGCCACCGCTGCAACCCCGCGAAGCTGCTCCTCGACCCGTACGCCACCGCTGTCGACGGGCAGATGGACAACGACCCCTCACTCTTCGAGCGGGCGGCCGGCGGGCCGTCCCCGGCCGACAGCGCGGAACACACCCTTGTGGCCGTGGTGACCGACGGCGCCTTCGACTGGGGCAACGACCGCCCGCCCCTGCACCCGTACGCCGACTCCGTCATCTACGAGGCCCACGTCCGCGGCCTGACCCGCACCCACCCGAAGGTCCCCGAGAAGCTGCGCGGCACCTACGCGGGCCTCGCGCACCCGGCGGTCATCGAGCACCTGACCTCCCTCGGCGTGACAGCGGTCGAGCTGATGCCGGTGCACCAGTTCGCGCAGGACGGCTTCCTGCGCGACCAGGGCCTGTCGAACTACTGGGGCTACAGCACGATCGGCTTCTTCGCGCCGCACAACGCCTACGCCGCCCAGGGCACCCGTGGCGGGCAGGTCACCGAGTTCAAGTCGATGGTGAAGGCGCTGCACGCGGCCGGCCTCGAAGTGATCCTCGACGTCGTCTACAACCACACCGCCGAAGGCAACGAGTACGGCCCCACGCTCTCCTTCCGCGGCATCGACAACGCCTCCTACTACCGGCTCGTCGACGGCGACCCGGCGCACTACTACGACACCACCGGCACCGGGAACAGCCTGCTGATGCGGCACCCCAACGTGCTCCAGCTCATCATGGACTCCCTGCGGTACTGGGTCACCGAGATGCACGTCGACGGATTCCGGTTCGACCTGGCGGCGACGCTCGCCCGGCAGTTCCACGAGGTGGACCGGCTCTCCGCCTTCTTCGACCTGATCCAGCAGGACCCGGTGATCGGCCGCGTCAAGCTCATCGCCGAGCCGTGGGACGTCGGCGAGGGCGGCTACCAGGTCGGCAACTTCCCGCCCCGGTGGTCCGAGTGGAACGGCAAGTACCGGGATTCCGTACGGGACTTCTGGCGCTCCGGCGAGAACACCCTCGCCGAGTTCGCCTCCCGGCTCACCGGCTCCTCCGACCTCTACCAGCACGACAGCCGCCGTCCGCGCGCCAGCGTCAACTTCGTCACCGCCCACGACGGTTTCACGCTGCGCGACCTGGTCTCGTACAACGACAAGCACAACGAGGCCAACGGCGAGAACAACCAGGACGGCGAGAGCGCCAACCGGTCCTGGAACTGTGGCGCCGAGGGCCCCACCGACGACGAAGGCGTGCTCGAACTGCGCGGCCGCCAGCAGCGCAACTTCCTCGCCACCCTGCTGCTCTCCCAGGGCATCCCCATGCTCGCCCACGGCGACGAACTGGGCCGCACCCAGCAGGGCAACAACAACGCCTTCTGCCAGGACAACGAGATCTCCTGGATCGACTGGCGCCTGAGCGGCGAACAGCGCGAGCTGATCGAGTTCACCCGGCGCACCATCGCCCTGCGCGCCGCCCACCCCGTGCTCCGCCGCCGCCGCTTCTTCCGCGGCGAGACCGCCACCCGCGAGGGCCAGCCGCTGCCCGACCTCGTGTGGCTGCGCCCGGACGCGCGCGAGATGACGGACGACGACTGGCAGCGCGGCGACGCCCACTCGGTGGCCGTGTTCCTCAACGGCGACGCCATCGCCGAGCCCACTCCGTACGGGCGGCCGGTGGTCGACGACTCCTTCCTGCTGCTCCTCAACAGCTACTGGAAGCCGGTCCGCTTCCGCCTCCCGGACGCCACCTACGGCGAGCGGTGGACCACCCGGATCGACACCACCGACCCGCAAGGTGTCGCGGACGAGACGGAACACAAGCCCGGCACTGATGTGCTGGTCGAGGCGCGCAGCCTGGTCGTGCTGTCCCGGGAGGCCAGGACGGCACCCGGCACGCAGGACTGAACGCGCCGTGCGGTGGGCCGGTTCCGTGACCGGCCCACCGCACGAGAACTCCGGGTCAGGCCCGCTTCAGCCGCAGTGTCACCAGCTCGAAGGGGCGCAGTGACAGCGTGATCCGGTCGCCGTCGCGCTCCGGGTCGGCCGCGTCGGCGAGCGGACGCTCCAAGAGGTCCGTGGCCGCAGCGGCCGCGACCTCGAAGCCCGCCGTGAGCGTGGCGCGCACCCGGCCGCCGCGGGACTCGTGGAAGCGGACCACCACGTCACCACTGCCGTCGTCGGCCAGCTTGACCGCCGTCACGACGACAGCGTCCTGGTCGACGTCCACCAGCGGAGCGACCTCGCCGGAGCCGCTCACGTGGCGCTCGGGCAGGTTGATCCGGTAGCCCTCGCGGACCGCGTCCCCGATCGCCGCGCCCGGCACCAGCGCGTGCCGGAAGCGGTGCACACCCTGGTCGGTCTCGGGGTCGGGGAAGCGCGGCGCGCGCAGCAGCGAGACGCGGACGGTGGTCGTCGTGCCCGAGTCGCTGTCCCGCACGGTCCGCGTCACGTCATGGCCGTACGTCGAGTCGTTCACGAGCGAGACGCCCCAGCCGGGCTCCTCGACGTGCACGAACCGGTGGTTGCACGCCTCGAACTTGGCGGCCTCCCAACTGGTGTTGGTGTGCGTGGGCCGGTAGAAGTGCCCGAACTGCGTCTCCGACGCATACCGCTCGGCGTGGATGTCCAGCGGGAACGCCAGCTTCAGGAACTTCTCCGTCTCGTGCCAGTCGACCTCCGTGTCGATGCCGAGTCGCCGATCGCCGGCCGTCAGCGTGAGGATCTGCGTGACACGCGAGTCGCCGAAGGTGCGCACGACGCGCACCGACGTGCCCTCGCCGGGGGCCACCTCGTCGGCGTCCACCAGGTCGGTGACGGTGTTGCGGTAGAACTCGTCGACGTCCCACGCGTCCCACATGTTCGGGAAGTCCGGGTGGATCTGGAGCAGGTTCGCGGCCCGGCCCGGCGCCACGGTCTCGCGATCCGCGACGAGGTCGTACGCGGACACGACCAGGCCCCGGTCGTCGATCTCCACCCTCAACAGCCCGTTGTCCAGGACGAAACCGCCCGCCGCGCGCGAAGCGATCGCGGCCTCGCCCTCGACGACCGGGGTGCGGGCGCCGCCCGCGGGCACCCCGTCGCGGGTGTGCGGCGCCGAGTTGAAGACGAGCGTCCCCGAGCCCTCACCGGCCAGAGCCCGCTGAGCCGCGCCGATGATGCCGTTCAGTTCCTCGGCGACCCGCTCGTACGTCCTGCGCGCCTCACGGTGCACCCAGGCGATCGACGAGCCCGGCAGGATGTCGTGGAACTGGTGCAGCAGCACCGTCTTCCAGATCCGGTCCAACTCCTCGTAGGGGTAAGGGAATCCGGCCCGGACCGCCGCGGTCGCCGCCCACAGCTCGGCCTCGCGCAGCAGGTGCTCGCTGCGCCGGTTGCCCTGCTTCGTCTTCGCCTGGGAGGTCAGGGTGGCGCGGTGGAGTTCGAGGTAGAGCTCGCCGACCCACACGGGCGCGTTCGGGTACTCCGCCTCGGCCTTCTTGAAGAACTCCTGCGGCGTCTCCCACACCACCGTCGCGGACCCTTCGAGGTCACGGAGGCGGGCAGCCTTGGCAACCATCTCGCGGGTCGTGCCGCCGCCCCCGTCACCCCAGCCGGTCGGCGCGAGCGAGTGCCGGGCGACCCCCTTGTCCTTGAAGTTCTTCGCCGCATGGGCGATCTCGCTGCCCTTCATGGAGCAGTTGTACGTGTCCACGGGCGGGAAGTGCGTGAAGATCCGGGTCCCGTCGATGCCCTCCCACTGGAACGTGTGGTGAGGGAACTTGTTGGTCTGCGACCACGAGATCTTCTGTGTGAGCAGCCACTTGGAGCCCGCAGCCTTGATGATCTGCGGCAGCCCCGCGGCGAAACCGAAGGTGTCGGGCAGCCACGCCTCGTCGTTCTCGATCCCGAACTCGTCGAGGAAGAACCGCTTGCCGTGCACGAACTGACGGGCCATCGCCTCCGAGCCCGGCATGTTGGTGTCCGACTCCACCCACATGCCGCCCGCCGGCACGAACCGCCCGTCGGCGACCGCCTTCTTCACCCGCGCCCACACCTCGGGCCGGTGCTCCTTGACCCAAGCCCACTGCTGGGCCTGCGACATGGCGAAGACGAAGTCGGGCTCGTCCTCCAGGAGCGCCGTCATGTTGGACGTCGTCCGCGCCACCTTGCGCACGGTCTCGCGCAGCGGCCACAGCCACGCCGAGTCGATGTGCGCGTGGCCGACGGCGCTGATGCGGTGCGCCGACGGGACCGCGGGCGCGGACAGGACACCCGTGAGCCGCTCGCGGGCGGCGGCCGCCGTGCCGTTCACGTCCTGGAGATCGACCGCGTCGAGCGCGCGCTCCACGGCGCGCAGGATGTCGTGGCGCCGCGCGGACTCCACCGGCAGTTCGGCCATCAGCTCGCCGAGCACTTCGAGATCCATGACGAGCTGCCACACGGTCTCGTCGAGGACCGCGAGATCCATCCGCGCCAGCGTGTACTGCGGCTCGCTGCCCGCGGTCTCCTTGTCACCCAACTGCGTGGGCAGGAAGGGGTGGTAGTCGAGGATGACCGGATTGGACGCCGCCTCGATGTGCAGGCGGACCTCCTCGCCGCCCTCCACCGGGGCGCCGACGCGTACCCACTGGTTGCGCGGGTTGAGGCCCTTCACGGGGGTGCCGTCCGGGCGGTAGACCAGGCCCTCGCACTGGAAACCGGGCATGTTCTCGTCGAAGCCGAGGTCGAGGATCGCCTCGACGGTCCGGCCCGCCCAGGCCTCGGGCACCGTCCCGGTGACGCGGAACCAGCAGGTGGCCCACGGAGCGCCCCAGCGGGCGCCCACCGCGATCGGCTCCGGCGTCGCCGCGAGCCCTTCATCGACCGGAACCGGCTCACCCGGCGCGTTCCACACCGCGACGTCCAGCGGCACGGACTCCGGGTACACGGCGGGTCGGATGCGCTCGTCGAGGACGCGCTTGAGACGGGCTTCGACCAGCGTGCGGTCGTCATGCATGAGGGTGCTCCGTAAGGTCCGGGGTGCGGGTGATTACCAGGTGAAGACGGGGGGCGGCATACGGGACGCTGTACAACTCCCCGACGCGGCGCACCTCGAATCGTGCGGTCCGCATCGGGGAGGATCGGTCACGGCGCCGTGCCGACGGTCCGCGTGACCTGGCCGGGTGTGACCACTTCGGTGATGCCGCGCGCCGCCAGATGATGTTTGTCGTGCGCGCGGCTCGCCAGAACAGTCGTGGGCCTGGCCCCGTCGGCGGTGAGCCGGGCGAACGCCTCGAAGACGGCGCCGCCGGGCGCGCACACCGAGCGGTGCGGGGCGGCCTCGTCGTCACCCGCGTCGACGACGAGCGCGGTGGTGCGGGGCGCGGGCGTACGGGGATGCGCCCGCCGGTCCGCGACGATGCGGGCGAGGGCCTTCGCCGCAGGCTTCGGATGCCGGTCGCTGGTCAACAGGCCGAGGCTGTACTCGAGTTCGGGGAAATCGGCGAGATCGCGGCTGACGTCGTGCGAGCACCACCAGGTCACGCCCCACAGGTCGGGGCAGTCGAGGGCGTTCTCGACGGTGGCCTCGGTGAAGTGCGCGGCGTGCTCGGCCGGGACGAGGGGCGCGGGCGCCCCGACCTCCTGGAGCCAGACCGGCCGGTGCGGATCGCCGGCCCAGGCCTTGGACAGCTCGACGAGGTACGCGGCATGGTGCTCGGTCGCCGTCCCGGTGCGGCCGTGGAGCTGCGCCGTGCCGTTGAACACCCACGAATGCACCGCGGTCAGCGCGCCGAGCCGGGCGGAGTGCGCGGGCGTGAACGGCTGGTCGTCCTGGTACCAGGCGGCGTCGTACGAGGCGTGCAGATGGATCCGCCCCGGCGCTCCCTCCTCGCACGCGGCGAGCACGCGGCGCAGCCAGCTCCCCGCCTGTTCCGGCGTGATGCGGTCCGGGTCGGGATGCGGGCCTGCCGCGAACTGGTTGACCTCGTTGCCGATCGTCATGCCGATGAAGTTGGGCCGGTCGGCGAGCGCCCCCGCGAGGGTGCGCAGATACGCCTCCTGGCCGTCGATCACGTCAAGGTCGGTGAAGAGGTTCCGCCGGTGCCAGGTCTGCGTCCACGCGGGCAGGAAGTCGAAGCTCGACAGATGTCCTTGCAGACCGTCCACATTGACATCCAGCCCCCGCTCGGCCGCCGCGTCGGCGAGCTGGACGAGCTGCTCGACGGCGCGGGGGCGGATGAGGGTGCGGTTGGGCTGGAAGTACGGCCACAGCGGGAACACCCGGATGTGGTCGAGGCCCAGCGCGGCGATCGAGTCGAGATCGGCGCGCACGGCGTCGAGGTCGAAGTCGAGCCAGTGGTGGAACCACCCTTGGCTGGGGGTGTAGTTGACGCCGAAGCGCACGGCAGAAGTCATGCGGAGTCCTGGTTCTGTGGTACGTGGGTGCCTCGGTGGCGGGATGCCCGCCGTACGGGGTCAGCCCTTGACGGCTCCCTCGCCGACCCCGCGGAAGAAGTACCGCTGGAGGCAGGCGAAGAGGATGATCAGCGGCGCGACGGCGATGATCGTGCCGGCCGCGACGATCCGCTCGTCGTTGGCGAAGGTGCCGTGCAGGTAGTTCAGGCCGATGGTGAGGGTGAACTTCGCCGGGTCGCTGAGGACGATGAGCGGCCACAGGAAGTCGTCCCAGGCGCCCATGAAGGCGAAGATCGCGACGACCGCGAGGGTGCCCTTCACGGACGGCAGCGCGATCCGCAGGAACCTCTGCCAGGCGTTCGCCCCGTCGACGAAGGCGGCCTCCTCGATCTCGTACGGCAGGTTCAGGAACGCGTTGCGCATCAGCAGGACGTTCATGGCGGCGATGCAGCCCGGCAGGACCACGCCGACGAGGGTGTTGTTGAGGCCGAGTTCACGCATCGTGGTGAACTGCGCGATCACGATGCTCTCGACGGGCACCAGCATCGCGAGGATGAACACGAGGGTGGCGATCTTCCGGCCGCGGTAGCGCAGCCGGGCCAGCGCGTAGCCCGCGAGCGCGGAGCCGACGCAGTTGGTGACCACGTTGGCGGTGGCGACCTTCAGGGAGTTGAACGCGTAGTCCCAGACCGGAATGGTGTCGGCGACGCGCTCGTAGTTGTGGAGCGTGGGATCGGCCGGCAGGAACTTCGGCGGGGAGCTGAAGATGTCCTCGTGCGTCCCCTTGAGCGAGGTGGACAGCTGCCAGAGGAAGGGCCCGACGGTGATCGCGAGCACGGCCAGCAGCAGCGCGTAGCGCAGTACGAGTTCCCAGACGCGGATGCGCCGGCCGTTCTCGTCGGTGACGCGCGGTGCGCGGCGGGGCCGAACAGGCTTGGCTGCCCGGGCAGTTGTGGCGCGGACGTCCTCGGTGACGCTCACGCGTCCTCCTTCCGGTCGGCGCGGAGCACGAGCAGCATCAGCGCGACGGTGACGACGAACACGACGACGGAGATCGCCGAGGCGTAGCCGACGCGGCCGGTCAGGCCCGTTCCGGTGCGCTGCACGAGCATCACGAGCGTGGTGTCCTCGCCCGCGGGGCCACCGTTCGGCCCCGCCATCAGATAGACCTCGGAGAACACCTTGAAGGCGGCGACCGAGGAGAGCGCGGCGACCAGGACCATGGTGGAGCGCACGGCGGGCACGGTGACGGTGAAGAAGCGGCGTACCGCGCCCGCACCGTCCACCGAGGCGGCCTCGTGCAGCTCGCGCGGCACGTTGGCCAGCGCCGCCAGGTAAATGATCATGTAGTAGCCGAGGCCCTTCCAGACCGTGACGGCCATGGCGCTCAACAGGAGCAGCCACTGGTCGCTGAGGAAGCCGACCTTGCCGATCCCCACGGCTTCGAGCAGCGAGTTCACCAGACCGCGCTCGTCCAGCATCCACACCCAGATCAGGCCGACCACGACGATGGACGCGACCACCGGCGTGTAGAAGGCCGACCGGAAGAAGGTGATGCCCGGGATGTTCTTCTGGACGAGGAGGGCGAGCAGCAGCGGAAGGAGTACGAGGGCGGGGACGACCCCGACCATGTACAGGACGCTGTTGCGCAGCCCCGTCCAGAACATGTCGTCGTGCAGCAGCTCCCGGAAGTTGGCCAGGCCCACGAACTCGCCGGGGATCAGGGTCCGCCGGTCGGTGAAGGAGTTGACCACGGTGGAGACGAACGGATACAGGATGAAGACGGCGACGACCAGCAGCCCGGGGGCGGCGAACAGCCAGGGGCTGGTGGGCAGATGACGTCTGACGCGGGAGACGGGCCGCCCCGAGGCGTTCGCGGGTGACGTCACATCGGCGTGCGCGGCGGTCTCGGCGGCGGTCTTCACGGTCGGAAGGGGACTCGTCATGATGTACGGCTCCGGGGCTCAGCCCTGCTGCTGGAGCAGCCGGTCACAGGCCTTGACAGCGTTGTCAAGAGCGGTCTTGGGACTCTCCTTGCCCTGCAGGGACTTGGCGACGGAGTTCCGCAGCTCGGTCTTCATCTGCTCGCTGAACAGGACCGGCGTGTAGTTGACCGCGGACTTCAGGGAGTCGGCCGCGGCGATCCGCACCCGCGTCTCGTCCGAGCCGTCCTGCTTCGTGAAGTAGGGGTCGTCCAGGGAGCCCGCGGTGCTCGGGAAGATGGCGACCTTCTTGGCGAACTCCATCTGGTGCTGCGCGTCGGTGACGTAGTGCGCGAAGGCCACGGCCGCGGGCTTCTGCTTGGTGCGCGAGTTCACCATCACGCCCATCACGTACATGTTCACCTTGCCGGTGCTGGTGATCTGGTCCGTGATCCCGATGTTCCTGTAGAGGCTGGGCGCCTCCTTCTTGAACTTCGACAGGTCGAGCGCGCTGCCCGGGTTCATCGCCACGGCCCCGGTCAGGAACTTCTTGCCGGTGGACTCGGGCGTCGCGGTCAGCGCCTGCGGGTCGAGCGCCTTCGCGTCGTACAACTCCTTGTACTTCGTGAGGAGTTCGACACCCTTGGCGTCGTTGAACGCGAAGCCGGTGCCCTCCTTGTTCATGAGCGGAGCGCCGTAGCGGCCGAAGTCCTCGATGGTGGGCACGTTGGCGAGCGTGGCCACCTTGCCCTTGCTCTTCTTCGCGAGCTGGAGCGCGTCGTCGAACAGTGCGTCGTACGTCTTCGGGGGCTTGGACGCGTCGAGCCCGGCCTTCTTGAACAGGCTCTTGTTGTAGAACAGCGGCCCGGTGTTGAGGTACCACGGGAAGGCGTACGTGCCGTCCATGCCCGGTATCTGATGGCTGGCCCACGCCCCCGGCAGGTACTCCTTCTTGTACTTCGGGGCCGCCTTGTCGAGGTCGAGCGCGAGGCCGGCCTTGGCGAGCGGGGCCACGAGGTCGGGGGAGACGTTGACGACGTCGGGCAGCGTGCCGCCGGCGGCGTCCGCGCTGATCTTGTCGGCGTAGCCCTCGCCCGGCTGGTCGATCCACTTCACGTGGGTCCCGGGGTACTTCTTCTCGAAGTCCTTGACCAGGCCGTCGAAGTACGGCTTGAAGTTGGCCCTGAGGTTCCATGTCTGGAACGTGATGCTGCCTTCGATCTTGCCCGAGGCGTCCGCCGAGCCGCCGTCGTCGCCCCCGGAGCCGCACGCGCTCAGCGGCAGGACGACAGCGATGGCGGCGGCAGCGGCTAGTGCTCTGCGAGAGATGGGCACGGTGACACGGCTCCTTTGCGGCGTCGAATGTTGCCGTGCAGACCCTGCATTGCGATCACGGAAAAAGTCAATGCATTCTCGGAAACTGCTGTGAGCGGAATGACATATCGGCAGGTCAGGGCAGTGGAGTAGACCTTTTGAAGGGGGTGACTAATGCGCTTTAGGGTCTTGAGCTCAAGCGCATTAGTGTGCGCCGCGTGCGCTACGCTGGTCGCGGCAACCCAGCCGGGTTCCACGGGGAAAGGGGCAGCTGTGGCAGCCAAGCGGTCTCCCGCGCGCCGGCCGACGATGAAGGACATCGCGCTCAGGGCGGGTGTCTCGGAGAGCGCCGTGTCCTTCGCGCTCAACGACCGGCCAGGGGTCTCCGAGGTCACCCGCGACCGGGTGCGGCGCGTGGCCGAGCAACTCGGCTGGCGGCCCAGCACGGCGGCCCGCGCCCTGTCCGGCGAGGGCGCCGCCACGGTCGGCCTGGTCGTGGCACGCCCGGCGGACACGCTGGGCGTGGACTCGTTCTTCCTCCAGCTCATCTCCGGCATACAGGAAGTCCTGGCGGAGCGTCATCTCGGCCTGCTGTTCCAGGTGGTGGAGGACGTCGAGGCGGAGTGCGCCGTCTACCGGCGCTGGTGGGCCGAGAACCGGGTGGACGGCGTGCTCGTCGTCGACCCCCGCACCGCCGACCCGCGCCCCGCCCTCCTCGACGAACTCGGACTGCCCGCCGTGGTGATCGGCGGAGTGCCCGACGCGCACCACCCGGGCCTGTCGACGGTCTGGGCGGACGACGCCGGGGCGATGGCATCGGTCGTCGACGAGCTGTACGCGCTCGGGCACCGCCGCATCGTCCACATCGCAGGGTTGCCGGGCCTCGCGCACACCGAGCGGCGCATCCGCACCCTGCGCGGCGAGGCCGAGCGGCGCGGCCTGACCGAGGTGCGGTCCGTGACCACGGACTACTCGGACGCCGAGAGTGCCGCGGTCACGCGCCGGGTCCTGGAGGCCGGCACACCGCCCACCGCGCTCGTCTACGACAACGACGTGATGGCCGTCGCCGGGGTGGCCGCCGCCGGCGAGCTGGGCTTCTCCGTCCCCGGCGACGTCTCGGTGGTGGCCTGGGAGGACTCCCCGCTGTGCCGCATGGTCAAGCCCTGGCTGTCGGCGCTCTCCCGCGACACGGTCCAGTTCGGCCGGACGGCGGCCCAGGAGCTGACCGCACTCCTGGACGGCGGCCCGGCCCGGACGGTGCAGGTTCCGCTGCCCCGCCTGATCGAACGCGACAGCACGGGGGCGGCGCGGGGTGCGAAGGCCGTGGCGGGAGGCAGTGACTGACAGGCGTTGCCGGTCAGTGGCCGTGCGGCAGCATCCGTCCGACGGCCTTCCACGCGTCGTGGACGCGGCCGTGGTGAGCGGCACCGGGCGCCGACGCTGCCGCCTGCCCGGCCGCGCGCGGTGCCGGGATCGCCTGTGGTTCCCAGTCGCAGGGTGGGGCCGAGCGGGCGGCGCGGGGGCCGCCGCACTCCTCCTGACGCCCGCTGACCGCGTCGTGCTCCTTGAGCGCCACGCTGATGAGCGTCAGCAGGAGCGCCACGTCGTCGTCGCAGTCGAGCAGCACGGTGATCCACGAGGCCCCGGGGCGCACCCGGATCGCGGTGCTGTCGCGCAACTGCGGAAGGAGGCGTTCGACCGCAGTGCGGGTGAGGTACAGATCTGCGGCATCGTTGGCATGGAAATGCACGATGTCGCACCCCGCTGTCCCGAAGGCGCGCCCAACGGCACACCGGGGAGAGCCACTTACCAGGTTCGGCCAGGACTCCAGCTGGGTCATGGCGCGATGGGCCGCGGTCATGTGCACATGGTTGCGCACTCTTCACCCCGCCAACCAGCCCTATTCACCACCCGCTTGATTAATCGGCGGTTTCGGGACCCTCACGAGGGACGGAAGGGGGCGGCGTGCCCCCGCCGGCTCGGGCGAGCAGGGCCGTCGTGGACGCCTCGCGCAGGCGCCTCAGCAGGCTCCCGACCGACCGGAGCGTGGTCCCTGACATGGCCCATCGCGAAAATCGGCGGCACGGCCACGTCACCGGGTATGAACCCCAACTGCCATTGGGTCAGAGCGTCCCGCCGGACGACCGCGCCCGCATGCGCCATGCCGCTCGCCGGCTCGTACCTGTCCACCGGCCTGGTGTCGGCAGTCATCATGGTCCTCACACCAGCGGCGCGGGCGCGGGCGCGGCCCCCGAGTCGCTACTGTGCCGAAGTGACCGGATTCGTGCACCTTCCGCTCCTCTTCCTCGACGTCGACGGGCCGCTGATTCCGTTCGGCGGGCCGCCGGAGTGCCACCCGACGTATCCGATGCGCCGGCCCGGGTGCCCCGACCCGCTCGGTGCCGCCCTGAACCCCCTGCTGGCCAGGATCAATCCCGCGTACGGGCCCCGGCTCGCGGCGCTCCCGTGCGAGCTCGTCTGGGCGACGACCTGGATGGACGAAGCGAACGACTGCGTCGCCCCGCTTCTCGGGCTGCCGCCGTTGCCGGTGGTTGACTGGCCGGATCCGGCGGTGCGCGAGGCAGGACACGGCGTCCGCGGCCTGCACTGGAAGACCCGCGCCCTGGTCGGCGAGGCGCACGGCCGTCCCTTCGCATGGGTCGACGACGAGATCAGCGACGTCGACCGCGCCTGGGTCTTCGAACATCACCCGGAACGCGCCCTGCTGCATCGCGTGGACCCGCGACAGGGCCTCACCGAGGCGGACTTCGTTCTTCTCGACGAGTGGTTGCGCGCCGCAGCCGACTGACCCGGGGCGGTGCGCAGGCAGGACGGGATCGTCAGGCCGCGGCCACGTCGTCGGCGAGGAGTTCCGCGATGACGTGACGGGCGATGGAGGCCATCACCGGATTGCTCTCCCGGTAGTACCGGAGCTCCTGAAGGGCGACGGACAGGGCCCAGCCACGGCCCCGCGCCCAGGCGTCGTCGTCCGCGCCCGAGCCCGTCCGGAAGACCTCGCGCGCACCGGCGGGCAGCAGGTACCAGGCCGCGATGAGGTCGACCGCCGGGTCGCCCAGGCCCAGGCACCCGAAGTCGATGACGGCGCTGAGTCGTCCGTCCGTGACGAGCACGTTCCCGGGCTGCAGATCCGCGTGGATCCATACGGCGGGCCCGGCCCACCCGTGCGCGCGCAGGGCCGACTCCCAGACGGCGGTCGCCGCATCCCCGTCCAGCTCCGCCCGCAGCTCATGGATCGCCGCACGCGTCACCTCGTCGCGCCCCGCCAGCGGCTCGCTGCGGTAGGAGGCGGGTCCGCCCGTGGGGTCGACACGCTGGAGTACGGAGACGAACTCCGCCAAGTCCTCTGCCAGCAGGGCGGGTTCGTGGGCGTGGCCGGGCGCCGGGTTGGCGCCGTCGAGCCAGCGGTAGACGGACCAGGGCCACGGGTAGCCCTCGCCGGGCGTTCCTTTGCCCAGCGGAGTGGGGACGGCCACCGGGAGCGCTCCGGCGAGCAGCGGCAGCCACCGGTGCTCCTTCTCCACGTCCTGCGCCGAGCCCGCGAGGCGGGGGAGCCGTACGGCCATGTCCTCGCCGAGGCGGTACATGGCGTTGGACGTACCGGCCGAGACGACCTCCGTGAGAGGAAGGCCGGCCCACTGCGGGAACTGCGCAGCGACGAGCCGGCGCACCAACGAGACGTCGATGTCCGCCTCTTCGGGCCGCAACTTACGAGCACACACAGGGAAGCCTCGGGCCTTTCGCAGAGAGCCGCACAGGATGGATTCCGTTGCGCCAAGATACGGAATCCGACGCCGCCGGCCCAGTGATTAACCGGCGCCTGCGGCCTCCCCGCCTCAAGCGGCCCGGCGTGCGACCTGGGCGTCGAGCGCGGCGCAGAGCCAGTCGTGGGCGGCGCCCGGCGTCGGCCGCGAAGGACCGGTCAGTTCGGCGACGAGCTGCCAGTAGTGGTCGATACGCGGATCCGCGGCCAGCACACCGCTGAGCACACGGCGGAACGCGGGGGTGTCGCGCACGCCCCGTGCGGCGGCGTAGGCGGAGACGAAGCAGTCAAGCGCCTCACCCTCGTGCGGTGACCGCTGGTCGCACAGCTGGGGCGATGCCAGCGAGTAGGCCTCGCTGAGTCCCTCGTAGAGCACCCCGGGGCGGAACCCCTCCTCGGTCCGGTGCGCCGCCGGCTGGCCGCGGTCGCCGCCGTCGCAGGAGCCCGAGGTGAACGCGTGCAGTCGGGCGAAGGCCAGGACGTGGGCCGGAGTCGGGTCCGCCGGAGGCTGCGGCACGGCCTGGTCGAGGACGGCTGAGACGACTCGGGCGGGCATCCGCGGCGGCAGCCACCGGCGCCAGAAGCGGGCCGGTGCGGCCGTACTGGGCGGAGCCGACACCGCACCGACGAGAAGAAGCCGCTCGGCACGTTCGGTGGGGGTGCAGCCCTGGAGCAGCTGAAGTGCGGCCTCCCGCCAGCGCAGCGCGGCCAGTTGGGAGCCGATGTCCCGCAACTGGCCGGCGACGACGTCCTCAAGCGTGTCGCCGAGCGCGCCCTCCTCACCCAGAACGCGGCTCACGTCCGGCACCCGCACGTCGAGGGCGCGCAGGGAGCGGATGACGCGGAGCCGGTCGAGCGCCTCGGGCCCGTACCGGCGATGGCCGCCCGTACTGCGGGGCCCTTCGGGCAGCAGACCGCGGTCCGAGTAGAAGCGGACCGTCTTGACGGTGACGCCCGCGCGCTCGGCGAGCTCCCCGATGGACCACATGCTGTCGGCGGGCACGACTTGAACCTCCCTCAGGGGGAGTTCCTACGGTACCGGCGAGCGCGGACGGCCGGTGCGGCCCCTTCGCGGACCATGGCATGGGAGGAGACGGACATGACGGCATTCATCCTGGTGGCGGGCGCCCACACCGGCGGCTGGGTCTGGCGGGACGTGGCGGCGGGGCTGACGGACGCGGGGGCGCAGGCGTACGCCGTGACGCTCACCGGCATGGACGGAGAGGACAGCGGGAACGGCGGGGGCCGTCCCGTGGAGCTGGAGACGCACATCGACGAGCTGGTCCGGCTGATCGACCAGGTCGGGGAGCGGGACGTGGTCCTCGTCGGCCACTGCTACGGCATCCACCCTGTGCGCGGTGCCGCGGATCGGCGCCCCGAAAGGATCGCCAGGATCGTCCACGTGGAGGTCGGCATCCCCCAAGACGGCGACCCCGCACTCAAGTTGGTCCCCGACCAGACGGTCCGCGAGCGCGTGCTGAGGTTGTCCACGGATGGCGGGGGCGGGACGCTGCCCGCGCCGGGAGTCGAGGAGTGGCAGCGCTGGGGCAGCGTCGCCGGCCTCTCGGCCGAGGCGCTGGCACGGCTGACCGAAAGGGCCGTTGCCCAGCCCTTGGGCACGTTCACCAAGCCGCTGCGGCTGTCCGGCGCGGCCGCCGAGCTGCCGACGACCGGCGTCCTGTGCGCCGCCAACGGGTCGAGCATCGCCGTGGTCGAGACTCTGGTGGGCATGGGCGATCCCGCGTTCCAGGTGCTCGCCGACCCCCGTGTCACCTTCTTCGAACTCGACACCGGGCGCTGGCCGATGCTCTCCGCTCCCCGCGACCTCGTGGACGTGTTGCTCCGGGCCGTCGCCGGGGAGGGGCACCGGGTGACTGCCGCGGTGCGCGAGCGGCCCGCGCGCCTCCGGCCGTTCCTCATGGACGTCAAAGAGCGGCCACGGGAGCGGACGGGCCGCGTCGACCTGCATCTGCCCGACGCGGCCGGTCCCCGGCCCGCCGTGGTGTTCGTGCACGGAGGGCCGGTTCCGGCGGGCGCGCGCCCGACACCGCGTGACTGGCCCGCCTTCGTCGGCTACGCGCAGTACGTGGCGGGCCTGGGCGCTGTCGGGGTGACCGTGGACCACCGGCTCCACGAACTGACCGCGTACGGGCGGGCCGCCGACGACATCGCCGAGGCGATCGACCTCGTACGGGCCGATCCACGGGTCGACGGCGACCGCGTCGCCCTGTGGTTCGTCTCCGCCGGGGGGCTCCTGTCGGCCGACTGGCTCGCGGCGCCGCCGTCGTGGCTGCGGTGCGTGGCGGCCTCGTACCCGATCCTCGCACCGCTGCCGGGCTGGGGACTCGCCGACAGCCGGTTCCGCCCGGCGGTGGCGGTCCGTGGTGCGGGGCGGCTGCCGATCGTGCTGACCCGGGTGGGGCTCGAACGCCCTGAAATCGCGGTGACGGTCGAGGAGTTCGTGTCCGCCGCCGCGGACTGCGGAGCCGCCGTCGAGGTGATCGACGTACCGCTCGGCCACCATGGATTCGAGACGGTCGACCCCACCGACGCGTCACGCGCCGCGGTGGAACGGGCGGTGCGCTCGGTGCTCGGACATCTGGGAGCAGAGACGGACTAGTCAGCGGGCTGCTCGGTCTCGTCGGCTGCCGCGGTCATCCCTACCGTCGACTCGACCACCTCGGTTGCGCGGTGAGGAGGCGCTGTTGTCGGGCCTGGTGGGCGAAGAGGCGGTGGCGGTGAGGGTGTTCGACGCCTGTACGTCGAGGCCGATGAAGGGGTTCAGCCAGGTGAAGTGCTCGGCTGCGGCCTCGGGGGCCCCGCCGCCGCTGCTGTCGGCAGCACTGCGCTACGGGCGCAGGCCGCGGAGCACGATCCTGCGCGCGGGCGAAGAGCCGCGCGAAGCTCGCCCTCCGGCCTACATCGCATCCCTGCCCGCGCAGGACCGGCCCACCGGGAAAAGAGAGTCACCCCAGTTCCCGGGACGCGTGACCGCGGCGCTCTACTCCTCGCCCGAACTGGCGGCCCTTTCCGGCAGGGCTCTGATCGGCGCGGAGTTGGGCTCTTCGCTCTCCGTCACCGATATCGACGGCGGCACACCCCGGTCCATGCGTCATGTCCTGGGGAACCGCGCGAGCCTCGCCCAAGCCTGCTGGGCCGACCGACCCGGGCAACGCCGATCCTCACGCCGTCCTGGGGCGCCGTCAGGGCGCCGGGCGCCGCAGCCGACGGCCCAGGAGGACGGCTCCTGCGCCGGCGGTCAACGAGGCGGCGGCGATGCCGGTGAGTGCGGCCCGGACGTCATGAGTGGTTCCGGTGGCGGCCAGAGCAGGCCGGGCGGAATCGGCCGACGTGGCGGCTTGGAGGACGAGGTCGGTGACCGCGTCGGGGTGGGAGATCATGGCCACGTGGGAGGAGTCGATCTCCACCGTGTGTGAACCCGCGCGCTTCGCCTCGAAGCGTTCCTGGTCGGGGTTGATGGTCTTGTCCTGCTTCGCGACGAGGAACCACGACGGGATGTTCTTCCAGGCGGCCACCTTGGCCGTCTCCGAGAACGCAGTCGTTGCCGCAGGCCGTTGGGTGACCGCCATGACCTTCGTGGTGCTCTCCGGCAGGTCGGCGGCGAAGACCGGATGGATCCTGTCGGGCTTGAGGTACAGGTCTGTTCCGCTGACGCCGCCGGCCCGGTAGGGAACGGACTTGGTGGCGGTGCCGAGTTCGCTGGGGAACTTGGCCCCCAGGGTCATTCCGCTCTCGCCCACGTCGGGCATCAATGCCGATACGTACACCAGGGACTTCACCCGGGGGTTGCCCGCGGCGGCCGTGCTGATCAACGCGCCGCCGTATGAGTGACCCGCCAGCACGATCGGGCCCTTGATGCTGTCCAGCACGGAGGCGATGTAGGCGGAGTCGCTGTACAGCCCGCGCAGCGGGTTGGCGGGAGCGATGACGGTGTAGCCACGGCGTTCGAGCCGTTCGACCACCCCGTTCCAGCTGGAGGCGTCCGCGAACGCTCCGTGCACCAGCACGATGGTGGGTTTGGCCGTGGTCGTGCCGCCGTCCGCGGCGACAGGGGCCGCCACGGTCGCGCACAGGGCCACGGCGCACCCGGCTGCCATGACGGGTGCGCGACGTATTCGGCGCCATGCGCCGGGGACCGGAAATGCTGCCATGTTGTTCTCGCTTTCCGTTAGACCTACGACATCTGAGTGTTCGCCCATCAGCACCGGCAGGCGCAGCCACGCACTCCAGCCGGGTGACAAAAGTGGGCCATGGGGGTGAATGCCGGAGTCGACAGGTTTCCCGGATCCGCGTCGTGAACTGTGTGTGATCCGCCGACTGTCCAGCGCCGTGCGCAGACCACTGGACGCGACCGGCTCTACGCCACAGAACCGCGCCACCGGCCCGATCCGGTTCACCTAACTAAGATGTTCGCGGGGTATCGGGATGAATTCGAACCATCCGCCAGTCGTGATTGAGAATGTCGGGAGTAGCGCCATGGGCAAGTTGCAGGGAAAGGTGGCGGTCATCACCGGCGGTACCGCCGGGATCGGACTGGCCACAGCAAGGCTCTTCGTCAGAGAGGGTGCCTATGTCTTCATCACGGGCCGCCGCCAGAAAGAACTCGATGAAAGCGTGAAGGCAATCGGCGGCAACGTGACCGGCGTTCAGGGAGACGTCGCTGAACTGGCCGACCTCGACCGCCTCTACGAGACCGTCGCGGCGAAGGGGCGAATCGATATCGTTTTCGCCAACGCCGGGCTGGGTGAGTTCGCTTCACTGGAAAATGTCACGGAAGAGCATTTCGACAAAATCTTCAACGTCAACGTGAAGGGGGCGCTCTTCACGGTACAGAAGGCCCTGCCGCTGTTGAACGACGGTGCCTCTGTCATTCTCGTGGGCTCCGTTGCGGGCGTGAAGGGAACTCCCGCGTTCTCGGTCTACGGTGCGAGCAAGGCTGCCGTCCGAAATTTCGTCCGAGGGTGGACGGTGGAGCTGAAGGATCGGCGTATCCGGTGCAACGTCCTCAGCCCTGGCCCGATCGAAACGCCGCTTGTGGCGGCGCAACCTCAAGATGCCATCGCGAAGATTGCATCCACCATCCCGATGGGCCGCATGGGGGAGCCCGACGAAGTTGCCAAGGCGGCACTCTTCCTGGCCTCGGACGACTCCAGCTTCGTCACCGGGATCGAACTGTTCGTTGACGGTGGCAGAGCGCAGATCTAATTGCGCAACGGTGCGTCTGACCGTGTCGTTCGGTTCCCGGGGCCGGTCGTGACCACATGCCTGCGCAGTGCTGCGGATTCAGGCCCCGAACGCCACCTCGCCGTACACGATCAGCGCCTCGCCGACCTCCGGGCGTCTTCCGTCGGGTCGTCGAGCGGACGATCTCCTGGCTGCACCGCCTTTGTCAGGACCTCTGAGGCGTGTCCGCATCCGGCGTGAGGGTGTGGACCGAGTCGAGGAAGGCGCGACGGTCGGCCGGGGGGAGCCGCGCCAGGAGGCGGTCCTCGTGCGCGTGGATGTCGGCCTGCGCGGACCTGCGCACGCGTCGTCCGTCGTCGGTGATGGACAGGAGGCGGACCCGGCGGTCGTCAGGGTCCGGAGTACGGGAGATCAGACCTGAGTCCTGCAACGTGTCCAGCGTGGAGATGATCCGGGTCTTGTCGGCGCCGATCGCCGTCGCGAGCGCGGCCTGGGTGCGGACGGGGCCGTCGTCCAGGGCGCTGAGGACGACGTATCCCCACATCGAGATCCCGTGCGACGCGAGCACCGGCAGTTCGGCGGCGATGAGGGAACGCACCAGGGGCTGCAGCATCGCGGCGAGGTCGCGCCGTCCTCCGTTCTTGGCCATCACGCGCCGATGATAGACGTTGACATGCGATAGGCATCGGCAGATCATAAGCGTATGCCTACGAATAGAGATCTGGTCGCACTCGACGCGGAAGCCGTGCGTACGAGCGTCGACATGGTGGCGCGGGCGACGGCCGGGGACCTGGACAGGCCGACGCCGTGCGCAGGGTGGACGCTGCGTGACCTGCTCGGCCACATGGCCGCGCAGCACTACGGATTCGCCGCGGCCTCGCGAGGGGAGGCGGATATTGCGGTGTGGCGGCCGCGTCCGCTCGGGGACGATCCCGTCGGGGCGTACCGCGAGGCTGCCCGGCACGTCCTGGAGGCCTTCGCCGTCGACGGGGTCGCACAGCGGGCGTTCCCGCTCCCGGAGATCCGCGACGGCGGACCGTTCCCAGGGGCGCAGGCCGTCAGTTTCCACTTCATCGACTACGTCGTGCACTCCTGGGACGTGGCGCGGACGCTGGGGCACCCGGTGGCGTTCGACCCCGAACTCCTCGATGTGGCGCTCGCCGTGGCGCGGGCGGTGCCGGGAGGCGAGGCGCGGCGCGGTCCGGGTGCGGCTTTCGCGCCGGCGGTCACGTCCCAGGGTGGGGCACGGCTCGACGAGATCGTCGCGCTCCTGGGCCGCTCACCCGCATGGCGACCTGTCTCCGTCTAGTTGTGGCCGGTCTCCCAGGCCTGGTCCGTCACGCACCCCGTCCCGCGACGACCCCGCGCGGGTGCGGGCGGGGGAGAGTGGGCACATGGACACCACGGACAGTTCAGTGCAGGACACCCGGCCGTCGTACCGGCTGATTCCGGGCAGCGCCGCGTCGCCCGTCATCCTCCACGTGCCGCACGGCTCGCGCTTCGTGCCGCCACACGTCCGCAGGGGCATCGTGCTCGACGACGTGTCCCTGGAACGGGAGTTGGACCTGATCACGGACGCCCGCACGCAGGACATCGCCGAACTCGCCGCACGTGACGCGGCGGTGACGCCCTGGCGATTCGTCAACGAACTGTCCCGCCTCGTCGTCGACCCCGAACGATTTCCCGACGAGCGCGAGGAAATGAGCGCGGTCGGCATGGGCGCGGTCTACACCCGCACCACTCACCGCGAGGTCCTCAGGCCCGAACCTCCCGCCGACGGGACCGAGCTCCTCGACACCTACTTCCACCCCTACGCCGCCGCGATGACGCACGCGGTCGAGGACCGGCTCGCCGCCACCGGGCGGGCGGTGATCGTCGACGTGCACTCGTACCCCAGCCGGGCCCTGCCCTACGAACTCCACGGTGCGGGTCCGCGCCCGCCCGTGTGCCTGGGCACCGACCCCTTCCACACCCCCGACGCCCTGCTCGCGCAGGCGCGCGCCGCCTTCGGCGAGCTCGGTGGCATCGCCCTAGACACACCGTTCGCCGGGACATACGTGCCGCTGCGGCACTACGGCAAGGACCCGCGGGTCGGTGCCCTCATGATCGAACTCCGGCGGGACGTATACCTGGACGAACCGGTGACGCCGGCGCCGGGCCTGCCGAAGGCGGCGGCCGCGCTGGCCGAGCTGGTGGACTTGATCGGCGGCGCGGGCGACTGAGCCGAAGGCGCCGGACCGGATCGTTCCGGCCGGGCGGATTTTTTGCCGAAGCGGCAACAAAGGTCGGTGCCTTGCCGCGGCCGTTGCATGATCGGTGTCGGCCATCGCCGATCGCACCCGGCGGTGCCGCACGGTGTCTACAAGGAGGTCTCATGACGCAGCAGGCCGGGGAAGCCACGCACCGACTGGTCGACGGGCCCGCGGGCCGGATCCACCTCATCGAGCAGGGCACGGGGCCGCTGGTCCTGCTCGTGCACGGGTTCCCCGAGACCTCGTACTCGTGGCGCCGCCAGCTGCCGGCCCTGGCTGCCGCCGGATACCGGGCCGTAGCCATGGACGTCCGCGGTTACGGCCGCTCGTCGAAGCCCGCGGACCCGGCCGCGTACGGAATGCTCGACCTGGTGGACGACAACGTCGCCGTCGTGCACGCCCTTGGTGAGCGTTCCGCGGTGCTCGTGGGACACGACTGGGGCGCGAACATCTCCGTCTGCTCGGCACTGCTCAGGCCGGACGTCTTCCGCGCGGTCGCGCTGCTGAGCGTTCCCTACACCCCGCCCGGCGGACCCCGGCCGAGCGACATCTTCGCGGGCATGGGTGGGGACGAGGAGATCTACGTCTCGTACTTCCAGGAGCCAGGGAGGGCCGAGGCGGAGATCGAGCCGGACGTGCGCGGCTGGCTCGCGGGCCTCTACGCCGCGCTGTCGGCCGACACGATGGCCGCGCCCGGCGCACCCGACCCGCACTTCGTCGCCCGGGGCGCAGCGATGCGTGACCGTTTCCCCGTCGGCCGGCTCCCCGCCTGGCTCGACGAGGCCGAACTCGACGTGTACGCAGGGGAGTTCGAACGTACGGGACTGACCGGGGGGCTCAACCGTTACCGGAACATGGACCGGGACTGGGAGGAACTCGCCGCCCACCGGGGCGCCCCCGTCACCCAGCCCTCCCTGTTCATCGGCGGCGCCATGGACGCGTCCACCACCTGGCTCGCCGACGCCATCGACGCCTACCCCACCACGCTGCCGGGCCTGCGCGCGTCGCACATCCTCGACGGCTGCGGCCACTGGATCCAGCAGGAGCGCGGCGACGAGGTCAACCGCATCCTCGTCGAGTGGCTGGCCGGGCTCCCCGAGGCCTGAGAGGTCGCCTGCCCCGTACGCGCTGCGGCGACGGGATTCCTGGAAGAAAATCGGGACGCGCTGTCGATCCGGCCCCGCACCGTTCGACGCAGGGGTGAGGGCGGGAACGGACCCGCCACGGTCACCACCAAGGAGACGTCATGCCCAAGCTCCGCGTACACAACGTCA
The DNA here is from genome assembly GCF_044748025.1 of Streptomyces sp. NPDC090032. Classification (NCBI taxonomy): domain Bacteria; kingdom Bacillati; phylum Actinomycetota; class Actinomycetes; order Kitasatosporales; family Streptomycetaceae; genus Streptomyces; species Streptomyces sp. NPDC090032. The sequence goes on along the minus strand of NZ_JBIVFF010000017.1, from coordinate 145,467 downwards.
CTGTCTCGCTCGACGGGTTCGCCGCCGGCACCGACCAGCGCATGGACGCGCCGTTCGGCGACGGGATCGACGACAGCCTGCACGACTGGATGTTCGCCGCGATGCGGGACCATGCCGACGGCAAGAAGGGCGTCGACGTCGACTTCGTCGCCCGCAGCGAGGACAACATCGGCGCCACGATCATGGGCCGCAACATGTTCGGCCCCTATCGCGGACCGTGGGAGAACGAGGCGTGGACCGGCTGGTGGGGCGACAACCCGCCCTTCCACCACCCCGTGTTCGTGCACACGCACTACCGGCGTCCGTCGGTGTCGATGAAGGGCGGAACGGACTTCCACTTCACCGACGAGCCCGTCGAGACGGTCCTCGCCAGGGCCTACGAGGCCGCGGACGGCAAGGACGTACGCATCGGCGGGGGCCCGGCCACGATCCAGGAGTACCTGCGCGCCGGCCTCGTCGACGAACTGCACCTGGCCATCGTGCCGCTCCTGGTCGGCAAGGGCGAGCGCCTCCTCGACAACCTGAGTGACGGCGTCGACGGCTACGAGGTCGCAGAACTCGTCAGCTCCCCGGCGGCCACGCACGCCCGTCTGGTCCGCCGCTCCCCGGCCGGCGCATGACCCGGTGAGCCGGCGCGAGGGTCACTTGCGGGCCACGTAGTACACGTTGAGGATGTCGCCCTCGACCTGCTCCACGTCGATGTCACCGAACCCGGCATCACCGAGCATCTGCAGCGCCCGCTGCCGCCCCCACACCGCGCCGAGCCCCGCGCCGCCCTCACCCAGCGACACGGTCATGCAGTAGAAGACCGAGAAGGTGTACAGGGCGGGGCCGAGGGGATGGCCGATGTTCTCCTCGAGGTTGCTGGAGGCGGAGATGTCGCCCATGAGGAACACGCCGTCGTCACGCAGCGCGGCGGCCACCGCGTCCAGGGTGCGCGCCGGGCGGGCCAGGTCGTGGATCACGTCGAACGCCGTGATCAGGTCGTACGTACCGGCCAGGTCGGCGGTGTCGACCACGTCGAACCGGACGTTGTCGAGACCGAGCCGCTCCGCCTCGGCGCGTGCCGCCGCGATGCCGGTCCGGGAGATGTCGACCCCCCGGAACCGGCTGGCGGGGAACGCCTGGGCCAGCAGATTCACCGCGTGGCCCTGCCCGGTCCCGATGTCCAGCGCGTCGATCCCGGCGCGCAGCCGCTCCGGGAGGCCCGGCGCCAGCGGGATGATCGTGTCGACCAGCGCCACGTCGTAGACCCGGCCCGTCTCCTCGGCCTGGAGCTCCTGGAACCGCGGATACGAGGAGTAGGGGACCCCGCCGCCCTTGTGGAAGGCGTCGAGCACCTCGTCCTCGACGATGCCGAGAAGGGCGAGGTCCTGAAGGAGCGAGGCCATGTTCTCCGGCCCTGCGGCCCGGGTGAGGGAAGCCGCGTGCTCGGGCGGGAGCCGGTACGTGCCGTCGTCCGGCCGGTACTCGACGACACCGGCGACGGTCAGACCGCCGAGCCACTCCCGTACGTAGCGCTCGTCGAGATCCGCGGCCTTCGCGATCTGCACGCTCGTCGACGGCGGAAGAGGGGCCATCGCATCGAACAGCCCTGTCCGATGGCCGAGGCTGCACAGATAGCCCAGACACGCGTCATTGACCACTTGGACCATGCGCCCCGCGAACTTCTCCGCCCGCTCGGGATCGAGCCCCTGCCCGGCCGTCATCGCCGACTCCTTCCGGCCAGGGCGCGGCACCACCCACCCCGAGATCACGACGCCGACGCGGCACCACCCACAGCGTGCCCGATCGGCACCTTTTATCCTGATTCTACGTCGGGCGTTTCAAGGTGTCCCCAGGTCCCTGACCCCTCGCCCGGCGGCTTTCGGCCAGTTGCGTGTCGCCCCACTGGGCGATGGCCGCACGAGGCCGTTCTTGCTGCAATGGGCGCAGGCCGTGATTCAGGGATGGTGCACGATGACCGACAGACTGGCCACCGAGGCCGGTGACGAGGGCGGCCCGCTGAGCGGCGCTGTGCTCGGGGCCCCTTGCTGGGTGAGCCTCGCGGCGCACGACCTGGCCGCCACCAGAGCGTTCTACGAGGCCGTACTCGGCTGGGAATTCCGCCCGGGCCGCATGGGCGACCGGTTCGCCGTCGCGATGGCGGACGGCAGACCGGTGGCGGGTATCGGCGCGGTGGCGCCCTCCCTCGGCGTGGCCACGGCCTGGTTGCCGTACTTCGCCGTGGAGGATCCGGACGAGACCGCGAGCCGGGTGCGCGAACGCAGCGGCACCGTCGGCGTGGGCCCGATCCCCTTCCCGCTGGGCCGCGCCGCGCTGGTGTCCGACAGCAGCGGCGCCGCGTTCGGGATCTGGTCCGGTCACCTCGTACGGGACTGGAGCGGGTGGCATCCGGAGGCGCGGGTCGGGCTCAGGCTCGTGACCCGGAACGCCTTCGACGCCGCCATCTTCTACGGCGAGGTCCTGGGCTGGACCCGGCCCGGCGGCTGCGACGTCCGCTACGAGAACGAAGAGGTCGTCCTGGTCTGCGGCGGCCTGTCCATGGCCCGGATCAGCTCCGGCGCCGTGGAGGCGGCCCCCGATCCTGACGTCCGGCCGCACTGGGAGGTCCAGTTCACCGTGGGTGACATCGCCGAGTGTGCCCGCGCGGCCCTCAAGCACGACGGCGCCGTGACGGGCGAGTGGGACGACGAGGCGGGACGCTGGGCCGCGGTACGGGATGCTCAGGGAGCTCCGTTCACGATGTTCGAACCGCATGCGGGCCCCTTGGCGGAGTGAGCACGCTCGGTCACCGGACCAGCAGCTGGACGACGCCGGCTGTCCCCACCGTCACGACCAGGGCACGCAGGACGCCGGGGCTGAGGCGCCGGCCCGCCTGCGCGCCGAGCCGGCCGCCGAGTGCGGATCCGGCCGCGACGAGCAGCACGGCCGTCCAGTCGAAGTCGGCGACGAAGAGGAAGAAGAGGGCGGCGACGGCGTTGACGACGGCGACCAGGACGTTCTTGACGGCGTTCAGGCGCTGCAGCGGCTCGTCGAGCAGCATCCCCATCAGCGCCACGTAGAGGATTCCCTGCCCGGCGGAGAAGTAGCCGCCGTATGCGCTGGCCAGCATGAGGGACGTGAACAGGAGCGGCCCGGCGTCGCCGCGCGGGCGGGCGCCGGACCGCTCGCGCCGCCGCCGCAGCCGGGCACTGATCAGGGGCTGCAACGCGACCAGGACGACAGCGAGGCCGACGAGGACCGGCACGATCGCCTCGAAAGCCGCGGCCGGAAGGGTGAGCAGCAAAGTGGCGCCCGCGAACCCGCCGAGCACCGCACCGGCTCCCAGCTTCAGGATGCGCCGCCCCTGCCCGCCGAGCTCGGCGCGGTATCCGATGGCGCCGCTGACGGACCCCGGGATCAGTCCGAGCGCGTTCGAGACGCCGGCGGTGACGGGCGGCAGGCCGGTGGCGAGCAGAACCGGGAACGTGATCAGAGTCCCGGAGCCCACAGCGGTGTTGATGGCTCCGGCGCCCACCCCGGCCGCACAGACGGCGACCATCTCCCACACCGTCACTGAGCCCCCCTCGCCGATTCGTTCCGCACACCGCAGACGCTAGGCGGCGGACGGTTCGGCGAGTGCCGAAGCGTGTGCGGTGGCCGCTGGTGCGGCGCCGTGCTCTCCCGAAAGACCCCGCGAAATTAGGATCGCCGGACAGGGAAGGGGAGCCGGATGGACCGGAACATACGCAGTGTCGACGACGTACTCGCGCTCCTGGACGGGCTGTTCGCGCCGGCCGCCGACCGCTGGACCGGCGGTGCGGCCACCTGGTGGGACGGCTTCTATGCCGACCGCACCAGACCCGTGCCGTTCTTCGCCGACAAGCCCGACGAGAACCTCGTCTCCTACCTCCGGCGCGGGCTCGTCACCCCGGGCCGCGCCCTCGACCTGGGCTGCGGCCCCGGGCGCAACGCGATCCACCTCGCCGCGCAGGGCTTCGAGGTGGACGCCGTCGACCTGTCCCCGGAAGCCATCGCCTGGGCGGAGGAACGGGCGGCAGAAGCGGGCGCGGAGATCCGCTTCCACTGCGGCGACGCCTTCTCCCCGGCCGGCGCCGAACTCCGCGGCCCGTACGACCTGATCTACGACTCCGGCTGCTTCCACCATCTGCCGCCGCACCGCCGCATCAGCTACCTCGGCCTCCTCGACCGGACCCTCGCCCCCGGCGGCCACCTCGCCCTCACCTGCTTCGCGTCCGGCGCGATGGGTTCGGAGGTGGCCGACGCCGATCTCTACCGAGGATCCGGCCTGCACGGCGGTCTCGCCTACACGGCGGAGTCCCTGCGCTGGATCTTCTCCGACCTGACCGAGGTCGAACAGCGGCGCATGCGCGACGAGGCGCCCGGTTCGCAGAGCTTCGGCGAACCCTTCCTCTGGACGGCCCTGTTCCGGCAAGTCTCTTAATTTCGGAGGGAGTTGAGGAAGTCGACCGGTGAGGCGTCGAAGGCTCGGGCTGTTCCAGGTTCGGCAGGTGTCCGGCGCGGTCGACGACGGCGAGGGTCGCGTGCTGGATCAGCCGCTGGATGCCCCGGGCCTCCTCGGACCGGATGTACACGTCGTCCGCGCCCACCGCGACGAGGGTGGGAGCGGGCGTGGCCGCCAACGTCGCCCGGTAGTCCGCGCGTTCGGCACGCCCCCGCAGCGCCGCGGCGGCGCCCGCCGGGTCGGTGCTCCGCGTCATCTCCCGTACGCGTGCGGCGACTTGGGGCTTCGCGGTGAGTTTGAGCCGGTCGGCATCTTGTCGATGACCTCACCCGCGTATCCGTCCATGCCCTCAGCGAGGAGCGGGAGGGAGCCGCCCACCGGCGCGGGGGCCCGCGTTCGGTGACCCCGCGTCGCGGGACGTGACGGTGCGTGGGGCGAACCCCGCGTCAGTTGTGGCCGAATTTCCGCGGCTGCTTGTGCGAGTGGTGCTCCGAGATCCGGCGCGCGGGCTCCTCGGACGGGTCGGTCGCCTTCGTGATCGGCTCCGGCGTCGCCTTCTTCTCGGCGGCGGTGCTGCGGTCATGGCCGTGGCCGCCCGAGCGGGCGCCGCGGTTCTGGCGGCTCTGTTTCTTGCTCATGATCGTTCCTCCTGCCGGAGTGCGCCGGAGTGCCCGACGGCAGGCCGGCCACTCCCAGACTTGCACGTTGCGACAAGGGGTGCATGTCGGGCAGCGTCACGCTCGTGAACTGGGGATCTTGCCTTCCGATCACCCGGTCGCTAAGGTTTTCCACGTCTCTGTTGTCTCCGATCGAGGTGGACGTTGCGCATCTGAGGATCGCGATCACCGCGCCGTACGGCCTTCGCCGCCGTACGCCCGTCACGCTGTAGCGGCTTTTCCGTGCCGCCCGTGACCCCGCGTGGATGCGACCTCGGTGCATGAGCCGTCCCTCGATGATTCCCGGACAGCCGCACCCCCTGCCGGGTTCTCGGAATTCCGCTCTCCCGGTTCGGTCGCCGCGTGGTGCTCGCATACGTAGCCCCCTCCCACCGCGCTTGCGAATGCGAGAAACACCATGGCGACACCCACCGCGCCCAGCGCCTCCCTGACCTGCTCCGCCCTGTCCTTCCAGTGGCAGGACGGCACCCCCGTCTTCGACGGGCTCTCCCTCACCGTCGGCCGGGGCCGCACCGGACTCGTCGGCACGAACGGCACCGGCAAGTCCACCCTGCTGCGCCTGCTCGCCGGTCAACTCGCCCCCTCTCAGGGCTCGGTGACCGTCGGCGGCAGCCTCGCCTACCTTCCGCAGAACATCACCCTCGACACCGCGCTGCGCGTCGACCAGGCCCTCGGAATCGCCGAGCGTCGCGCCGCGGTGCGCGCCATCGAGAACGGCGATGTGAGCGAGGAACACTTCGACACCGTCGGCGACGACTGGGACGTCGAGGAGCGCGCCCTGGCGACACTGGGCTCCCTCGGCCTCGCGGACGTCGAACTCGACCGCACCGTCGGCCAGTTGTCCGGCGGCGAGACCATCCTCCTGCGCCTGGCTGCCCTGCTCCTGGAGCGCCCCGACGTTCTCCTGCTGGACGAGCCGACCAACAACCTGGACGTCTTCGCCCGCCGCAGGCTCTACGAGGCGGTCGACTCCTGGCGCTCAGGCGTCCTCGTCGTGGTCAGTCACGACCGCGAACTCCTCGAACGGGTCGACCGCATCGCCGAACTGCGCTCCGGCTCGGTGAACTGGTACGGCGGCGGCTGGTCCGCGTACGAGGAGGCGCTCGCCACCCAGCAGGAAGCGGCCGGCCGGATGCTGCGGGCCGCGGAGGCCGACGTGCGCCGGCAGAAGCGCGAACTGGAGGAGACCCAGATCAAGGTGGCCCGGCGCGCCCGGCACAACAAGAAGCTGGACGCCCAGCGCAAGGCCCCGAGAATCGTCGCAGGGGAGAAGAAGAGGTCCGCGCAGGAGTCCGGCGACAAACTGCGCGGGCTGCACGAGGACCGGCTCAGCGAGGCGCACGAGCGGCGCGAGGAGGCCTCGGAGGCCATCCGCAACGACGCCGAGATCCGCGTGAGCCTGCCCCACACCGCCGTACCCACGGGCCGTACGGTGCTGAGCCTCGACGAACTGAGCCTCCCGCACGGCAAGTTGCGCGACGGCAGCCTCCACATCCACGGCCCCGAACGGATCGCGCTGGTGGGGCGCAACGGAGCCGGAAAGACCACACTCCTGCGCACCCTCACCGGTGAGCTGGAACCGCTGTCGGGCGAGGCGAAGACGTTCGTACCGCTTCGGTTCCTGCCGCAGCGCCTCGACGTTCTGGACGACGAGCTGAGTGTCGCGGCGAACGTGGCGCGCCGGGCTCCGGGCGTCACCGACAACCACATCCGCTCCCAGCTCGCGCGGTTCCTGTTCAAGGGCGCCCGCGCGGAACAGCCCGCCGGCACCCTCTCCGGTGGCGAACGTTTCCGCGCGGCACTCGCGGCGACGATGCTCGCGGCACCGGCCCCCCAGCTCCTGATGCTCGACGAGCCGACCAACAGCCTGGACATGGCCAGCGTGCGGCAGTTGACGAGCGCACTGGAGTCGTACGAGGGCGCACTCCTGATCGCCAGCCACGACCTGCCGTTCCTCGAATCGATCGGCATCACCCGCTGGCTGCTGCTCGGCGAGGACCTTCAGGAGACGACCGCGGAGGAGGTGCGCGACCTGCTGGAAGCCCCGGAGGCCGGGTGAAACGAGGGTCGTGGCCGGGGCGGTCCCGTGATCGTTGATCGATTCGCGGGGCCCCGCGGCCAGGAATAACGTCGGTGTAGTGAGCGAGATCGTTCACTGCAAGTTTGAGGTGCGCGCCTTCCCATGCCGGGGCCGGCCGCAACGAGGCCACCGACCAGGTGCCGAAGTTCCTGTCACAGGCGACCTCGGCCCAGCGGCCCGAATTCCGCAGGACCGGACAACTCCCGCCCCCCCTGGGGCGACCAGGTCCTGGCGTCGGGGATCTCCAGTGCGTTCGTCGTCGCCGCCGTCTTCGCCGTCTTCGCCGCGCTCATCGCCCTCGTCGTCATTCAGGTCCGCGCCTGCGACCTGGAGCGCCTCCGGGGCGGCGCCATGCCTCTCGCTCCCGCAGAGCAGAGCGCGACGGACGCGGGCGGCGCCGCGCCCAGTGCCGCGACGACGAACCGGGCCACCCGTGAGGGTCCACCCCCGGACGGCGGCTGAGCCCTAAACGGTACGGGGCGGGAGCCCGAGGCCGGACGGGTCCACGAACTGGATCCGCCCGGCCGTGCCAAGTCCCTTCGGCGTACCCGGGAAGAGCCAGAAGCCGCCCTTGCCGCGCCGGTAGCCGGGGGCGTTCGCCACCACGTCGGACCGGCCGTCGCCGTTGACGTCGAGGAGCGGGAACGTGGCGGCGAACCCGTCACCGCCCGACGGGTCGTGCTTGCCGGGCACACCGGGGGTGTCGAGGTCGAAGGCGGTCGCGTTCGCGCCCGTCGGGGAACCGTCGGGACCGCCCGGCAACAGCGTGAAGCGCCCGTTGCCCTGGTCCTCTCCCGGCGTGTCCACGAGCAGATCCGGCTGCCCGTCACCGTTCACGTCGCCGGTGCCCGCTCCCCTTCCGAAACCGTCCTTGCCCTGCGAGTCGCCCGGAACGCCGGGTGTCTCCTGGTCGAAGACGACGTTCGGCCGCCCGCCACCCACCCCCGACTTCGACCCGTATGCCACGGTGAGCCGCCCCGAGGCGGGGCCCTCCGCGACGCCCACCTCGCGGTAGCCGGGCGAGAGAACGTCCTCGATCCCGTCGCCGTCGACGTCACCGCTGCACGGCACCATCACTCCGTCGTACGTGTCGTTGCCGAGGTTCCCCGGCGGCCGGGCCGGCGTCAGCCCGCGGGGGCTGCCCCGGAAGTACGTCACGTACGGGCCGTTGTCCACCGGCGGATCCGTGTCCGCCTCGTCGGGGACGGGGTCGGTGAACATGACATCGCCGTAGCCGTCGCCGTCGAAGTCCCCGCTGATCGCCTGGCTGGGGCTCGCCGTGTTCTCGAGTTCGGCGGTGCGGGCGGGCGCGCCGTCCTTGCCGAAGGAGCCGTAGGCCACCAGGCCCTGCCGGTCCGGCAGTTCGGTGTCGTTCCCGTGAGGGTGGTACCCCGCGTAGACCAGGTCGACGGCCCCGTCGCCGTCGACATCGGTGGCCGCGCTCGCCATGACGAGACCGGCGGCCTTGACGGGAACCGGGTCGCCCAGGCCCTTCTTGCCGCCGGGCAGGATCACGGCGTTCCCCGGGCTGTCGCGCTGCACCGGATCCGTGGCGTCATGGTCGGTCCGCGTCGCGACCAGGTCCGTGTAGCCGTCACGGTTGAGGTCGGCGCGGAGCAGCGGACCGTAGAAGAAGTCGCGGTAGGTCCTGCGGCGCCCGGGATCCAGGCCCTTGGCGGAGCCTGGGAGGACCAGCACGTGGTACGCGGTCGGCTGCCGGAACTTGTTCCGTGTGGTCATCGACGTCACGAAGTCGTCGTAGCCGTCCCGGTCGAAGTCCCCGAGCCCGCGCTCGCCCGCACCCCGGCCCGTGGGCACCCGCGGCGCGGGGTCGGCGGTGCGGTCCTCACGGGTATCGCCCTCCGAACAGCCGGCGAGTAGCGTCACCGCGCATCCGCAGGCGATCAGGGCCTGCGCCAGCCGACGGCGATTACGGGGCGCACGGGACAAGACATTCCTCCTGGGTCTCCTGTTGAGCTACGGATAGGACCGCTCAGGAGCAGCCATGGTTGCGGTCCCGGAGATCGCGGTTCCGCAACGTCGCACCGGGGCCGCCACGGTGCGATCCTGGAAGCGAGACATGGAGGGCCGCCATGGGGTTCTATGCCGAGCAGGTGCTGCCCCGGATCATCGATGTCGCCTGTGGCGTGAAGATGACCGCACCGCTGAGACGGCGGGTATGCGAGGGGCTGCGGGGACAGGTCGTGGAGATCGGGTTCGGCACGGGACACAACGTCCCCTACTACCCGTCGACCGTCGAGGGCGTCGTCGCGATCGAACCCTCGGACGTCGGATGGAGACTCGCAGCCGAGCGGGTCGGGGCGGCGTCCGTCCCGGTGCGCCGCGCGGGTACGGACGGCCAGTCGCTGCCCTTCGAGGACGCCAGCTTCGACACCGCGCTGTCGACGTGGACCCTGTGCACCATCCCCGACGCCGGCGCCGCGCTGCGCGAGGTGCGCCGCGTGCTGCGGCCCGGCGGATCACTGCACTTCCTGGAGCACGGGCTCGCGCCGCAACAGGACGAGAACGTACGCCGCTGGCAGCGACGCCTGGAACCGGTGAACAAGCGGCTCTTCGGCGGCTGCCACCTCACGCGCCCGATCACCGACCTGCTGGCGGAAGCCGGATTCACGATCACGGCCCTGGACGTCTGCTACGAGAAGGGCGCACCGAAGCCCATGGGCGCCGCCTCCCTGGGCGTCGCGCTCGCGCCGTAGACAGAGTCGAACGCGCCTAGTCGGTACGGCCCGTCGCCGCCACGGTGACGCCCAGGCCGATCATCGTGAGCCCACCGACCCCGCCGACCATGCCGAGCCGCCGCGGCGAGCGGGCGAACCAGCTCCGCGTCGTCGCCGCGACCAGTCCCCACACGCTGTCGGACGCCACGGCGATGACGTTGAAGACCAGGCCGAGCAGCAGCATTTGAACGGTGACGTGCCCCTGGCCGCGGTCCACGAACTGAGGCAGCACGGCGGCGAAGAACACGATGGTCTTGGGGTTGGCCACACCCACGGCGAACCCCTCCCACAACGTACGCAGGCTGCCGTGCGCGACCCCGTCACCGGTGAACGCGGCATACAGAGAACGCCGTTGACGCACCGCCTTGACGCCGAGGTACACCAGATACGCGGCGCCGACGAGCTTCAGCGCGGTGAAGACGAGGACCGAGCGCTCCACGACGGCGCCGACCCCGAGCGCCACCGCCACGACGAGCACGTAGGCACCGAGTGTGTTGCCCAAGACCGTGGTCAGCGCGGCACGGCGCCCCTGGCTCAGCGCCCGTCCGATCACGAACAGCACGCTGGGGCCCGGAATCACGATCAGCAGGAACGACATGGCCGCGAAGGCCAGCAGTCGGTCGGAAGACACCATGAGGGCCATACAACACGTTGACGTGCCGTGACCGCATTTCCTTTTGCTGTCAGGGGACTGCTGTCAGGGGACTGCTTTGAGAGGACTGCTTTCGGGGGAGAGCCGCGCCCGTTCGGAGATCGATTCACGCCGGTGGCCACTAGACTCGGCGAATGGCGAAGTACTTCGACGTACACCCCGACAACCCCCAACGGCGCACGATCAGCGGTGTGGCCGACAGCATCCGGGCCGACGAACTCGTCGCGTATCCGACCGACTCCTGCTACGCGCTGGGATGCCGGCTCGGCAGCCGCGACGGCATCGGCCGGATCCGCGCGATCCGCCACCTCGACGACCGTCACCACTTCACGCTCATGTGCCAGAACTTCGCCCAGCTCGGGCAGTTCGTGCAGATCGACAACGACGTGTTCCGCGCGATCAAGGCGGCGACGCCCGGCAGCTACACCTTCATCCTGCCCGCGACGAAGGAAGTGCCGCGCCAGCTGCTGCACCCGAAGAAGAAGACGGTCGGCGTCCGGATCCCCGACCACGCCGTCGTCCAGGCACTGCTGGCCGAACTCGGCGAGCCGATCCTGTCCAGCACGCTGCTCCTGCCCGACGAGGACGAGCCGCTGACGCAGGGCTGGGAGATCAAGGAGCGGCTCGACCACGAGGTCGACGTCGTGCTCGACTCCGGCGACTGCGGAACCGAGCCGACCACCGTCATCGACTTCTCCGGCGGCGAGACGGAGATCGTACGGCGCGGGGCGGGCGACCCCTCGCGGTTCGAGTAGCGGCCGGAGCCGGCGCTCAGCGCCGCCCGCGGAACGTGCGGCGCAGATCGTCGACCCAGGCGCCCGGGACCTCCCACGGGATGAAGTGCCCGCCCTCGTCATGGGCGTTGACGTTGACGTGGTGGTACCAGTCGGCGCGGTCGCTCGCGAGCCAGTTGTCGACGCGCTCCCGCGTCGTCGTGACGCCGGGCGGGTTCTCGTGGCCGACGAAGGTGAGTCCCGTGGGGGCCTCGACGACGGGCGTGCGGGTGTGGGCGGGCGTCCACGGGTAGCGGTTGGCATTCGCGTAGTACCGGGTCGAGGTGCCGATCGTGTTGCCGGCCCAGAAGATCGTGGCGTGGGTGAGGAGATCGTCCTTCGTGAAAACGCTCTCGATGTCGCCGTGGTGGTCGCTCCAGCTCACCCAGCGCTCCAGGATCCAGGCGAGCAGCCCCACGGGCGAGTCGCTCAGGCCGTAGGCGAGCGTGCTGGGGTCGAGGACGTGCACGGCCAGGTGGGAGGCGAAGCGGCGGTCGAGGGCCAGGATCCCGGCCCGGACGTCGTCGGGCAGCCCGTCCGGGATGGGCCGGCCGCCACTGAAGTCCCAGGCACGGTCGCCGCTGAAGAAGTCCAGTTTCAGGCCCGATCCGATGTGGATGCCGAGCAGTTCGTCCGCGTACTTGTGGCCGAGCTGACCGGTGACGAGGGCGCCGATGTCGCAGCCGCCGGCGGCGTACCGGCTGTGGCCGAGCGTGTCGGTCATCAAGGTGTGCCAGAGGTCGGCGACCTTCCAGAAGTTCATGTCGGGGTGGTCGCGCAGCGGCGCCGAGAAGCCGAAGCCGGGCAGGGACGGGACGATGACGTCGAACGCGTCGGCCGGGTCCCCGCCGAAGGCCGCGGGGTCGGCCAGCGGGTCGACGACCTTGGACCAGTGCCAGAACGTCCAGGGCCAGCCGTGGGTGAGGATCAGCGGGGTGGGGTTCGGGCCGGCTCCGGGCCTGCGCATGAAGTGGACGGGAACACCGTCGACGCGCACCTGGTAGTGCTCGTAGGCGTTGATCGCGGCCTCGGCCTTTCGCCAGTCGTAGCTGTGGAGCCAGTGATCGGCCAGCTCCTGGAGGTAGGAGCGGTCGACGCCGTAGAACCAGTCGCCGTTCCCGACGTCGTCGGGCCAGCGTGTCATGTCGAGGCGCCGGCGCAGATCCTCCAGGACGGCGTCGGGCACGTGGACGGGCGTGGGATCCAGGGGGAAGCGCGGTGTTCCGTCTGCCACGGGAAATCCTTACCTGTACGGGACGAGAGGTGCGGGCAGTGGCGGGAGCGGCCTGCGACGCAGCCACGCCGTCAGGAGGTCGCCGACCGGCGCCGCGGCGTACCGGGCGACGTGCGCCGTGAACGCCTCCGTCGTGACCACGCCGTGCCGGTGCGCCGCGACCCAGTCGCGCACCATGCGGAAGAACGGCTCGTCGCCGAGCGCGCAGCGGATCGCGTGCACGGTGAGCCCGCCGCGCTCGTAGACCTGGTCGTCGAACAGCGACTTGCGGCCCGGGTCGGCGAGCACGAGGTCCTGCGGCAGCGTGGACAGCTCGCGGTGCGCCGCGGCGGCCAGTTCCTGCGTGGAGCGACCGCCGGAGCGCTCCGACCAAAGCCACTCGGCGTACTTGGCGAACCCCTCGTTCAGCCAGATGTCCCGCCAGTCGCCGATGGTGAGGCTGTTGCCGAACCACTGGTGGGCGAGCTCGTGCGCGACGAGCCGCTCCCAGCCCCGCGCGCCGTCCACGTGGTTCGCGCCGAACAGGGAGAGCCCCTGTGCCTCGACCGGGACGTCGAAGTCCTCGTCGGCCACCACGACGGCGTACTCGCCGAAGGGGTACGGCCCGAAGAGGTCCTCGAAGAGCCGCATCATCTCGGGCTGCCGGGCGAAGTCCCGCGAGAACTCAGGCAGCAGCCGCACGGGCACGTACGCGCTCTGCGGCACCCCGCCGAGCCCCGGATCGCCCAGCAGGACCGTCTGGTACATGCCGATCGAGAGGCCCACGAGATAGCTCGGCGTCGGTGCCTGCTGCTCGTACACCCAGGTCGTCGTCGACGACTTCGTCGTGCGCGTGAGCAGGCGCCCGCCGACGACCACCGTGTACGGCGAGGGGACCGTGAGGGAGATCTGGTACGCGGCCTTGTCGTCGGGCCGGTCGTTGCACGGGAACCAGGACGGCGCCCCGACGGGCTGGCTCGCGACGAGCGCCCCGTCCGACAGCTCCTCCCAGCCGAGTCCGCCCCAGGGGCTGTTGACCGGCTTCGGGTTGCCCGACCAGTGCACCTCCACCGTGAACGCGGCCCCGGCCCGCAGCGGCTTGACGGGCCGGATCCGGAGCTTGCCGCCCCGGTGCGTGTAGCGCGGCGGCCGGCCGTCGACGAGCACCTTGCCGAGCCTGAAGGCCTCGAGGTTGAGATGGAACTCGGCGAGCGGGGCCCGGCCCGCTATGGCGCTGATGCGGGCGTGACCTGCGAGGCGGTTGGGGCCGGGGCGGTAGTCGAGGGACAGCTCGTAGCGGTGCACCCGGTAACGGGGGTCGCCGTGGCCGGGGAAGTACGGCTCCGAAGCCGCTGTCTGGCCGCTCACTGAAGTGTCCACTCCCTGCGCCGTACCAACGTGTCTGTGTCGTGCCCCCCACCCCGTGCCGTACGCATCGAAGCCTTGACCGACCTTAAGGTGTGTCCGCCCTTCTAGGACCGCCAGGCCTCGATCGGATTGCCCAGCCAGCGTGTGTCGTCGGGTACGGACTCCGCGGCCATGACCAGGGACGCGGGCCCCAGAGTGGCGCGAGCGCCGACCGTACTGCCCGGCAGGACGATTCCGCCAGGGCCCACCGTCGAACCCGCGCCGAGCGCCACCTTGTCCATCCGCAGGATCCGGTCGTGGAAGAGGTGCGTCTGCAGCACACAGCCACGGTTCACGCTGACCGCGCTGCCGAGGGTCACCAGGTCCGTCTCCGGCAGCCAGTAACTCTCGCACCACACACCCCGGCCGACGCGTGCGCCCAGGCCGCGCAGCCACAGCGTCATGAGCGGGGTGCCCGGCACCGCGCCGATCAGCCACGGCACGGCGACCACCTCGACGAACGTGTCCGCCAGCTCGTCGCGCCAGACGAAGCCGCTCCACAACGGGTGCTCACCGGCCCGGTGTCGGCCCACGAGAAGCCACTTCGCGGCGACCGCAGCCAGCGCGCCCACGACGCCCGCACCGAGGAGCACCGCCCCGGACAGCGCGGCAGTCGCCCACCAGCCCACGCCTGTCGCACCGGTGAGCGCGCACAACACCCCGCCCGTGAGGACGGCGAGCGCCGCCGAGCAGAACACGGGCACGAGCCGGAACAGCTCCACCGCGCCGCGCGCCCACAGCAGCCGCGCCGGCGGGTCGTACGTACGGGAGTGGTCGCCGCCCTCGGGAGCGCGCGGCAGCTTCATCGGCGGCAGCCCCAGATACGACGTGCCCTTCTTGGCCTTCTTCGGAGTCGCCGACAGGACACCCACCAGACCGCCGTCGGGGACGCTGCGTCCCGGCCCGGTCATGCCGGAGTTGCCGAGGAACGCCCGCCGCCCGATCGCGGCCCGCCCGATCCGCACCCAGCCGCCGCCGAGTTCGTACGGCGCGGTCAGGGTGTCGTCGGCGAGGAACGCCCCGTCGCCGACCGTGGTGAGGCTCGGCAGAGCGAGGACCGTGGACACCTCCGCGCCGCGACCGATCTTCATGCCGAGCAGCCGCAGCCACACAGGCGTGACGAGGCCCGCGTACAGCGGGAAGAGCGTCTGCCGGGCCGCGTCCATCAGCTGGGTGATGGTCCAGGACTGCCAGCCGATGCGGCTGTGCGTCGGGTGCAGCCCCGGCCGCAGCCCCAGGCTCAGCAGCCGAACGGCGCCCAACAGCAGCAGCGCGTACGCACATCCGAAGGCCAGTGCGGCGGGCACCACCGCGAGCAGGGCGCCGCGCAGCGCCTCGCCGAGACCCGCGTCCGCGGGTACGAAGCGGAGGGCCACCGCGAGCGCGGGCACCGCCGCGAGCGCCGGCAGCGCGGACAGGGCGAGGCCCGACGCGCCGTACATCAGCCGCCACCCGTACGACCGCTTCGGCCGCTGCTTCGGCCAGTCCCGCTTGGCCTTGCCCAGCTTCACGGCGGGGGAGCCCGACCAGCGCTGGCCGGTCGGGATCTGACCGGTCACCGCGGAGCCGGGGGCCACCTCGGCCTTCTTGCCGACGCGGGCGCCGGGGAAGAGCAGGCTGCGGGTGCCGACGACGGCGCCGCCGCCGACCTTGACGGCACCGATCACCAGACGGTCGCCGTCCAGCCAGTGCCCGGACAGGTCCACATCTGCCTCGACGGCGCAGCCGCGGCCGAGCTTGAGCATGCCGGTCACCGGCGGCAGCGAGTGCAGGTCCACGTCGGCGCCGATCCGGGCGCCCAGGGCGCGCGCGTACCGCAGCAGCCACGAGCCGGTCAGTGACGTCGCCCCGCTGTACTCGGCGATCCGCTCCGCAGTCCACAGCCGCAGATGGACCTGGCCGCCGCGCGGGTACGTGCCGGGCCCGACGCCCCGCAGCAGCAGCCGCGCGCCGCCCGCGGCGAGCGCGAGCCGCCCCGCCGGGCTGAACAGCACCGCCGCCCCCACGGCCACCCACCACCAGGACAGTGCCGGAGCCCACGCAAAGGACCCGAACCAGTGCAGGACGTTGCCGAGCGCGGCCAGCGCCACGCACCAGCGCAGCCCGACAAGTGTGAACAGCGGGAGGAGAAGCAGGAGTTGAAGGACCTGGGCCCGCACCGGGACCGGCCCGACGTCGCGGTGCGCCTCGGTGCCCTGCGCGGACTCCTCCAGATGACGGGCGAGCTTGCGCAGCGTCGGGTGCTGGTAGATGTCGAGGACGGCGGCGCTGGGGTAGCGGGTGCGCAGCCGCGTGGTCAGCTGGGCGGCGGCCAGGCTGGAGCCGCCGATCGCGAAGAAGTCGTCCTTGGCGCCGGTCACGGACACCCCGAGGGTGTGAGCCCACTGTTCGGCGAGCCACGCCTCCGTGCCGTACAGCTGCTCGGCGGGACCGGTGGAGGTCTCCAGGTCGGGCAGCGGCCAGGGCAGCGCGGCCCGGTCGACCTTCCCGGACGTGCGGGTGGGCAGGCTCTCGACGGGGGCGAGGAGCGGCACCAGGGCGGCGGGCAGCGCGGCCCGCAGACGCTCGACGGCTTCGGCGCGGTCCCAGCCGTCCTGCGTGACGACGTAGCCGACGAGCAGTTGGTTGCCGCTGCGCGCCGTGCGCACGGCGGCGGCCGCTCCGGCGACGCCGGGCAGCGCCTGGAGCGCCGTGTCGACCTCCCCGAGCTCGATGCGGCGCCCGCCGAGCTTGATCTGCTCGTCGCCGCGCCCCAGGAAGACGAGGCCTTCCGGATCGGCCCTGACCAGGTCACCGCTGCGGTAGGCGCGCTCCCAGCCGAGCGAGGGCAGCGGCGCGTACTTCTCGGCGTCCTTGGCGGGGTCGAGATAGCGGGCGAGTCCCACGCCGCCGATGACGAGTTCGCCGGTGGCGCCGAGGGGGACGGGGTCGCCGGCCTCGTCGACGACGGCCAACTCCCAGCCGTCCAGCGGCAGTCCGATCCTGACCGGCTCCTCGCCGGTCATGAGACACGCGCAGGCGACGACCGTGGCCTCGGTGGGCCCGTACGTGTTCCACACCTCGCGGCCCTCGGTGACCAGCCGCTGCGCCAGCTCTGGCGGGCACGCCTCACCGCCGAAGATGAGAAGGCGTACGTCGTCCAGGACGTGGGGCTCCCACAGCGCGGCGAGCGTGGGCACCGTCGACACGACGCTGATGTCCTGCTCGACGAGCCAGGGCCCCAGGTCGGCGCCACTGCGGACGCGGGAGCGCGGCACCGGCACCAGACAGGCGCCGTTGCGCCAGGCCAGCCACATCTCCTCGCACGAGGCGTCGAAGGCGACGGACAGACCGGCCAGGACGCGGTCGCCGGGGCCGATCGGCTCGTCGGCGAGGAACAGCGCGGCCTCGGCGTCGACGAACGCGGCGGCGCTGCGGTGCGAGACGGCGACGCCCTTGGGCTTCCCGGTGGAGCCGGACGTGAAGATGATCCAGGCGTCGTCCTCGGTCCCGGGCAGGCACGCGGCGGACCCCGGGGGAGTCCCGATGCCACCCTCCTCCGTGCCGTCGGCTCCCCACGCGGTGAGGTCGTGGCCGGCGCCGATGACGGCCCGGACCCCGGCCTCGCCGAAGACCAACTCGGCTCGCTCGTCCGGGTCTTCGGCGTCCACCGGGACGTAAGCCGCACCGACGGCGAGCACCGCGAGAATCGCGATGTAGAGATCATTGGTTCCGGACGGGACGCGGACCCCGACCCGGTCGCCCCTGCGGACCCCGGCGAGCGCGAGCCGCACGCGCAGGTTCTCCACCTCGTCGGCGAGCGCGCGGTACGTGAGCTGCTTCGCGCCGTCGTCCAGAGCCACCTCGTCGCGGTGGTCACGCACGGACGCGCCGAAGATGTTCATGAGGGTGCGGGCAGGTGCGGCGGGGCCCGCGGTGAACACGGCCATGCCGCTGCGTACCGCGACGGTGCTGTCCTCGAAGGACTCCGCGTCGGGGGTGGTGACCGTCAGGTCGAGAGGTGCGACCGGCGGCGTCCCCCGCTCCACCGGGACGCCCGCCGCGTCGTCGAGTGCC
Organism: Streptomyces sp. NPDC090032; assembly: GCF_044748025.1. Taxonomy (NCBI): domain Bacteria; kingdom Bacillati; phylum Actinomycetota; class Actinomycetes; order Kitasatosporales; family Streptomycetaceae; genus Streptomyces; species Streptomyces sp. NPDC090032. The sequence continues at coordinate 127,403 of NZ_JBIVFF010000017.1, read as the reverse complement.
ACCGTGCCGGGCAGCGGTCCGTCGAGCTGGGGGACGTCGCTGCCGTCGTGTGAGGTCGTCATGGGTTCCTTGCGTGTCGCCGCCGGAGCTGGATCAACGGTGATCCCGCATGAAAGCCGTGCTGCCGGTCCGGCCGGGCGCCGAACAACCTGACGAAGTGTAGTAACCCGCTCGATTGTTTACATGCAGGGACTTGCCTGGATCTGTGTGACAGTGCCAACTCCGCCACGGCCGTCCATGACCGCCAGGGGCCGTCGGTGCGCCTGGTGTTGAGTGGACGCGAGTTACCTATTCGGCGCACATGAATTACTTATTCGTGTGTAGTGACTTGATGTGCGAACGGCAGTAGAACTCGTTTCGATTCCATCGAAAGTGAGGAACATGCCATGAGTGGTTCTACCACGCGTGCAATCGGTTCCAAGAACGTCTCGCGACGCACTTTTATCGCTGGAACTGGTTCTATTCTGAGCGCTGCGGCCCTGTCGGCCCACGCCACTTCGGCCCATGCGGCCACCGCCCCCGTCGCGGCCCCCATCGACCCCGGCGCACACGTCCGCGCCCTCGTCGTCGGCACCGGATACGGCGGCTCCGTGGCCGCGCTGAGACTCGCCCAGGCGGGCGTCGACGTCCACATGATCGAAATGGGGATGGCCTGGGACACCCCTGGACCGGACGGCAAGATCTTCGCCAACACGACCAGCCCGGACGCCCGTTCCTACTGGCTCCGGACCAAGACCAAACAGCCCCTGAGCAACTTCCTCGGCTTCCCGATCGACAAGGACGTCCCCCGCTACACCGGAATTCTGGACGCCGAGGAAATGGGCGGGATCATCGTGTACCAGGGCCGCGGCGTCGGCGGCGGTTCCCTCGTCAACGGCGGCATGGCGGTCACGCCCAAGCGCGAGAACTTCGGCGCCATCCTCCCGTCGGTCGACGCCGCCGAGATGTACGCGACCTACTACCCCCGCGCCAACGCCGCTCTCGGCGTCGGCACCGTGGACCCGGCCTGGTTCGAGAGCGCCGAGTGCTACCAGTTCGCGCGCGTCGGCCGCAAGCACGCCCAGCGCTCCGGCTTCCCCTTCGTTTTCGTGCCCGACGTGTACGACTGGGACTACATGAAGCAGGAGGCGGCCGGCACCGTCCCCAAGTCGGCGCTCGCCGGGGAGATCCTCTACGGCAACAACTACGGCAAGAAGTCACTCCAGAAGACCTATCTGGCCCAGGCCAGGGCCACCGGGAAGGTCTCCATCTCGCCGCTGCACAAGGTGACTTCGGTCGCGCCCGCACCCGGCGACGGCTACACGGTCGTCATCGACCAGATCGACACCACCGGCACCACCATCGCCACCAAGACCGTGACGGCGGACAAGGTGTTCTTCGCGGCCGGCAGCGTCGGCACCAGCAAGCTCCTGGTCCAGCTCAAGGCCACCGGCGCCCTGCCCGCCCTGAACGGCGAGGTCGGCAAGGGCTGGGGCGACAACGGCAACGTCATGTGCGGCCGGGCGAATCATCTGTGGGACCCGACCGGCAAGGTCCAGGCGTCGATCCCCTGCGGCGGTATCGACAACTGGGCGGCCGGAGGAGCGTTCGCCGAGGTCGCGCCGCTGCCGACCGGGATCGAGACCTACGCCTCGTTCTACCTGTCGATCACGAACACCCCGCACCGCGCCGAGTTCTCGTGGAACGCGCAGGCGGGCAAGGCCGATCTGAACTGGCAGACGGCCTGGAAGCAGACCTCCATCGACATGGCCAAGACGATCTTCGACAAGATCAACGCGAAGGAGGGCACGATCTACCGCACCGATCTGTTCGGCTTGTACAAGATCTGGGGCGACCACCTCACGTACCACCCGCTCGGTGGCGCGGTCCTGAACAAGGCCACCGACAACTACGGCCGCCTGCACGGCTATGCGGGCCTCTACGTGATCGACGGCTCGCTGATCCCTGGGAACACGAGCGTCAACCCGTTCGTCACGATCACGGCGCTCGCCGAGCGGAACATCGAGAAGATCATCGCGACTGATCTCCAGGGCGGCTGATCTGCAGCGCGACTGATCCATGGAGGAAGGTGCGGAACGCGGGGGCCGCGCGCCCGGCCCCCGCGTCTCAGGCCGTGGGCAGTACGCACACGGTGTCGAGGCCCAGTACGTGGTTGAGCCGGCCGAACGCGAGCCAGGAACCGATGCTCATGCTCAGCTCCACGATCTCGACCTGGCTGTAGTGCGCGGTCATCCGGGCCCAGAACTCATCGTCCAGACCGTGGTGATCGAGCGCGTACCGCTCGGCGTACTCGGCTGCGAGACGGGTCCGGTCGTCGAAGGTGCCGGTGGTGCGCCACTCGGTCACCGCGTCGGCGAAGGACTCCTCGACCTTCTCCCCGTCCCGGTCGGTACGCCAGTCCAGGCAGAACTGGCAGCCGTTGATCTGCGCGATCCGCAGCCGGGCCGCCTCGAACTCCCGCAGCCCCAGCGTCGTATGGGCGTACACGGACAGGGAGAAGTTGGCGGCCGCCATGCCGATACCGGGGACCATGTCCCCCCAGACGTAACCGATCGGTTCCTGTCCCTCGGGGATGTCGATGATCATCATTGCTTCCTTCCGCGATGGCCGAGCTTTCCGACTGCGGGGCGCAGCGGGACGTCGAGCGCGTCGTAGAGGCCCGGGGCCTGGTCCACGAGCCAGTCGATGGCGTTCACGAGCCGGCCGACGGCGGTGGCGTTGCCGCCGGCGGACCTGTTCTCGCCCTCGTCCGCGGCCTCGACGGTGACCTCGATACGCGGACGGCCTTCGATGACCACCCGGTGTGCCCCGGTGCCGTCGGGGGGCGTCGGCCAGTCCGGCGCGCAGGACGGGTGGATGCGGGTGACGTGTTCGATGACGATGAGGGGTTCGCCCCCGACGACGCCCTGCACCTCGAACCGGACGGCGCCCTGCGTACCGGCCTCGAAGTCGCCCATCGTGCGCGTGCTCACCGTGGCGTCGAGCGGGCGGCGGTCCAACGTCTCGCGGATCTCGTCGAGTTCGACCCCGAGCGCCCGCGCCATCAGACGTATCTGCCCGCCCCACACCATGGTGGGGACGGTGTCCCACAGCATGGGCGGGTCGTAGTCCATCGGCTGGCCCATGCCCACCAGGAGCCGTACCGAGTCGGGCTGGTCGTAGGTCGAGTAGTCGAAGATCTCCTGGCAGCGGATCGCGTCGACGGTGCTGCCGAGCCCGCTGACGAGGAGCGGCAGGACGTCGTTGCCCCAGCCCGGGTCGACTCCGGAGGCGAAGAGGGAGCCGCCGCCGTCCGCGACGGCGGCCGCCACCGGATCCCGGAACTCCGGCGGGGCGCTCCGGTGGTCGTAGAGCGGATAGAGGGCGGGGGAGACGACGACGGCGCCGGACCCGATGGCCCGGGTGATGTCGGCCAGGGCGTCGTCGGGACGGATGTCGCCGGAGGCCGCGTAGACGACGGCGCGAGGGCGGGCGGCCAGCACCGCGCCGATGTCGTCGCTCGCCCTGACCTCCAACTCGCGCTCGAGGCCCGCGAGTTCACCCGCGTCCCGGCCGACCTTCGCGGGGTCGTGGACCAGTACGGCGACGAGTTCCAGCGCCGGGTGGGCCTCGACGGCACGGATCGCCGCGCGCCCGACATTTCCGGTACCCCAGACAACGGTCGAAATCATGCGCGGAGGGTAGCGCCGGGGCCCGAACCTTCCTAGAGCCATGACGAGTCGAGGAGTGTCGGGGATTGCCGAGGAGATGTGGACGGGCTGCCTACGCTCTGGGTGACCGTCCCAGGCGCCCCAGTATGCTCAGCAGTTCGGCCCGCGCGCGAGGTGCGCGGGCCGGCATGCTGAGTTGTACGGGGATCACGGAGGAAACGTGCGCAGGACGGTAACCGGTATTGCTCTGGTCGCGGCGACAGCCGCTCTGCTGACCGGGTGCGGCAGCGGTGGAGAGGACGGCAAGGGCGCCGGGGCGAAGCAGGACACGTCGAAGGCCCCCTCGCACGCCGCCTCGAAGCCGGCCGGGGGTCAGGAGGCCACCCGCGAGGTGACCTTCGAGGTGGAGGGTCAGGGCAGCACGCAGGTCTTCTGGACGGCCGGCGAGAGCAAGACGGAGCAGGTGAAACTGCCCTGGACGAAGACGACCCGACTCACCATCAAGGGAGCCGAGTTGAAGGTCGGCAGCCTGGTGTCGATCGTCCCCGGCTCGGCGACCGCCTCGGACGGACAGCTCGAGCCGGCCTCCTGCGTCATCAAGGTCGACGGCAAGCAGGTCGCGGACAACAAGGGCGGCAAGTCGATCGCCGGCTGCAAGTACCTCGTCAAGTGACCGCCGTCAGGTGACCGACGTGAGGTGACCACTGTCAGGCCACCGCCGTCAGGCGGTCAACTGCGCGCTACGCCACGGCTTTCGACGTCCCTTTGAGCTCGATCTCGACGAACGCCAGCCACGTACCGCCCGTGTTGACGACATCGTGCTCGCTGCCCGCAGAGCGCGCGTAGGACTCGCCCGCGCGCAGCTGCGACTCGGTCACGGTGCCGTCGGCGGCGAACGCGCTGATCCGGCCGTCCACCACGGGCACGACCACATAGTCGTGCTCGTGGACGTGACGGCCGGTACGTGTGTCGGGCTCGAAGTCCCAGCGGGTCACCCGCACCTGCTCGTCCTCGTGCTGCACGCTCGGCTTCGCGGTCGTCGTCATCGCGCTTCTCCTGCTCTCGCTCATCGGGCGCCGGCTCCAACGCCCACGTCAGAGGCCTGATCGGCCTCCGACGTCAGTGGAACACAGGCGCGAGGGCGGGCAAAACCTCGTGGAGGTGCCCGGTGGCGACGGTCATGATGGCCTCATGACTCATCGCGTGGAGGCCCTGATCGTCGTGGACGTCCAGTCGGCGTTCGTCGTCGGCGACGGGGCGGTACCCGACGCGGACCGTCTCGTGGAGCGGACGACGGACCTGATCGCACGCGCCCGTAGCGGCGGGGCGCTTGTCGTGCACCTCCAGAACGACGGACAGCCCGGGGAGGACGACGAACCGCACACGCCGGGCTGGGAGCTCCACCACCCGGTCGAGCCGGGCCCGGCCGAGGTCGTGATCCGCAAGCCCAAGGACGACGGCTTCGACGGGACCACGCTGGGCGGCGTGCTCTCGGGCGCGGGGGTCGAGGCGCTTGCGGTCTGCGGCGTGATGTCCGAGATGTGCGTCCAGGCGACGGCCCGCACCGCTCTCGCGCGGGGCTACCGGGTGGTTCTGCCGTACGACGCCCACGCGACGCAGAACGTCCCGGCGGCCCCGGGCATCAGTGAGGAGATCCCGGCCGCCACGGCGTCGAGGGTCGCGGCCTGGGCCCTCGGCAGCGACGCGGACACGACGACGCACTCGGCGGACGTGCTCTTCACGGCCCCGGGGGCGGCCTGATCCGGAGCTCGCCCGGCCGGGGAACCCCGTCAGCCCAGCAACTCGGTCCAGTTCGAGGGGACTCGGTTCGCGGGGCCGGGGGTCGACTGGGTCGTCGGGTGGCTGGCCGGGGGAGCGAGGTCCGGGCCCGATTCGATGAGCGAGGACGTGTTGTAGTCCCAGAACCAGCTCTCGTCCGGCTCGAAGCTGCGGATCACCGGGTGGCCCGTGGTCTTGGCGTGCTCCGTCGCGTGCTTGCCCTGTGAGTCGTCGCAGCAGCCGATGTGGCCGCACTGCGCGCAGCGCCGCAGATGGAACCACCAGCCGCCGAGCGCGTCGCACTCGACACATCCGTCGCCGCTCGGCGGAACCGAAGGGTCGATTCCGTTCTGGGTGCTCATGAAGGCTCCTGAGGGGGGTCGGGTTCGGGTTCGGGGTCCGCGGAGGTGAGGGGGAGGAACACCTGGAAACGGGTGTCTCCGGGCGTGGAGTGCACTTCGAGATGGCCGTGGTGCTTGTTGACGACGATGCGCCAGGAGATGTCGAGGCCGAGCCCGGTCCCCTCGCCCACCGGCTTGGTGGTGAAGAACGGGTCGAAGATGCGGCCACGGATGTCTGCCGGGATCCCCGGCCCCGTGTCGCGGAACTCCACGAGCAGGTGGTCGCGGTCGAGGGCGGTACGCACCGTCAACGTGCCCTTGCCGCCCGTGCTGTTCATCGCCGCGACCGCGTTGTCGATCAGGTTCGTCCACACCTGGTTGAGTTCGCCGGGATAGGCGGGGATCTCGGGAAGCGTGCGGTCGTAGTCCTTGACGACCTTGATGCCGTGACCGAACTTGCCGGAGAGCATCATCAGTGTGCTGTCGAGCAGTTCGTGCACGTCGGCGAACCGGGAAGGAGCCCGGTCGATCTGCGAGTACTGCTTGGCCGCGTCGACGAGGTGGGAGATCCGCGCGGTGGAGTCCTCGATCTCGTTCATGAGGAGTTCGGTCTCGACCGTGTAGTTCAGCCACCGCATCGCGCCTTCGAGGGTCTCCTCGCCGACGGCCGACGCGACCTGGTCGAGCCAGTCGACGTCGAGGCCCGCCTGGACGAAGTTCGGCGCCAGCTGCCAGCCGGCGGTGATCCCGTGGTCGTCCAGCCAGTCCGTGAGGGTGTCCTCGCGGTCGGAGGTTTCGAGGGGGGTCAGTGCAGGAGCCTTGGACACCTGCTCGGCCGTCCGCTCCTGGATCTCGATGAGCGTCTCCAGCGTGGCCCGCTGGTACGGGCCGGCGGCGATCGCGCCCAGCTTGTGCCGCATGCCCGCGACCCGCTCCCGCAGCGACGACGTGGCCCGCGCCGCCGCGGCGGCCGGATTGTTGAGCTCATGGGTGAGCCCGGCCGACAGGGAGCCGAGGGCGAGGAGCCGCTCCCGCTGCCCGATCATCTGCTGGGCGCTCTGGACACCGAAGAAGAGCCCTTCCAGCAGGTGGACGGCCATGGGGAACCATTCCCGCATGACGGCGGCAAAGGTTTCGGCCGGCAGGACGAAGAACCGCGAAGGCTCCGTGACCCGCATCGAGCTGTTGTACGTCTGCGGGGTGCGATCGCCGAGGTAGGACTGGAAGGCGCCCGAGTACACACCGCGGCTGGAACTCCGCGTCACCTCGACGTCGTCGGCGCCGACGCGCCGCGAAAGGACGAGCTCACCCTCGAGGAGTACGTAGAAGCAGGTCGCCTGATCGCTCTCCGCGTATACGGGCCCGGGCTCGAAAGCCTCCACGCGGCCCTCGCGGCAGAGCCGGTCGAGCTGGTCCTCGTCGAGCTTCTCGAACAGGAACAGTGTGCCCAGTTCCTCGCGGTTGCACGGAACGCGCCGCCCGCTCACGACTGCTCCAGGTACCGGTGTACGAGCATGACGGCCATGGCTCCCTCTCCGACGGCGGACGCGACGCGCTTGGCGGACTCGGAGCGCGCGTCCCCGGCCACGAACACGCCGGGCACATTGGTCTCCAGGTGGTACGGCGGCCGGTCGAGCTCCCAGTCCGCGGGCGGCCGCCCGTCCGGGGTCAGGTCGGGACCCGCCATGATGAACCCCCGCCTGTCCCGCAGCACGGTCCCCTCCAGCCACCCGGTCAGCGGGGCCGCCCCGATGAACACGAACAGCCATTGCGCGTCGACGAGTTCGGTGTGCCCGCTCGCCACGTCGCGCAGGGTCAGCTGTTCCAGATGGCCGGAGCCGTGCGCGGCGTCGAGGACGGTGCCGGTGCGTACGGAGATGTTGGCCGCGTCCTCGATCTGCTGGACGAGATAGTGCGACATCGAGGCGGCCATCGACGGACCCCGCACGAGGAGCGTGACGGACTTGGCTCCCCTCGCCAGGAACATGGCGGCCTGTCCCGCCGAGTTCGCGCCGCCGACGATGTACACGTCGTGGCCGTGGCAGGCGCTCGCCTCCGTCAGCGCTGAACCGTAGAAGACCCCGCACCCCGTGAGTCCCGCGAGGCCGGGGGCGTCGAGCTGCCGGTAGGACACACCGGTCGCGAGGATCACGCTGTGCGCGGAGACCGTGGAGCCGTCCGAGAACAGCACGGTGCGCGCGGCGCCGTTCACCTCCAGGCCCGTCACCTCACGAGCGGTGAGGATCTCGGCGCCGAACCTGGTGGCCTGCCGCCGGGCCCGTTCGGTGAGCTGTGACCCGGACACGCCGTCCGGGAATCCGAGGTAGTTCTCGATCCGTGAGCTCTGGCCCGCCTGCCCGCCGGTCGCCGAGCGCTCCACGAGGACCGTCCGCAGACCCTCGGACGCCCCGTAGACGGCCGCGCCGAGCCCCGCGGGTCCGCCGCCCACGACGACCAGGTCGTAGAAGTCGGCGGTCGGCGTCGTCGCCAGGCCCACCCGCGCCGCCAGCTCCGCGTCCTCGGGTTCGACCAGGGCCGTGCCGTCCGGGGTGATCACGAGCGGGAGCCGTGAGCCGTCCTGCCCGGCGGCGGCCAGCAGGCACCTGGCCTCCGGATCGTCCGACGAGTACCACCGGTAGGGCACCTGGTTACGGGCGAGGAACTCCCGCACGTCCGACGACCGCGCCGACCACCTGTGCCCGACGACCTTCGTGGTCGGCACCGGCTTGCGGTCGGTGGCCCGCCAGGTCTCCAGCAGGTCCTCCACGACGGGATAGAGCTTCTCCTCCGGCGGGTCCCAGGGCTTGAGGAGGTAGTGGTCGAGGTCGACCACGTTGATCGCGTCGATGGCCGCGCTCGTGTCGGCGTACGCGGTCAGCAGGACCCGGCGCGCGCCCGGATAGATGTCGATGGCCAGCTCGAGGAACTCGATGCCGTTCATCTCGGGCATCCGGTAGTCGGCCAGGATCACCGCCACGAGGTCGCCGCGCAGCTTCAGCTCGCGCAGCGCGTCCAGGGCGGACGCCCCGGACTCCGCGCGGACGATCCGGTACGACTCGCCGTAGCGGCGCCGCAGGTCCCGGGCGACGGCGCGGGAGACCCCCGGGTCGTCGTCCACGGTCAGAATGACGGTGCGCGCTGGGCCTGCGGCCTCTGCCATGCGTCTTCCACCCCGAACTCATCGGCGTCTCGCCCCGGCGCCGGTCCCCGTGGGCGTGCGCGGGGGAGCGACCGGAGAAGTCCATCGTAAGTTCGATCGCGCGGGTTCGCGCTGGAAAGCCCGCGGGGGTGCACGCTCAGGACACGAGGCGTGTGCCCCGCGTGAGGTCGCCGGGGTCCGTGTTCGCCCCGCAGAGGATCACGGCGACCCGCTCACCGGGTGCGGGCGTGTAGACGCCCGAGGTCACCGCCGCGAGCGCCGTGGCCGCCGCATGCTCCACCGCGAGCCGACGGTCGTCCCACAGGGCCTTGCGGGCCGACACGATCGCCTCGTCCGGCACGAGAACGGACCGTACGTGGTCCTGGCCCGCCCATTCGAGCGCCATCTCGCAGGTGCGACGCGCGCCGAGGGAGTCCGCCGCCACGGAGTCGACCGGTACGTCGACCACCGCGCCCGCCTCCAGAGCCGAGTGCAGGGCGCAGCAGCGCTCCGGCTCCACGGCCACGACGCGCACGCCGTGCTCCCGCGCCGACACGGCGATGCCCGTGAACAGTCCGCCGCCGCCCACCGCGACCAGGACGGTGTCGACACCGGGCCGCGCCCGAACGAGTTCCTCCATGACCGTGCCGGCACCGGCCGCGATCAGCGGGTGGTCGTACGCGTGGGACTCCAGGGCACCGCTCTCGGCCGCGTACTTCTGAGACGCGTCCAGCGCCTGTGCGTACTCCGTGCCGACCTGCCGGACCGTGGCGCCCAGCCGCCTCAGCTTGTCGACCTTCACCGCGGGAGCCGTCTCGGGGACGAAGACGGTGGCCTGGACGGAGTGCCGGGCCGCGGCCCAGGCACAGGCGAGCCCGGCGTTGCCCCCGGAAGCGATGACGACACCCGCGTCCGGCATCAGGCCGGCCTCCATGTGACTGCTGACGAAGTTGAAGGCGCCGCGCGCCTTGAACGAGCCGGTGTGCTGCATGAACTCCAACGCCAGCCACCCTTCGGCCGCACCGAACGCCCCGTCGTCCGTGGGGGCCAAGACGAGCGGCCTCGTGTGCCCCGCGATGCGGTCGGCTGCGGCCCGTACGTCGTTGAAGGCTATGGTCACGAGCTTCTCCTCGGGTGAGCGGTGATGACGACCCTACGAGACGGGGCCAGGCGCCCCGGACGCCCGCCGAGGTCCACGAACTGGACTTCTCAGCGTTTGGATGCCGTGTGCAGCTAACCTGTTCCGGTCCATTCGACAGGAGGCGTCAGTGAGCAACGGACGGATCGTCGCCGCCCTCGACGGAGCCTGTGTGCGCAGGTTCACGACGGGCCAGGTCATCCTCGACGACATCAACTGGACGGTGCGGTCCGGTGAACACTGGGCCCTGCTCGGCGCCAACGGCGCGGGCAAGACCAGCGTGCTCCGCCTCATCGGCGCCCTGATGCACCCCACCACCGGCACCGTCGAGGTCCTCGGCCACCGCCTCGGCAAGGTCGACGTACGCGAACTGCGTGCGCACATCGGCCTGGTGTCGAGCGCGCAGCGCGTGCCGCAGGACCTCACCGGGCACGCCGTCGTCCTGACCGGGCACACCGGCACCGTGCAGCCGCTGTGGCGCAAATACGACGCCGACGTGCGCGAGCGCGCGCACACGCTCCTGGCCGAACTCGACATCAAGGAGCTCGCGGACCGGCCGTACGGCGTGTGCTCCGGCGGCCAGCGGGCCCGCATCCTCATCGCCCGTGCGCTGATGGCGGACCCGTCCCTGCTCCTCCTCGACGAGCCGTTCAACGCGCTCGATCTGCCCTCGCGTGAGGACCTCATCGACACTATGCGTCAACTCGCAGAAGGGCGCCGCGAGTTGGCGACCATCACCGTCACCCACCACCTGGAGGAGCTGTCGCCGGCGATCGGCCACGCCCTGCTCCTGCGTGACGGCCGCGTGCTGGCGCAGGGCCGGGCCGACGAGGTGCTCACGGCCGCCCGGATGACGACCTGCTTCGGCCGTCCCATCGAGGTGTCACGCCACGGGGGCCGCTGGCTGGCCCGCTCGGGAACGGTCGGTTAGGCGCCGCGGAGCGGATTGCGGGCACGGCCTAGGCCCACCCGGATGTGGGAGGCCGGTCCGTCCAGCCGGTCGCGGCCAGCACCTCGGCGGCGATGTCCGTGACCGTCCGCCCGTCGGTCGCCACCCGGACCGTGTCCGCGGGTGCCCGCTCGTCCAGGAGGCATGCCTTGCGGGCGCTGCCCTGCAGCTCCTTCTCCAGCTCCGAGCCGAGTTCGCGGGCGGTCAGCCGCAGGCCTGCGGTGGTGTCGGAGGCGGTGAGCAGGACCCGTACGATCCGCACTCCCGCTCCCATCGCGCGCTCGAACATGCCGGCCGCCTCGGGCAGCACACTCACCGTGTTCGTGTAGATGAGGCGGCGGTAGCCGCGGCGGGCGAAGTTGCCCCACACGGCCGTCAGATTGTCCTCGGTGATCCCGGCCCGGCGCGGGTCGCCCGCAGGCGCCGGATGCACCTGCCCCATGAAGTCGCCCTCGATCACCGCGTGTGACACCTCCATGGCGCACAGGAGGGCCGACACCTCCCAGCCCACCGTCGTCTTGCCGACACCGGCCCGTCCGCCGAGGAGGAGCACTTCCGCATCACTCATGACAGCAGCGTGCCAGGGCGCGGCGGCCCCGCGCGATCCGAAATCGCGCGATCCATCCCGCCACAAGCCCTGGACCTCAACCGTGGTTCAGTTTCTAGACTCGGAGGGACCGGAGGGCTTTGCGCACAGGACGGAGCGAATGAGCAATGGAGTTCTCGCACAGCGACGCGGAACTGATCGAGCAGCCCATCGGCTACTGGGCCTGGGCCGCCTACAAGGCGGTCGTCACCCGCACGCGGGGCGCCCTCGCGGAGAAGGGCACCACCCAGCCGCAGTGGTGGATCCTCGCGCAGGTCGCACGGGCCGACCACGTCAAGACCCGGGGTGAGGTGACCGACACCCTCAGTGGCTATCTCGACGTGGGCGGGGCAGGCCTGGCGGAGGAGATCGATGCGACGATCGCTCACGGCTGGATCACCGAGGACGCCGGGGAGCGGCTCTCGCTCACGGCGACGGGCAAGGGCTTCTTCGACGAAGTGGCCGCGCTCCAGCGGGAGTTGTGGGCCGAGCGGCACGCGGGCGTCTCGGACGAGGACTACCTCACCACTTTGAAGGTGCTGCAGCGCTTCATCCACAACACGGGCGGTCACGCCTGGCATCACTGACCGTGGCCTGGCGAACGGCGGGAGGGTGCGGATACGGCATGGGACACGCCACCGATGACGTAATCGGAGCTCCGGCCCCCGCGGCTGGGACACCCTTGGTCGTTCGCCCGCGGGGTGCCCGGCACCCTTCGCCGCGCGCGGCACAGGCAAGGAGGCGAACGCGTCGTGAGGGATTCCGGAATCGACTACGAGCAGGTGTTCCAGGCGCTGCCCGGATCGGTCGCACTGCTCAGGCCCGACCTCGTGTACGCGGATGCAAACGAAGCGTTCTGTCAGATGTCGGGACGCACTCGTGAACAGCTCGTCGGCCGGTATCTGTTCGACGTGTTCCCCGACAACCCCAACGACGACGGTGCGTCCGGCATGCGCAACCTGGAGCTGTCGCTGCGCAGGGTGGTGGCCACCGGGGAACGCGACGCCATGGCGCTCCAGCGGTACGACGTCGAGTACCCCGACCGGCCCGGCCAGTGGGACGAGCGGTACTGGAGCCCCGTCAACGCCCCGGTCTTCGGTCCGGACGGCAGCGTCGTGCTGCTGCTGCACCGGGTGGAGGAGGTCACCGAGCTGATCCTCGCCAAGGGCGGCCGCGACGGTGACCGGGCCCGGGTGCTGGAGGCGGAGCTGTACACCCGCGCCAGGGAACTTCAGGAGGTCAACGAGAGGCTGCGCCAGGCCCACGCCCGTGAGCGCGAGGTCGCCCTGACCCTCCAGGCCGCGATGCTGCCGATGCCGGAGTCCGTCGGCAGCGGACGGGCGGCCGTGCGCTACCGGCCGGCCGTGGGCGCCCTGAACGTGTGCGGCGACTGGTACGACCTGGTCGAACTGCCCGGCGACCGGCTCGCGGTGACCGTGGGTGATGTCGTCGGCCACGGACTGCACGCGGCCGGCGTCATGGGCCAGCTCCGCAGCGCCCTGAGTGCCGCCGTGCTTGTCGCCGACGGCCCCGCGGCGGCGCTCGACGCACTCGGCCTCTACGCCCGCTCGGTCGAGGGCGCCGAGTCCACCACCGCCGCACTGGCAGTCATCGACCACGACCGCCACACCGTCACCTACAGCAGCGCCGGCCATCTTCCGCCCGCGCTGCTGCACACCGACGCCACCGTGGAATTCCTCGACGGGGCGACCGACCCACCGCTCGGCGCCCGCCTCGCACACACCCCCAGACCGCAGGCCGAGACCGCCTTCGAGGACGGGGCCGCCCTTGTCTTCTACACCGACGGCCTGGTCGAGCGGCGCCGCGAGGACATCGACACGGGCCTGAACCGGCTCGCCGACTGCCTGACCCGCAACGCGTCGGCGGACGCGGAACGCCTCGCCGACGCCGTCCTCGCCGAACTGATCCCGCGCGGCGGCAACACCGACGACACGGCCCTCGTCATCATCAGGCTCTGATCCGACGCGCCTTACCCGCGCGCGGAGTTGCGGTTCTGGAGTGTCCGGGCGAGGCGCGGTCCCAGCCACTGCTTGAGTCTGCGCAGCGACTGCAACTGGTCGGCGGCCTGGTCGATCCGGTAGTAGAGCTGGGGCGGGACGTGCGGGAGCAGCGGCGAGTGCCGCTGGCCGAGCAGGGCGAACATGTGGGGCGGCGGGAGCTGGATGTAACGGGGGAGGTTCTCGTACCACTGGGCACTGTGCCGGGCCGCGCTCTGGACGGACAGCAGCTCGCTCTTGCGGGTGCGTTCGTAGTGGGCGAGCGCAGGAGGGATCGCCTTCGCGCCGGCGAGGGAGCTCGCCAGGACCATCGCGTCCTGCATCGCGAGGGTCGTGCCCGCGCCGATGGAGTAGTGCGTGGTGTGCGCGGCGTCGCCCAGCAGCACCAGATTGCCGTGCGACCAGGTCCGGTTGGTGAGGGTGCGGAAGGTCTGCCAGGGGGCCGGGCCGCCGAGGTCGCTGCGTCCGACGAGGGGGTGGCCTTCGAGGAGCGACGAGAAGATTCCCTCCAAGCGCCGCAGGGCCTCCGGCTGGGGCAGACGGTCCAGTTCGAGGCCCTGCCACGTCGCGTTGGAGCACTCGACGACGCAGGTGCTGTGCCCGTCGCTGTACCCGTAGGCGTAGCACCAGATCCAGCCGTGGGCCGTCTCGGCGAAGGCGAAGGTGAACGAGCGGAACACCTTGGTCGTGCCGAGCCAGAGGTAGGGGTTGCGGCCCAGGGTGGTGTGCGTGCCGAAGTGGCCCGCATGGCTGTCGCGCATACGGCTGTTGGCGCCGTCACCGGCCACGACCAGGTCGGCCTCGGGCAGTTGCTCGCGGCCCGGGACCTCGTGGCCGTACTCGATGCCGACGCCGAGGGACTCCGCCCGCCGGGCGAGGATGCCGAGGAGCTTGTGCCGGCCGATGGCGAAGCCTTCGTCGCCCTGGTGGGTCGTGGTGCGCTCCCCGACATGGGCGACGCCGTCACGCCAGCGCAGCGACCCCTCGCCGATCTCGGCCGCGGAGTGCGGGTCGTGGCGCCTGAGCCGCTCCAGCATGTCCGGCCAGTACGTGACACCCCAGCCGTAGGTGGACCCGGCCGGGTTGCGCTCGAAGACGGTGATGTCGTGCGAAGGGGCCTGAAGCTTCAGCAGGATCGAGAGGTACAGGGTGGCGGGACCTCCACCGACACAGACAACCTTCACGCACACTCCCTGGGTCTTGTCGCGGCCCGGCCTCGGAGCCCGGCGGCATCCGTGCAACGACGTTAGGGGGAAGTGGGTGCGTGAACGTGCGCAACACCCGCTAAAAACACCCGAAGCGCTCAGGGCGCGATGCGGCGTAGCGGCCCGGGGTGGTGCCGAGGACCCGCTTGAAGTGCCGGGTCAGGTGGGACTGGTCGTAGAAGCCGGCGGCGGTCGCGACCTCGCCCGGCGGCCGACCGTCGAGGAGCAGGCGACGGGCCAGATCGACGCGGCGGGACATCATGTACTGATGCGGCGGGATGCCGAAGGCGCCGCTGAAGGCGCGTACGAGATGGGTCGGGTGGGCGTGGACGAGACGTGCCGCCTCCTCGAGAGCGATGCCGTCGAGGAGCCGTGCGTCCAGGAGGTCCCGCAGGTCGTGGGCCACGCCCCGGCCGGGCCGCTCGGGAACGGGGACCCCGGGGCGCAGATGGGTGCGCAGCCGTTCGGCGATCAGGGCGAGGCGGCTCTGTGCCTCGAACTCGTCGCCCGGGTGTGCGAGGGCGCGGTGGAGCAGGCCGACGCGGGTGCGCAGGACGGGGTCGGTGAGGTCGGGCCCGTCCACCGCCGCTCCGATGAAGGTCGCGTCGAGCTGCGTCATGTCGAGGTACAGGACGCGCTTGCGGAAGCCGCGTGCGGTGGCGGGCGACCCGTCGTGCGGGACACCCGGCGGAAGCAGGCTGACCGTGTCGTCCGGGGTGCCGCGCTCGTGGCGGTCCAGGTGGTAGCGGACCGCGCCGTCGTCGACGATCAGCAGGGTCCACACGTCGTGGACGTGCATGGGGTACGCGTGCTCCGTGAAGTGAGCGTGGAACACCTCCACGACACCCGCGACCTGCGGGCGCCAGGCGGAGATCTCGGGCCGGGGCACCATGCAAGGAACGTACAAGACCTGACCGGGGTGGACAGCGCAGTCTCGAAGCATGAGAACCATGGACGAGATCCCCACCGACGTCGCGACCCCGCAGCCGCGGGACGGAGCACATGGCCAGGCTGACCAGGCATGGGCTGATCAGTCACCGGCTGAGCACGCCGACCGGGCGCCGGTCCGTTTCGACACCAAGATCGCCGTCCTGCTGCGCGACGACCTGGAGCCCTGGCAGCGGCTCAACGTGACCGCGTTCCTCGTCAGCGGGCTCGGTACGGCGGCTCCCGAGGTGGTCGGAGCCCCGTACGAGGACGCCGACGCGACCGCGTACCTGCCGATGTTCCGCCAGCCGGTGCTGGTCTTCGAGGGGGCGAGGCAGACGTTGACCACGGCGCACAGTCGTGCCCTGTCCCGCTTGCTGCCGACGGCGGTGTTCACGGCGGAGCTGTTCGGCACGGGCAACGACCGGGACAACCGCGCGGCGGTCAGGGCCGTGCCCGCCGACCGCCTGGACCTGGTGGGCATGGCCGTGTACGGACCGCGCAATGCCGTCGACAAGGTCCTCAAGGGGGCGCGGATGCATCCCTGAGCGACGAGCCTGCGGGACGCTTTCGGACAAGCCCGCGGGACGCTTTTAATCGGGTGCCTGGCACGCGTCCGGTTCCCTACACTCGCCCCGTGTTCACGCCGCTGCCTCACGTCGCAGCGCGCGCCGTGACAAGTGAGGGGAGCCGGGCCGTGCGTCACCGCACCGCTGTCGTCGTTCCCCGGTCACGGTTCGAGGTGATCCTGGTGTCTCGGTGTGCCCGGTACCGGCTGCGCGGCCGGTACCGGACACCCGCGACGGACATCTGACACCTTCATGTGTCCGCACGACCCTGAACCGCCCTTCAGGCGGGGCCCGTTGTGCTGTCCGTCCGGTCATCGCGCTGCCTCTGTGTGGAACCACCTGAAAGGCCACAGGCGTGCGTACCAACCTGCACCGTCATGACACCGACCCCCTGACCGCCGTCCGCAACGTGGGCATCCTCGCCCATGTCGACGCCGGCAAGACCACCGTCACCGAACGGATCCTCTACACCACCGGCGCCACCTACAAACGCGGCGAAGTCCACGACGGCACCACCGTCACCGACTTCGACGTCCAGGAACGTGAACGGGGCATCACCATCTCCGCCGCGGCCGTCAGCTGCGACTGGGACGGGCACCGGATCAACCTGATCGACACCCCGGGCCATGTCGACTTCGCCGACGAGGTGGAGCGCTCCCTGCGCGTCCTGGACGGCGCGATCGCGGTGTTCGACGCCGTCGCCGGCGTCGAGCCGCAGAGCGAGTCGGTCTGGCGGCAGGCCGACCGCCACGGCGTGCCGCGCATCGCGTTCGTGAACAAGCTCGACCGCGCCGGTGCCGACCTCGACACGGCGGTCGAGTCGTTGCGTCGGCGTCTCGACACGGTCCCGCTGGTGGTCCAGCTGCCGGTCGGCCGCGAGGACGCCTTCACCGGTGTCGTCGACCTGATCCGCATGCGCCTTCTCACCTGGCGAGAGGGCGGCGACACGTACGAGGAGGGGCTGGTACCGGAAGAGCTGCGTGAGGAGGCGCGGCGGCGCAGGCGGCTCCTCGACGAGACGGTGGCGCAGCTGCATCCCGGCGCGCTGGAGGAGTTCTGCGACGGATCGGCGCTGTCCGCCAAGACGTTGGCGGCGGCGCTGCGGGATCTGACGCGCAGTGGCGAGGGTGTCGTCGTGCTGTGCGGATCGGCGTACCGCAACCGCGGTGTCGAGCCACTCCTGGACGCGGTCGTCGCCTTTCTGCCGTCACCGCTCGACGTTCCCGCGGTGCGCGGTGCCGTCGGCGACGACGAGCAGGAGCGTGTCTGCGATCAGGCGGCACCGATGGCCGCGCTGGTCTTCAAGGTGCAGGCGACGCCTCGCGGGCGTCTCACCTACCTGCGGGTGTACTCGGGAACGGTTCACAGGGGAGAGGCGGTGTGGGATGCGGGCGCACGGCGTACGGAGCGGATCGGCCGGATCCTGCGTGTCCAGGCCGACCGGCACACCGAGGTGGAGCGTGCGGTGGCCGGGGACATCGTCGCGGTGGCCGGCGTGAAGGCCGCCCGCAGCGGCGCCACCCTGTGCGCACCCGACGCGCCGGTCGTCCTCGAACCGCCCACGGTCGCCGAACCGGTCGTCTCCGTGGCGGTCGAGGCACGCAGGAACGCCGACAGCGCCCGGCTGGTGTCGGCGCTCGCACGACTCGTCGAGGAGGACCCCTCACTCGTCGTCAGGACGGACCCCGAGAGCGGCCAGACGGTCCTTTCGGGCATGGGTGAGCTGCATCTGGAGGTGGCGGTGGAGAAGATCCGCCGGGCCCACGGCCTGGAGGTCGGCGTCGGCAGGCCGCAGGTGGCCTACCGGGAGACGGTTTCGCGCGGGGTGTCCGGGCTTGTGTACCGGCATGTCAAACAGGACGGAGGAGCAGGCCAGTTCGCGCACGTCGTCATCGATGTGCGGCCCATGGCGCCGGCACAGGACGGTACGGGCGAGGGCGCGGCGGAGTTCGCGTTCCGGTCGGTCGTCACCGGCGGACGGCTGCCGCGGGACTACGTCCAGGCCGTGGAGGCCGGGTGCAGGGACGCCCTGAGCGACGGCCCTCTCGGCGGTCACCGGGTCACCGGGGTGCAGGTCACGCTCACCGACGGGTTCACGCACCCCAAGGACTCCTCGCCGATGGCGTTCCGCACGGCCGGCCGTTTCGCGCTCAGGGCGGCCTTCCGCGCGAGTGACATGGCGCTCCTCGAACCGGTGGTCGAGGTCACGGCCACCGTGCCCGAGGACGCCGTGGGCGGGGTGCTCGGGGACCTGGCGGCGCGCCGCGGCCAGATCTCCGACTCCGCGATGCGCGCGGGCACCGCGGTCGTCACGGCGACGGTGCCCCTGGCCGAACTCTTCGGCTACGCGTCCCAGTTGCGCGGCCGGACCCAGGGCCGGGGCACGTTCACCAGCCGGGCGACCGGCTACGCCCCGGTGCCGGGTGCGGTGTCCGATCAGGTCGTATCGCGGTAGCAACAGGAGCGACGGCCCCGTCCGCCGAGGGCGGGCGGGGCCGTCCGGCCGCTGAGCGGGCCGGAGTTCAAGCAGCCGCCGACAGCACCGACAGCACCGTCTTCGCCGGGGCCGTCCGGTTCTCCAGGGCCTCGTGCACCTTGCCGGCGTTCTCCAGCGGCTCGACCGCCGGCAACGGCTCGTCCAGGATGCCGCGGGCCACCAAGGAGATGACGGCGGTGAGGGCCTTGGTACAGGCGGCAGGGCGCAGATGTGCGACGCCGCCGATGCTCAGGCCCGACACCGTGCGCGTCGCGAGCCACGTCTCGTCACCGGAGAAGGGGCGATCGTCGCGGCTGGCGTCGCCGAGGACGACGTGGCGTCCGAAGGGGGCGAGGCGCTGGAACGCCGTGGCGCGCAGCCGGCCGCCCACCGGATCGATGACGACATCCACCGAACCGTCGGGCGTGAGCCGGTCGAGAGCGTCGGCCAGCGCGTCCGCGACCACCACGTCCGTGCACTCGGCCGGGGCCCGGTCCGGATCGCGGCCGACGACCCCGATCACCTGCTGTGCCGGGAAGAGCGCCGCCATGCGCGCCGTGGTGGCGCCCAGGCCACCCGTCACGCCGAGGACCAGGACACGGTCCCGGGAGTCGAGCCGCGCGACGTCGTGCAGGGCGACCCACGCGGTGACGCCGTTGACGAGGGCCGCGGTGACGCGGCGCAGGTCGACGCCGTCCGGCACCGGAGCGGCCATCGTGTGGTGTGCGACGGCGACCTGCGCGTAGCCGCCTGCGCGCTGTCCGCGCCCGAAGTCGTTGAGCAGCGCGGCGACGCTCTGGCCGACGCCCAAGCCCTGGACGTCGCGGCCCACGGCACGGACCCGGCCGGTGACCTCGATCCCGGGGACCATCGGCGTCCACAGCGGAAACGCCCCGGAGCGCAGCAGGGTGTCGACGAAGCCGACACCGGCGTACGTGACGTCGATGCTGATCTCCCCAGGACCCGGCTCGGGAACGGGGCGGCGCGACACGGTGAGAGCGGAGGCGGGCCCGAACTCGTCGACCCCGGCAGCGAGCATGGTCTCGTCATTCATCAGCGGATCTCCAGGCAGCCCGGCATTACGTGTCGTCGGGATCCGGCCGCATGCCTCGGTGGCGCTCGGGACCACGACCGCAACCCACGGACCGACCTTGCCACCGTGACGGGCGGACCGGGGGACCCCACGCGCGAACACAACGGGCAACCGCGGGTCCGGCTCCCAGGGCGCGGCACCGACGGCCTCCCCGGCCACGTACCTTCTCCCTGTGCAGCTCATCGAGATATCCGATCTGGTCGTGGACCACGACCCCGGCACGCGCGAACGCCTGCCGGTGCGGCGGGCCGACGTCGTCGCGCGGCTCGCCGCCGCCGGTGACCGCCGCGGCGCCCGTATCGCCGCCGGGCTGGCGTGTGACGACGACGGGAACCTCGATCCGCTCGCCGTGGACCGCCGGCTCGTCGCCGTCCACACCGAACTCCAGCGGCTCAGCGAGGAACTGCGCCTCGGCGACCGCATCGCCGAACTCCTGCGTCCGCTGCTCGCCGTGATCCGCGCCGCCGGACGGAGCGACGGTCCGCTCCGGGTGGTCGACGTCGGCTGCGGGCTCGGCTACCTCGTGCGGTGGCTGGCCGCTTCGGGCGTCCTCGGCCCGGATGTCGACCTGGTGGGCGTGGACTTCAACGCGGCCCTGGTCACCGAGGCCGGACGGCTCGCCGGCGCCGAGCAACTGCCCTGCCGTTTCGTACGGGGTGACGCGTTCGCCCTCGAGGAGCCCGCCACCGTCTACGTGTCGACGGGCGTCCTGCACCACTTCCGGGGCAGTGACCTCGACGCCTTCTTCGCCGCCCAGGCCACGCCGGGTACCGCCGCGTTCTGTCACTTCGACATCGCGGCCACCGGTCTCGCCCCGATCGGCGCCTGGGTCTTCCACCGTGCGCGGATGCGCGATCCGCTGGGCCGCCACGACGGCGTGATGTCGGCCCGCCGCGCCCACGACGACGAGACGCTGCTGGCGGCCGCCGCGCACGCCGACGGCCTGACCCCGCTCGTGTACGAACCGCGCGGCCGCAGCAACCCGTTCTGCACCACGCTGCGTCCCGTCATCGGCGTACGCCCGGACCTGCTGCCGCCGCTGCGGGCCGAGTTGGGACCCGGTCCGTCGGGCCGCCTGGTGGGGCGTGCCGTGTCCGGGGGCGGTACGCGCCAGGGGGCTTCGGCGGGGGAGGGCGCCGGGTGAACGCCTTCCTGCTCACCGCTCTGGCGCTCGTCGACGCGGCGTTCGCCGGATTCCGTGCCTACACAGGGCGCGACGGACGCATCCGCAAGTCGCGACGGGCGCTGCTCGCGGCCCGCCGCGGTCTTGCGGTCGGCGCCCCGGCACTGCTGCTGAGCACGGCCCTCGCGCTGACACTCCTCGTCGTCGCGGCGGACCGGGGCGCGCGCTACGCCGAACTCGACGCCGCCGCCCACCGCATGCTCCTGTGCTACGCGCCCTACGCGGTGATCATCGCCCTGAGCCTGGCCTGCTACCTGTGGGGACCGTTCCGGGCCGGCACCCTCGCCGTGGTCGTCGGCCTCGGGCCGCTGACCCTGGTACGCCCGCTGGTGGTGCTGGCCGGAGCGGTCGCGGCTGCGTGGGGGTCACTGCCGGCGGCATCGGTTGCGGCGGTCGCGTCGGTGGGCGTGCTCCTGGTGGAGCCGGTCGTCCACCGACGCTGGTACGGGGAGCCGGTGTGAGCACTCCCCGAACTCCCGGCTCTTCCTACAGGCCCGCGTCGCGGTGCGTCGGGCGGCCGTCGAGGACCGTGAGCAGCACCGGCAGGTCCGGCAGCACCGTGTCGGCCGTGGTGAGCGGGTTGTCGGCGAACACGGTGAGGTCGGCGCGGTAGCCGACGGCGATCCGCCCCGCCTCGTGTTCCTCGCCGGCCGCGTAGGCCGCGTCTACCGTCAGCCCCTGGAGCGCTTCCAGCGGCGTGAGCGCCTGCCCGGGTCCGTGCGGGGCCTGGGTGAGGTCGCGGCTGGGGCGGCGGTGGCGAGCGCCCGCCATGACGCCGAGCGGCGGATACGGGGCGATCGGCCAGTCGGAGCCGAGCACCACGGTGGCCCCCGAGTCCCGCAGGTCGCGGCAGCGCCAGGCGCGGGATGCGCGCTCCTCACCGAGCCGGCGCGACCAGTTGTCGGTGTGGTCGGCCCGGGTGAAGTCGCAGCAGTGGGTGGGCTGCATGGACGCGATGACGCCGAGCTCGGCGAAGCGGCCCAGGGTGTCGTCGGGCACGGTCTCGATGTGCTCGACCCGGTGGCGCACCCCGCGCCCGCCGGTGGCCTGCGCCTTCTCGACGGCGTCCAGGACATGGCGCACGGCGGCGTCACCGATCGCGTGGGTGGCGGTCGGGACTCCGGCGCGGTGCAGTTCGCCGATGATCCGCGTGTAGACCTCGGGATCAGGCCAGAACGCGTGGGTGGACTCTCCGTGGCAGTCCGGGCGCTCCAGCCAGGCCGTGCCGTTGTCGATGGTGCCGTCCATGAAGATCTTGACGCCGTCCGTGCGCCACAGTGTGCCGCCGGCGCCCTGCTGCTCGATGAGCGCCCGTACCCCTTCGGCGTCCGTGCCGGGCTGGCACCACGGTGCGACCCGCAGCCGCAGCGCGAGTTCACCCGCGGCGTCCAGCGCGTCGAAGAGGGCGAGGCTGTCGGCGTTTGCGTCCATCACGTGACCACCCGTGAGTCCCGAGGCGGCCATGGCGCGCAACGCGGCGGCGAGCCGGTCGCGGCGCTCCTCCCGCGTGGCCTGCGGGGCGACGCGCTCGACGAGTTCGCAGGCGGCGTCCTCCTGGAGCAGACCGGTGGGACGGCCCCGTTCGTCGCAGACCACGTCGGCGGAGGCCTGGTCGAAGGTGCGCGGGCCGTCCACACCGGCCAGTTCCAGCGCGCGCCGGCTGGCCAGCATGGAGTGGGCGTCGAACAGCAGAAGAAGGGCCGGTACGCCGTCGAGGACGGAGTCGAAGGGGGCGGTCTCGACAGGCCGGCCACCGAAGACGTTCGGGTCGAGCCCCCAGCCGTGCAACCACGCCCCCGGCGCCAGGTTCCGCACCTCGGCGGCGAGCGCCGCACGCACGCCTTCCACATCGGTGCAGCCCGACAGGTCGAGACCGTGCGTCAGCTCGGCGCCCGACACGGGGTGGAGGTGCCCGTCGACCAGGCCCGGTGTCACCACGGCGCCCTTGAGGTCGATCACCGTGGTCGAGGAGTCGACGTGTTCACGTATGCCGTGGTCGTCGCTCAGGGCACGGATCCGGCCGCCGGACACGGCGAGCGCGGTCTGCGGCAGGAACGCGCCGGTGGCCGGATCGAGCAGACGGGCGGAGAGCAGGACGAGAGAGGTGGGCACAGCGGCTCCTTCAATGACGGGAATGTGACGACACGGCCTAGGGCCTCTTGCCGATGAGTGGCGCTGTGAGCGGCGCCTCGGTTCGGGTGAACGCCCGCTCCGGAAAGCCGAGTTCGCGCTCCGCAGAGGTGGCGGCCATGTGTGACACCGCGGGGCGGCGGGGCGGTTGCGGGTGTCGCTGTTGGCGTGCGTGCGCTCGGAGGCCGTCGAGCACGACCTGGATCTGAAGGGTCGTCATATGCAGGTCGTCCGTGCGGAATTCGTTCCGGCCGGCGCCCGTCCCGATCAGGCCGGTGAGCCGCACACGCCATGCCGCCTCCCGCTCGGCTCCCCGGTCGCGCAGGGCGGTCCGATAGCGGCTTAGGCGGCGCGCGTTGATCCAGGGGCGGCTGAGCTCCAGCCCCTGGGCGAGGGTGACCGCGGCGGCCGTGTCGGTGATTTCCGCACGTCGGGCGGTGGCGCCCGGCGTGCGCCGAATTCGCTTGCGCTGGACGCTGGGCGGCATACCCGGCATGTTATTGAGTGCGTGACCAATAGGCAAGGCCGGTCAGCGGGCTGTGGGGTGGGGCGGGCGAGTCGTCATGATGCGGCGCTCGGGCCCAGAGCCGACACGACCGCGCACATCGACTGACCGGGCCCGGCCCCGCGGTCTACGGCACGTCATACCACTGGAGCGCGCGGGCGACGGGCTCACCCGACCGCTCGGCGTACGCAAGGCGCTCGCGTACCTCACGCAGGCCGCGGGGCCGGAATCCGGGGCCGCCGCAGCAGCTTTTGTGGAAGCCCACTCCCGCGTTCAGCAACACCGTGAGCGTCCGCCACGCGGCCGTGTCCCGGTGCCGTGGCGCGGCGAAGGCCGACCCCGCATGGACCATCGGCTCCGCGCAGCGCGGACAGACCCGCTCCCTGTTCCGGTCGTAGGTCTGCTTGAACGAGACCCGGCAGGGCAGGCACACGTATGAAGTCTTCCCATGGGGCATGCCGTCACAGTAACCAGACGCCGTCCGCGGTCTCGACGGGATTTCTCAGCCCACCGGTGCGGCCGGCGTGGCACCGGCCGCGGCGAGATGGTCCAGTGCGGAGTCCGCCAGGGCGCGGACGGCCGGGTGCCAGGGGCGGGCCCGGGGTCCGGTCAGGACGAGGCGCCGTGAGGTCTGCGGGTGCAGCGGCAGGAGCGCCAGGTCGGGCGGGATCAGGGAGCGGGACACCTCCGACAGGACGGTCACGCCGATACCGGCCTGCACCATGCTGATCAGGGTCGCCAGATCCCGCACCCGGTGCGTGGGGGTGAACCGCAGCCCGGCGAGACGGTGGATGGTCCGGATGCGGTCCTCGCAGCCGTTGGGCGAGATCAGGAACGGATCGTCCTCCAGGTCGCGGATGTCGACGACCGGCTCGCCCGCGAGCGGATGGTCCAGGGGCAGCACGGCCCGGTAGCTGTCGGCGGCCAGCTGGATGCCCGGTCCGGGGGGAGGGTCGATCAGGATGGCGGCATCGGCCGTCCCGTTCTCCAGCCAGGCGGCGATCTCTGCGCTGTCCCCCTCGAAGACCCTGACCGTGACGCGGGGCTGGTCCTCGCCCCACTGCCGCAGCAGCCCGGGGACCAGGCCCTGGCAGACCGTGGGGGTCGCGGCGAGACACACCGTGCCCGTCATGGTGGCCGCGTCCGAGGCGAGTTGCTCTACAGCCTGGGCCGCAGCCACGGCGGTCCTGGCATGCGGCACGACCCGCTCGCCGAGCGCCGTGGTGCGCACCGGGGCGGCACGGACGAGGAGCGGAGCGGTCAACTCGCGTTCCAGCGAGGCGACCGCGTGCGACACCGCGGACTGGCTCAGGCCGAGATCGGCAGCCGCCGCGCTGAAGCCGGCCGCGTCGACGACGGCGAGGAACGCCCTCAACTGGGAAAGGTTCACGCTCATGCAGGGGCCTCATATACCTATGACACGTATGCGTTGGATCAATGGTGCCGCCTCGGTGAGGCTTGGTCCGTGCCGCCACCTCCGCGGACACACCCCCCTCACCTGCTCAGGAGAAGCGATGCCTTTCATCCGCGTCACCGTCACGGACACCGCACTTCCCGCTGACGCGCAGCGCACCCTCGCCGAGGGTCTGACCGGCCTGGCCGTGTCGGCCCTTCGCAAGTCCGCCGCGAGGACCATCGTGCACGTGGACCTGGTGCCGGCCGAGCGCTACTACGTGGACGGCCGGCCGTTGACCGGTGGCCTCGACGCCCATGTCGAGGCCACCGTCACCGTCGGCACGAACAGCGCCGCGGAGAAGGCCGCGTTCATCGCGCAGGCGGGCGAGCTGATGGCCAAGGCCCTTGGCCCGCTCGCCCGTTCCGGTGTCGCGCTGCACGAACTGCACCCCGAGAGCTACGGCTACGACGGCCTGACCCAGTTCGACTTCTACCACCGTGAAGCCGCCCGGCGGTAGCCGCGGCCGGCTCTCACGTGTCGAACTCGCCGTACCAGGCGCGCTCGAGCAGGCACTTGGGCAGATACGGCGACGAGCTGTCGACCGGGAACTCCGAGTCGAAGGCGAGGCACGCCAGCGCGAGTGGGCCGAGGGCCACCCGGCTGTGCGGCTCCGTCGAGTCGTTCCAGTAGCGCTCGTGATGGGCCAGGGCCTGCGTGAGCGCTTCCGCGAAAGCCTCATGGTCGCCGGTCACGAGACGGTGGAAGAGCGCGACGGGCTGGTAGTCGACCAGGTTCAGGAAGTCCGCGGGTGTACGGGTGGCCACGTCGGGGTGGGACGTGTTCATGGTGGCGAGCAGCTTCTGGACCACATCGTCCATCGGGTGCTGGAGCCAGTACGTCTGCAGCGTGTCGATCCAGTGGAAGACGTACTCGTCCATGGGGGCGGCCCGGCGCAGATCGTCCAGCGGCACGTGGCACAACTGGGTCATGCGGTCCCGCTCACGGCAGACGACGGCGAGATAGAAGGCGTTGAGCCAGGCGCGGCCGTCCGCGTACGGAGCGGGGCCGGTGACCGGGAGCGTCACGACGTCGTCCTCGAGACGGCAGTCGACGGTGCTCTCCCGGGAGGTCGTGGTGGCGAACAGCGCCGAACCGACCTGCATGGCGCCGACCCACGCCTCCCAGGTCTCCAACGCGCCCCCGTCGGGGTCGGAGGCGCAGCGCACGTGGCTCAGGGTGAGCGCCGCGGCGAACGCGTCGCCGAAAGCCGCGGGGGACTGGGGCAGACGGGATGTCAACTCGGCTGACATCCGGGCGAGTTGATCGGCGGTCTGTGGTGGAGGGGCCGGGGTGGCAGCTGCGGAGTCCTGGCCACGCAAGGACCTCATGAGGTCCAGCAACTCCTGCGGCGGCACCACGGAGAACGACCGGGCCTCGTGGTCGAAGACCGTGAGAGAGATCAGCCGTCCCTGGTGCCACCAGTACAGCCGCGGTGAGAGCGCGCCCGGCCCGTCCTCGTAGGCGCCGATGGCGTAGGCGCCCAGGTCGTTGACGGCGTCCACCACGCTGCCGTCCACGATCGGGTGGAAGGCCAGCAGATGCCTGGTCGGCAGCACGACGAGCGCCCCGGCATCCGGCAGCTCCCGGCCGGTCGACTCCCTTACGAGTTCCGGCAGTACGAGCACCTTGCTGGACACGAAGAACGAGTCTCCGTACACGGAGTGCATCAACGCGCCCTGCGGGCCGCGGAATTCGTCGTGCTCGACCGGCCGACGGAGCAGATTCGTCCGGCCCGCCGCCCACAGCCGCTCAGGACCGACGCGCGCCACGTCCTGGTCGTCGAGGATCCGGACGGAGGTGGGCGCGTCCAGGGCGAGGGCCGCGAGGAGCCCCTCGGCGACCGGCCGCGCATAGCGGAAACCGTCGGCTGTGTCGCCGGCGAAGGCGTCGTCGGGCAGAAGCCGCCAGCAGGTCCGCTCCAGGAGTTCCGTGCAGCTCTCGCCTCCCTGGGAGGCGTTCTCCAGGCCGGCGAAGTGCTGCTCCACGATCCCCGGCCAGTCTTCCTCGGCCGACCGGCGACACCGCTGCGCCAGGTTCGACAGCGGGCTGAGCCGGCCCTCCAGCTGCACCGCGTCCCCCGTCACGGTCGGCGATACGCCGTGACGGGCGAGGAAGTGATCGGCTGTCAGACTCCGCAGGCGCTCGGCCTGAGGGACGTTCAGCATCGGCAGATGCGGATCGGGTGCGTGGTGAAGGTTCACCGCACAGACTCTACGAAGTGGTGCGGGTGCCGGTGGCAGGCGGGCCCGGACGTGCGGTCCCGGCCAAGCCCGCGTAGGCGAACCAGGGCAGGAAGAACTGAGTGACGGGGCCGACGGCCAGGGCGTACAGCACGGTGCCGGGCCCCACGCCGCCGCCGAGCAGCCACCCCACGGCGAGTACGGCGATCTCGATGAACGTGCGGACCGCGCGGATGGAGCGACCGGTCAGCGCGGCCGCGCCGGTCATCAGTCCGTCCCGGGGCCCTGGCCCGAAGCGGGCACCTACGTATACGGCGACGGACAGCGCGTTGGCGAATGTCCCGGCGAGGAGGAGTCCGACGCGCGCGGGCAACCCCAGGCCCTCGGGGACGAGCGCGAGGCCGAGGTCGGAGGAGAGGGCGATGACGACGATGTTGGCGGCGGTCCCGAACGCGGGCCGCTGTCGCAGGGGGATCCACAGCAGCAGGACGGACACACCCACGACCGCGGTGAGGGTGCCGAAACTCAGCGAAGTGTGCTTCTCCAGACCTTCGTTGAGGACGCTCCAGGGGCTCAGCCCCAGCCCGGCGCGGACCATGACGGCCATGCTGAATCCGTACAGGGCGAGGCCGATGAACAACTGCGGCAGGCGGCGGAGCGGGCGTTCGCCGAAGCGTACGTAGGTGAGCGGGGGAGTCGTGCGCGTGCCGCCGCCGGGGCTGCCGGGTGCGGTCGTCGGGGTGCCGCCGTCACTCCGTATCGCCGCCTGTTCGGAGTGGTCCGCCATGTCCGTGTCGTGCCGCATGTGTGCTTGTCTCCACCGTCGGTGCCCTGTGTGTTCAAGGCCATTACGGCAACTCTGTAGAGTGATTGGCCCGGATGACATGGCCAATCCGGGGAGAATGGTTTGATCTCTGGGGAGCATGGGTTGACCGACGCGAAGACCTTCCTGCCGGCGGACAGGGTGGGCCGAGCCGACCGGACCCTCGGCAGCCGTCAGCTCGCCGCGATGCTTCCCGGCGCCGCGGCCACGAGGCCCGCCTACCGCCATCTCGCCCAGGCGATCAGCGCGCTCATCCTGGACGGACGCATCGCCCTGCACGTCAGACTCCCCGCCGAGCGTGAACTGGCCGCCGCCCTCGACACCAGCAGAACCACCATCACCGGCGTGTACGACCTGCTGCGCGAGAGCGGCTACGCGCACAGCCTCCAGGGATCGGGCACGTGGACCGCCCTGCCCGAAGGCCGCACCCCCAACGGCGTCACGCGCCTCCTCGGCCCCCAGGACACCGCGATCGACCTGGCCAGAGCCTCGCCCGGCATGCCTCCGCAGGCACTCGTCGACGCACTGGTGCACATCACCCCGCAACTGGCCGAGCAGGCGCACACCCCCGGCTACCATCCCTACGGCCTGCCCGACCTGCGCGCCGCCGTCGCCGAGCGCTACAGCCGACGGGGCCTCGCCACCCTGCCCGAGCAGATCCTGGTGACGTCCGGCGCGCAGCACGCGCTGACACTCGTCCTGGGACTGCTGAGCAGCCCCGGCGACCGGGTCATGGTCGAGAACCCGTCCTACCCGAACGCCCTGGAGGCGCTACGGCGCGCCCGGCTGCGTACCGTGTCCGTCCCCGTGACCGACACCGGCTGGGACATCGAGATCACCGAATCGACGCTGCGCCAGACGGTTCCCCAACTCGCCTACCTGATCCCGGACTTCCATAATCCGACCGGCTGCCTCATGCCCGAGCACGAGCGGGTGCGCGTCCTGCGCGCGGCGGAGCGCTCCGGTACGTGGCTGGTCATCGACGAGACGCTGGCCGATCTCGCGCTCGACGTCCCCGCCCCGCCCCCCTTCGCCTCCCACGCCGCGCCCGGTGGCGCCGGCCAGGTCATCACCATCGGCTCGATGAGCAAGACCCATTGGGGCGGCCTGCGCATCGGCTGGCTGCGCGCGCCCGCACGGCTCGTCACCGAACTCGCGGGCCAGCGCGTCGCCACCGACATGGGCGGATCGGTCGTCGACCAGCTACTGGCCCTCGCCCTCCTGGACCGGGCCGACGAGCTGCTGCCGCCACGGCTCGATCAACTACGGCTGCAGCGCGCCGCGTTGGCCACCGCACTGACCGAACGCATGCCGCGCTGGACCTGGCAACTGCCGCCCGGCGGGTTGTCGTTGTGGGTCGACCTGGGCGAACCGGTGGCCTCCGCACTGTCCGAGCGAGCCCTCGACAACGGCGTCCGGATCGAGAGCGGCGCCTGCTTC
Source organism: Streptomyces sp. NPDC090032 (assembly GCF_044748025.1). Taxonomy (NCBI): domain Bacteria; kingdom Bacillati; phylum Actinomycetota; class Actinomycetes; order Kitasatosporales; family Streptomycetaceae; genus Streptomyces; species Streptomyces sp. NPDC090032. Next base: position 97,816 of record NZ_JBIVFF010000017.1, on the reverse strand, counting down.
GCCACCGACCCGGGCATCTTCGAGCAGCGGATGCGCATCCCGTACACGACCCCGGCGGACACTCTGCGCGAAGCCATCCACCGCATGGCGACCACGCTCGCCGCCGGCCTCCCGTCGGCGTCGACCGCGCGCCGCCCGCACTGGGTCGCCTGAGCACCGGAGCACGAAGGGGATCGCCGCATGCCGTACGCGGGTGAACGTCCCGGGACCGGTCCGCTCTTTCGCCTCGCATGGCGCGGGAGTCACTACCCGGGCCGGCCCGTCGAGAACGTGTGGCTAGCCATCGGTAAGAGCGGGGGTGGGGGCAGCGGCGGTGGCTGGTGGTTCGACGCGTATTTCCTCGGACGCGTGCCGCTGGGCGAAGGTGCTCCACGGGCCGCCGAGTTCGCCCGGTGGCTCCTGGCCGCACCGTCGAACGGGCCGTACGAGCGGGAGTTCACGCTGATCGCCCGCGAACCGCACACCGGATCCCCGCGGATCGCCGCCGGAACGCTGCTGACCGTCGGATTCCTCATGGGCCGCGAGGAATCCGACGGGCCCGAGTATCTCCAGATGCTGCCGTCGGGCGAGACGGCGGTACGGCACACCGGCTTCGAGGTGTGCGCACCGCTGGAGTGCGAGCCGCTGCCGCGCGCCGCCCTGGGGAGGGCGGCGACCGCACTCCTCTATGCCGCCACCGCCCAGGCATTCGCTTTCGGATCACTCCCACGGGCGTGCGATAGGTTGCCCGCCATGACTGGACTCGGCCCCGCCACCTGGCCACCTGCCCCCATAAGGACGGAACGCCTCGTGCTCCGCGAGCCCGAGGCCCGGGACCGTGCGGCGTTCATCGAGCTGCTCGCCTCAGCGGAGGTGCACACCTATCTCGGTGGCCCTCGACCGCGTGCTGAACTCGAGCTCGAGGCGCCCGAGATATCCGGACGGCGCCCTGGCTTCTTCGTGGTGGAGCTCGACGGAGTGATGATCGGGACGATCCAGCTCGACCCGCACGTACTTGAGCGTGCGGGCAACCGCCGTCCGGAGGCCGGGGAGACCGAGCTCGGCTATTTGTTCCTGCCGCAGGCATGGGGACGCGGGTACGCCGCCGAGGCGTGCGCAGCGGCACTCGACTGGTTCGCCGGAGCGCTTCCCGGTGCGCCCGTGGTCCTCTACACCCAGACCGCCAACGTCCGCTCGATGCGCCTCGCGGCAAAGCTCGGGTTCACCGAACTGGAGCTGTTCGAGGCGTACGGCGCCGAGCAGTGGTTCGGTGTGCGGCCCCCGGTCACGCCGTCCGGCTGAGTTGCGTCGCTTCTCCCGATCACGACCTCGCCGCTGTCCCGGATCGGGGCGTTCCACGCCACCACGTCCAGACCCAGCACGCCCACCCTCCCTCTTATTTGAACGCGTTCAATTATCTGGGCTAAGGTGGTGGCGACATGATGAGGGGGCCCGATGAAGATCGTGATACCCGGTGGCACGGGGCAGGTAGGGACGATCCTGAAGCGTGAACTGGCCGGTGCGGGACACGAAGTCGTGGTCCTCACGCGGCACCCGACCCGCACCGGGGAAGTCCGCTGGGACGGCGAGACCCTGGGCCCTTGGGCCGAGGCCGTGGACGGCAGCGATGTCGTGATCAACCTCGCGGGACGAAGCGTCAGTTGCCGCTACACGCCGGCCAACCTCAAGGCGATGATGGATTCCCGCGTGAGGTCCGCCGAGGTCGTCGGCGAGGCCATCGCCGCCGCCTCGCGGCCTCCGGGGGTGTGGCTGCAGATGAGTACGGCCACCGTCTACGCCCACAGCTTCGCCGCACCGAACGACGAGGCGACCGGTGTGCTCGGCGGTGACGAGGCGGGGGTGCCGGGCTACTGGGCGTACAGCGTCGAGATCGCCAAGGCGTGGGAGCGGGCGCAGGAACGGGCCGACACCCCGCACACCCGCAAGGTCGCTCTGCGCTCCGCGATGGTCATGAGCCCCGATCGAGGCGGCGTCCTCGACATCCTCCTGCGCCTGGCCCGGCTCGGCCTCGGCGGTCCGGTCGCAGGCGGCGGCCAGTACGTGTCCTGGATCTACGACCGTGACTTCGCCCGCGCGGTCCGGTTCCTGATCGAACGCGACGACCTGGACGGGCCCGTGAACCTCGCCGCCCCCGAGCCGCTGCCGCAGCGTGACTTCATGCGTGCGCTGCGCGCGGCATGGGGTGTTCCGGTGGGTCTGCCCGCGACGAAGTGGATGGCTGAACTGGGTGCGTTCGCGCTCCGGTCGGACACCGAACTCCTCCTGAAGAGCCGCCGCGTCGTCCCGGGGCGGCTCCTCGGCGCGGGTTTCTCCTTCGACCACGCCGGGTGGCCGGACGCCGCCGCCAACCTCGCGCGACGTGTACGGGGCGGACGGGATGTCACGCGGGCCACGGCGGACGGGCTGGTGTGAGGCGGGGTCGGTGGAACGTCTCCGTCAGCCGGCCGCCGTCGCCAGGTCACCAGGGGAGTGGGCCCTCGGCATCGACGTACGTGCCGGTCGGGCCGTCAGGTCCCAGCTGGGCCATGCGCACGATGATCTCGGCACCTTCCTCGACGGTCTGGGTGCCGGTGTGCGCGTTCAGGTCCGTCGCGGTGTAGCCGGGCTCCACCGCGTTGATCCGCATCCCGGGGAACGCCTTCGCGTACTGCACGGTGATCATGTTGACCGCGGCCTTCGACGCCGGGTAGGCGACCCCGGGATACGCGTGAGTCGGGGAACCCGCGTCGGCGACCCGGGCCAGTGAGGCCAGGCCGCTGCTCACGTTGACCACGACCGGCGCGTCGGACTTCTGCAGCAGCGGCAGGAACGCGTGGGTCACGCGCACGACGCCGAAGACGTTCGTCTCGAATGTCGACCGCATCTCGTCGGCGGTCACGTCCGCGGCGCCGATCACGCCTCCGTCCGGCGTCCGGCCCTCGATGCCGGCGTTGTTGATCAGCACGTCGAGGCCGCCGTCGGCCTCGATCGCCTTCGCGGCGGCGGCGACGGACGCGTCGTCCGTGACGTCGAGCTGGACCCAGCGTGCGCCGAGCCGCTCGGCGGCGCGGCGTCCGCGCTCGACGTCACGGCTGCCCACGTAGACGGTGTGGCCCGCGGCGGTGAGCCGGCGGGCGGTCTCGAAGCCGAGCCCCTTGTTCGCTCCGGTGATGAGTGTTTTGGTCATGCCTCCAGGGTGCGGCGGCGCGGTGCCGTCAGCCAGGCGTCCCGTCTTCCTGGGACTGGCGGTACCAGGAAGTTCCCAGGCGGGCCACCGGCGTGGGCCCAGACGGGTCCCGGGCGTGGTCCCAGGTGGTTCCTGGCGTGATCTCATCGAGTGGCGCCTCGACCTCAGCTTTAGGGTGAGGGTTTGGTGATCTTGCCTCGTCCTCGACGACACGACGACACGACGACACGGCGACACAGTGATGGTGGTTCGCCCGATTGGTCGCGGTCGGCGCGCGCGCGTTGCCGGGCCGCGGTGCCGTTGGCACAGATGCGTGCTGACGTCCTACGCCCGAAGGGCGTCCGGCCCAGCCGTGGAAGGACATGGCATGCACATATCCGGACCGACAGCGGGCCGTCGGGTCTGTGCCGCGGTCATCGCCGCGTCGGTGACCTGCTCGACCGTTCTGACCGGGCAGTACCTCGCCGCGGCCGGAGGTCTGCCCACACCTCCTTCGGTGCCGGCCCTGAAACTGGACTGGAGACCCTGCGTTCAACGCAGCCCGTTCGACTGCGCGACCGCGAAGGTGCCGTTGGACTACGGCGACCCAGGCCGCCGCACCATCGAACTGGCAGTCGTCAAACGGAAGGCGACCGGCCCCGGCCGGCGCATCGGCACCCTGCTCTTCAACCCCGGTGGACCCGGCGGGCCGGGAACGGTACAGATGCCGCAGAACTACGAGTCCTTCCCGCACGAGGTGCGGGAGCGGTTCGACATCGTCAGCTGGGACACCCGCGGCATCGGCAGCAGCACCGCGGTGAACTGCTTCGCGACTCCCGGGGAGGCCGCCGCGTGGAACGCGGGCAAACCGGCCGGCGTCCCCGTGGGCGCACAGCAGCGAGCGGCCGTGATCGCCGCGTACCAGGACCTGGCCCGGCGCTGCGAGCGGCGTGACCCCGAGCTGCTGCGCCACGTGTCGACCGCCGACACCGCGCGCGACCTCGACGGGCTGCGCCAGGCGGTGGGCGACGCACAACTCACCTACCTCGGAATCTCCTACGGCACGATCCTGGGCGCCACCTACGCCAACATGTTCCCCGGCAGGGTCCGCGCCATGGTCCTCGACAGCGACATCGATCCGCAGGCCTGGACGAACCACGCCTCCGACGCGGACCCCCGGCTACCCACGTTCCTGCGCATGGGCTCGGACCGCTCCGCAGCAGCGGTCCTGGACCGGTTCCTCACCCTGTGCGGATCCACGGACACCGCGGGCTGCGCCTTCTCGGCCGGCAGCCCGAAAGCGACCCGGGACAGGTTCGACCAGCTGATGCGGCGGCTGCGAGCGCATCCGGTGGGTGGGTGGACCTACGGCCGCACGGTCGCCGACGTGGTGAGCGGCCTCTACATCGTCCACCCGGGCTGGCCGGACCTCGCCGGCAGGCTGCGGGACCTCTGGCAGGGACGGGTCCCCAAGGCGTCTCCGCTCCCGCCCCTGCCGCCTGTCCCGCATCCGAATCCGTACCTCGGCGAGGAACAGGCGAGTGCCGTGGCCTGCGGCGAGAGCCCCAATCCGCGTGACCCCGCCGCCTACCACGCCATGGAAGAGGCCTCCGCCGCCCGCGCGGGCGACGCCGGACGCTTCTGGACCTGGGCCGCCGTGGCGTGCGCCTCCTGGCCGGCCGTCGCGGCCGACCGCTACCGCGGCCCGTGGAACAGGCCGACGGCACACCCGGTCCTGCTGGTCGGCACCAGGTACGACCCCGCCACTCCTTACGCGGACGCGCAGGCGCTGGCGGGGGAATTGGCCGACGCCCGCCTGCTCACCCACGAGGGGTACGGTCACACCGCGCTGATCAACCCCAGCAGCTGCGTGAAGGCGTACGAGAGCCGGTACTTCGTCGACGGCACGCTCCCGCCGGCCGGAACGGCCTGCCGACAGGACGAGCCCCCCTTTCCCGCGCCCAAGCCGGTCGGCGGCGTCGCCACCGGCGGCGGAGGGATGACCGGCGCGACCGGCACCGTCCAGTGAGTCGGCCACCGGGCAAAGCTGAGCCTGGGGTCTCGCGCGGGACGGCATGTGAGGAGTGGGGCGGGAGTACCGTCAGTCGGCTACGGGCACATATTCCGGTCTGTCGGACCGGTCAACTCGACTGTATGTATGGGCTGTTGACTGTCTGCCGACCAGTCGACTTTCGGACAAGACGGGGCCCGTTGAGGACCGGCTCACTCGGCGGCGTCACGCGCCCCCGCCCCGCCGCAGCTGCCTTCGGGCGACCGGGCGCCCTCGGCCGACCGCCTCGAACCGGCCATGCCCGCCTGGCGCCCGTAATGATCTTGGATAGGTTCCTCAGGGCTCTCGCGCCGCGAGGCGCGCCGCTGTCCGGCCCTAGATTCCGACCAGGCAGGAGCCACTTCATGGGACCGCAACCCGTCGCACTCGACCCGGCCGGTGCCGACGTCCACGCCGAGGCCGCCCGGCTGCGCGCCTCGGGCCCGGCGACGCTCGTCCAACTCCCGGACGGCCCCGAGGCGTGGGCCATCACCAGCCACAGCCTGCTCAAGGACCTGCTGACCGACCCACGCGTGTCCAAGGACGCCCGCCGGCACTGGCCCGCGTGGCAGCGCGGCGAGTACCACGAGTCCTGGCTGGCCACCTGGGTCGGCGTGAACAACATGTTCACGGCGTACGGGAGCGACCACCGGCGGCTGCGCAAGCTCATCGCACCGGCGTTCACGGCGCGGCGTACCGACGCCATGCTGCCCTCGGTCGAGCGCATCACCACCACCCTCCTCGACGAACTCGGCACGCTGCCAAGCGGATCCGTCGTCGACCTACGGGAGACCTTCACGCACCAGCTGCCGATGCAGGTCATCTGCGAGCTGTTCGGTATCCCCGAGGGCGACACCCGCGCAGAACTGGCCAGGCTCTCCGAGATCATCATGACGTCCGTCGACCCGGAGGAGGCGGGCGCCGCGTACGTCGACGTCCAGGCGCTGCTGACGGGGCTCGCCGGCCTCAAGCGCGAGGAACCCGGGTCGGACCTGACCAGTGTGCTGGTCGCCGCGCGGGACGAGGAAGGCCACAGGATGACCGAACAGGAGCTGATCGACACGCTCCTGCTCGTCCTCGTCGCCGGCCACGAGACCACCGTCAATCTGATAGGCAACGCCGTTCACGCCCTGCTCACACACCCGGAACAGCTCGAGCTGGTCCGTGCGGGCGAGCTCTCCTGGAACGACGTGATCGAGGAGACCCTCCGCTGGGCCCCCAGCGTCGCCAACCTTCCGCTCAGGTTCGCCGTCGAGGACATCGAGATCCCGGACGGCCCCATCATCCGCAAGGGCGAGGCGATCCTGGCGTCGTTCGCGGGCACCGGGCGCGATCCGCAGCAACACGGGGACAGCGCCGACCGGTACGACGCACAGCGCCCGAGCGCCGAACACCTCAGCTTCGGCTACGGAGTCCACCGCTGCCTGGGCGCACCCCTGGCCCGGATGGAAGCGGAGATCGCCCTCCCGGCCCTCTTCGACCGCTTCCCCGACCTGGAACTCGCCCTGCCCGCAGCGTCGTTGGAACCGGCCGGCGGCTTCATCGTGGGGGGCCTGAAGGCGATTCCCATGAGGCTGACGAAGGCCTGACCCCGGATTCGGGCACGCGCGGCGGCCGGCCCTTCGCAAGCTCAGCCGGCCACCGCGCGCACCGGGACCGATGACCAGCCGCGCAGGCCCGTACGGACCGGGGCGAGATGACGTCCGCCATCGCGTCACGGTGTGCGCCGGTGGGTCGGTCTCCCGACCTCCCGACCTCCCGGCGTCGCGGTGTGCCGGCATCCCTACGTCCCGGCGCCGGAGCGTGGACGGGGCGCGGCTTCGGGCAGTGCGTCGCCGCTCGGAAATGTGTCCTGGGAAAGATCCCCCGCCGATCGCGTGGCCAGGAGCGGACGCGGTCGTTGGGCATCGCATGAACGACCCGCGCAAAAGCGTTCCTGCGCCCAGACCCCGTCACGCTGCCCCGCTGGGCACGAGCGGGGCCGTCTCGCCGACGCCCATCTACGACGCGCTCGTGCATCAATGGCGCGCCCTGCACCGGGAGGTCCCGCGCCCGCCCACCGCACGGCAGGGCTGGGTGCGCGTCGATCCTCAGGACCTGTTCCACCGTGGTTGAGGCAGTCTCACAAGAACCATTGCACAAGAGGTCTTGTGTAAGTAGTGTCGCCCGTATGGCCCCTCCGATCACCGATTCCCGGGTGCTGGCCGCGATGGCCCACCCGGTCCGTCGCCGTCTCCTCGACCTGCTCAAGCTCGACGGCCCTTCCACCGCCAGCGCACTGTCGCAGGCGACGGGCGAAGCCGTCGGCAATGTGAGTCACCACCTGAAGGCGCTGGCCGCCGCGGGGCTGATCGAGGAGGCGCCCGAACTCGCCCGCGACCGCCGCGAACGGTGGTGGCGGCGTACCACGCCGAAGTTGCTGTGGTCCTCCGTCGACTTCGCCGACGACGCGGCGGGGGAAGCTGTCGCGCACGCCGCCGAGTCCCTCAACCTCGAGCGGCAGATCAACCAGGTGCGCCGCTGGGCCGATCAGCCCCAGTCCGAGCAGCAGCGCTGGCCGCTCGGCCCCTTTGTCGCCGAGGTGTGGCTGCGGATGACCGATGCCGAACTCGCCCAGTTCAAGGACGAGATCGTGGAAGTCATGGACCGATGGGCCGACCGGGAACTCCCCGACGACGGCCAGAAGCGGGAAACCGTCTTCACCTTCGCCCGTGGCGTACCGGGGCGCCCGTAAGCCCGTACAGCGCGCATGGCGCGTACGACACCTGCGGCACATGCCGTCAGTCACGCCGACGAAAGCAGGAGACATGTCTGTTTGGTTCATCACCGGCGCTTCGCGCGGACTGGGTGCTCAGATCGTGCGGGAGGCGCTGGCGCGAGGGCATGAGGTCGTCGCCACGGCGCGAGATGCCGAGGCCGTTCGCCGTGCGTTCCCGGACGCGTCCGACGCCCTGCTCGCCGTCGACCTGGACGTCACCGAGGAGGCGACGATACGCACCGCGGTCGACGCCGCGCTCGCGCGCTTCGGCCGCATCGACGTCCTGGTCAACAACGCGGGGCGCGGCCTCCTCGGGGCGGTGGAAGAGGCATCGGACGCGGCCGTCCGTGCCGCGTTCGACATCAACGTCTTCGGGGTGCTCAGCACCCTGCGGGCCGTACTGCCCACGCTCCGGGCCCAGCGGTCGGGGCACGTGATCAACATCGGCTCGGTCGGTGGCTTCGCCACCGCTGCCGGCGTCGGCCTGTACGGCGCGACGAAGTTCGCCGTCGAAGGCATCACCGAGGCACTGCACGGCGAACTCGCCCCCTTGGGCATCCACGTCACCGTCGTCGAACCCGGCGGCTTCCGTACCGACTTCCTCGACGCGTCGAGCCTCTACACCGAACCCCACATGATCGACGACTACGCCCCCACCGCGGGCGCCACCCGCAAGGCCCTCGCGGACGTCAACCACCGCCAGCCCGGGGACCCCGCCAAGGCGGCAGCCGCCGTCGTCGGCCTGACCGGCACCCCGGAACCCCCGCTCCGCCTCGTTCTCGGCGCCGACGCCGTGGCCCGGATCGAGGCCAAACTCGACCTCGTCCAGCGCGAACTCGACCGGCACCGCACCCTGGCCATGTCGACGGACCTGGCGCCGTCGGACGACCCGGAATGACGTAGGCGCAGCAGCGTCGGACACCGGCCCGCAGGACCGCATGAGCGTGGAGTCGCGGGCGTCGCTTCACTCTCATGGGGAGGCATGAGTCGCTGATCGCCCGGGCGCTCGCGTCGTACGGCGGTGACACCTCGGGCGTGCTCGTCGGTGCGAAGGGCGGGGCGGCGCGCGGAGCCGATGGGGCGTGGCTGTTCGACGGCGACCCGGCGATCCTGAGGGAGTCGTGCGAGGGATCGCTCAAGCGCCTCGCAGTGGACGCCATCGGGCTCTACCAGCTGCACGTCCCCGACCCGAACGTGCCGTACGCCGATTCGGTGGGCGCGACGGGGAAGCTGTACGACGCGGGCAAGATCCGCGCGATCGGCATCTCGAACGTGAACTCCGATCAACGCCGCGTGGCCCACGGCATCGTCGGCGAGCGGCTGGTGTCCGTCCAGAACAACTTCTCGCCGGCGACCCACGAGAGCGGACCGCAACTGCGCCTCTGCGACGAACTCGGCATCGCGTTCCTTCTCTACAGCCCGCTGGGCGGCATCTCTTGTGCGGGTGCCCTGGGTTCGGCGCACGCGGCGTTCGCGAGCATCGCCGAGGCGCGGGGCGTCGGCCCTCAACAGGTCTGTCTGTCCTGGGAGTTGGCCAAATCCCCGGTCGTCGTCCCGATCCCCGGATCGTCCCGTCCGTCCGCCATCGAGGACTCGACGGCGGCAGCAGACCTCGCACTCACGGCCGCGGAACTGTCCGAACTCGACGCGGACCAGCCGGGCCCCAGCCGCCGCACCTCCATCGGCATGCTTGAAACTGCTCGAAAGTTTCATTGACCGAGCAATTTCAAGCAGATAGCTTTCCTTTGTCCTCAGATCGTCGGTTCCTCGCGCCCGCTCCCCTTGTCACTTCCCGGAACTGCGCGGGCGGACAGGGCGGCGGGCCGGCGGAGCCACCGGCCGCGCCCGCCCTCGTACAAGGAGAGTCACGTTGTCGGCGCGCTACCACCTGCGATTCCAGCTTCCTCCCCGCAAGGACCCGGCCGACGCGGTCTCGCACGCGACCGACCTGGCCCGGGCCTGCCAGGAAGCCGGAGTCGACGAAGTCGTTCTCCTGCTGGCCGCCGAGGAGGTGTTCGACGGCTATCTCTCCGGTGAGACCGAAGACCGCTGGTACGAGACCACGGCCGCGGTCAGCGGCATCCTGGGTGACGCCGGACTCGACGTCAGCCTCAACCCCTGGGTGACGGCCGGCCACGCGGACCGCGGCCGCAAGGACGCCCACGGCTTCCAGCCGATGGTCTCGCCCACCGGGCGGACCGCCGCCGCGCAGGCCTCCTTCGCCTGCCCCCGCTGGCGCGAATGGCTGTACGCCCACTACGGACGCTTCGCCGGACTCGGCCTCCGCGTGCTGTGGCTGGAGGACGACTTCCGGTATCACAACCATGCCCCGCTGGACTGGGGCGGCGGCTTCGAGACCCCCGTCCTGGACCGGCTGGCCGATCTCGTCGGCCGGCCTGTGACCCGCGACGAGGTCGTACGCGCGATCACCGAACCCGGCCCACCGCACCCCTGGCGCGCCCTCCTCCAGCAGGTGTGGCGCACCCTCCAGACAGAGATCGCCGAGCGGCTGAGCGAGGTCGTGGAGGAGCGTTCGGCGGGGCGGTCCCGGCTCGGGCTGATGAGCTCGCTGCCCGACGTCCACTCCGTCGAGGGCCGCGACTGGCCGGCGCTGTTCCAGGCACTGGCCGTACAGGGCCGCGCCACGCATCGCCCGCACTTCGCCCCGTACAGCGACAGTGCCCCGCGCTCACTCAGCAGCCAGATGTGGCTCCTGGAAACCCAGCGCGCGCTGCGGCCCGCCTGGGTCGAGTCCGAGCCGGAGATCGAGAACTGGCCGCACACCACCTGGTCGAAGTCGGACGTGCAGACGTGGTCCGAGATGACCACGGCCCAACTGTCCGGCGCGGACGCGCTGTTCCTCAACGTCCACCCGATGCAGGCCGGCCGCCCCGACCGCTTCCCCGGCACCGCTCGGCTGCTGCGCCGCTCGCGCCCGGCACTCGACTGGATCGCGGGGCGCCACACCAAACACGCCCGGACACTCGGTGTCGGGCTGCCGTACCGGCAGGACACGGCGGCTCACGTCCGCACCCGGTCCGGCAGTCTGGACGAGCTGCGCACCGGCCCGCGAGGCGCAGCCGACTTCCTCCTGCGGTACGGCGTCCCTGTCACCGCCTCGAAGGCTCCGGTGCAGGCTGTCTTCGGCACGACGGCCTGGGCGTTCGACGACGACGAGATCCGGGAGATGCTGGCGGGCGGGCTGCTGCTCGACGGGGTCGCGGCCGACGTGCTGACCCGGCGCGGATTCGGCGAACTCCTCGGTGTCCAGGTCGCCGAGGTCGTCGACCGCGAGGACGCACAGGCGGCGGACCCGTTCAGCTTCGAACAGATCACCCACCATCCCGATCCCGACATCGTCGGCACGCTGCTGAGCGTCAACACCCAGCCGGCACTGGCCCGCCTGATCCCGCATCCCGAGGCCGTGGTGTGGACGCACATCCTCACACCGGGGGAGGACGCATGGGGCGCCGGAAGCTGCGGATACGTCAATGAACTCGGCGGCCGTGTCGCCGTACTCGCCGCCACGGACCCCGCCGACCTGCCCCGGGACGACTTCGGTCAGCGCGTCACCCACGCCGTCGTCCGGTTCCTCGAAGGGCAGGCCCCGGCGCTGCCCCTGGTCAGCGGCGGACCGCACCTGATCCCGCACCTGTCGCACCAGGACGGGGTGACACGGCTCGCCATAACCAACGGGAGCTTCGATCCCGCTCTGCCCCACGTGGACGTCCCCACGCCACCTGGCGCGGTCTCGTCGGTCCGCCTCGACCCGCTGAAGAACCCGGAACCGGCGAGCGTGCTCCACGGCGCGGAAGGCATCGCGACGGAGACGGAACTCCCTCACCGGGCTTGGCTGATGCTGGCCTGGTGAGACCTCCCCCCCCCGGCCCTCTCGGTCCCTCCCGGCGGAGCGGGAGGCTCCGCGGCTTCGGAGGCCGGTCCGCCCGGTGGCACGGGGAAAATCACTTGATGCGCCCTCCTGGGGCGCAGAGGGTGCAGGCGTGACGACGGAACTCCGCCTAGAGGCGATCACCCCGGCCAACTTCGAGACGGCGATCGCTCTCAAGGTCCGGCCGGACCAGGAACACTTGGTCGCCCCGGTGGTGAAGTCCCTCGCGGAGGCCTACGTGCATCCCGGGGTGGCCTGGCCCCGGCTCATCGTGGACGGCCACCGGGCCGTCGGCTTCCTCATGGCCTTCTTCGACATCGATTTCGCGGGAGACGGTACGGGCAAGGATGTGCGCTCCGGACTCTGGCGCCTCAACATCGCGGCCGATGAACAGGGGCGCGGGTACGGCCGCTTCGCCGTCGGGTCCGTGGCCGACGAGATCCGGCGCCGCGGCGGAACCCGCCTCACGGCCACCTGGCACCCCGGCACGAGCGGCCCGGAGAACTTCTACCTGGGGCTCGGATTCCGGCTGACCGGCGAGACGAGCGGGGACCAGTCGGTAGGGGAGCTGGAACTGACACAGCAGTCCGCGACCGGCCGGTCCCGGACGGACTGACTCGGGGCGCCGGGCGCGTGCCTTGTCCGTACGGTCGGCGATGGGCGCGCTGGCATAGGGGCGCACCCGGATAGCCTCGCGGTCCGCTTCGCACGTACCGCGAGGCCCCACCACCGCATCACCCCGCGTGACGCGGGCGTTCCGCATCGGCGCTCACCCACCGCCGAATGCGCGTCGGGCGAGGTTCTCCCGTAGTCCGGCCAGCCGGTCGATCTCGGCGTCGAGGGCGGCGAGTCTGCGGCCCACGATCCCGGAGGCGGGGGATCCGGCTTCGCCGGACCCGCAGCGGGGCGGCGGGTTCTGCGCGAGCAGGTGGAGGCGATCGGCGCAGCTGCGCAGGTCCTCGACGGTGAGACCCAGCGCCAACAGGCCCCGGATGAAACGGACTTGGACGATCTCGGCGGACCCGTACTCGCGCTGGCCGGAGGCAGTGCGCTCCGGTGGGCGCAGCAGCCCGCGCTGCTCGTAGAACCGCAGCGCCCTGGGCGTCGTACCGGCGGCCGCGGCCGCTTCGCCGATCCGCATCCTGAACCACTCCCCGTCTCTCCGCCCGCCCGGGCCGGCCGGCCGAACGCGCGCCACGCCGCCACCGCTACAAGTCCACGACGACCGCCCCGAAATGCTTGCCCTCGATCATTTCCTGAAACGCTCCCGCAGCCCGATCGATGCCCGGGACCCGGGTATGGGGGAACGTGATGTCGCCGGATCGCAGCCAGTCACCGAAGCGTGCGGTCCACTCCTTCTCCACATCCGGGTGGTCCGCACCGGTGTAGCCCCGCAGCGAGATGCCCTTGACGACGAGGCGGAAGGCGTCGATCTCCACCGGTGAATTGCCGCCCGTCCGCTGGGGCGACATCTGTCCCGACAGCGTGCCGACCAGGGCGAACCGCGCGCCCTGGCGGGCCGCGTCGAGGGCCGCGACGAGTTGCTCGCCGGCGACGTTGTCGAGGAGGACGTCGATGCCTTCGGGGGCCGCCTCGGCGAGCTGGTCCGCAAGGGGCTGCCCGCAGCCGCGCAGCACGACAGCGTCGTATCCGAGCTCGGAGACGAGCCGTTCGGCCTTCGCGCGCGAGCCGGTGCTGCCGATGACCCTCCCCGCGCCCAGGATCCGGGCGATCTGCCCGGCGAGCGAGCCGACCGCTCCTGCTGCTCCCGTGACGAAGACGGTGTCGCCCTCGCGGATGCCGGCGAGGCGGGTCAGCGCTCCGTAGGCGGCCGAGCCGGGGGAGAGATACGCGACCGGGTCGGGGAGCGCGTCGCCCAATGCCGTGCAGCCGTCGGCGTCCACCAGGGCGTACTCGCGCCAGCCGAGCATGTGGGACACAAGGTCGCCGGGACGCAGCGGGCCGTCGCCGGGCGCCGAGACGACCTCGGCGACGGCGGGCCCGAACAGTGCGTCCCCGGCGCGCAGGGACGGCAGTTGCAGGCCGTCCACCTCCCCGCCGATCAGGGTCCTGAGGCCGGGGAAGACGAGGAAGTGCCGGTTGCGCACGAGGACTTGGCCCGGCCCCGGCTCGGGAAGGGGCGTCTCGGTGACGGTGAAGTGCCGCTCGGTGGGCAGCTCCGCCGGGATGGTGGCGAGACGGACTTCGCGGGTGGTGCGGGGCGTGGCTGCGGTCATGAGCGGCCTCCTCGGCGGACTCCGGGCCCCGGTGCGGCACGGGTCGGCCGCCGGGTGCGGCGACGCTAACCCCTGACCCGCACGTCAGGGTCAAGGCCCGATGGTGGGAAGACCACGTAGGCCGCCGGTGCGTCACGCTCGCCGTCGCCCCACGTGTCCGTCCGTTCGCGAGGCGTGGTTCCGATCAAGTCCGCAGTCTGTGAAACTTGAACAGTCACGCTCGTCGTGGCAGCCCCCGCCGTCCCATCCCCGTGACGGCGGGGCGCTACGCGACCACGTCACGGGGGAGTGTTCCGCCTCGTGCCGTTTGCCTGAATCCTGCACGACCGTCCGTCCCCGATCGGGGTGTTGCAGGGAGCGGCGTGCGTGACCCGGGAGGCGTTGAAAGTACGATCGCCCAATGTCTGATACGACCGAAACCACGCCCGGCTGGCTCACCTCCGAGGAACTTGAACTGGCGCGCTCACGCATGCCGATCCTGTACGTCGAAGCCGTACCGGTGCGAGTCGACAACAATGGTGAAGTCACCCACATCGGACTGTTGTTGCGCATCGGGCGGGACGGGACGGTCAGCCGTTCCTTCGTCTCCGGCCGGGTGCTGCACCACGAACGCGTCCGCGACGCGCTGCTGCGTCATCTGGAGAAGGACCTCGGCCCGGTGGCGCTGCCTCGCGTACCGGCGTCCTTGCAGCCGTTCACCGTCGCCGAATATTTCCCGACGCTCGGGGTCACGCCGTTCCACGACCCGCGCCAGCATGCCGTGTCCCTCGCTTACATCGTCCCCGTGACCGGTGACTGCCGCCCCCGGCAGGACGCGCTCGACCTGGTCTGGTTCACCCCGGAGGAGGCTTCGTCGCACGCGGTCCAGAACGAGATGCCGAGCGGGCACGGCGTCCTCCTGAAGCAGGCCCTCGCGTACGTGGGGGCCCTTTCCTGAGCAAGGGTGCCGGAGGCCGTCCCATGAACGCCTCGGCGCCCGCCTGGCAACTACCTCAGAGGTAATCGACCCTCACATGCCCGCGGGCTACGTTCAGGTTCTCGTCCTCGCACCGCGAGGACCTGAACGAGGGAGCCCGCCCGTGCCCGCCTATGGCTTCGCGCATCTCCGCAGCCGCCGGCATCACGCCGACATCATCGAGTACCTGGAGCGCATCCAGGCCACGCTCGATCCCTTCGACGGCCGCTTCGTCATCCATGGTCCGCCCGCCGAAGTGGTCGAGGGGAGCTGGCCCGGCAGCATGGTGCTCATCGAGTTCCCCGGCCTCGCCGAGGCCCGTGCCTGGTACAACTCGCCCCCGTACCAGGCCATTCTGCGGCTTCGGGCCGACCATATCGAGGGTGATCTGCTGCTGATCGAGGGCGTCGGACCGGACTACGACCCGGCCGACCGGGCCACGAAACTGCGTACGGACGCGGTGCGGTCGAGCGAGTAGGGCAGGCCGGAAGGCGTCTGCGATGCGGTGGTGGGGTGTCTTCGGATGTCCCGGGTGTCTTCGGATGTCTTCGGCCGGCCAAGGGGGAATAGCGGCGTCGGGGCGAGACTTGATTGTGAATATGACCGACACTTCGTTCAGCCCGCGCACGCTGCTCGCCCAGAGCCGACTCGGTGTCCTCGCCACGATCAAGTCGGACGGTCTGCCGCAGCTTTCCCCCGTCATGCCCTTCTACGACGAGGAGGCCGGTCTGCTCCACGTCTCGATGACCGAGGGACGCGCCAAGACGGCGAATCTGCGCCGTGACCCGCGCGCCGCGCTGGAGGTCACCAGCGCCGACGGCTGGTCATGGGCCACTGCCGAGGGCCCGGTGACGCTCGTCGGACCGGGAACCGACCCGAACGGCCCCGAGGTCGAGGCCCTCGTGAGCTACTACCGCGCCGCTTCCGGCGAGCACCCCG
This sequence comes from Streptomyces sp. NPDC090032, assembly GCF_044748025.1. Taxonomy (NCBI): domain Bacteria; kingdom Bacillati; phylum Actinomycetota; class Actinomycetes; order Kitasatosporales; family Streptomycetaceae; genus Streptomyces; species Streptomyces sp. NPDC090032. The sequence continues at coordinate 81,843 of NZ_JBIVFF010000017.1, read as the reverse complement.
ACTGGGACGAGTACCGGTCGGTGATGGTGTCGGACCGCAGGGTGCTCATGACGATGACGGTCGAGCGCGTGTACGGGTCCCAGGCCGGCTGACGCGTTCGCCGGGTCACTCCTCGTGAGCGAACCCTCCTGGGAGGATGCCGTCCGCCACGGCTGCGTGCCGCTCGGGGGTCCGGCGCGCTCTTCGCCCCTGTTTACGCAGGGTGTTACAAAGGGGATATGACGCAGTCTCTCGGGCGGCCTGCCGCCCGACAGGAGGGCGCCGTTCTCGGGGAGCCACGGCCCTCCTGGGGACAGAGCCTCCGCTCCCTCGTCAGCGTGCACAGCGTCGCAGGCCAGGTGTTTCTGCTGCAGCTGACACTGACCGTGCTGCTCGTCGTCGCGGCCGGCACGGCACTCGTGCTCCAGGCGAGGGACTTCACCATGGAGGAGGCCACGCAGCGCACGGTCTCGACCGCGGAGGCGTTCGCCCACTCCCCGGGGACGCTGAGCGCCATGAAGTCCGCCGACCCCGGAGCGCGGCTCCAGCCCACCGCGGAGGCGGCCCGCAAGGCAACCGGCGTCGACTACGTCGTGGCGTTCAACCCGGCGGGCATCCGCTGGACACACCCCGACCCGAGCCTGATCGGCAAGCGCGTGATCGGCTCGTTCGAGCCCGCGCTCGCGGGTCACACCATGACCGCCACCTTCCGTACCTCCGTCGGCCTCGCCGTGAACGCGACGGTCCCGGTCATCGACACCGACGGCTCCGTGGTCGGCCTCGTGAGCGTCGGGATCACCGTGGACAACGTGAACGCCGGGGTGTCGGACAGACTGCCTCTGCTGCTGGGGTCCGCCGTGGGCGCGCTACTGGTCGTGACGGCCGGGTCGGTTCTCGTGAGCAGGAGGCTGCGGCGCCAGACCCATGGCCTGGATCCCACTGAGCTCTCGCGGATGTACGAGCACCACGACGCCGTCCTGCACGCCGTGAAGGAGGGCGTGCTCATCACCAGCGGCGACGGCCGCCTGCTGCTCGCCAACGACGAGGCGAAACGGCTCCTGGACCTGCCCCCGGGTGCGGAAGGGCGCAGCATCGCGGACCTCGGTCTCGCACCGCCCCTGGCCGAACTCCTCGTCGCCGAACGAGTCGTGACCGACGAGGTGCACCGTGCGGGCGACCGCCTGCTCGCGGTGAACGTGCGCTCGACCGCCCTCTACGGCGGGCCGGCCGGAAACGCCGTGACGCTGCGGGACTCCACCGAGCTTCGGGCCCTCGCGGGCAGGGCCCAGTCGGCCAGGGAGCGTCTGCAGCTCCTCTACGACGCGGGCGTGCGCATCGGTACGACGCTGGACGTCGTACACACCGCGGAAGAACTTGCCGATGTCGCCGTTCCCCGCTTCGCGGACGCCGTCACCGTCGAGCTCCTGGACAGCGTCATCAGGGGCGGCGAGCCCAGCGGAGACACCACCGAAATGCGCCGCACGGCGGTCACGGGCATGACGCGCAAGGACGTCTTCTACCCGGTGGGCGAACTGATCCGGTTCGCCCCCGCGACGCCGATGGCGCAGTCCATGGGCAACGGCCACGCGGTGCTCGAGGCCGATCTGAGCGAGACCGGCGGCTGGCGGACCCAGAACCCCGAGCGGGCCCGGCGGATTCTGGATCACGGCATCCGCTCCCTGATCAGCGTGCCCCTGAGGGCGCGCGGCGTCGTGCTCGGCCTCGCGGACTTCTGGCGCCTGGAGAGCACCGGGCCCTTCGAGTCGGAGGACCTGTCCACCGCCGAGGAGCTGGCGGCCCGCGCCGCCGTGGCGATCGACAACGCCCGCCGCTTCACCCGGGAACACTCCATGGCCGTCACGCTGCAGCGCAGTCTGCTGCCCGGAGCGCTCCCCGAGCAGTCCGCGCTCCAGGTCGCCCACCGGTACCTCCCGGCCGAAGCGGGGGTCGGCGGCGACTGGTTCGACCTCATCCCGCTGCCCGGCGCCCGCGTCGCGCTGGTCGTCGGTGATGTCGTGGGGCACGGCGTACGCGCGGCGGCCACCATGGGACAACTGCGTACCGCCGTCCACAACTTCTCGTCCCTCGACCTGACCCCTGACGAACTCCTGATCCACCTCGACGAACAGGTCGCCCGCATCGACGCCGAAGCCGTGCGCGACGGTGACGGCGACGGCGTGGGTGTCGTCGGGGCGACCTGCCTGTACGCGATCTACGACGCGGTCACCGGGCACGTGACGATGGCCTCGTCCGGTCACCCCGGACCGGCGGTGGTCCGCCCCGACGGCACCGTCACCTTCCTCGACGTTCCCGTGTCCCCGCCCCTCGGACTCGGCGGCAGCATGCCGATGGAGACCCTCGAACTGTTCCTGCCCGAAGGCTCCCGGCTCGTGCTGTACACCGACGGCCTGATCGAGGGCCGCCACCGCGACTTCGACACCGGCATCGAGCTGCTGCGCGCTGCCCTGACCACCGCCGGGGCGGACCGGACACCCCAGGAGACCTGCACGGACGTTCTCGACGCCGTGCTGCCGGAACGGCCCGACGACGACATCGCCCTGATGGTGGCCCGCACCCGGCTCCTCGACCCCGGGCGGGTCGCCGAGTGGGCCGTGCCCTCCGATCCGGAGGCCGTGGCCACCGTACGCGCCGCGTGCCTGCGCCAGCTCGACGCGTGGGGCCTCGACGGGATCGCGTTCACCGCCGAGCTCGTCCTCAGCGAACTGATCACCAACGCCATCCGCTACGGCACCCAGCCCATCAAGGTCCGCATGCTGTACGACCGCAACCTCATCTGCGAGATCTCCGACGGCAGCAGCACAGCACCGCATCTGCGCCGGGCCGCCACCACCGACGAGGGCGGACGGGGGCTGTTCCTCGTCGCCCACTACACGGAACGCTGGGGCACGCGCTATCCGCCGCGCGGCAAGGTGATCTGGGCCGAGCTGTCCCCGCACGCAGGAGAGCAGGAGCTCGTCCCCGACCTCGGCGACGACTTCCTGGACCAGTGGGCCGAACCAGATATCTGATGGGGCGTCAGTCGGTGTCGGTGGCGGCGAGGACGGCGAGCCGCCGACGGTCGGGCGAGAGCGCGGCGATGCCGTAGTCGGAGCCGCAGTCGTTGTGGAACCACTCGGCGTCGGCCTCGAATTGGAACCACGTGCTCTGGCCCGCCCGGCGTTCGACCTCCTCGGCGCTCGCGCCCGCGGTGGCTCCGCTGAGGCCCGCCAGCGAGTGCCACGCCCAGAGCCGTCCGTAGGCACCCTGGACGCCCGTGCCGTACATGCCGCCCATCGACGCCGTGGCGAAGAGCAGCCGCCATATCTCGTCCACCGGGCGGATCGCGATCTCGAAGCGGCCCGTGGGGCCGAGTCCGTGGACGCAGGGCATGGGAAGCGTCGGCAGCAGAGCCGGCACCTGCTCCGGTGCGATGGCCTCGTCGAGCCTGAAGACCCACGCCCCTTGGTCGCCCCACTCTCCGGCCTCCGGTGCGGCGACGATGCTCTCGTACACGTCCTTGGTGGCGACGTCCTGAAGGTCACAGCGGTCGGTCGCGCGTGGCGTGGGCGGATCCATCCGGCCCTCGGTGGGCAGGACCGACCCGCTGCCGCCGGCGCAGCCGCGCAGCGAGCGGCGGGGGAAGTCGACGACTGCCTCCATGGCGCGACGCTCCGCCGGCAGCCAGGTGAGGGCATGCCGGCCCGGCCGGACGATCGTCCAGGTGCGCAGTGGACGAAAGGCATCGATGTCCACTCCGCGAAGGACCAATTCGTGGAAGAGACAGGCGCGCAGCTCGTCGAGGCGGTCCGCGCGGGGACGGTCGAACACGGTGGCCGCCAGATCGGCGGGGTCCTGGTGCTCGGCGAGGAGCGAGGCGACGAAGCGTGGGTGAACGGGGCCCGCGGACTCTTCCTCGAGGAGCCGCAGCAGTTGCGTCAGGCTGTCATGCCCGGGGGTGAGAGCGAGGACCCGTACGACATGGTCCAGATCGCGTCCGTACTCCCTTGCCTGCTCGGCGGCGGCCTCGCGCCGGTCGGCGAGGCGCGCCCCCAACTCCCGCAGATACGAAGTGTCACCGCGCGCCGCGCGCTGCTCGACGTGATCCCGGTCGAGAGAGCCGAGGCCATCCATTGCGTCTGTCACGGTCGGTCACCCTGCGGGGCGGGGATCGCGGAGGGTCGCCGTGTCACGACCACGATCTGGACCTCGTCCTCGTAGATGACCTGGCCCGGGTCGGCGGACCGGACCAGGCGGCATTCGACGCCATGCGCCGCGAGGATTTCCAGGTAGCCGCCGACGCGTTCTATGAGGTGCGTCGCCGTCGGCTTGAACCAGGCCGTGGCGGTGGGGTTGACCGCCGGGTCGTAGACCGACGGATCCGTCTTCGAGGGGTCGGGGTACGCGAGGTCGTACCAGGCGTTGTTCTCGAGCCGGAAGCGCTCCTGCTCCTCGCTGAGCCTGCCCGCCCGGCCGAGGCGGTTGACCAGCCCGAACACGCCCGTGAAGTGTCCCCGTTCGTTCGGCGTGACTGCCTGGAAACGTACGAACTCGGCGGGGTCGCCGCTGCCTGGAGTTGTCATCGGGTGATCTTCGCATGCCTGAACCGGACGGTCCTCGCTACACATCTCCCAGGAACACCGGGGTCACGGACACGGGGAAACGGACGAGCGTCCCGTCCCGCGTCACGGGTACGGCGACCCCGAACGCATCCACGGCGTGAACCTCCGCATGCGGCCACGGGCGCTCGATCCACGTGGGCGGCTCGTCCTCGCCGGTGAACACGTCCCCTGCCGTCCACACGACCTCCAGGGGGCCGCGCCCTGGCCGTGACACCTCGAAGACATACCGGTCCGGACGTTCCCCGGCTTCGATGCGGCGCACCTCGTCGGCACCGTCCAGATGTCCGGCCAGGCGGGCGAACGCGTCGGCCGAGGGGTGACGTACGGTCAGATCCGGTCCGTCGTAGTCGAGCAGGGCCAGCTTGCCGAACAGGAAGCCCATCATGTTGAGGCGGTCGTGGTAGCCGGGGATCTCGGGTGCCAGGTTCCAGCAGACGGTGCGGGTCACTCCGGCGGCCAGGGCGAGAACGTTGCGGGTCACGACCTGGCGGCAGTTGATCCGGTCCCTGAGCGCGGCGAGTTCCGCGGGGCAGTCCTCCAGGAACATCCGCAGCGAGTCGGGGAGTTCGGCCTCCCGGTCATACAGCGCCCGCATGGTGCTGCGGTCCGGTGGCTCAGCCTCCGCACCGGTGGTGGGGGACCCGAACGCCGCCATCATCTCCCCCTGGAACGCGGCCTGGGCCTCGGGGAACTCGAACAGGGTCGGCCCGTTGTACTCGCCGGCCACCACAGGCCGTTCGTAGCCGTGCCGCCGCATCATCGCGCGCACGGACTCCACGTGTTCCGGGATGTCGTGCGGGTCGCCGTACAGGTGCACGGAGAAGAGATCGAACGCGTCGCGGCCGTGCTCCACCACGTGCTCGAAGAAGGCGCGCTCCTCGCTTTCGGGCGGGCTCGACAGCACGTCGTAGCCGCAGCCGCCGAGGACGGTCCGGGCGCCGGGGTCGGCGTCGCGCACCGCGCGATGGAAGGCCGTCAGCTGCTCGACGTACTCGGGGGCGGTGCCGTCCCAGAGCAGGCCCGTATTGCTCGGCTCGTTGTTGCACTGCCAGTAGTCGACACGGCCCCTGCAGCGGGTCACCAGGCGGCTCACGAAGCGCGCGTACCGCGCGTTGTCCTGTGCAGGCGACGACGGCAGGAACGCCGATGGGTTCCGTGTGGCCCAGGGCGAGCTCGAACAGACCGTGATCCACGCCTCGTCGGCCGGGTCCAACTGGTCGAGGATCGCGTCCACCACGGTCCAGTCGTAGTGGCCGGGCTCCGGCTCGACCTGCCCCCAGTAGACGTAGACACGCACCAGCGTGCCGCCCAGCGCCCGGATCTGCGGGACGAAGGGATCCGGCTTGCCGAACATGCCGTAACTGATCCCCCGGACGATACCGAGCCGGATCCCGCTGGGTGCGGCGGTCGGGTTCATGGCGCTCTCCTCACGCTTACGTTTATGTCATAAACTCTAGCTGATGACGTAAACTCCAGCCATGGAGGACGAACGGACAGCGGCCGGAGACTTCGGTACGCCCTTGATCTGGACCCGTGCGGAGCCGTCGAAGCGCCGGCAGAGCCCCCTGGAGCGGGACGACATCGTCCGGGCCGCGACGGCCGTCGCCGACGAGGGCGGAGCGGAGGCCCTGACCATGGCCGCGGTCGCCCGGCGCCTCGGGCCGTACACGCCGATGGCGCTGTACCGCCACGTGATGAGCAAGGACGGGCTCGTCGACCTGATGCTCGACGCCGCCACCGCGGAGATTCCCGTGCCCGCGGAGCCGGGGCCCGACTGGCGGGCCGACCTGCGGGAGATCGCGACGCAGAGCTGGGCGATGGCGAAGCGGCACCTGTGGTTCGCCCAGCTCGTCCCGACCCGCCCCCCGCTGGGTCCCCACATGCTGCGCCGCACCGAGTTCCAGCTGCGTGTGCTCGTGGAGCGCGGCGCCGCACTGGGGGAGGCCGTCGCGTACGCCGCCCTCCTCGACCGCCATGTCTTCGGGGGCGCACAGCAGGAGGCCGAGGAACACGCCATGCGCCGCCGGTTGGGAATCGACACTCCGCAGCGGCTGGCCGCGGCGGTCAACGCGGTCGGAGGAGTGGCGGAACGGGGCGGGCACGAACTGCTCGCGCGATGGATGAAGGAACCGTCCGGGCCCGATATGGACGAGCAGTTCGCGCTCAGCCTGACGTTCCTGCTCGACGGCATCGAAGCGCGTCTGCCGAACTCGCAGAAGTGAGAGGTGGTCGCGCCCCCGAGCTACAACAACCCCGGACCTGCGCTAAAAAGACGACAGCAACTCATCAAGATTCCGGGGGCGAACATGGCGGACCAGGACATACCCGACGCATTTCTCGACGGATACGCCCGCATCCTCGCCGAAGCCGCCGCCACCGGAAGGCGTCTGACCCGCGACGAACTCGAATCCCGCCGCGCCGTGGGCGAGCGCGCCGCCGAAGCGGGCCACGGCCTGCGCGCCCTGGTCGGCGCACACCTGGACGCGACGCGCACACACTGGCCGGCCGCGGCGGCGTCGCCCGACAGGGTGCTCGCCACCGTCGCGCAGGCCGTCGACGCCTTCGCCGAGGGCTACGAGAGAGCGCAGCGTCTCGCCGTACGCCGGGAGGAGGCCGCACGCCGGGAGTTCATCGACGACCTTCTGTACGGACGCAGTGACCTCGGCCTGATCGCCCAGCGCGCCGAACGCTTCGGGCTGCGCCTGTCGTTCGAGCACGTGGTCGCCGTCGCGCAGGGGACCGTCGCCTACGACGAGTCGGACGCCGTCCCGCGAGAGGTGGAGCGTGCGCTCATCGGCCGCTTCGGAGACCGCAGCATTCTGCTGACCACCAAGGACGGCCGTCTCGTGTGTGTCGCCCCGGGCGACCAGGAAGAGGTCCTCGCGTTCTTCGCCAAGCAGGCCTACGCCGCGACCGACGGGTGCCAGGTGGCCATCGGCCGCCCGCAGCCGGGCGCCGGCGGCGTCGTCCAGTCGTACGAGGAGGCGCTCAACGCCCTGGACCTCGCCGAACGTCTGGAGCTCGACGCCCCGCTCCTGCGCGCCGCCGACCTCCTCGTCTACCCGGTCCTCACCCGCGACCGTCAGGCGATGGCCGACCTCGTGCACAGCGTGCTGGGCCCGATGAGAGACGCCCGCGGGGGAGCGCAGCCTCTCCTCGACACGCTCACCGCCTACTTCGACGCGGGGTGCGTCGGCGCCGAGGCGGCCCGGAGACTGTCGCTGAGCGTGCGCGCACTCACGTACCGGCTGGAACGGATTCACCAGCTGACCGGCGCCGACCCGTCGGACCCGGTCCACCGCTACACACTGCAGACCGCGGTGATCGGAGCGCGCCTCCTCGACTGGCCGTCCGTCGACTTCTGACCTTTGGCGACGCGCGGGCTACGCGTCGACGGACGCCCGCAGCCGGGCCCTCGCCCGCGACAGGCGTGAGCGGACCGTGCCCGGAGCCACGCCCAGAATCTCCGCGGCGGCCTCGGAGTTGAGCTCCGACCAGCCGCACAGCAGGACGACATCGCGCTCCGCACGGTTCAGCCGGCCCAGCGCCGTGCGGGCGGCGGCGACCTGTTCGGCGTCCGCGATGCGGTCGACCACCTCGTCAGCGAAGTCCGGCAAGTGCTCGCGGGCGGGCAGCCGGGCCAGGGCCGCGCGGTGACGGCGGGCCGAGCGGGTCTGGTTGCGCAGGACGTTCAGGCCCACACCCAGGACGAACGGCCGCAGCGGGGCTTCCTCGTGGCGCACCGTCCGCCGCAGCCGCCATATCTCCAGAAAGGTGAGCGAGACGACGTCCTCGGCCTGCGCCCAGTCGCCCGTCGCCCGCAAGGCCATGCGGTGCACCTCGGGAGAGGTGTCGTCGAAGAGCTCCGCGAAGGCGTCGGCGTCGCCCGCCCTGATCCGGGCGCGCAGTGAGTCCTCCATGACCGCATGTCTCCGTTCCGCGGCAGCCGTTGCGTGAGCCACGCCATCGTGCCGGGCGCCGGCGCAACACCGAACGACGCGGAGACGCCCTGCCGGTGAATACCTGGTTGAGCGTTCAAAAAGAGGGGTGCGCGGCTGCAACACAAGGGTCTGACCGGACAGCCCCAGACGTGACCAGGACTCCATACGCCGGACATCGTGCAAGAACGAACGCCGGACAGACAGCAACCGATTCCGCGGCGCAGCAGGCGGGGACGGTGGAACAGAAGCCCGCACCCGACACCGGGCGCACCCCACCCCTGCCCGGCGCGAACCGCACCGGGCCTGCGCAGCGCCCGGACATCCAGGGGCTCCGGGCCCTCGCCGTCACGCTGGTCGTCCTGGGCCACGCCGGGGTCGCACGGTTCAGCGGCGGCTATGTCGGGGTCGACGTCTTCTTCGTGATCTCGGGGTTCCTCATCACGTCCTCGCTCCTGCGTGAACTGTCCGCGTCCGACGGCATATCGATCCGCGCGTTCTACGCCCGCCGGGCGCTGCGCCTGCTCCCCGCCTCGGCCCTCGTCGTCCTGGTGACCCTCGCCGGATCGTGGCTGTTCCTGTCGAAGATCCGCTTCGCCGAGTACATGAGCGACGCGTTCGCCAGCGCCCTGTACGCGGTCAACTTCCGTCTTGCGGCCACGGGCACCGACTACCTCGCCGAGGGCAGCCCTCCGTCCCCGTTCCAGCACTTCTGGTCGCTGGCCGTCGAGGAGCAGTTCTATCTGGTGTGGCCGCTGCTCCTGCTCCTGGGATGGCGGCTGTCCCGGCGTCGCCGCCCGCTCCTGGCGATACCCCTGGTGGCGCTGTGCGCGGTGTCACTCGGGCTCAGTATCCACGTGACCGGACGTTCGGCGCCCTGGGCCTACTTCGGTTCGCACACCCGCGCCTGGGAACTGGGCACCGGAGCGCTGGTCGCGCTCGCCCTGCTCCGCCCGCCGCGTCTGCCGGCCGGCGTCGCCGTCGCGATGACGTGGACCGGTCTCGCCTGCGTGATCGCCGCCGCTGTGGGCTTCGACGCCGACACGCCCTTCCCGGGAACGGCCGCCGCGGTACCGGTCATCGGCGCCGCGCTCGTCATCGCCGGCGGCGCCTCGCCCGCGTGGCCGGGAGCACGCCGCATGCTCACTGCACGGCCGGTGACCTGGCTGGGCGGCCTGTCGTACAGCTGGTACCTGTGGCACTGGCCGTTCCTGGTCATCGGGCCGAAGGCGCTGGACAGGCCGGCCGGTACGCACCTCCAACTCGCCCTCGGTGTGGCCGCACTGCTCCCGGCCTGGCTCACGCTGCGCCTGGTCGAGAACCCGGTGCGCTTCCACCGGGCCCTGCGCGGCCGTCCGGGCCGAGGGCTGCGGCTCGGCCTCGCACTGACCGCCGTCACGGCGTCCACCGCGCTGGTAGCAGCGGCCTTCCCGCCGTCGATCAGCTCCGGTGAGCCCGCGCTCGTACTCAAGAACGCCGTCGCCTCCGCCCCGGACCCCGGCGCGCGCCTCACGCAGGCGCTCGGCACGACCGGCACCCGCCTGCCGGCCAACCTCACGCCGCCGCTGACGGGGATCACGGACGTGCGGTCGGCCGTGTACCGGGACGGGTGCCACCAGAACTACGCCAGCACGAGCACGCCCGACTTCGCCGGCACGAGCACGCCCATGTGTGTGTACGGAGACCGCTCCTCGAAGAACGTCGTCGTCCTCTTCGGCGACTCCCACGCGGCCCAGTGGTTCCCGGCGCTCAACCTCCTTGCCCTGCAGCACCATTGGAAGCTGATATCGATGACCAAGGCCTCCTGCAAGGCGGCGACGGTCACCACACTCAACGCCCACCGTCCCTACACGACATGTGACCGCTGGCGGGCCGACGCGCTCGCGCGGATCGAGAAGCTCCGCCCCTCCCTCGTGCTCATGTCCTCCTCCGACGCGGGCACCCCGGCGAAGGCGATGCGCGACCCGCTCGCGGGATGGACCGACGGCTACGTCCGGACGTTCCGGAACCTCTCGCGGTCCGGTGCCCAGGTCGTCGCGCTTCTCGACACACCGTGGCCCCGCGAGGACGTGCTCGACTGCGCGGCCACCCACCCCTTGCACCTGCGGGACTGCTCGGTCCGCGTCCCCGAGGCGTTGCACGACGTGACCCGCAGGAACGCCACGAAGGCGGCGGCGCGGTCGACCGGCGTCTCCGTGATCGACCCGCAGACCTGGCTGTGCACCTCCCACGGCGACTGCCCCGTCGCGGTGTACGACACCTTCGTCTACCGGGACGAGAGCCATATGGCCGAGGGTTACGCCGAAGCCGTGGCGCCCGTCCTGGGACGGGCGTTGGAGGTCGGGCACGCGGACTGACCACCTGTCCGGCCGGGACCACGACAAGACCCACCGGACAGGTCGAAAGACCCTAGTGCGCCGACGTGACCGGGAACTCCGTACCGCAGGGGCCGCCGCCCTCCGCCTCGGCGAGGAAGACCTCCTGGCCTTCCAGCGTGAACGTGCGGTAGTGGCGGGCGATGCGGCGGGCCGAACGCGGAGCGTAGTGGCACACGAAGCTGCGGCGGAAGCGGTCCGTGGTCGTGTTGGGCTCGGAGCCGTGGACCAGGCTGCCGTTGAAAAAGAGGACGTCGCCCGGCTCCATGTCGACGGGCACGCGCTCGAGGCCCGCCGGCGGCGGCACGTACTCCCTCGTGAAGTAGGTGTCCGGGTCGGCCTCCTCGGGACAGAAGAGGTCCATGAGGTGCGTGCCGGGGACGACTTCGAGCCCTCCGTTGTCGCGGTCCACGTGGTCGAGCGCCACCCACGCCGCGACACACGTGCCCGGCTCGACCCGGAGATAGAAGTTGTCCTGGTGAAGCGCCTGCCCGCGCGCGCCGGGAGGCTTGAAGTACAGCATGCTCTGCGCTGCTATCGGCTCCTCGTCGATCAGCTCGGCGACGATCGCGGTGATCCTCGGGTCGAGGAGGTAGCGCATGGCGGTGTCGTCGATCAGGTGGGGGTGCATGATGCGCGGGTACTCGCGCAGCGGATCGTGCGGGCCGTCGGGATCCTGCGCCGACGGCTGGAAGTGTCCTGGTACGGCGCCTCGTCGGGGGTAGTCCATGAAACCGTCGGTGAGCGCGGCCACCTCTTCGCGTGACAGGAGTTGGCGCGCGATCGCGTAGCCCGAGGTCCGGAAGGTCGAGATGTCGACTGTGTTCATGGGACGACCGTAGAACCGTCCTGGTGTGCCAGGCTATGCGCGTGTCCGCCACAGACCTTCGTGAAACTGCTGCGCCGCCTCCGGGTGTCCTGATCGTCGGCCGTTACGACGGGCCGTCCGACTACGCGGTCCGCAGGACGGCCGGCGCCCCGAGCTGGCTGCTGCTGTGGACGGAGTCCGGTGCCGGTCACGTCCGCCAGGGCGGTGCGGGCACGCCTGCCGGACCCGGGAGCCTGGTGCTGCTCGCGCCGGGCGTGCGGCACACCTACCGGACCGCGCCGGGGGCGGAGCACTGGGGACTGTGGTGGGCCCATTTCCTGCTGCGTCCCGGGTGGGAGCAGCGCCTGCGCCCGTACGACCTCGGCAGCGGCTGCCACGTGGTGCCCGACGTCCACCCCGGAGCCCGTACCGGCGTGGCCGCCGCGCTGCGGCAGGCGCACGCCGACAGCCGCTGGACGGGCGCCGGCGCTCCGCCCCGGCCCGTGAGCGCCACGCGCCGCACCGTCCCGGCCTCGGTGGCGACGGGACCGGACGCCGCCGCGCTGGCCCTGGGCTCCGTCGAACGCGCTCTGCTGCTCGCCACCTCCCCGTCCGGCGGCCCCGGCCCCGGCGATGCGCGTGTCCGCCGCGCCCAGACCCTGATCGACGCCGACCCTGCGGCCGCGCACACCGTCGACTCCCTTGCCGCGGCGGTGGCCCTGTCACCCTCGCGGTTCGCCCACCTGTTCGTCGAGGAGACCGGCTCCACGCCGATGCGGGCCCTGCGGGAGGCGCGGCTGCGCCATGCGGCGTGCCTGCTGACAGGTACCGAACTCACCGTGGCCCAGGTGGCCGCGGCCTCGGGCTTCGCGGGCCCTTTCCACTTCAGCCACGCGTTCCGCGGCAGGTACGGCTCGCCTCCGACGGCGTACCGATCCGCCGCGAGATGCTCCGAACCGCCTTACGGCCACTGATCGCGGGACTGCTGACCCGCGAGTGTCTGGGTGCCGATGACGCCGAGGAGCGCGAGGCGTTCGGCGTCCTGGGTGCCGGGCTCGGCGGTGTAGATGATGATGCGCAGGCCGGTGCCCGCGACGCTGAGGATGTCGCAGTCCAGCGTCAGGGCGCCCACCTCGGGATGATCGACGGTCTTGCGCGACGCCTCCGCCTGGCCGACGGCTCCGGAATCCCACAGCTGGGCGAACCGGACGCTGTGCGCACGCAGCTCCGCGACCAGCCGCAGCAGCCGCTGGTCCTGCGGGTAGCGGCCCGCCGCCGCACGCAAGTCGGAGACCTGAGCGGTCTCGAGCGCGTGCAGGGACTCCGGTGTGTGACGGACGCGGCCGGGCGCGCCGAGGAAGTTGCGCCACACCGCGTTGCGCTCGTCGCCGTGCCGCTCACCCATCAACGCCGTGTACAGGGGATTGGCCAGCAGCAGTGTCCAGGTGGCGTCGGAGACCGCGACGGGCGTCCCGGTCAGCCGGTCCAGCATCCGCTGGACGCTCGGCGTGATGAAGGCGGGCACTGTGCCCTGCCCCGGAGGTACGAGCCCGGCCAGGTGGAACAGGTGCTCGCGCTCCGGACCGGACACGCGCAGCGCCCGGCCCAACGCCTCGACGACCTGTTCGGAGGGGTTGGTCGCGCGCCCTTGTTCGAGGCGCGTGACGTAGTCGACGGAGATACCGGCCAGCATGGCCAGCTCCTCGCGGCGCAGCCCCGGCGCCCGCCGGCCACCGCCGACGGGCAGCCCGGCAGCCTCCGGCGAGACCCGGTCGCGCCAGCGCCGCACCGTGTGCCCGAACTCCGTGGTCGCCATGACTCCACTGTGCACCGCCCGCCGAGGATCTACCTGGTACTGGGAGTCCCACCTGGTGGTCGTTCCCGCAGCCGCATGACGATCAGGTGACGACCACAACCTGTTGAAGCCTTCGGAGGTCTACTCCGGTCAAGGCGGCCGAGCTGCGCTCCATGAACTCGCCCGCGCCGAACGCCTGCGAAGGGTGCCTGGCTCGTGTTCGTTTTTCTGCTGCTGCCCGCTCTGCTCGCGCTCCCCGTCTGGATCGTCGCGGTGGTCATCAAGCTCATCTCCGTCGCCCTTCCCGGCCGCCGGGCGGACTGGAAAATGGATCTGTTGCGGTGGGGTGCGGCGATGGCGGCGGCAGCGGCAGTCACGCTGTACGTGGTGGGGCTCGGCGCGATCCAGTGGTCCGAGCACGAGTCGGAGAGCGGCGCCGACTCGTCTCCGGCGCGCGCGTGCCGCGACGCCGATGTCGACGACAGCACCCTCCGGCACCTGGTCGGGCACCGGGCTTCCTACATGCCGCTGGCGTTCGACTGCGTTCTGGACGACGGACGCACCTACCCCAGCAGCAGTGGCTACGCGTGGCTGAACGGCCTCACCGCCACGTTCGGCGTCGGTGCCGGCGTACTGATGGTGACGGCCGGGTTCGTCACCGAACGCAGGGCCCGGGCGCGTACGAACGGTGCAGGCGTGTGAGTGGAGGGAGGGGGGAGTACGGGGCGTGGGCCGGTGACCGTCCCCCGCCCCGCAAGATGCACTCTCCCTACACCCGTGCGCTCAACTGGCAGGCGTACCGAACCACTTGGGCAGGTGACCGAGAAGATCCTGCTGATCGTCACCTACCCACGCCACGTGGCCGTCGGGCCGCAGCAGCACCGCGGGCACGTCCAGTTCCTCGCTGACGTCGACGACGTGGTCGACCCGATCCACCCAGCCCTCCACCGAGAGCCGGCCCGTCTGGTCGAGGAGCAGGCCACGCCCTTCGTGCATCAGCCCGTAGAGGCGCCCCCGCTTCAGCCCGACGTCCCGCATCCGGCGGCCGAGCAGTTCGTGCCCCTCGCCGAAGTCGTAGCTGACCCCGACCGCGGTGATCATCTCGGTCACGTACCGGTTCACCTCCTCGAAGTCCATCAGCTTCGAGAACAGCTCCCGGAGCGCGGTCGCGCCGGCGTCGGTCCCCAACAGGGTGATCTGCGCTCGGGTGTTGTCCAGCACGCGGGCGCCCACCGGGTGCCGTTCGACGTGGTAGCTGTCCAACAGCCCCTGCGGCGCCCAGCCGTTGACCGCGGCGGCCAGTTTCCAGCCGAGGTTGAAGGCGTCCTGGGCGCCGAGGTTGAGGCCCTGCCCGCCGGTCGGCGGATGGATGTGTGCCGCGTCCCCGGCCAGGAACACCCGCCCTACCCGGTAGCGCTCGGCCTGCCGGGTGGCGTCGCCGAATCGGGACAGCCAGCGCGGCGAGTGCACGCCGAAGTCCGTGCCGGCGGTGGCCCGCAGCTGCTGCTTGAAGTCATCGAGGGTCGGCGCTGCCGCGCGGTCCTCGGCCACTTCCGCCGCGGGCACGACGATGCGGTACATCCCGTCCCCCTGGGGGATGAGGCCGAACCGCAGGTGGGTCTTGCGGGTTTCCTCGACGACGGCGGCGATCGTCGCCGGATCCTCCGTGGCCCGCATTTCGCCCAGCAGCGTCTCGATCGTGGCCGGTTCACCGGTGAAGTCGACCCCGAGCTGCTTGCGCACGAGGCTGCGGCCGCCGTCGCATCCGACGAGGTAGCGCGACCGCAGCTGTGTGCCGTCTGTCAGCTCGACGGTCACTCCGGCCTCGTCCTGGCTGACCCCGGCGACCTCGCACCCGCGCCGGATCTCGGCCCCGAGTTCGAGCGCGCGCTCGTTGAGCAGCCGCTCGGTGACCGGCTGCGAGGCGGCGACGCCGAACGGGTGCGCGGTGTCCAACCGGTCCGGCCACGGCTTCATGATGCCGCCGAAGAGACCGCCGGCGCTGAACTTCTCGCTGACCGCGAGGAACCGGTCCAGCAGGCCGCGCTGGTCCATGATCTCGACACTGCGCGCGTGCAGACCCTGCCCGCGGGACTCCTTGGTCGGCTCGGTCAGCTTCTCCAGCACGACCACGTTCACGCCGTGCAGCCGCAGCTCACAGGCAAGCATCAAGCCGGTCGGTCCGCTGCCCGCGATGATGACGTCGATCATGAAATCCCCTACGTGACGAGTTGACTGTCGGCCGGGCGCTCCGCGAAGTCCGATGAAGACGACGACCATCAGGCATGTCCCGTACATGAACAGGCATGTCCCGTACATGAACTGAGCGCACGTACTCCCCGCATCCCTGATTTCCGCAGGTCCTGGCCTAGGCCGGTCATTCTGCGTCACGACCCGGGCCTTGCCGCAAGGCCCCCTGTGGGCTATACGTTGGAGAGGGCAAGGGAGTGGTCGTCGGCGTCAAGGCGCGAGGGCGACACTGCATTCCGAGGAACCGAATGCCGCCGTAACCGAAGAGTGCGTACCGGGCAGTCGAAGAGTGATTTGCCGCTAGCCGGTACGCAGTTGCGATGGCTTTCGTGGCCCGATAAAGCGCGCCCTTTTGCTGAGCCCCCTGAAGGAGAGACGCGGGTGGCCCGTACCGGTTGTGTCCGGTACGGGCCACCGCTCGTTGCTGCGGGCTATTCGGCGGGCGCCAGGTCGGTGATCTTGCGGGTCTGGAGGTCCGACTGGACCTTGATCTTGGTGACCTCGGAGCTCGCGCCGTCGCTCCAGGTGAGCGTGACCAGCGCGGTCGCGTGGCCGGCACCGGAGCCGGTGTAGTCGACCTTCCACTTCACGGGCACGTTCTGGGCGAACAGGATGCCGTCGGCGTGCTCCTTCTCCTCGAAGGCGGCGACCTTCTTCTGAGCCGCGGCCGACAGGTAGAAGGAGCGCAGCGCCTTGGCATTGGCACCGGCGGCCGGGTCCTCGTTGTCCCAGATCGAGTCGATGTACGCGCCGTAGAAGTCGGCGACGCGGTTGGTGGTGCTGCGCGGGTCGCCCTGGGACGGCGCGGGGGCGGAGGCGACGGCGGCCGTGGTGTGGGCGGAAGTGCCGGCCAAGGCCGGGGTGATCGCGGTGAGGGAGAGCGTGGCCGCGATTGCGGCGGAGGCGAAGAGCGCGGTGCGGGTGCGAGCGTGCATGGTCGGTAAAACCTTCCCCGTCATTTGGCGCCGCAGTGAATCCTGCGGGCTCCTGGTCACGGGATAAGACTGCACCAGCGGCCCGCCAGTTCCCCCATTCTTCGAATTCTTTTTGCGTGCGGTCGCGTGAATGGCATTCATGAAATGGTTGTGCGGTCGGATGGAAAAATGACGGCAAAATCGTGCTTGAGCGGAGGGTGGGTATCCGTACTCCGGGCATGCCTCGTCCGCGCCCCATGAGGAGGCGCGGACGAGAGGGTGTTGTGTGCTGTGCAGTCAGTGGCGCTTGCCGGCCTCGTGGGTGGCCTGGGTCCATGCGCGGGCCTGGTCGGTGAGGGTGATCCCGAGGCCGGGGCGGGACGGGACGTGCATCCGGCCGTCGCTGATGGTGAGGCGCTCGTTGAACAGAGGCTCCAGCCAGTCGAAGTGCTCCACCCACGGCTCGATCGGGTAGGCGGCCGCCAGGTGGAGGTGGATCTCCATGGCGAAGTGCGGTGCGAGCTGGAGGTTGTGGTGCTCGGCGAGCGCCGCGAGCTTGAGGAACTGCGTGATGCCGCCGATGCGGGGGGCGTCGGGCTGGATGATGTCCGCGGCGTTGTTGCGGATCAGCTCCCAGTGCTCGGCGACGCTGGCGAGCATCTCGCCGGTGGCGATGGGGGTGTCGAGCGACGCGGCGAGCGCGGCGTGCCCCTGCGCGTCATAGGCGTCGAGCGGCTCCTCGATCCAGACGAGGTCGAACTCCTCCATGGCCCGGCCCATCCGCTGGGCGGTCGGCCGGTCCCACTGCTGGTTCGCGTCGACCATCAGCGGGGCGTCGTCGCCGATGTGCTCGCGCACGGCGGTCAGACGGCGCAGGTCCTGCTTGCGGTCGGGGTGGCCGACCTTGATCTTTATGCCGCCGATGCCGCTCGCGAGGGAGGCGTCGGCGTTGTCGAGCACCTGCTCGGTCGGGGTGTGCAGAAAGCCGCCGGAGGTGTTGTAGCAGCGTACGGAGTCGCGGTGGGCGCCCAGGAGTTTGGCCAGCGGCAGGCCCGCGCGCTTGGCCTTGAGGTCCCACAGGGCCACGTCGTACGCGGCGATGGCCTGCGTGGCCAGACCGCTGCGGCCGACCGAGGCGCCGGACCACGCCAGCTTCGTCCAGATCTTGCCGATGTCGCTGGGGTCCTCGCCGAGCAGGTTGTCGGCGATCTCCCTGGCGTGGGCGAACTGGCCGGGGCCGCCGGCTCGCTTGGAGTAGCTGAAGCCGATGCCCTCGTGCCCCTGCTCGGTCTCCAGCTCCACGAAGAGGAACGCCACTTCGGTCATGGGCTTCTGGCGCCCGGTGAGGACCTTGGCGTCGCTGATCGGCGTGGCCAGCGGCAGGGTGACCGAGGAGAGCCTGATCCAGGAGATCCTGTCGAGCGTCGCCTCGCCTGCTGCGTGCGCGGCGTTGGTGGTCGTACTGGTCTTCGTCACCACTGCGTGTCCCTGGGGTGTGAGGCGGATGCGACCGGCGGGCATGCTGCACGCGCGTGGCAGTGCCGACGGGCGGGTGCGGACTCCTGCCGGCGCGGGCGGCTGCCGGTCTGCGGCCGACGGAGGCGTTGACTCCCCTTGAAGCTAGAGTCGGCGATTGATCCACGTCCAAGACCAATTTTGCATGCGCTGATACCCGGAGAGAATCATTGTTCACGCTGGCACAGCTCGTGAGCTTCGTGGCGGTGGCCGAGGAACTGCACTTCACCCGGGCCGCGGAGCGGCTTCGGATGACGCAGCCCCCGCTGAGCCGGCAGATCCAACTCCTCGAGCACGACCTGGGTGTACAGCTCCTCGACCGCACCAACCGGTCCGTGCGGCTCACCCCGGCAGGCCGCACCTTCCTCAACGAGGCGCGCCACATCCTGCGCCAGTCCGAGCACGCGGCACTCGCCGTACGGCAGGTCTCAGTGGGTGAGGCCGGGGCCATCGCCATCGGGTTCACGGCGGCCAGTGCGAACTCGGCCCTCGGCACGCTGCTCGAAGTGGCCCGCTCGGCCATGCCCCGCGTGGAGGTGGTGCTGCGTGAAATGGTCACCCGCGATCAGCTGGAGGCCATCACCGAAGGCTCCCTGGACCTGGGCATGATCCGCCCCGCGAACACCGGGCCCGACCTGGAGACCCGGCCCGCCGATAGGGAAGGCCTGCTCGCCGCCCTGCCCACCGGCCATCCGCTCGCCGCGCGCGAAGGCGACCTGCGCGTGGAGGACTTCGACGGGGAGCAGCTGCTGATGTACTCGCCCGTCGAGGCCCGCTACTTCCACGAGCTGCTCGTCAGCATCTTCCGCGCCGCCCAGGTCGCGCCCGTCTTCACCCAGTACCTCAGCCAGGTGCACAGCATTCTGGCGATGGTGAATGCCGGCTGGGGCATCGCCCTGGTCCCGGAGGCAGCGGCCCAGATGAGGTTCAGCGGGATCACCTTCAAACCGCTGTCCCTCAGGGAACCCAAACCGGTCGAGCTGAATCTGGTGTGGCGCAAGAACAACGACAATCCGGCGTTGGAGGCCCTGCTCCGGCACCTGTGACGAAGCTCAGGGCGCACCCCCGACGCACCGCCTCACCGCCAGTCGGGCGCCCCCGAGCGAGGCGACAACACCGCCTCGATCTTGGTCTGTACGTCCCGCATCACGGCGACGACGCGTTCCTGGCGCTCCGCGGTGAGGCGGGCGACCGGAACCGAGCAGCTGATGGCGTCGACCGCCGGGGCCGAGTACCGCAGAGCGAAGCCGAAGCCCGCGATGCCGGTCACGGTCTCCTCGCGGTCGATGGAGTAGCCGCGCTCGCGGATGCCCGCCAGGTCGGCGAGCAACGCGGCGCGGTCGGTGTGCGTGTTCTGCGTCAGGGCGGCCAACGGGCCGTCACCGAGCGGTAGTTCGCTGTCCGCACGCTCGGCGAGCAGGGCCTTTCCGAGGGCTCCGGCGTGCGCGGGGACCCGGCGGCCGACGCGGCTGATGGTGCGCAGGTATTCGTGGGACTCGCGGGTCGCGAGATAGACGACGTTCGGACCGTCCAGCCGCGCCAGGTGAATCGTCTCGCCGAGCGCGTCCGACGCCTCGTCGAGGTACGGGCGCACGGCGCGCACGCGGGGGTCGCTGTCGAGGTAACTCGTACCCGTGAGGAGGGTGCGGATCCCGATCCCGTACAGCGAGCCGGTGGTGTCCGTGCGCACCCAGCCGCAGTCGACGAGGGTCCGCAGCAGTTGGTACATGCTGCTGCGCGGCACATCCAGTTCCGCGGCGAGTTCGTCGAGTCGCGCGGGCCGGTCGCCCCGCGCCGCGAGCAGTTCCAGCAGTGCGACGGTGCGCAGCGCCGACTTCACCCCACGTACCCCAGATGCCGCGTCTGTCACGTGCGTTCCCCCTGCCTTCCGGTGCCGGTCATCGTAAATCGGCGGTGCTTCACCCATTGACCCGGCCGGTTCACCGACTTAGCCTCCATTCTCATACATGGACGCCATCTGCATATGGGGATCAGATCTATGAACGAGGTCGGTACGCAACCCGAGGACGTCACACGGAAGCTGCGTGACGGGATGGCGCGGGGGGTGCTGTCCTTCCCGCTCACGAGCCTTCGGGACGACGGCAGCCTCGACCTGGACGCCTACCGGACCTACCTGACCGCCCAGTTGGCCAACGCGCCGGGTGTGGTCTTCCCCGCCTGCGGAACCGGGGAGTTCTTCTCGCTGGACGAGGAGGAGTACCGGGCGGTCGTCAGGGTCACGGTCGAAGTCGCCGACGGGCGCCTGCCGGTGGTCGCGGGCACCGGCTACGGCTGGTCGCAGGCGCTGCGGTTCGCCCGGATCGCGCAGGAGGAAGGCGCGGACGCGCTGCTCGTGCTGCCGCACTACCTGGTCGGCGCTCCGCAGGACGGACTGGTGGAGCAGCTGCGGCGGATCGCCGCCGGCACCCGGCTGCCGCTGATCGCGTACCAGCGCGACCAGGTCACCTTCAACGCCGACGCCCTGCGCCGGATCGCCGAGATCCCCACCGTCATCGGTCTCAAGGACGGACACTCCGACCTCGACCGGCTCCAGCGCCTGACACTCGCCGCACCCGAGGGCTTCCTCTTCTTCAACGGCGCCGCCACCGCCGAGATGCAGGCCCGCGCCTACGCCACCGTCGGCGTGCCCGCCTACTCCTCCGCGGTCCACGCGTTCGCGCCCGAAATCGCGAACGCCTTCTTCACCGCACTGCGCGCGGGCGACGACGAGGCGATGAACAAGCTGCTGCGCGACTTCTACGTTCCCCTGGTGGAGCTGCGCGACCGCGTCCCGGGCTACGCCGTTTCCCTGGTCAAGGCCGCGGCACGGCTGCGCGGCCTCCCGGTCGGCCCCGTACGCGCCCCGCTCACCGACCTGTCCGCCGCCGACCTCGCGGATCTCGAGAAGGTGCTCGACGCCGGGCTGAACCTGGTGGGAGCTGCACGGCGCGTCAACTGACCGCCACAAGCGCGTAGTTGATGTCCCGCCGCTTCGACGCGCTCACCCTCGTACCCGCCTGACCTGCAATCCACAGTTCAAAGGGGAACTGACTTGCCTCTCGTCGTAGTGGGAATCAGCGTTCTGATTCTGCTCTTCCTCATGACCAGGCTGCGCATGAACGGGTTCGCCGCACTCCTCCTCGTGGCGATCGGCGTCGCGCTGGTCCAGGGGATTCCGGCGGCGACGATCCCGGACGTCCTCTCGGAGGGCATCGGCGGACAGATCGGCGACACGATGCTGACCATCGGCCTCGGCGCCATGGTCGGCCGCGTCATGGGGGACTCCGGAGCGGCACAGCGAATAGCCAACCGGCTGCTCGACGCCTTCGGGCCGCGCTGGGTCCAGGTGGCCATGGTGGTCACGTCCATGCTCATCGGCGTCACCATGTTCTACGAGGTCGCCTTCATCATCATCGTGCCCATCGCGTTCACCCTCGTGCGGGTCACCGGCGCGAAGCTGCTGTGGGTCGGGCTGCCGATGTCGATCGCCCTGTCCACCATGCACAGCTTCCTCCCGCCGCACCCCGGCCCCACCGCCGTCGCCGCGACCTTCCACGCCTCCGTCGGACACACCCTGTTCTACGGCCTCTTCATCGCGGTGCCGGCCGGAGCGCTCATCGCCCTCGCGTGGCCGCGCCTGCCCTTCGTGCAGGCGATGAACCCCTCCATCCCCAAGGGCCTTGTCAGTGACCGCGAGTTCACCGACGAAGAGATGCCCGGCATGGGCTGGTCGCTGCTCGTGGCCCTCTTCCCGGTGGTCCTGATCGCGGGCGCCGCGGTGATCGACATGGCCACGTCGGGCGAGAGCCCGTTCCTGCACGCGGTCGCGTTCATCGGCTCGGCCCCGATCGCGCTCATGCTGACGCTGCTTCTGGCGATCTGGGCCTTCGGGCCGCGCATCGGCCGCAGCCTTACGGAGGTCAGCGCCTCCTGCACCTCGGCGGCCCAGGCGATGGCGATGATCCTCCTGGTCATCGGCGCCGGCGGCGCTTTCAAGAACGTCCTCGTCGAAGGCGGAATCTCCGACTACATCAAGGACGTCACGGACAGCTGGTCCATCTCACCCCTCATCCTGGCGTGGCTCATCGCGGTCATCCTCCGCGTGGCACTCGGCTCGGCGACGGTTGCCGTCGTCACGGCGTCCGGCGTGGTGCTGCCGCTCCTGGCAGGCAGCGGAATCCACCCCGAAATCATGGTGCTCGCCGTCTCCTGCGGGTCGATCGCGTTCTCCCATGTGAACGACCCCGGATTCTGGCTCTTCAAGGAGTACTTCAACCTCTCGGTCATCGACGCGATCAAGGTCAGGACCACGTACACGACCGTGCTCGCGGTGCTGGGCCTGGGCGGCGTACTTGCCATGGAATGGGCCTTGGACGTCCTGAGCCTGTGACCCACGTCAACCCGCACACCTTCCGACCACAGGAACCGCAATGACCTTGAGCAAGCAGCCGACCGTCACCGCGTTCGCCGTCTACCCGGTCGCCGGCCGGGACTGCATGGAACTGAACCTCTCCGGCGCGCACGGCCCGTACTTCACCCGCAACATCGTCGTCCTCCAGGACTCCGAGGGCCGCACCGGCCTGGGCGAGGTGCCGGGCGGCGAGAAGATCACCCAGACCCTGCGCGACGCCGAGTCCCTCGTGGTCGGCGCGAAGGTCGGCGACTACAAGCGCGTCCTGCGCGAGATCGGAGCCCGGTTCGCCGACCGCGACGCCGGCGGACGAGGCGCCCAGACCTTCGACCTGCGCACCACCGTCCACGCCGTCACCGCCGTCGAATCGGCGATGCTCGACCTCCTGGGCCAACACCTCGAAGTCCCCGTCGCGGCCCTCCTCGGCGATGGCCAACAGCGCGACTCCGTACGGGTGCTGGGCTACCTCTTCTACGTCGGCGACCCCGGCCGCACCGACCTGGAATACGTCCGCGAACCCGACTCGGCCGTCGACTGGCACCGCGTCCGGCACGAAGAGGCCCTGACACCCGAAGCGATCGTCCATCAGGCCGAGGCGGCGTACGACCGCTACGGATTCCGCGACTTCAAGCTCAAGGGCGGCGTCCTGGAAGGCGCCGAGGAGGTCAGGGCCGTGCAGGCGCTGAAGGACCGCTTCCCCGAGGCCAGGATCACCCTCGACCCCAACGGCGCGTGGTCGCTGCGCGAGGCGATCGAACTGTGCACGCCCCTGTCCGGCACCCTCGCCTACGCCGAGGACCCCTGCGGAGCCGAAGGCGGCTACTCCGGCCGGGAGATCCTCGCCGAGTTCCGCCGCGCCACGGGCCTGCCCACGGCGACCAACATGATCGCGACGGACTGGCGCCAGCTCACCCACGCCCTGGCGCTCCAGTCGGTCTCCATCCCCCTGGCCGACCCGCACTTCTGGACCATGCAGGGCTCGGTCCGCGTGGCCCAGCTCTGCAATGCGATGGGCCTGACCTGGGGATGCCACTCCAACAACCACTTCGACATCTCCCTCGCCATGGTGACCCACTGCGGAGCAGCCGCCCCCGGCGAGTACAACGCCCTGGACACGCACTGGATCTGGCAGGAAGGCCTGGAGCGACTCACCACCGCCCCGCCCCGGATCGTCGACGGTGAGATCGCCGTCCCCGATGCCCCGGGCCTGGGCGTCCAGCTCGACATGGACCGACTGCTGGCGGCCCACGACCTCTACACGGCGAAGGCTCTGGGGGCACGCGACGACGCCGTCGGGATGCGGTACCTCGTCCCGGACTGGCAGTTCGACAGCAAGCGTCCTTGCCTCGTCCGCTAACCCTCCGCGGGCACGTGGTCAGGGGGACCGGCTGCGATGGCGTACGGTTGTGTCTACCGACGCGGGGTGGAGCAGCTCGGTAGCTCGCTGGGCTCATAACCCAGAGGTCGCAGGTTCAAATCCTGTCCCCGCTACTGACAACCAAGGCCCGGATCCTTTTGGATCCGGGCCTTGCTGTGTCTGTGAGGGGCTGCACCGCACGACCCCGCAGCCTTCCCGGTGACCGGTGACCGGTGACCGGTGACCGGTGACCGGTGACCGTGGGCGGCGGGCGGGGAACCGGCAGGCTGCGGGCCGGGGGCTTACGCGGCCTTCACAACCTCGCCACGTATCGCCGCGGACCATTCGATGACGAGAACTTCGTACTCCCGGCGCTGCTCCGCGCTCAACCGGCCACCGCTGCACAGCATCAGGCAGCGAATCTCTTCGTTCAGATCGTCGGCGGACCGCACGGAACCAGGGATCGGAGTGGTGGACATGTGAAGAAGCCTAGAGGGTCGGTGTGACAATCGGCGTCGCTGCGCCACGGGACGGAGGGCGGAAGTTGCTCTGAGGGTGGCCTTGACCTGGGAAATTGGGGGTGGAGTCGGCCACTCCGCACAAAACTGTGACCTTGGCCTCACGTAGTGTCGCGGTGCTCTGCATGGCTCGGGGAGGCGAGTTGGAGTTCGCGCAGCTTTACGACGATCTGGACGCCGGCGCTGGTCGGGGGAATCCGTCCGGCGCCGAAGCGGTACGCCGTCGGTGCCGGAGAGTTCGGCGGCGGTGGCCCCTCGTGTTTGGCCATGACTCCCACGCCCTCGTACCTGTCGATCGCCCCCGAGCTGCCGGGTGCCGTCTCCGCAGGCACCTCAGGCACCCTCCACGGTCACTCAACTCCCGTTCATGACGCATGTGTTCAGCCGGATCCTTGACGGCATCGTCATAGCCGGTCGACATCCCCGAAGACACGGACCTGGGGAGCGAAGGCCCGTACGGCTTGTTTGAGGCGTTCGGAGTCCACCTTGCACAGGGCCATGGAGCGAGAGGACTCCTGGGTTCGCCTGAACGACTCGACGAAATCGGGATCCACGTGCGTCGACAGATACGCGTCGAATGCGCGAAGCTCAGGCGGCGCGGTCGGCTCCGCTCGCGGGGGAGCCCCCTTGCGGTGACGCACTTCGAGCTCGGGAAGCCGGAAGCGTCCCGGCCCCCGCACGCCGTCGGAGAGGCTGACGGACACGATCTCCGACCAGGGATGGAACTCCGGTCTGCGGAAGAACAGCAGGCCGCCCAGGGTGATGCCCTGGGGGCCGATACGTACAGCGGTCCGTCGGAGGGCGGCGGCCGGCATGACCAGCGCCACGTACGGCGCGAGGATCAGCTCGACATGGCCGTTCCCCGGAGGTTCTGCGCCGGGGACGAATCCCACGCCGATGAGCAGGGCGAACGCCAGAGCCAGCCAGGCGGGGGCGGTCCACCCGTAGCGGATCTCGTAGGCTGCGCCCGGCTCGTCCATGGGCCGAATGCTGCCGCCCGCACCGAGTCCGTTCAACAAGCTCGCGGTCAGGGACTGCCCAGGATGAGGTAAGGATGCCGTGGCTCTGAGACGGCGTGTGCGCGTGTGACGGCGGAAGCGTTTCGGGCGGACGCCGCCCGGTGGGATGGGTCGCCCCATGCCTGGCGCGTCCGGCTCGGCAGGTAAAATCGCAGGTGGACTGCGCCGGTCCCACCCGGACAGGCGCAAGGTCAGAACCACTGTTGATCACAGAGGTGTGCTCCGCGCAGCTACGACCGCTCCTTCTTCCGTCGTCCTGCCGGCCGTGAGCCGCCTGCCCCAGAAATCGTCACTGTGAGCACCGATTCCGTGCTGCGACCGCAGCCCCCTTCCGTCCCCGATTCGCCCCGCCCGCGGCGCCGGTCCGGCCGGGCACCGGCCCGTCCCACCGCAGCCGCCGCCATCCACAGCATCAGCGCTGTCACGGCGGTCCTGCTCGGGCTCGTGGCGATCGGCGCGATGATCCATGAGCCGGTCCTGATACCGCCGCTGGCCGCGAGCGCCGCCCTTGTGCACAGCGCGCCCACCCTGCCCCTGGCCCAGCCCCGGAGCATCGTCATCGGCCACCTGCTCGGCGCCGGGTCCGGTTACGCGGTCCTCGCGCTGACGAACAGCAGCCCGTGGACGGCGGCACTGGCGGGAGGCATCACCCTCGCCGCGACGATGCTCGCCCGTACCCCGCACTCGGCTGCCTGTGCCACCGCCGTGATCGTCGTCCTCCAGACGCCGGCCCCCGGGCGCTTCGTACCGCTGCTGTTCGGCTCCACGGTGCTGCTCGTCCTGACCGGCTTCGCGGCCTCTCGCGTACGGCGCGGGGCGCCGAAGTACCCGGCGTACTGGTGGTGACCCCGGTGGTGACCTCCGGACGGCGCGCGTCGCGCCGGACCGGCAGGCGTCATGGTGCGCAAACGCCGAAGTCCAGGCCGGCCCACCGCGGGCCGGCCTGGACTTCGTGATCATGTGTGATCAGGAGAGGTCGAACCGGTCCAGGTTCATGACCTTGTCCCACGTGGCGACGAAGTCCTTCACGAACTTCTCCTTCGCGTCATCGCTCGCGTAGACCTCCGCGACCGCGCGCAGCTCCGAGTTCGACCCGAAGACGAGGTCGGCACGGGTGCCCGTCCACTGGACCACACCCGCGGAGTCACGGCCCTCGAAGGTGTTCGCGTCGCCGGCCGTCGCGCTCCACGTCGTGTCCAGGTCGAGGAGGTTGACGAAGAAGTCGTTGGTCAGCGACCCGGGAGTCCTGGTGAGGACACCGTGCGTCGACTGCCCGTAGTTCGCCCCGAGGACGCGCAGGCCTCCGACGAGGACCGTCAGCTCGGGTGCGCTCAGGTCGAGCAGGTTGGCCTTGTCGACGAGCAGGTACTCGGCCGGCAGGCGGTTGCCCTTGCCGAGGTAGTTGCGGAACCCGTCGGCGGACGGTTCGAGCGCGGAGAACGACTCCACGTCCGTCTGCTCCTGCGTGGCGTCCGCACGTCCCGGTGTGAAGGGAACCTGGATGTCGGAGCCCGCGTCCTTCGCGGCCTTCTCGACGCCCGCGGCACCCGCGAGCACGATCAGGTCGGCGAGCGAGATCTGCTTGCCACCGGACTGGGCGCTGTTGAAGGTCTGGCGGACCCCCTCCAGCGTGCGCAGCACGGCCGCCAGCTCGTCGGGCTGGTTGACCTCCCAGCCGCTCTGCGGCTGGAGGCGGATGCGCGCACCGTTCGCGCCGCCGCGCTTGTCGCTGGCGCGGAAGGACGAGGCCGAGGCCCATGCCGTGGACACGAGCTGAGACACCGTCAGGCCCGAGGCCAGGATCTGGTCCTTGAGGGTGGCGACGTCAGAGGCGTCGACGAGCGGGTGCGTCACCGCGGGCAGCGGGTCCTGCCACAGCAGCTCCTCGCTCGGGACCTCCGGGCCGAGGTAGCGCACGATCGGGCCCATGTCGCGGTGGGTCAGCTTGAACCACGCGCGGGCGAAGGCGTCCGCGAACTCGGCCGGGTTCTCGTGGAACCGGCGCGAGATCGGCTCGTAGGTCGGGTCGAACCGGAGCGAGAGGTCGGTCGTGAGCATCGTCGGGGCGTGGCTCTTCGACGCGTCGTGGGCGTCGGGTACGGTGCCCGTTCCCGCGCCCTCCTTCGGCCGCCACTGGTTGGCGCCGGCGGGGCTCTGGAAGAGCTCCCACTCGTAGCCGAAGAGGATGTCGAAGAAGGTGTTGTCCCAGGTGGTCGGGGTGTTCGTCCAGATCCCCTCGAGACCACTGGTGATCGCGTCGTCACCCTTGCCGGTTCCGAACGTGTTCTTCCAGCCGAGGCCCATCTCCTCGATGGGGGCTGCCTCGGGGGCCTCGCCGACCTCCTCCGCGGGGCCCGCGCCATGGGTCTTGCCGAAGGTGTGGCCGCCGGCGATCAGGGCGACGGTCTCCTCGTCGTTCATCGCCATCCGGTGGAACGTCTCACGGATGTCGCGGGCCGCGGCGATCGGGTCCGGGTTGCCGTTCGGGCCTTCCGGGTTGACGTAGATCAGCCCCATCTGGACCGCGGCGAGCGGGTTCTCCAGCTCACGGTCGCCCGTGTAGCGCTCGTCGCCGAGCCAGGTGGTCTCGGGGCCCCAGTAGACGTCGTCGTCGGGCTCCCAGGCGTCGACGCGTCCGCCGCCGAAGCCGAAGGTGTCGAAGCCCATCGTCTCCAGGGCGACGTTGCCCGTGAGGATCATGAGGTCGGCCCACGACAGGTTCTTGCCGTACTTCTTCTTGACCGGCCACAGCAGACGGCGGGCCTTGTCGAGGTTCCCGTTGTCCGGCCAGCTGTTGAGCGGGGCGAAGCGCTGCTGACCGGTGTCGGCGCCACCGCGGCCGTCGCTGATCCGGTAGGTACCGGCGCTGTGCCACGCCATGCGGATCATGAACGGGCCGTAGTGACCGAAGTCGGCGGGCCACCAGTCCTTCGAGGTGGTCAGCACCTCGGCGATGTCCTGCTTGACCTCGGCAAGGTCGAGGGTCTTGAACGCCTCGGCGTAATCGAAGTCCTCGCCGAGGGGGTTGGCCACGGCGGGGTTCTTGGCAAGGATCTTCAGGTTGAGCCGCTGCGGCCACCACTGGCTGTTCGCGCCGTTGCCCTGCGTCGGGTACGGGGCGCTCCCGTGCACGACCGGGCAGCCTCCTCCGTCCTCTGTTTTCGCGTCTGTGACGATCGCATCTTGGTTCTCAGACATGGGGAATCCTTCCGGACGGGGCGGATCACACTGCTCAGGAACTACGGCGGTGGAGCGGGTGGGGCGTGGGCCCCGTGGATGGCCTCAGCCTCATCGATCCAGGCAATCCAGGCACTCGAGTCAATCTCGGCGATCGCCTCGATCTGCTGGACCCGGTCGATCGGGACGCGGGTGCCGGTCGAGCGGACCGCGTCGATCGCGAGGCCGCGGTCTTCCGGGACGGGTCGACACTACGGCTCAGAGTGCGGCGTAGCGGCACGAATCCGGTCGCGCCGCGGGCGCGGAGGGCCTCGCGCGGCGTGCGGAGAACAACGACCGACGCACGATCGCGCGCCCCTCGGAGGTGATCAACTTCTGTCTCCTGCCGCACTGGAGTCTTCCTGTCCCTTGGCTATCGCCATAACCGATCCTACGATGGACAGAATCCAAGTCAAGAAGTGCACCAACCACATTTCCGATGGGACCGGGAGCGCGCCGGTCAACCTCGGGTATCCCACCGAACCTGAAAAGGTGAACCGATATGAGTGGCCTGCTTGAGCGACTGCGGGGGCGTGGCTGGCGGATGACCTCTCAGCGGCGCGTAGTGGCGGAGGTTCTCGACGGTGATCATGTGCATCTCACGGCCGACGAGGTGCACGCCCGCGCGGTGCAGCGGCTGCCCGAGATCTCCAGAGCGACCGTCTACAACGCCCTGGGCGAGCTGGTCGCTCTGGGTGAGGTCGTAGAGGTCTCCACCGACGGCCGGGCGAAGCGCTACGACCCGAACGCGCACCAGCCGCACCAGCACTTGGTGTGCTCCAACTGCGGAATCATCCGCGACGTCCATCCGACCGGCGACCCGCTGTCCGGCCTCCCGGCGCAGGAGAGGTTCGGCTTCAGGGTGTCCAAGGTCGAGGTGACCTACCGCGGGCTGTGCCCGTCCTGCGCCTGAACCCGGCTGAGCGGCGCGGTGGCCTTTTCGGAGCCGGTGCCGGTGCGGACGGCCGGATCATCGTCTGGAACCGGGCCCACCCCGAAGGGGGCGCTGTACCCCCGTACGCCCGTCTCCCGGGTCGTGACCTCCACTGTGTAGTCGGCGCCGTCCGGCACCGAGGGCACCGCCGTGACCAGTTCACTCGTCGGCTTGCTGCTCGCTTTCGAGGCCAGCTTGAACAGGCGCTGCATCCCGCCCTCACCGTCCTCCTGGGCCAGCCATACGTCGACCTCCTGCCCGGTGTCGTTGCGCCACCCGACGAACAGACTGCTGTTCACGGGGTGCACGGAGTCGGCGGCCGGAGAGGTGACGGTGACCGTGGCAACGGGCGGTTCGGAGACCGCCGGGGCCGTCGAACCGAGCCAGACGAGCAGCGATGCGGCGGTGACGGACACGAACCTGGTGCGGAGCATGTGACGACCTCGTTCCGGTGGCGGGAGTACGGCCATAGCCCTCCCACATGTCCTCGGCGGTCAACGGGCGGGCCGCAAGCTTCACCCCATGGGGTGTGCCGCTCCGAGGAACGATCTGCCGGTGCGGCGATGAGTTCCGGGTACGGCGATGAGTTCCGGCGGACGATGAGTCATATGAAGCAGCGGACGCGCGCGGCGTCCGGCCGAGGAAAGGACGACGCCCGATGCTCACGGATGCGCTGAAGGACAAGGTCGCGGTCATCTACGGCGGAGCCGGCTCCCTGGGGGCGGGTGTGGCGCGGGCGTACGCGGACGCGGGCGCGCGGGTCTTCCTGGCGGGGCGCACGGAGGACACCCTGCGGAAGGCTTCGGCCGAGGCGGGCGCGGAATACGACGTCGTCGACGCCTTGGACGAGGCGGCCGTGGAGGCTCACGCGGACGCGATCGTCGAGCGGGCCGGCCGGATCGACATCTCCATCAACCTCGTGCCACGAGGCGACCTGCAGGGCATCCCGATCACGGACATGTCCGTCGATGACTACACGCGGCCGGTCGTGCAGGGCATCTCCTGTCAGTTCATCACCGCGCGAGCCGCCGCCCGGCGCATGGTCATCCAGGGCGGGGGAGTGATCCTCTCCCTCGACAGCGGCTCCAGGAACGGCACCCCGATGCTGGGCGGCACCGGCGCCGCGGACGGCGCGATGGACGCGCTGATCCGCCAGCTCGCCCAAGAGCTCGGCCCGTCCGGCGTTCGTGCCGTGGGCATCTGGACCGCAGGTGTCGCCGACACGCTGACGCCGGAGAAGCTGGCCGGGGCCGGGGCACCGGACATGGACGAGGCGGCCCTGCAAGGGGTGCTCGCGCACCTCGACAGCTTGCGCATGACGAAGCGTTCGCCACGGATCGCGGACATTGCCGCGCTCGCCACGTTCCTCGCATCCGACGCCGCCTCCTCGATCACGGGTACGTGGATCAACGCGACGGCGGGGATGTTCCCGAGCTGACCGCCCGGCCGCCTGAGCGCGAGCCGTCACAACTCCCTGAGGCCCGTCGCTACGCCCCTTATGGGTGTAATGAATAGCGTGTGCGGGGTGATAAGGGTGTTATTGGTCCGGAAGTAACGTCATCTCACTTGAGGAGAAGAATGCGTATCCGGACCTATATCGCCACTGCCGCCCTGGGTGCCGTCACCGTCCTCGCAGGGGCCGGCGTGGCCAGCGCGGACGACGATACGGACGGCCTTGCCGCCAACTCGCCCGGCGTCATCTCCGGCAACCTCGTTCAGGTACCGATCGACCTGGACGCCAACGTCTGCGGCAACTCGATCAGCGTCATCGGCCTGCTGGACCCGGCGCTCGGCAACGGCTGCTCCAACGGCTGATCGGACGCCGGAGCGCCACTGCTGGGCCCGCCCGGGAACCCCGGGGTGGGCCCAGCCCCGTACCAGTAGGGCCTCAGTCGGGCGACCTGGCCGCTTCCGCGTAAACTGGACCAGCAGGTCCACAGTGGTAGCGAGGGAATCCATGGTCGCCAGCGGGACGACAGCAGCGCGCCTGACCGCGAAAGGCGCCGCGACCCGGCTGCGCATCGTCGAGGGCGCCGCCGCGGAGATCAGGGAGCGGGGCGCCGCCACGACCACGCTCGACGACATTCGCGCCCGCACCCAGACCAGCAAGAGCCAGATCTTCCACTACTTCCCCGGCGGCAAGGACGAACTGCTCCTCGCCGTCGCCGCCCTGGAGGCGGACCGGATCCTGGCGGACCAGCAGCCCCACCTGGACGACCTCGGCAGGCTGGACACCTGGCAGGCGTGGCGCGACTGGCGCGACGCCGTTGTCCGGCGCTACGAACGGCAGGGCGTCAACTGCCCCTTGGGTGTGCTCATGACCGAGCTGGGCCGCAGAACGCCCGCATCGCAGCAGCTCACCGGGCAACTGCTCGCCCAGTGGCAGACCGCGCTGAGGGACGGAGTGCGGTGCATGCAGGAAAGCGGGCGGATGGACCCCGCGCTGGACGCCGACCGCACTGCGGCCACCCTGGTCGCCACGGTGCAGGGTGGGGTGAGCGTCCTCATGGCCACCGGCAGCGTCGCCCATCTGGAGGCGGCTCTGGACACGACGTTGAAGCTGCTCGGCAACTCCGAGGCGGATCCCCTGCGGAGTGACGATCCGGCCGGTGGCCCGCGCCTCCCCTAATGCTGCGACTTCGGGCGCACGGCATCGACGACGAGGTCGAGCAGTCGGCCGGTCTGTTCAGGCGTGCCGATTGCGGCAGTCGACAGGAACGTTCCGAGGACGATCGCGGTGACGTCGTCCGGGTCGACGTCACCGCGGAGTGAACCCGCTTCGGCTCCCGCGGTCAGGATCGTGCCGATCGCGGCCGTGATCCGTTCGCGCGTGGCCGGGGTCGTGATCCGCCCCGAGGCCCAGCCGGCCCGCAGCGCGTCGATCATTCCGCGCTTCGTAGCCGTGAACTTCGCGTACTTGTCCAGCCAGGCGCGGAGCGCGACATCGGGCGGGAGCTCTTCGAGCAGAGCGGGAGCGCTCGTGGTGACGGCGTCGAGCTCGGCGGCGTAGACGGCTTCGAGGAGCGCCTCGCGGGTGGGGAAGTGGCGGTAGAGGGTGCCGATCCCGACGCCGGCCTCGCGGGCGACGGCCTCCAGGGCGACGGAGCCCTCGGCGGCGGCGAAGGCTGCCCGCGCGACCGTCACGAGGTTCTCGCGGTTGCGCTGCGCGTCCGCGCGCAGGGGGCGTTCGCCGCGGTCGGCGGGTGGCTCGTCTGCGGGGGCGCCGGTGGGCGTCGGTTCCGGCGGAGTCAAAGCGGAGGTCCCTCCGGTAGTGGTACGGTCGATAGAGCGGAGGTTCCTCCGCTTACGCCTATCGTCCCACAGGAGCGACTTCCTATGACGACCACCGGCACTCCCCCCTCCGACCTCACGGCCACGGGCGCGAAGCGCCCCGGCGGCCCGGGACAGCTCGCGGGCCGCACGGTCTCTCGCGTCGGCTTCGGCGCGATGCAGCTCGAGCGCCTGCGCGACGACCGCCGCGGCGCCATCGCCCTCCTGCGCCGCGCGGTCGAGCTCGGTGTCGATCACATCGACACCGCTCATTTCTATGGCAACACCCTGGTCAACGGACTCCTGCGCGAGGCGCTCCGCCCCGAGGACGGCGTACTCGTCGTGAGCAAGGTCGGCGCCGACCCCGATCCGGGCGGTCGCATCCGCCTGCGCCCCGCTCAGCGGCCCGAGGAGCTCCGGGCGAGCGTCGAGGACAACCTCAAATCGCTGGGTGTCGACCAGGTCCCGGTGGTGAACCTGCGGCGGCTCGACTCCGGACCCGGGCTCCGGGCCGAGGCCGACCAGGTGGTCGACATCGACGACCAGCTCGCGGCCATGACCGCGATGCGCGACGAGGGCATGATCGGCGCGATCGGGCTGAGCAGCGTGACGGCCGAGGGTCTGCGCCGGGCGATTCCGGCGGACATCGTGTGCGTCCAGAACGCGTACAGCCTAGTGGCGCGCGACGACGAGACCATGGTGGAGATGTGCGCCGCCGAGGGCATCGCCTGGGTGCCCTACTTCCCGCTCGGCGGCGCGTTCCCGGGCATTCCCAAGGCGACGGAGGAGCCTGCGGTGCAGGCTGTCGCGCGGTCCCTCGGCAGCACGCCGTCGCAGGTCGGTCTGGCCTGGCTGCTCCACCACTCCCCGAACACGCTGCTCATCCCGGGGACCGCGGACCCCGGCCATCTCGAGGCCAACATCGCCGCCGGCGCGATCGTGCTCGACGAGGCGATGCTCGCCTCGCTCGACGCCGTTCCGTCGCGCTCGGCGGACGTGCGCCTCGGCTGACCGACGCACGCCCCGTCATCGGGCCACCGGACACCTGGGGCGAACTGCCGCGCCGCGACCACCGGTAGCTCTCGTGACGGCGCGCGGCACCGCAGAAACAGCAGAACGCGCCGGCGTCAGTGGATCTGTTCCGGCGTCACCGTCAGCCACTGCTTGTCCGCCGTGACCTTCTGCCCCAGCTCCTTCTGTCGTTTCGCCCCGGCGGCCTTCATGCCGTCGATCTCCTTCATGTAGCTGTCCTTGCGGTTGACCCACACGCGCACGCCGCCGTGTTCCACGTCCGTCGAGCGCAGCAGCATCGGGCCGTCGCTCTTCGGGGTGTCGCCCGCGGCCAGGATGGGCTTCCGCCAGGCGTCGATGTACGTGCTGATCGCGGCGGGCTTGCCCTCGTACCAGGTGGCCGGTGCCCAGAGGGTGGGCGTCAGTTCGTGGTCGGCCAGCTTCGCCTGGTCGTAGTGGCCGGCGGCGATCTCCTTGCGGGAGCTCGTCACTTCACCCGTCTTGCGGTCCTTGAGCAGGGCGGAGACGCCGAGTACGTTCTCGGGCCGGACGCCGTAGCCGTACTGGGGATCGGCGAGCACCATCCGTACGAGGTCCTCGCTCGCGGCGCTCACCACGTACACCTTGATGCCGTGCTTGCTCAGCGTGCGGTAGAGCTCCTGCATGCCCGTCGAGAACTGCGGCGGCTTCACCCCGCCCGGCAGCGGCTTGTCGTAGGCCAGCAACTCATCGATGTAGCCCTTGAGTTGCTTCAAGGTGAATCCGGAGAAGATCTGCGCGGCCCACGGATACGAGACCTGGTCGTCGATGTCGCACAGG
This sequence comes from Streptomyces sp. NPDC090032, assembly GCF_044748025.1. Taxonomy (NCBI): domain Bacteria; kingdom Bacillati; phylum Actinomycetota; class Actinomycetes; order Kitasatosporales; family Streptomycetaceae; genus Streptomyces; species Streptomyces sp. NPDC090032. Next base: position 47,095 of record NZ_JBIVFF010000017.1, on the reverse strand, counting down.
CGGGTGTAGTACTCGGTCAGCGTCTCCTTGTGCGTGGCCGTGTCCTTGAAAGGAATGATCTTCAAGGACGGGTCCATGGTGTCGCGCGTCAGGACGCCCTTCATCTCCAGGAAGGGGAGCAGAGCCTCTTCGAGGTCGTTGCGGTACGTGGTGTTGTCCGCGTCGAAGACGGCGTACGCGCCCTGGTGGTCATGCGCTGCGATGACCTTCGCCAGCTTCTTCGCCGCGGGCGCCGGCCAGTGCTTGAGCTCCGCAGCCACGGCGCGCTGTTGTGCGCCGTCCGCCGCCGCCGTGGCCTCGGCGTCCGGCCACATGGCGCCGGCTGCGACCACCGTGCCGGTGAGGGCGCCCGCCACGCCGAGGAGGACGAGCTTCTTGCGCATCGGGTGTCTGTTCACGGCCCGCAATGCTAGGGGGAAGCGCTGGGATCACCCATGATCGAAATCATGGATTGGGGATGTGGGGTGGGGGTAGGCGCGATATCAGTTTCGCGGTGGTCAAGGGAGTTGGCGCAGCGGCTGCCACTCGCAGTCACGATGAACGCTCCCCAGGCCCGCCGGGCGGGCTCGTCGGCGCGCAGGTAGGCGCGAAACAGGGGCGCGTAGAGGGCGCCTACGCCTGCGCTCCCGGAGCTGGACATTGCAGGCCCTGGCGCCGACCGGAGGTGCGACGACGAGTTTGCGGCGCGGGATCCCGCCCGCCTCCGTGCGGTTCCACGGCTCGGGCCGACACCGGAAGCCGATCGCCGAGAGCAGGGCGACCTACCGCGCCTCGTCGATCGAAGGCACCCGGATCTGGATGTCGAAGCCGGCATGTGACGGCACGCCACCGTCCGGTCGTACGGCCCTCGCCTGTCAGGACACGAAGACCTCATCCTGTGTTCCGACGCTCCACCTGATCAAGCCGTGGAATCATCGGGCCGGCGAACAGGTGCCGGAACTCCGTGACGGGCGGTGGGTGGGGATGGGTGGCGGCTGGGAGTGGGACGACACCCTGTTCGCCGGGACGGCTCGCCACTACCGGCGCGGGCGACTGCCGTACGCCCCTGGGCTGGCGGACACGCTCGCCGACGTTCTGAAGCTTGACGGGCGGGGGCGGCTCATCGACGTCGGATGCGGCCCGGGCGTCATCGCCCTGACCTTGGCCCATCTGTTCGGCGAGATCGTCGGCGTGGACCCGGACCGGGGGATGATCGCCGAAGCCACGCGTGAAGCCGCCGAGCAAGGCGTGAGCGGGAAGACGCGGTGGGTCCAGGCCCGGGGCGAGGATCTGCCGGACGGCCTCGGCGCGTTCGACGTGGCGACCTTCGCCCAGTCCTTCCACTGGATGGACCGCGACCTGGTCGCGGCAACCATCAAAGGCATGCTCAGGTCCGGCGGGGTGCTCGCTCACATCTCCGACGTGAAGACGGAGACGGAAGCGGAAACGAAGACGGAGTCGCTGACCCGAAGTGTCGAGGGCCTTCCGTATCCGGCGGTGCCCTATACGGCCATGGACCAGCTGGTGAAGCAGTATCTGGGACCGGTCCGCCGGGCCGGCCGGGGAGTGCTGCCGCACGGGACACCGGGCGGTGAGGCCGCGGTGCTCACCAGGGCGGGGTTCTCCGGTCCGCAGCGCCATGTCGTGCCCGGTGGACAGCCACTGCAACGCACTGCTGACGATCTGGTCGCCGGGGTGTTCTCGATGTCGTTCTCGGCGCCGCCCCTGTTCGGCACGCGCCTCGACGTGTTCGAGACGGACCTGCGCCGACTGCTGCGGGAGGTCTCCCCGGCAGGCCGATTCTCCGAACGCCGGCCGAGCACCGAGGTCTTCATCTGGCGCAACGGCCCCCGCTGAGCGCGCGTCCCTGACCCCACACCACGTCACCTCTGGGACTCAGGCCGGATTCAGCGCCGTGGCCAGCCCCCTCTTGACCTGGCGGGTCACTTCGTCGGCGAGGATCTCGGGGAGGCCGTCCTCGACGGCGTTGAGCGCCTGAGCTGCCACATCCGCGGGGTCGACCTTCTGGTCGGCGGGAACGCGGGCGGCCATGTCGGTGTCCATGTACGCCACGTGCAGAGCGGTCACCGTGATGCCGTGGGGTGCCAGTTCCTCGCGGACCGCGTTCGTCTGCGCCCATGTGGCGGCCTTCGTCGCCGCGTAGGACCCGAGACCGGCCGGGTGCAGCCAGGAGAGCGCGGAGAGCACGTTCAGCACCGCGCCTGGACCATTGGCCTCGATGACCGGGGCGAAGGCCCGAGTCAGGGCGAGCGGCCCGAAGAAGTTCGTCTCCAACTCGAGCCTTACGGCGTCCAGTTCGCCGGTGATGAGCGTGGTGCCGGTGGAGATCCCGGCGTTGTTCACCAGCAGGGTCGCGTCCGATGCGACGCGGGCCGCCTCCCGGATCGACTCCTCGTCGGTCACGTCCAGACGGAGCGGGGTGACGCCCGCCAGGTCCACGGTCTCGGGGTGCCGCGCCGCCGCGTACACCTTGGCTCCACGCTGTACGAGCTGCTCGGCCAGATGGCGGCCCAGCCCTCGGTTGGCCCCGGTGACGACCGCGACCGCGCCCTTGAGTTCCATGTCCGCTCCCAGCGATTCGGGGACCCATCCGATCGGGTCGCCAATTAGATTACTAATATAATCTAAACGGAGCCTGGGGTAGATGGCAACCGACGTCCATGCCGGCAGCCCACGGGGAGAACGGGGGGGGCGATGGGCCGCGTAGCGCAGGCGCAGGCGCTGCTGAACCGCAAGCGCGTCGTGGAGGACGCCACCCGGCTGTTCCGGGAGCAGGGAACGCACGTCGGCGTCGCCGAGCCCATGAAGGCGTCCGGCCTGACCCATGGCTCGCGAGTCGGGCGACCGTGAGGCCCGCCGCGTGCGCGGCGAGGGGGTCGGCGACTTCGCCGACTGGCTTGCCGTCGACGATCGGGGCGGCACGGCCCGGCTGTGCACGATGGTCGGTGCACTCGCCCTGGCGTGCGCCGCCAGGGGATTCCCGCTGTCCGAGGAGATCCTGACCGCCGCGCGGGATGCTCTGAGGTCAGGCGATTGAGGGGGGGCTGGGGGAGTGTCGGGGAGCTGGGCTACTGCTGCGCTCCCTCTACGGCGCGCCGCAGGAGGCTCAGGAACTGGTCCCGCTCGACGGGATTGAAGTGGGCCAGGATCTCTTCGCTGACGGCGACGACGGCGGGGGCGAGGGCTGTGGCCAGCTCGCGGCCCTCGTCGGTGATGGTGACGAGCTTGCGCCGGCGGTCCTTGTCGTCCTTTGTGATCGCCACGAGACCGCGGCGCTTGAGGCGTTCCAGCATCGGAGCGGCAGTCGACTTGTCGAGGCTGGCGAGGGCGCCGAGCGTGCCCTGATCCATGGGGCCGTGTGTCCGGAGCAGGCCGAGGGCGGTGAACTGAGGGCCGGTCAGGTCCTGGTGGACCTGCTCGTGCCACAGGCGGGTGTGGATCTGGCCGAGCTGGCGCGCCAGGGGGCCGAGTCCGTCGAGCGCGGCGTGGATGGTGGCGGAGGTGCCGGACGTGACGGACGTGCCTTCGGTCGGAGTGTCGTTTCCGTTCATCGCTCTGCGCTGCCCTTCCGGATTGATTAGGACGTACACGTACTATACGCTCGAAGAAATAGGGCGTGTACGTCCTTATTTTCTGGCGGGAGTGCAGGCGCGGGACGGAGGTGGCGACGTGCGACTTGTCGTCGCGATGACAGGGGCGACCGGTGCGCCGTTCGGTGTACGGCTCCTGGAGGTACTGGCAGAAATGGGCGTGGAGACGCACCTGGTCGTCAGCCGCTGGGCCCGGGCGACTCTCTCCCAGGAGACCGGGCTCGGCGTGCGCGAGGTGCAGGCGATGGCATCGGTGTGCCACAGCCCCGACGACCAGGGGGCGTCGATCTCCAGCGGGTCCTTCCGGGTGGACGGCATGGTCGTCGTGCCGTGCAGCATGAAGACGCTGGCCTCCATTCGCACGGGATACGGGGAAGGGCTGATCGGGCGCGCGGCGGACGTGATGCTCAAGGAGCGGCGGCGCCTCGTCCTGGTGGCGCGGGAGACCCCGCTGTCGGCCGTACACCTGGAGAACATGCTCGAGTTGACCCGCATGGGCGCCACTGTCATGCCGCCGGTGCCCGCGTTCTACAACCACCCCGCCACCATCGCGGACCTCGTCGACCACATCGTGGCACGCGTCCTCGACCAGTTCGACCTGGACATGCCCGCCGCCAAACGCTGGCAGGGCATGGGAACGGCTGCGCCGAGTGCGCCCGTTCGGGACGCGACAAGCGTCTGAGGTGCCGCGCCGGTCACCACCCCAACTCACGTATACAGAAGAGGATGTCTCATGACTCAACGCGGCAGCGCGCTCAACTTCCGTGACTTTGTGCAGGAGTTGCTCGACACCGGAGACGCGGTCGACATCCAGGCGCCGGTAAGTCCGACCCTTGAAGTCGGTGCCGTCACCCGCCGCGTCTACGAAACCCGCAGTGCGGCCCCGCTGTTCGGCAACCTCACCGAGGGAGACGCGGGATTCAGGATCCTCGGCGCGCCCGCCGGTCTGAGCCCCCTCAAGGGTGGCGTCTACGGTCGGATCGCCGCGCACTTCGGACTGCCGCGCGACACGACCCCCCGCGCCCTGCTGGAACATCTCGTCTCCGCCATGCACGCCGACCCCGTCACCCCACGCGTCGTGCAGACCGGCCCCTGCAAGGAGAACGTGGTGCGCGGACGCGACGTCGACCTCCGTCGCTTCCCGGTTCCGCTGCTGCACGAACAGGACGGCGGCCGTTACTTCGGCACGTACGGCTTCCATGTGGTGCGCACGCCCGACGGCCGGTGGACGAGCTGGTCGGTCGCCCGCACCATGCTCAACTCCCCTGACACGCTGGTCGGCCCGGCCATGCCGCAGCAGCACATCGGAATGATCCACCAGATGTGGCGGGAGAGGGGCGAGCCCACCCCCTGGGCGATGGTGCTCGGCGCCCCGCCCGCAGCGCTCGCCGCCGCGGGCATGCCGCTGCCCGCCGGGGTCGACGAGGACGGCTACGTCGGCGCGCTGACCGGCAGCCCCGTCGAGGTGGTCCGTACCGAGACCAACGGCTTGTACGTACCGGCCAACGCCGAGATCGTCCTGGAAGGCTGGATCAGCCACGACGAGACGGCCCCCGAAGGGCCCATGGGGGAGTACCACGGCTACTCCTTCGCCGACAGCAAGCCGCAGCCCGTCTTCCACGTCGAGGCGGTGACCCACCGGAACGAGGCGATCCTGCCTGTCTGCGTGGCGGGTCTGCCCCCGGAGGAGAACCACACCATCTGGGGCACGATGATCTCGGCCACGTCCCTGGACGTCCTGCGTTCCGCCGGCCTGCCCGTGTCCATGGCCTGGTGCTCGTACGAGGCCGCGACCTGCTGGATCGCGGTGTCGATCGATACGCGGCGACTGGCGGCGACGGGGATGGGGGAGAAGGAGCTGGCGGACGCCGTGGCCGGGGTTCTCTTCGGCTCGCACACGGGCTGGCTGGTGCCCAAGGTCGTCCTGGTCGCGGACGACATCGACATCACCGACCTCGACCAACTGGTATGGGCCATGGCGACCCGCTACCACCCCGGCACGGGCGAGTACGTCTACCCGCAGGCGCCGGGGATTCCGATGGTCCCGTATCTCACGGAGGAGGAGGTGCGCACGGGCAAGGGCGGCAAGTCCGTCATGAGCTGTCTGCTGCCCGGACAGTTCGAGGGCCGGACCCCGGGCATCACGGCCTCGTTCGCGAACTCGTTCCCGGACGAGGTGCGGCAGCGGGTGATCGACAACTGGACCAACTACGGTTTCGGACGGTTGACGAGTGATGGGTGACCGATGACGGGTGACGGGTTGACGAGTGGCGGGTGTGCTGGGCCGAGAAGCCTGGGCCGTCCCGCCGACGTCGTCAGGCCAAGGTCTGTGTCAGCTCGCTCCGGGTCTGCGTGTGGACGATGCGGCCGAGGGCGCCGTTGACGATCGGCATGTAGGGCGGGACGTGGCCGCACTCCAGGTCGGCGACGATCGGCACGTTCAGGGAGCCGAGTGCGTCGAGCACGGCCTCGTGCTGGGTGAGGGTGCGGCGGTCCGGCGCGTACGTCCGGCCGACGAGGATCGCGTTCGCCCGGTCGAAGAAGCCCGCGAGCTTCATGCCGTGCAGGTTCCGGCAGATGGTGAAGGCGTTGTCCTCGCACGCCTCGACGTAGACGAGGAGTCCGTCGGGGGACTCGCTGCGGGTGAAGGCCGAGGCGTCGAGGTAGGGGGTTCCCGCGAGATTGCACAGCGTCTCGATGCAGCCCCCGATCAGCCGCCCCTCGGCCTCCACGTCACCGCTGCCGTCGAGCCGGGTCCAGGTGCCCGGGACGTCCAGCGTGTACTCGCGGATGTCCGGGAAGACGGCGAAGTCGTCGAAGCCTCCGGAACGGTGGTGTCCGGGCGGAGTCTGCGTGAAGCGGTGACCCGGGGGAGCGGCGACGATGTCGAGCCACGTCAGCAGCCCCTCGGGGACGCGATAAGGCGTGTCCATGAGGTTGTTGCCGTGGACGGTCGCCATGCCGGTGAGCAACGTCAGCGGTGTGATCAGGGACGAGACGTCGGAGAACCCGACGAACCAGGTGGGCTCGGCGTCGCGCAGCCTGGCCCAGTCGAGCAGCGGGAGCAGATCGATCGCGGTCTCTCCGCCCCACGGCGGGACGACCGCCCTGATGGTGGGATCGGTCAGCATCGACATCAACTCGCCCGCACGATCGGCGGCCGAGGCACTCATGTGCCGGGAACCGTCCATGCACTGCCCGACGACGACCTCGTACCCACGGGCCTGCACCTCGGCAACGGCGACCTGGAGGCGCGCACTCAGCTCCTTCGAGACACCGCTCGACGGAGAGGTGACACCGATACGGTCACCGGGACGCAGGGGGCGCGGGTATCGAAGGGGCATGCGCGGATTCTGGCATGAGGTACGGCGCGGGTGACAGTGATTTGCGAGCCTGAAGTCGCCTGCCAGGGCCGGGAATTGGCGCGTGAGTCGGGTGCTGCGGCTGCGCGGGTCGGCCGGTCTCGCGCAGCGCCTCGGTGGCTGACGGCAGGGGCGGCTCCTCGGGCGAGCGTGACTTCCACGGGCAGCTTCCTGATTCCGTTGACGAAGTTGGAGCGGACGCGTGGGACGTCGCCGGTGAGGCGGATGCCGGCCAGGCGCGGGATCAGCTCCTCGAACCTGATGCGGATCTCGGTGCGCGCGAGCAGGGTGCCCAGGCACAGATGAGCCCTATCAGGGCGGTGAGTTCGGGATCGGTGTGCGGCAAGGGCCGCGGCAGGTCGTCCTGCGCGGCCAGGTCCGCGGGGTTGATCAGGGGCGAGGGGGGCGGGTCGCGGTCGGGCAGGTTGTTCATGGCGTGGTGCCTGCTCTCTCGATCGGCTCTCCAGCGGGCGTACTCCTTGGGCAGGCAGACCGCACACGGTCGGTATCCGGCCGCGACGGCGGTGGCCTCGTCGGCGAAGAACACCCGGTGCTTCACGTAGTGGCCGCGGGAAATGGCCCGCAGCGCGGACGGGCAGTCCAGGCGCCCGTAGAGGCGCCCGCGACGATGCCCGCCCAGCGCTCCCGGAGTGGCGCTCAGGTAGGGCGTGCCGTCCAGGCCGAGCAGTGTGTAGGTGCGCCGGGGCCCGTGCGGGGCGGCCGGGCCGACCGGGCTCATGCCGCGTCGTGGAAGACGAGCCCGAGGGTGCGCCGCCGCCCGGAGCGCACGGTGCTCACGCCGTGCCGCATGGGAGCGTTGGACCAGCCGCGCTTGGAGGCGACGGGCCGGTCGCGGGTGGTGAAGATCAGCCCGTGGCCCTGGGGAAGGGTCGTGGACGATCCCCTCGACTGTGCGCGGGCGCGCTGTTCGGTCATCAGGAACTCGCCACCCGTGAAGTCCGTTCCCGGCACGTCGAGGCCGATGACGACCTGGAGCGGGAAGAGCATGTCGCCGAACACGTCGCGGTGCAGCGCGTTCCAGTCGCCGGGCCCGTACCGCAGCAGAATCTGCGCCGAGCGATCCTGTCCTGCCGCATGGCACATCGCGATCCACTCGTCGAGCGAGTCGGGCCAGGGCGCGGGTTGGCCGAGTTTTCCGGCCCAGTCCCGGGCGATGGGCAGCAGCCGCGGATAGAAGGAATCCCGCAACTCGCGTACGACATCCGGCAGTTCATGCGTGAAGTAGCGGTACTGCCCGGAGCCGAAACGGTGGCGGCCCATGTCGATGGTGGTGCGGAAGCGTTCGGCGTCGTCGTAGAGGTCCGCGATCCGCCGGCACTCCTCGGGTGTGAGGAGCCGGCCGGTCGGGGCGCTCCCGTAGGTGTTGAGCTCGCCGGCCAGGGCGCCCCACTCCTCGTGGGCGACGCGGTCCGTGACCGGGCCCGTCAGGCGGGTGGTGTCCAGCATGGTGGGGATCCTCGGGTCGTTGGTGGTGTCACCCCGGCTCGGACGGAACGGGTGCCGTCGGAGCCGGGGGAGGGGGGGCGGGCGTTGCTGGCGTCGTGGGAGTTCAGGCGGTCTGGTGCCGGCTCTCCAAGTCCAGGAGCTGCTGCTTGCGCTCGAGGCCACCCGCGTAACCCGTAAGGGTGCCGTTGGCGCCGATCACGCGGTGGCAGGGGCGGACGACGAGCAGCGGGTTCGCGCCGATCGCCGTACCCACGGCGCGTACTGCGGCCTTAGGGGCGCCGATGTGCGCGGCGACGTCGCCGTAGCTCAGGGTGCTGCCGTAGGGGATCGTTTCCAACGCCTGCCACACCCGCTGCTGGAATTCCGAGCCGCCGCTGCCGGTGTACTCGATGTCGAAGTGTGTGAGTCTGCCGTCGAAGTAGGAGCGCAGCTGCGCGGCGATCTCGGCGAACGCATCAGCGTCCTCGGTCCAGTCGTCCTTCACGACTGCGCCGTTCTTGTGGCCCGGCACGGTCAGCGCGGCAAGTGCGGTGCCGCCCGTCGCGGTGGCCGACTCCTCGCCCACGAGCAGCAGTTCACCCAGCGGGCTGTCGAGCGTCGTGTAGACGGTCATGGGTCTGTTCCTTCCAGGTCTCCTCGTACGGTGATGTCCTACTGACGACTCTGCGCCTTTTGCGCCGCTATGTCTGGCGGGTTTCGGACACCGCCCTGGCGTGGGGCGGTCAGCGGGCGTTGTGGAAGATGAGGCCGAGGGTGTTGCGGTGCCCGGACTCGACGGCGTTCGTGCCGTGCCGAACGGGGTGCCGGCGGAAACCGTTCCTGCCGCGGATCGGGCGATGCCGGACCGGGAAGATCATTCCCTGGCCGAGCTGCGGCTTGACCACCATGGCGCGGGACTGGAAGCGGGGGCGCTGCTCGACGAACACGTTCTCGCCGCCGGTGAAGTCCTCGCCGGGCTGGTTGAGCATGATCGCGATCTGCAGGGGGAAGACGATGTCGCCGTAGATGTCCTGGTGAAGGCAGGCGTAGTCGCCCTTGCCGTACTGCAGGATCAGCGGGGTGGGCCGCTTCTGCCCGTTGTCCGCGCACTCGTCGACCAACTCGTCCAGCGTGCCGGGGAAGGTGCGCTCGCCGAGCTGCGGCGCCCACTGGTTGGCCATCCACGCCATCGGTGGGTAGAGCAGTTCGCGAAGGGTCTGGACGAGCGGTACGGCTGCGGGGTCGGCGTAGTACTTGTAGGTGCCGTGGCCGAACTGGTAGCGCTGCATGACCACGGTGGACCGGAACAGTCCGGGCTCGTCGAACGTGTCGATGATCTCCTGGCACTGTTCGCGCGAGAGCAGTGGCGGCGTGACCGCTACACCTTCGTCGTTCAACTGACCGTACAGATCAGCCCAGTCGAGTTCGCCGAGCGCCGGGACGCTCGCGTGGTGGGGGATGCGGGGTGCCGCGTCGGCGAGCGCCTGGTCGCTGAAGAGTGTGTCCGGGGCGGGGGTGTGCTGGTTCAGCTGGTTCAAGGCAGGGGTCTCTCGCGCGGCGGTACGGGGCGGGCCCGAGGTGCTGCCCCGTGTGGCGCGGCCGAGCCACGTGTGGCGGCAGGCCGGCACCTTCGGTGTGACCGATGCTCGCCGCCTGCGTGAGCCGACGCCGGCGGGATTCGGACGTCGCGTTGGCGCGAGCCCATGTCTTCCTGGAGCGGTGCGCGCTGCCGGATCCGGCAGCGCCGGTCGCGCAAACTCTCGCTCAGCCGATGACGAGCGGGAGCCTCGCGGCGAAATCGCCCAGGGCGGCCCGCTCCTCGTCGGTCGGCGAGCGGCGTCCGGTGCCGACCAGGAGCGCGTCCTTGTCGGAGAACGAAGCGGGGAACGGGGTCCCGGCGATCTTCTCCAGCGTCGCGCGAACCGCCGCGAGCGCCTCGGCGGGCGGCTCGGCGGCCGACGGCAGGTGCGCGATCAGGTCGAGGTGGTGCAAGGTCCATTCGAGGACGTAGGCGGACAGGAAGTCGCCGACCGTCAGCGTCTCGTCGCGCGTGCTGACGACGGCGGCGGGATCGGCGAGTTGGGCGGCGCGACCTGCGGCGGAACCGACGTCGTCGAAGTGGAACTTGAGCCACCGCGGCTCGCCGTACGCGGCGGCCAGCCGGGGGACGAGCGCGTCGAGCGGGTCCTCGCCGGTCGGGGGTTCGACGATGCCCCAGTACGTGACCCCGTCCACGGTCGGTTCGGAATCCGAGGGCGTGACCAGGGTGATCAGTACGTCCTGGGCGCCGATGACCAGGTGGCACACCAGATCCCGTACACGCCAGCCCGTACAGCCGCAGGGCCGCTCGAAATCCTCGTCCGGGACTTCGGCGACGGCTGTGCGCAATGCCGTCCATGAGCGCGAGAAGAGATCCACCGCTGCACGGTAATGCGGTCAGGGAACGGTGGACAAGCGAATCCGGGCGGGTAGTGCGTGGGCGGGTCGTAGGTGTGGAGCTAGCGCAGGCACGGTGACGAATTCATTGATTTCACGGATGAACAACATCACACGTCACCGCAATGCCCATAAGGGACATAAAGACCCATTCTCAACCCGGCCGGCGCTTCCGGCCCTGTAGCGTCGCCGTCATTCGGGACCCGGGTCGCTCGTCCGGCGCGATGCCCCTGGTACGCAACATCGGCCGAAGCCCCGGCCGCGCCGTAAGACGTCGACCTCGCTGTCGACGGCGAGCGGCGCCTGCCGATTCGACCGCAGACACAGAGCAGGACGGAGCCTCCATGCTGGGAACGCACATGCCGCTGCCGCGACGCGCCAAGCAGGGGTTGGCCGCGGCCCTGGCCGTCGGCTCGGCACTCACCGCCTTCGCGGCCGCCACCCCCGCACAGGCGGGCACCGCGGGTGCGAGCCCGGCCGCCACGAGCGTCGCAGGCTCCCCGGTGGCGTGCACCTCGCAGTGGCCCGGACTCGCGGACCGGCTGGAGCGCGACATAGCCACCGCGCTCCACGGGCACGGCAAGGCCTCGGCACTCGCGCTCTACGACCGCACCACCGCCACCTCGTGCACGTTCCGGGCGAGCGCGGCCTTCGACTCGGCGAGCGTGGTCAAGGTCACGATTCTCGGCGCCCTGCTGCGCCAGACCGCGGAGGAGCACCGCCTCCTGACCTCGCGCGAGGTCGACCTGACCACCGCCATGATCACCAAGTCGGACAACGCCGCCACGAACGCCCTGTGGCACCAGATCGGCCATGCCGGCATCCAGCACTTCCTGAACCTGGCCGGAATGCGGGACACCGTCCCCGGCCCGAAGCACACGTGGGGTCGAACCCAGATCACGGCCGGCGACCAGGTGAAGCTGCTCCGCCTGCTCACCTCGGACAACCAGGTCCTCGGCACACGCGCCCGGACCTACGCTCTGCGCCTGATGAACGATGTCGTCCCGGACCAGCGCTGGGGAACGCCGGCCGGCGCGCCCGGGACGGCGACCGTTCACGTCAAGAACGGCTGGCTGCCGCTTTCGAAGAACGGCTGGCGCGTGCACAGCGTCGGCGTCTTCACGGGCGGCGGTCACGATTACGGGATGGCCGTGCTCTCCCACGACAACCGCACGATGAAGAACGGCGTCGCGACCGTCGAGCGCGCGGCCCGCGCCATCAACCGCGACCTGAGCCTGCCGAAGGCTTCCTAGCCCGCGGAAGGTTTCCTAGCCTGCGGAAGGTTTCCTGGCCTGCGGAAGGTTTCCTGGACGCTTGAGGTCCACGTCCCACGCGCCACTTTCGTGCCTGCCGGGCTCACAGCCGGCGCTGTGCCGCCTCGACGCTGTCGCCACCGCTCGTGTTGAACACGATCGCGGCCTGGGGCGCATGGCGACGGATCAAGTTCACGATCTCCTCGAAGAGCGGAAGTAGCTGCTCCGTCTTGCGGATCCCGCCGCCGACGACGACCACGTCCCAGGGACGCTCCGTCAGCGCCGCGACGAGGACGGACTCGGCGGAATCGCCGAACACGACCAGCGCCATGGCCGCATCGATGCCGTGCTCGCCGAACCGGTCCAACTCCTCGTCCAGAGCCTTGCGCAGGGCTCCCTTGTCGACGCCGGGAATCGCCTCCGGGTCGTAACCGACAACAAGTGCAGAGGGCATACGGCCAACCTACCGGGATCCGACCGGGTGCGGTCTGCCCTGCCCTCCTCGTGATCAGCGTTCCCGTCATGCGACACCTGGGCCGGACGTGCAGACTGCCTAACTGGAAGGACTGTGTGGCGCGCATCACATTTGGACTCGTCACATCTTGCCGAGCCGCTCCGTCAGAGGGATGTAGCCACCATCACGAACCCAGGAGCCCGCCATGGAAGAAGCACGCCTCAACCTTTTCGCCAACCACGTCGCGGCCAAGGTCCTGAAGCACATCAACTCGGGCGGCAAGGTGGTGACGGACTCGACGCTGCCGGCTGCCACGCAGGAGCTGGTGAAGATCCGCTCCAGCCAGATCAACGGCTGCAGCTTCTGCACCGACATGCACACCAAGGACGCCACGGCGGCGGGGGAGGACCAGACGCGCCTCAACATGGTCGCGGCGTGGCGCGAGGCCAAGGTGTTCACCGACGCCGAGCGTGCCGCCCTGGAGCTGACCGAGCAGGGCACCCGTATCGCCGACGCCGGCGGTGGTGTCTCGGACGAGGCCTGGGCGAACGCCGCCAAGTTCTACGACGAGGACCAGCTCGCCGCGCTGGTGTCCCTCATCGCCCTGATCAACGCCTACAACCGTGTGAACGTCCTCGTCCAGCAGCCCGCCGGCGACTACCAGCCCGGCCAGTTCGGGTAGCAGGCACGGCCTGTGACCTGCGGGGACCGTGCTCCGCGCGGCGATTGTCAGTGGGGGCTGCCATGCTGCGTTGCATCGGGATTCGTCAGTACACGAAAGGCCTGATCATGCTTTCGACGACGTACGTACCGGGCGCGCCGAACTGGCTCGACCTTGGTGTGCCGGATGTGGACGCGGCCGCCGCGTTCTACGGCGGCGTGTTCGGCTGGACGTTCCAGTCCGCCGGGCCGGAAGGCGGCGGCTACGGGTTCTTCCAGCTCGACGGGAAGAGCGTGGCCGCCGCCGGTCCGCTGACCGAGGAGGGCGCCTCCCCCTCCTGGACGGTCTACTTCCACACCCCGGACGCCGACGGTGTCGCCAAGGCGGTCGAGGCTGCCGGGGGCACGGTCCGCGTTCCGCCGGGCGATGTCTTCACGTCCGGACGGATGGCCGCGTTCACGGATCCGGCCGGCGCGCAGTTCGCGGTCTGGCAGCCCGGTGACGTCCAGGGGCTCGAGACAGTCATGCGGCCCAACGCCCTGTGCTGGACCGAGCTCTACGCGACCGACGCCGGCGCGGCCAAGGACTTCTACCGCCAGGTGTTCTCCTGGCAGTACCAGGACATGCCGACGGGCGACGGCGGCCCCCCGTACACCGTCGTCGCCCCGGCCGGTTCCGCGGACGTGGGCGAGGCGGGCCACGGCGGCATCATGCAGCTCCAGCAGGAGAACCTCGATGCCGGATCCGGCGCCGAGTGGCATCCGTACTTCGGTGTCGAGGACTGCGACGCGACCTACGCGGCCGCCGTCGAGCGCGGCGCCGCGACGCTCTTCCCGCCCATGGACGTGCCCGGCGTCGGCCGCCTGGCCATGGTGAAGGACCCGTTCGGCGCCGCCTTCGCCCTCATCAAGGGGGACCCGACCATGGGCTGACGGCGGCGCGGACGCGATCACCGCACGACGAGGACCAGCTTGCCGGTCGTACGGCCGGTCTCGCCCAGCTCGTGTGCCTTGGCCGCCTCGGCGAGCGGGAAGGTGTCGGCGATCGTCGCGCGGAGCCGGCCCGTGGCGATCAGGTCGGCGATCGCGTTCATTCCGGCGTGGTCTGCCTCCACAATCATCTCCGCGCCCCGCACGCCGAGCCGCTCGGCCTCTTCGGCCAGCTCCGTGGTGCCGGTCGGCAGGATGGAGACGAGCAGGCCGCCCGGGCGCAGCGTGGGCAGGGACCGGGTGCGGTAGTCGCCGCCGATGGTGTCCAGAACGACGTCGACGTCGCGGACGGCCTCGGTGAAGTCGGTCGTCCGGTAGTCGATCAGTTCGTCGGCGCCCAGACCGCGCACGAAGTCGTGCTTGGCCGCACTGGCCGTGCCGATCACGTACGCGCCGCGCGCCTTGGCGATCTGCACGGCGAGATGGCCGACGCCGCCGGCGGCCGCGTGGATCAGGACGCGCTGCCCGGGCTGCACCTGCGCGGTGTCGACGAGGGCCTGCCAGGCGGTCAGGGCGGCGAGCGGAATGGCGCCCGCCTGCACGTGGTCGACCTGGGACGGCTTGTGCGCGAAGGCGCGGGCGGGCGCGGTGACGTACTCGGCGTGCGAACCCACGCCGTGCGGGTACGGCAGCATGCCGAACACCTCGTCGCCCGGCTTGAACAGGCTCACTCCGAGGCCTGTCTGCTCCACGACCCCGGACACGTCCCAGCCGAGGACGAACGGCGGTTCGCCGAGGAAGATGCCGAGCTCCCGGTGCTTCCAGTCGGTCGGGTTGACGCCTGCGGCGTGGACCTTGATCAGCAGCTCGTTCAGACCCGGGGCCGGGCGTTCGAGTTCGACCTCTTTGAGTACCTCGGGGGCGCCGAGGATGTCCTGGCTGACGGCCCGCATGGTGGGGGCGGTGGGCTTGATGGGCGTGGTGGGTGCGGTGCTCTCTGATGTGCTCACGGATCCAGCGTGCCGTGGCCGGCCGCTCAAGAAAATGGCATGACGGCCACCATTCGATAGGATCGTGCCATGAGTGGTGGCGGTAGTAGCAGTGGCTGTGGCGGTAGTGGCTTCGGGGACGTCAGCGGTGTGCACAGGGTCGTGGTTCTGGCACTCGACGGGGTGCACCCGTTCGAGCTGGGCATCCCGCAGCGGATCTTCGGTGCCGCGGACGGCCGGTACGAGATCCGCACCTGCAGTGTCGACGGGGGCCCGGTCCGCACGGACGCCGACTTCCTGATCACCGTCGAGCACGGCCCCGAAGCGCTGGCCGAGGCGGACACCGTGGTGATCCCGCCGGTCGACGAGTACCCGCCGAACGGCACCACGCTCCCCGGCCAGGTGGCCGACGCGCTCGCACACATCCCGCCCGGCACCCGCATCATGTCCATCTGCACCGGCGCCTTCGTCCTCGCCGCGGCCGGTCTGCTCGACGGCCGACGGGCGACCACGCACTGGGTCCTGGCCGACCGTTTCCGACGCCTGTTCCCGCAGGTGAAGCTCGACCCCGATGTGCTCTTCGTCGAGGACGGCGACATTCTCACCTCGGCGGGCGCCGGAGCCGGCGTGGACGTCTGCCTCCACGTCGTACGCCAGGACCACGGCGCCGAGGTGGCCAATCAGGTGGCGCGCAAGTGTGTGGTGCCGCCCTGGCGCGAAGGGGGTCAGGCGCAGTACATCGAGCAACCCGTCCCCGAGGCGTCCGCCGCCGGTACGGCCGCCACGAGGGAGTGGGCGCTCGACCACCTCGACCTGCCGCTGACGCTGGCCGAACTCGCGGACCACGCGCAGATGAGTCTGCGGACGTTCGCCCGACGGTTCCGGGACGAGGCCGGGATGAGCCCTGGTCGTTGGCTCACCCAGCAGCGGGTCGCCAGGGCGCGTCATCTGCTGGAGTCCAGCGACCTGCCGGTGGACCGGATCGCCGGTGAAGTGGGCTTCGCGACGGCCGCGTCACTGCGGCAGCATCTGCACGCCGCGATCGGCGTGTCGCCGCTCGCGTACCGGCGCACGTTCCAGGCGACGCGCTAGGTGTGTGCTGCTCGGCGCGGATTCAGAGGTTGCGGCCCAGCAGGCCGAGCAGCGCGTCCCAGTGCCGTTCGGCCGCCTCGGCGTCGAAGGCGGTGGTGTCGGCCATGGTGAAGCCGTGGTGGGCGCCGGTGTAGACCTCGGAGTGGTGGCGGACGCCCGCCGCGGTGAGTGCCTTGTCGAGGCGTTCGATCTGCTCGGGCGGCATGGACGGGTCCTGGTCCGCGTGACCGAAGCAGAGCTCCGCGGTGATCCGGCCGGCGAGCAGGTGGGGGCTCGTGGGGTCGTCGGTGGCCAGGGCCGCGCCGTGGAAACCGGCCGCCGCCGCGACCCTCTCGGGGTGGTTGCCCGCGGTGAGCAGAGCCAGGCGGGCGCCCATGCAGTAGCCGGTGACCCCGACGGGTCCGGCGGCGGCCGCGGGGCTGTCGGCGAGCCAGGACAGGTAGGCGGCGGAGTCGCGTGCCACCGCGTCCGCGGTCAAGTCGCCCATGAGGGGGACGATCCGCTCGAACAGCGCCGGTCGCTCGGCGTCGGTGATGAAGTCGGGCAGGGGCACGACCGGTGCCCGGCCGTGACGGTAGAACACGTTGGGGACGAGCACGGTGTAGCCGGCCGCCGCGAGACGGTCGGCCATCGCCCTGAGCTGGGGACGCAGTCCGAAGGCGTCCATGTAGAGCAGGACGGCCGGGTGGGCGGCGTCGTCGTCGGGGTGCGCAAGAAAGGCGTCGGCCGTGCCGTCGCCGGTGGGGATCTCGACAGTGGTGCTGCGTGTGGCGATCATGACGTGCAGTCTCTCAGGTAGAGGCGTGAGGGACGTCACCCAGAGCGAGCCGATACCAGTTCTTGCCGGACAGGACGTGCAAGTCCGCGCCGCGGCCGATCACTTGTGTGCGCTCAGGGAGGGGCTGACCGTTCGGCAGCACGATCCGGTATTCGGCCGTGATGCGGAGGTCCTCGCTGCCGAGGGTGCCCACGCACAGCCGGTCGCGGTGTGGTCCGTAGCCGCCGAACAGGGCGACGCGTGAGTCCTGGACGGCGAGGGCCGTGGCTCCACCCACGCTGTTGCGCCATGCCCTCACCGCGCCGTCGCGTACGCGGACGACGGGGAAGTCCGTGTAGTAGCAGGCCCAGGCGGTGTCACCGTCGATGTTGAGTGCGTAGCAGTCACTGATCGCTCCCCACGGCTCGGACGTGTGTGACGGGAAGTGCCACTCCGCCTCAAGACCGGGGGAGAAGCGGGTCAGGCCGTACTCCCCGATGGGCGCCGGTGTGCCGGGGCTGCCCCAACCGAGGTTGCCGTAGACACCTTCGTCGAAGTAGCCCACCCAGATGGCGCCGGTGCGCGTGGTGAAGACGTGCGAGATCCCGTCGCCGAGGGTGGCCTCCGCGACCACGCTGCCGTCGGCGTCGTAGACGATCGCATTACGGTCGGCGCCCTCCGGCCGCCACCTGGCTCGGGCGCCCACCACGAGCGTCCGCTGCTCGGGCAGTGGCTGAACGGTGACGTGGGCGAGCTCCACGCCAGGGAGTTCGACGGAAGCCGTGAGATGCGGCGCGTGCACCGACACGCGGGCGTCCACAGCTGTCGCCGCGCGCGGTTCAGGGAACGTCGCGCCTCCGGCGTTGGTCGTGGTGGCCGAGAACCCGGGCAGATCACGGGGCTTGGACCACAAGGCGATGACCTGCCCGTCCGGACCGACGGACGCTGCCACCTGCTCTTCACCGGCGTCGCCCGCGATGACGGCGTGATGCCGGAGCTCCAGCGTGGGCAGTGCGAGCACGGCGGCCCGGCTCTCCTTGTCTTCGTTCATGCTCACACCCCACCAGGGGGTGGCGAGCCGCGCCAGCGAATATCGACGGGGGACCGGGTAGAAGACGCGGGGCACGAGTCGGTTCGAAGCGGTGGTCCCTGTCAGGCGCTGCTCATCAACAGAGCGGCGCCTCGGGGGGATTGGGGTGGGGCTCGTGGGGTTCGGTCAGTGGGCGGGTGGCTTGTTCGGATGGTCCGGTCGTCCGCCGCGTGCTCCCGTGGGCGCCGCGCACCACGCCGAGGGCACCGTGGTCCTGACCGCCGCCGAGGCGGTGACGGGCGTGACCAGGACGGTCAAGGTGAGGGCCCGACGGCTCTGCACGCGGTGTCAGGGGCGGACCCGGTGGCAGGGCGCACGGTGCCGTCGCTGCGGGGGCCACCGGCCTGGGCCGGACGGACCGCCGGACCCTGACCCTGCGCATTCCCGCCGGGACACGGGACGGCACCACCGTGCGGGTGAAGCGTAAGGGCACGCCCGGCGTCGCCGGTGTGCGGCCGGCCGGAGACCTGCACGTGCTGGTGCGCCTGCGCGGGACCGTCGAGCCCTCCCCGGTGCCGCCTCCCGGTCGCCCTACCACCGACGTCGCAGCAGGTGGCACAGCAGGCCCCCTTCAGAGCGAGCACGTGATCGTCACCGCGAACGCTCCGGATTCGAGGTCAGGCAATGCCGCCGGGTGGGCATCTGGGACACTGAACTCGCGCTGTTCTGGCCGGAGTTACGACGCCTGTCCTTCGATACCGCGCCACACGACAGGGTGATCGCTCCGTATGCGGGGACGACCGACGGCCGCCGTCGCTACGCCTTCGACGCCGGTCACCTCACGCGTCCCCAGTGGGGCACCCTGGCTGCGTACGTCGAGCAGGCATCCGGCGGCACCGTCCCACTCGACCTCGCCAGCCGCGATCACCCGTACCCAAGACGCCGGTGTTGCAGTGGGTGGCCAGACGCCCTACCTCCGCGGAAACACCGGAGGGAACAGTTCGTCCACCGGGCGACGCCGATGGTCCCGCTCGGGGTACGCGGCGCGCATCACGTCGAAGAGCTGCTGCCCCGCTCGCCTCAGCGCAGGCAGGTCGACGCCGGGGATCGAGCCGTCGCGCATGACCACCTTGCCCGCGACCATCGTCAGGACCGCGTCGCGCGCTGTGCCGTTGAGTACGAGGGTGCGCAGCGGATCCTCGGTCACGCCCATGCGGATGTCGTCGAGTGCGAACGCCGAGAGGTCGGCGGCAGCCCCCGCGGCCAGGCGGCCGAGGTCCGGCCGGTGCAGGGCGGTCGCGCCACCGGTCCAGAGCGCTTCGAAGTAGCCCGCGAGATGGCCCTGCCCCAGGTCACCGGCCTGGATCTTGGCGACCTGGGTACCCACGTCGATCCCGCGGATCAGGTCCGGCGGGAAGGAGTCCGTGCCGAGACACAGGTTCACCCCCTGCGCCCGGTAGCCGGCGAACGTGTGCAGGTTGTGGGCGTACCGGGCGTTGGTCAGCGGGCAGTGCACGATCGAGACACCCGCGTCGGCGAGCTCCGCGACATCCCCGGTGTCGGCACCGGACACTTCGGGGTGCACGTCCAGCACCACGCCGTGCGGAATGATCAGCCGGTCCGACAACATCCCTGATTCTGCGATGAGTTGAAGCGGCGTACGCCCGTAGGTGTGCTGGATGAAGTCGCGCTCGGAGATACCTTGCAGGGCATGCAGGCGTACCAGCGCGCCGCGTCGGTGCGCGGCCTGTGCGACGTCGCGGAGCAGGTCGGGAGTGAGGGTTTCGATCCGGCAGGGGAGCAGGACGCCGGTCACCAGCGGATCGGCGAGCTGCGTGGTGTGGTCCAGGAAGCGCAATGCGTCCGCCAGGCCGCGCCGGCCCGCTTCCTCGTCGAGCCGCACCGTGCGCTTGCCGTCCGCGCCGATCACGTTGACCCCGGACCGGAACGACGGCCCGAGGAAGGCACGTAGACCCAGCTTCGTGGACACCTCGGCCATCGCCACGAAGTCCTCGTACGTCTCGGCCCAGTCGCTGTGCACCTCGGACGCGATCGGCATGTAGCTGGTGACGCCGTGCAGGGCGAGCTGGGTCAGCGCGTACTCGCGCACCGTACGCCGTTGCGCGGCGTCGAACACCGCGCGGGGCGCGTCGAAGTGGTCGGTCGACCAGGTGAAGCCCGAGGCCAGATCCGGGGATGCCCAGGAGTCGAGGATCAGGTGGTCGATGTCGGTGAGGGCGTCCAGGTCGATGAGGCCGGGGGTGATCACCGCATCGCCGAGGTCGATGTGTTCGTCGGCCTGGTGGCGGGCGAGTTCGGCGCGCGCACCCACGTCGACGACGGTGCCGCCGTCGATCAGCACGGCGCCGTCAGGGAGCTCCACGTGTGAGCGTCCGTCGTGGGCGATCACCCAGGAAGCGGTCACCAAGGTTCTCATCGACATCCCTCTCAGATTTGGTACACCAAGTGCGCGAATCGGCCACAGGTGCCCCGGAGTGCGGGTGGCCGTGACGCAAGGCGGGCGAGTCACCCGGCACGGGATCGCACACGCTCGGCACGACCATAACCCGTCAATGACAAGGGAAGTAGGGGTGATTTGTGGTCTGTGGAACGGTGATGCGCCGGATGTCACTTCGCCCTGGTGGAAACCGCGATTCTTGGTATACCGTTCCGGCCACCCACACCCCCGAGCGCCGAAGGACCGACGTGCCGGATCCGTATGAGTCGTCGAGTCGGACGCGCCGCTCCAGCGCGCCGGAACCCTCCGAAGGGCAGGTGGCCACCCTGCCCTCACCGGAGTCCGAGGCCGCACCTACCGGGCGCGAGCCGACCGCCGAGGTCGCCACCGCGCGATCGCTGCTCGGCACGGCATGGCTTCGCATTCGGCGCAGCCGGATCGCCGTCGCCGCGCTGGTCGTGGTGGCCCTGATGGTGCTGTTCGCCGTCCTGGCCCCGGTGCTGGCGGCCATCGAGGGCTCCGACCCCTTCACCGCCAGGACCGGGCCCGACTTCCTGGACGACTTCGACACACCTGGTCTGCCGCTGTCGTACTACCGCTTCCCGTCCGGCGAACACTGGCTCGGACTCGAACCAGGGCTCGGGCGCGACATCTTCGCCCGCATGGCCTACGGCGCGAGGATCTCCCTCACCATCGCGCTGCTGTCCACGGTGGTGTCGGTGGTCCTCGGCACCGTGCTCGGCGCGGCCGCCGGATACTTCGGCGGCAAGGTCGACATGGTGATCAGCCGCGTGATGGACCTGTTCCTGGCCTTCCCGCACCTGCTGCTCGTCCTGTCGCTGACCCCGATCCTGCAGTCCCGGCTGCGGGGCACGGCCCTCGACTCGGGCAGCCTGGTGCCGATGGCCTCACTGGTGATCATTCTCGGCTTCTTCGGCTGGGCATACCTGGCGAGAGTCGTGCGTGGCCAGGTGCTCTCGATCCGGCAGCAGGAGTTCGTCGAGGCCGCGCAGGCCTACGGTGCCTCGCACCGGAGCATCATCTTCCGGCAGATCATCCCGAACGTGATGGGGGTGGTGCTGGTCTACGCGACGATGATGATCCCCACCAACATCACCGCGGAAGCGGCCCTCTCGTTCCTCGGCGTCGGGGTCAAGGACCCCACGCCCTCCTGGGGCCAGATGCTCAACGCGGCCCAGTCGGGGAACTGGTACCTCTCCGATCCATGGTTCCTGGCCGTCCCGGCCGGCGCACTGGTGATCACCGTGCTCGCCTTCAACCTGCTCGGCGACGCGGTCCGGGATGCCCTCGACCCCAAGTCGTCCCGAAGCTGAACCAGTTCCACCCCTCTCCGGCACACACGCGATCCGCCTCGGATCGGCCCTTGACGTGCGCCATCCCTTTCCCGTCCGCAAGGAGACGCAGTGAATCGAAGCACCAAGGCGGCGCTCGCCCTGACGGTGAGTGCCGGGCTGGCCCTCACCGCCTGCGGCGGACCCAAGCCCACCCCCGGTGACAGAGCCGGAGCCAAGGCGGACGCCTATGCGCCGGTGACGGTCGGCAAGGGCTACACCACCAAGGGCGGCAACATCAACGTCCTGATGTCCTCCGACTTCCAGACCCTGGACCCCGGCAACAGCAACTACGTACAGACCGCCAACGTCGGGCAGCTGTACTACCGCACCCTGACCATGGCCAAGGAGACCGCAGGCCGGCCGCCGACCATCGTGCCGGACCTGGCCACCGACCTCGGCAAGGCCTCCGCCGACGGCCTCACCTGGACC
This sequence comes from Streptomyces sp. NPDC090032, assembly GCF_044748025.1. Lineage (NCBI taxonomy): Bacteria > Bacillati > Actinomycetota > Actinomycetes > Kitasatosporales > Streptomycetaceae > Streptomyces > Streptomyces sp. NPDC090032. The sequence continues at coordinate 24,854 of NZ_JBIVFF010000017.1, read as the reverse complement.
TACACCCTCAAGAAGGGGCTGAAGTTCGAGGACGGCACGCCGATCACCAGCAAGGCCGTCAAGTACGGCGTCGAGCGCACCTACGCCCGCGACGTCTACACCCAGGCCCCGCAGGAGCTGAACTCGGCCCTGGCCGACGACGGTTACAAGGGCCCCTACGCCGGCGGCGACTTCAAGGCGATCGACACCCCCGACGACCACACCGTCGTCTTCCACCTCAAGCAGCCGTTCGCGGAGTTCCCCGCGCTGGTGTCGCGGTCCAACACGGCGCCGGTGCCGAAGGCCAAGGACACCAAGCTTGACTACACCAACCACCCGGTCTCATCGGGCCCGTACAAGATCAAGTCGTACGACCGCGGACGCTCGATGAAGCTGGTGCGCAACGACCGGTGGGACCCGGCCACCGACCCCAACAGGCCCGCTCTGCCTGACACGTTCACCTTCTCCCTGTCCACGGCCCAGGCCACCATCAGCCAGCAGCTGCTCGCCGACTCGGACCCGACGGCGATCACGCTGGACAGCAACGGCGGACTGCAGGCGTCCGACGCCGCCAAGCTCAACGACCCGAAGGTCAAGGCGCGCACCGCCGCCGGTCTCCTGGGCTGCACCGACGTGCTGAACTTCAACACCGAGACCATCAAGGATCCCGACGTCCGCAAGGCGATGGCACTCTCCATCGACCGGGGCGCCATCCAGGTCCAGTACGGCGGCGCACGCTTCGGCAAGGTGGCCCAGTCGTACATCAACCCGGCCCAGCGCGGATACGTGGCGCAGCACACCGACCTGGACCCCACGGGCAAGCCGAAGCTGGACGAGGCCAAGAAGCTCCTGAAGGGCAAGAAGGTCCCCGGGAAGCTGGTCTACGGCTACGCGGACACCAACGCCCGCTACAAGAACGTCGGCACGGTGCTCCAGCAGAACTTCAAGAAGCTCGGCATCGACCTGCAGCTGCGCCCGATCCCGGCCGCCAACTACTACACCGTGCTGGCCGGCGACCAGATGCCCGACATCGCCCGCAGCGGCTGGTGCGGCGGCGCGGACAGCGGTTCGGTGCGTACCACCGTCGACCCGAACGTGGGGCCGAGCCTGGACGGCAAGACCTACGGCTTCTCCAACATCCCGCGCTTCCACGACCCGGAGATCTCCCGCGCCATGTACAAGCTCCGTGGCACCAACGGGACCAGCGAAGAACTGGGCAAGAAGTGGGCCGCGCTCTTCGACCGGACCATGCAGACCTACCCCCTGGTCCCGTTGGTGCGCAGCTACACGAGCAGCGTGGTCGGTTCCAAGGTCAAGGGCGCCCAGATGGGGTACTTCTTCGGCGCCGTAGACCTGTCGACCGTCGGCGCCGAGCACTGACGCCCGCTGCACAAGAGAGGTAATCGAACGGTGAGTTCATCCCGAGCCGGCAGGTCGCACCCATGACCAGTTTCCTGATGCGGCGCTTCGTCGCGATGATCGTGCTCTTGTTTGTCATCAGCTTCGTGACGTTCAGTCTGTTCCAGCTCGGCCCGGCGGATCCGGCCGCGGCGGCCTGCGGCCAGGAGTGCACACCGCAGCGCATCGCCGAGGCCCGCGTCGCGCTCGGGATGGACAAGCCGTTCCTCACCCAGTACTTCACGTACATGTCGGGGCTGGTCGGCAGCCACACGGTCGGCGCGCCCGGCGCCGAGACCCTGTGCAACTGGCCGTGCCTCGGCAAGTCGTTCCAGACCAACGAGGACGTCACCACGATCATCGGCCGGGCGCTGCCGTACACACTGTCGGTGGCCAGCGGTGCGATCGTGCTGTGGACCATCGCGGGTGTCGGCCTCGGCCTGCTCGCGGCGCTCCGCAAGGGCCGGTTCACCGACAAGCTGATCGTCGGCGGCGCCTCCGTCGGCGTATCGCTGCCCATTCCGGTGACGGGCCTGTTGCTGCTGCTCCTGTTCGTCAGCACGCTGGACCTGCTGCCGTTCACCACCAACGAGATCGCCACGCCGTTCGACGCGGCGGGGCCCGGCGGCTGGTTCCTCAACTATCTCCTGCCGTGGGTGGCGCTGGCCGTCCTGTTCAGCGCGCAGTACATCCGGGTCACCCGCAGCAACATGCTGGAGACCTTCGGCGAGGACTTCATGCGCACCGCCCGCGCGAAGGGACTGTCCCGGCGCAACGTCGTGTTCAAGCACGGCGCGCGGGCCGGCATCACCCCGGTGGTCACCATGCTCGGCCTCGACATCGGCGGTCTGCTGGGCGGCGCCGTACTCACCGAGCAGATCTTCTCGGTGCCGGGCGTCGGATTCACCGCGGTGCACGCCGCACAGGCCGGCGACCTGCCCGTCACCATGGCCATCACCATGATGGCCGCCTTCTTCATCATCGTCGCCAACGTCCTGGTCGACATCGCCTACGCGGTGATCGACCCCCGAGTGAGGGTCGCCTGATGACCACGCCCGAAGCCGCGCCCATGCTGGAAATCCGCGATCTACGGGTGTCCTTCCCGACCGACGACGGCGTGGTGCACGCCGTCAACGGGATGGACCTCACCCTGGCGCGCGGGGAAACCGTCGGAATCGTCGGCGAATCCGGCTCCGGCAAGACCGTCACGTCCCAGGCGCTCATGGGCCTGCTCAAGGACACCACGGCCGCCGTCACCGGACAGATCCTCCTCGACGGACAGGACCTCAACACCCTTACCGAGACGCAGATGCGCGCCTACCGCGGCAAGAAGATCGCGATGATCTTCCAGGACCCGCTGTCGGCCATGCACCCGTTCTACCCCGTCGGCGCCCAGATCGCCGAGGCCTACCGGGTGCACAACGACGTCTCCAAGAGGGCGGCGGCACAGGCTGCCGTCGACATGCTCGGCCGGGTCGGGATCCCCGACCCCAAGCGCCGCTACTCGGCATTTCCGCATGAGTTCTCCGGCGGCATGCGGCAGCGCGCGATGATCGCCATGGCCCTTGTCTGTGAACCCGAGCTGCTGATCGCCGACGAACCCACCACCGCGCTCGACGTCACGGTGCAGGCCCAGATCCTCGACCTGCTCAACGAGTTGCAGGACGAGACCGGGACCTCGGTGATCCTGGTGACCCACGACCTCGGCGTGGTCGCCGAGGTGTGTCACCAGGTCGTGGTGATGTACGGCGGGGAGTGTGTGGAGCGGGCGACCGTGGCGAACCTGTTCAAGGACCCGCGACACCCCTACACCCAGGGACTGCTCGCATCCATGCCGTCGCTGGCCGGCCGGTCCGAGCGGCTCAAGCCCATCCCGGGCTTCCCGCCGTCATTGTTGGCGCTGCCCGACGGCTGCCTCTTCGCCGACCGCTGCCCGAAGACACACCTGGTGCCCGACGACGCCTGCCGTACGCGCCGCCCGATACTGACCGGCCTCGACGGGCACCCGTCGCGGTGCCACCTAGAGACGCACGAGACGCTGCAACCGACCGGAGAGGTGGCCCGATGACGCCGCTGCTGGAGGTCACCGACCTGACCAAGCACTTCCCGATCCGCTCCCGTGGCTTCAGGCCCGGCGGCGGCGCGATCAAGGCCGTGGACGGCGTCAGCTTCTCGGTCGGCGCCGGACAGACGCTCGGCCTGGTGGGGGAGTCCGGCTGCGGCAAGTCGACCACCGGTCGCCTGCTCATGCGCCTCCTCGAGCCGACGTCCGGGAGCGTCCGGCTCGACGGCCGGGAGATCGCCGAACTGCGCCGTTCGGAACTGCAGGAGTACCGGCGCCGGGTGCAGATGGTGTTCCAGAACCCCTCGTCCTCGCTCAACCCCCGCCAGTCCGTGGGCAGCGCGATCGCCGCACCGCTCCTCGCCCAGCGGATCACTCCGGCCGGCGGGATCAAGGCCAGGGTGCGGGACCTGATGGACCGGGTGGGGCTGCGCCCCGACCACTACAACCGCTTCCCGCACGAGTTCTCCGGCGGCCAGAAGCAGCGCGTCGGCATCGCCCGGGCGCTCGCCCTGGACCCCCAACTGATCATCTGCGACGAACCGGTGTCCGCACTGGACGTCTCGGTGCAGGCGCAGGTCATCAACCTCCTGGAGGACATCCAGCGGGACACCGGGGTTGCCTACCTCTTCATCGCCCACGACCTGTCGGTGGTCCAGCACTTCGCCGACCGCATCGCGGTGATGTACCTCGGCAAGATCATGGAATATGGCGACACCGCACGGGTTTTCGGCGCTCCGGAACACCCGTACACGCGGGCGCTGCTGTCCGCCGTACCGCACCCGGACCCGGCGGCGGACCGGAGCGGGCGGATCCGGCTGAAGGGCGATCTGCCGAGCCCGGCCGACCCTCCGCCTGGCTGTGTGTTCCAGTCCCGGTGTCCCGTGCATGCGCAACTTGACCCACAGCGCCGCCAGTTGTGCACGGACAGTGTGCCGGGCGGCGACATCGCCTGCCACCACACCGACGTCACCGCCGAGACACTGGCCACGACGATGACCCGGTAACCCGGTTCCCAGCTGCATGAACAGCAGTACCGCGACCAGCGCACCACAAAGCACAAAGCACAAAGCACAAAGCACAACAGAGAGGTGACAGCAGTGTTGATCCGTGACGTCCGTCCGTGGGGCGGCGAGCGCAGCGACGTCGTCCTGTCCGGCGACCGCATCGCGGCGATCCGTCCGCACGACCCGGCCGCGCAACCGGCCGGCGAGGTGGTGGAAGGCCGCGGCCGGCTGTTGCTGCCGTCGTTCAGTGACGTGCACGTGCACCTGGACTCGACCCGCATCGGCCTGCCGTTCCGGCCGCACACCGGCGGCCCGGGAGTGTGGACGATGACCATGAACGACCGGGAGAACTGGCGCTCGGCGGAGGTCCCGCTCGTGGAGCGCGTCGCGGGCACGCTGGAGCGGATGATCGCGCGCGGCACCACCCGCGTGCGGTCGTACGCCCAGGTCGACGTGGACTGCAAGCTCGAGAAGTTCGAGGCGGTCGTGGCCGCGAAGGAGAAGTTCGCCGGTCGGACCGAGGTCCAGATCATGACGTTCCCGCAGGCGGGCATCCTCCGCGAGAAGGGCACCGTCGAATACCTGGAGGCCTCGCTGAAGGCGGGCGCCGACGTGATGGGCGGCATCGATCCCTGCACCTTGGACCGGGATCCCAAGGGGCACCTGGACGTCGTGTTCGGGCTGGCCGAGAAGTACCAGGTCGAGGTGGACATCCACCTGCACGAGCCCGGGGAGCTGGGTGTGTTCTCCACCGATCTGATCCTCGAGCGCACCCGGGCGCTCGGCATGCAGGGCAAGGTCACCATGTCCCACGCCTATGAACTGGGCTCGGTCTCCGAGTCGGTGAGCCGCCGCATCATCGACGACTTCGCGGAGCTGGACATCGCCATGGCCACCGTGGCGCCGTCGGCGCGCGGACAGCTGTCGCTGGTGGACCTGACGGAGGCGGGCGTCCGTGTGGGCCTGGGCGAGGACGGCCAGCGCGACTACTGGAGCCCGTACGGCAACTGCGACATGCTCGACCGCACCTGGCAGCTGGCCTTCACCAACAACTTCCGCCGTGACGAGCTGATCGAGATGTCCCTGGCGGTCGCGACGATCGGCGGGGCATCGATCATGAGCCACGACGTCGCCCGGCCGGCGGGGGTTGCCGACCGGCCCGGCCTGGCGGTCGGTGACCGTGCCGACCTGCTGCTGGTCGACGGCGAGACACCGTCGAGCGCGGTGATGGACCGTGGCACGGACCGCACCGTCCTGCACGACGGAGTGGTCGTGGCGGACCAACTGGAGCTGGTACGGGGCTGATCCGAGCCCAGCGGCGGTCAGCGGCGCTTGTCGGCGATGACGCGGCGGCTGTTCTCCAGGTGCTGGAAGACGAGTTCCTCGACGAGGGCGACGTCGCGCTCGGCGACAGCGGCGTAGAGGGCCTCGTGCTCCAGCGCCATGGCCAGGAGGTTGTCGTGCCGGCCGAGCAGCCACCGCATCCGGCTGCGCAACGTACCTTCGAGTTCGCTCAGCAACTCGTTGGCCGCCATCGACGTCACGGTCTCGTGGAAGTCGGCCGCCGCGCGCCGGGCGCGAACCGCGTCTCCTGCCCGGGCGGCCGCGAGTTCCTCGTCGAGGTCGGAGCGGAGCCGCTCGAGGCCGACGCGGTCACCCCGCTGCGCGGCCAGACGGAAGGTCATCACCTCAAGGGCCTCTCGGACCTCGTTCAGATCAGCGATGTCCGTAGGCGTGAACTCCCTCACGACCGCCCACGTCCGCGGTCGCGGAGTCACCAGACCCTCGGCGACCAGCACGCGCAGGGCATCACGAACGGGCACGCGACTCACCCCTATTTGTGCCGCCAGCTCGCGCTCGACGAGCTTGCTGCCGGGCGTGCGCACACCGTCGAGAATGTCGTCCCGGAGCTGCCGCGTAACCCGCTCCGACTCCGGCTCGAAGTCCCCAGAACCTGCCATGCCCCGAGTCTCGCACGGGAGCGGAACCATTTGGTGTGACGTCGAGGCGAGGTGGCTCACGCCTCAAGGTGTGCGGGCGAACTCGATGAGGATCCGGGCCGTGCCTTCGGGGTCGATGATCTGATGGAGGTGCTCACCCGGCAGGTGTCCCACGCGCCAGCCGCGTTCGCGCGCTTCGGTGGCGACATCCTCGTACTGCGGGGCGAACAGCAGGTAGGAACACGGGTGGTCGTCCCACCCGTCCGGGACCGGAATGTGCTGCTCGTAGAAGGACAGCGGCAGGGTGGGCTGCTCCTCGATGACGGTCCGACGCGTCGTCGGATCGGAGAACATGGGGGCCACGTCCGCCTCGTCCCACCAGTCGGTCCAGCGCGGCAGTGTGCCGTTCACGGCCATGGGGGTGAGGAACTCCAGTAGCTCCGGTGACGCGACAGGAGTTGGTCCGGTACGGGCCGGCAGCGCGGCATCGACGAAGACCGAGCCGGTCACCGGATGGTCGAGACCCGCGCGCATCACGGGGAGGAACAAGCCCGCGTTGCTGTGTGCCACCAACGTGACGGGGCTGCCGTCCGGGACCTGCCGGAGGTCGTCCCGGACGGCGCTGACGACGCGGGGCCAGAAGGGTGGGGGGCCGGCAGCGACGTGAAGCAGGGACGGCACCCGCACCTGGAGACCCGCCGCCTCCAGGTGTTCAGCTACAGGGTGCCAGGTCGAGGGACCCACGGACGGACTGTGTACGAGAACGAAGACCGGCTGCATGCGACGATTCTGCCGCCCGTCCCACCGGAGATGTGAGGTCTCGGCTGCGAGCAGAATGAAGTACGCGGCGGCCCGATACGGACGACTACCGCAGGAGCGGGTTCCTGGTCAGCTGCATGACGTCCCCGCGGCTGCGCGGGCCGTGATCGGCGGCGACGAGCAGCCGTCAAGCCGGTCCGGTACCTGGGCGTGTGTCCGGCACTCATTCGATCAATCGGACGCGAGTGGCAGGCCGGCGCGAGTGAACGCGGTGCGAGGTCCGCCTCGGTGAGGCGATGTGCCGTCAGGCGTACTTCCAGCGCCAGGCGTTGGAGCTGTACACGCACTTGATGCTCGTGCCGCCCTCGTTGGTGGTGAGGGCGCCGTGATCGCTGTTACGGCAGAACTGGCCCGCCGAGTAGCAGTTCCCTGAGTTGGAGACGATCGAGCAGGTGCCGGTGGTGTCCTGGCTGCCGCTTCCACTGCCGTTGTCGCTGCCTGTGCCGGCGGCGGCCTGGGCGGTCTTCGTGACGGTGACCGTGGGGCGCGGCTTCTCCTTGGCCTTGACGGTCTCGGTGACGGTCGGCGCGGGCTTCGGCGTGGCCGTCACGGTGGCGGTGACGGTCGGCCCGGGCTTGGCCTCGGCGGCGACGGGCTGCTGATCGCTGTTTCCGGCGCCCACTATGAGCGCACCGGTGAGCAGCAGGCCCGACCCGCCGAGCCACACGCGCTTGCGCTTACGCAGCGGACGGGTGTCAACCGGACGCGGTGCGGGCGGCGTTGTGTACGCGTTGGTCATGTTGTCCCCCCTGAGGTGTTACAGGCGGGATCAGGGTAGTACGTGAGTAGAGAACGTGAAGGAAATATGAATATTGAGTGATGCATTCGTGACTGCTATCCCGTGCAGCCGCTGAAGCCTCACTCGGATACGCGTGATGGGGGCCTGCTCGAGCGGCCCGCGGGAGCGGCTCACTGCCGCCGCCGAGCGTGGGCGGCGATGGCGCCCAGCACCTCCGGCATGTCTTGCTCCGGTGCTGCTATCAGTACCTCCGAGCCCCGGCCCGGGCCGTCGAGGACCTCGCAGACGGCGACGAGCGGGTGGGTCGGTTGGGTCTGCCGGTAGCGGGAGTTGTACCAGTGCGTATTCTCAGCTATGCGCGCGCGTGCTTCCTCGTCGAGGTAGGGCTGGATCGAGTACCGGCGTACTGCGCGCGGGTCGCTGCGATACGGGGGCCGTACGGTGACCACCCGCAGTGGGCCCGGCAGCGGCTTCAGCGCCACCTTCGCCGCCGGGTCCGGTGTCGTGCCGATGACGTCGGGTCCCACGTACAGCGGGCCCCTGATGGCGAGCTTCCACGGCCCTGTGCCGGAGACGGCGCCGTCCACCGCGTGCACCTCGACCGGTTCCACGGGCTCCACGTCGCACTTGCGCGGCAGCCGGGTGCGCGTCCACCACCGCAGCCAGAGCAGAGCGGGTGCCAGTAGGGCCACGGCCGCCACCGCGAAGCTCAGCACGACCGCTCGGGGCCGGGGTTCGATCAACGCCGCCAATGCCCCGGCGCCGCCCGCGGTGGCCAGGGCGAGTACGGGTGCGAGCCACTGCCATGCCATCGTCAGTGGGTTGCGCCGACCGCGCGTCAGCAGCCACATCGCCGCCCACAGCGGCCCGAGTCCGAGCCCCCACAGGACGGAGGCCAGGGCCGCGGGTGTAGTGAAGAGCCGGCCCGGGTAGCGGCTGGTGTGTACGACGGACCTGTCGTCGCCGCTGTCCTTCCCGGCCTGGATCATGCGAACCGAGCCGCGCCACCAGAACAGCGTCACCGGCTCCCCGGCCCGCGCCCGCCCGTACACCGAGTCCCGCTCGTCGTGGGAGCGGGTGTCGCTGTAGGCGAGTTCCATCGTGCGGCGGTGGTCGGCCCTGGTCAGTTCCAGGGTGTACTTGGTGCGGGAGCGTTTGAGCGTGTAGTCGGAGTCCCGCACGGTGACGCGTTCGCGCTGCAGGCAGTACGGCTTGCGGTTGAGGTCTCCACACACCTTCAACTGGCTCGTGCGACGACCGTTCTCGACGATGGCCACCTTCGAGAAGTCGACGTCGTCCTGTCGTGCCCGTTGCGCGGACTGCCACAGCGGCCAGGAGGCCCCGAGCAGTACCACGGCAAGCAGCAGGCACACTCCCGCGCGGACGAAGTCCCCGATTCCGGATCTCATATGCCCCTCGCTGCCCGAATCCCCACCCTGGGCCTCACCCTTCGGAGCGAGGTTCGGGAATCCTACTCAGCGGGTGCACGGGGCCCGTAGGCGGATGGGTCCGCCACGCACCGGCCCGATGGCGCCTCACAGCCAAGAGATCCGTGGACCGAGCGCTGACGACTCCCCGGTGCGGCTCGGGGATTCTGTTCTGAGGCGTACGGACACGACCAGGCCCTGGACTTCTCGCCGTACGCCGTCCGCCGCCTGGGCATCGAGCCACCGGCCGGGAGCCGCGACACGGCGTGGCGGAGTCGCATCAGGACCCTCGGGTGGGCGGCCAGCGCCGAGGTGGTCCGAGCGGCGACGGTGAACCCCGCGCGCTCGAAGTTCTTGCGCAGCCCCGCGTACGCCATCGTGAGGTCGACCTTCGCGTCGCCGTTGTCCAAGGGGTAAGCCTCGATCGCCGGTGCGCCCTGTGCGCGGGCGTACTCGACGGTGCCCGTGATGAGAGCGTGCGAGATGCCCTTCTTGCGGTGGCCGGGGCGGTCCCGGATGCACCACAGCGACCACACCGGCAGGTCGTCGACATGGGGGAGCCTGCGGTTGCGCGCGAAAGAGGTGTCCGCGCGTGGTGCGACAGCGGCCCAGTCGACGGGTTCGGCACCGTCGTAGGCGAGAACTCCGAGTGGGGGACCCGTGCGGCACAGCTCGGCGACGTACTCGCCGCGGGCCGGTCCACGGATCTCGTTGTTGAGTTTGGAAGGGATCCGGTAACTCAGTCACCAGCAGACGGTCGACTCGGGCGACTTCGGGCCGACGAGGGTACGGACATCCCCGAAGACCGAAGCCGGGCGAACCTCGATGGTCATGCGGCCAGAAGCTGGCCCGCCGCGATGCGCAGGGCGAGCGGCAGTCTGCCACGGCGTACGTACCGATGCCGCTCGACCTGCGGGGCGAACCGGGGGTGCCATGCGGCTCACCGGGCAGTGATCGCCGGGCGTCGCGGGAGCCGGGTGACGGCGGCCGTTGCCGCGAGGGCGAGTGTGACGCCGACGGCCGTGGCGATGGTCGTGGCCCAGGCCGGTTCGGGGGAGTCGGACAGGACGGCGCCGGTGAGCCGGCTCCCGCCGTACAGGAGGGCCACTGCCGCGAGTGCGGCCGGCCAACGGTGCCGCGCCCCTGTGATGATGTCGTCGATGACGTTCAGGACGACGATCACGGTCATGATGTCGGCGCCGCCGTACTCCTCGTCCCAACCGGCCGCGGTGACCGCCGTCCCGACGGCGATCGACGCCAGCCAGATCCCTGTCAGGCGCGCGTACGACGTGGGTTGACGCCGTTCCGTGCCGCGCGGAAGCCAGAAGAACCGCGTGATGTGCTGGGTGACCCTGTACTTCTCCATGGTCCGCGTCCCCGTTTCCCCGTTGCCGGCTCCTGCCGGCGTCCCGTGGTTGGACACATGACGGCGCGCCGCGGTTGTGCCGAGCGGAACTGGCCGAAAGCTAGCGGGGGTTCACGGATCGTGCCCGATACCTTCGGTCGCATGCCAGATGAGGGATTTGAACATCCACGGCTCGCCGCCGTGTACGACGCGCTCGATCCTGACCGCAGCGATCTCGACGCGTACGTGGGTATGGCGGAGGAGTTCGGAGCGCGTCGCGTGCTGGACATCGGCTGCGGGACGGGAGTGTTCGCGCTGCTGCTCGCCGAACGCGGGATCGAGGTCGTCGGGGTCGACCCCGCGCGGGCGTCCGTCGATGTGGCACGGGCCAAGACCGGCAGCGAGGGGGTGCGCTGGATCTGCGGTGACGCGACAGGGCTCCCGCCGCTGCGGACAGATCTCGCGACCATGACGGCGAACGTCGCGCAGGCCATCGTCGATCCGGTCCTCTGGCAGGAGACTCTGCGCGGGGCGTACGAGGCACTGCGGCCAGGGGGCCGTCTCGTGTTCGAGACCCGGGACCCGGCCAGGCGTGCCTGGGAGGAGTGGAACCGTGAGGAGTCGTACGCGGTGACGCGGATCCCGGGAGTCGGTGCGGTCGAGAGCTGGGTCGAGGTGACCGACGTGAGCCTGCCACTGGTGGCGTTTCGCTGGACCTACGTATTCTCGGCGGACGGTGAGGTGCTGACGTCCGACTCGACCTTGCGCTTCCGTGAACGGCCGGAGATCGAGGAGCAGTTGACCGCTCAAGGCTTCGTGGTCGACGGCGTTCGTGATGCTGCCGACCGCCCCGGCAAGGAGTTCGTCTTCGTCGCACGGCGTCCCGAGGGCCGCGGCTGAGCGCGTTGCCTTACGACCCGATGGCACGGCTCAGCTGCGGCTGACGGGCCCCGAACCGGCTTCGGTGCCGGGTTCACACCGGGTCGAGCCACTCCGCGGCGGCGTCGAGCAGATGCGTGACCCCGTTGTGCAGGGCGGGATCCGCCACCGGTGCGAAGAAGGGCGAATGGTTGCCGTGCACGGTGGACGGCTGTTCGCCGGCCGGATCGGCTCCCTCCCAGCTGCTGGGCTCCGTACCGCCGAAGAACCAGAAGACGGACGGACACCCGGCCGCTGCGGCGAGCAGACCGAAATCCTCGCTGCCCGACAGCGGGGAGCGCAGGGTGTGCACCTGGGCGCCACCCGCCCCGAGCGCCTGCATGACGCGCTCCGTCGCCCCGTCCGAATTGACCGTCAGGGGAAAGGAGTTGAGCTCACTGAACTCCGGGGGGTGAGGCGCTCCGGAGGTCGCCGCCTCACCTTCGACGGTACGGCGCACCGCGGCGAGCACCCGCTCACGCACGGCGGCGTCGAACGTCCTGATATTGATCTTGAGCTCGGCCTCGTCGGGGATGATGTTCTCCTTGGTGCCGGCCCGCAGCGAGCCCACCGTGACCACCGCCGACTCCGTCGGCGAGACCTCGCGGGCCACAATGCCCTGCAAGCGCATGACGGTCGCCGCCGCCATGACCACGGGGTCGACCGTGGTGTGCGGAGCCGAACCGTGCCCGCCGCGCCCGAGCAGACGCGCCCTGAGACTGTCCGCCGCGGCCATCACCACGCCGGGGCGCGTGGCCACCGAGCCCAGGGGAAGCGGCCCCACATGCTGTCCGAGCACCACGTCGGGCAGCGGGAAGCGCTCCAGGAGACCGTCGGCCAGCACGGCCCTGGCCCCGGCGGCTGTTTCCTCCCCCGGCTGGAAGACCGCCAGGACGGTGCCGCGCCAGAGGTCCCGGTGCGCCGCCAGCTGGCCGGTGGCGCCGAGCAGGGCCGCCGTGTGCAGATCGTGGCCGCAGGCGTGCATGAGCGGCACCTGGTCGCCGTCCGGCGACACCGCCGTATCCGTGGACGCGTAGTCGAGCCCGCTCGCCTCGCGTACCGGGAGGCCGTCCATGTCGGCCCGGAGCGCGACCACGGGTCCTTCGCCATTGCGCAGCAGCCCGACCACCCCCGTACCACCGACGCCCTCCGTGACCTCCCAGCCCTGCCCGCGCAGCGCCGCGGCGACGACCCCTGCCGTGCGGTGCTCCTGCATGGACAGCTCGGGATGGGAGTGCAGATCGCGGTAGATCAGGCCGAGTCCGGGCAGCCGGGCGTCGAGGCCGTCCCGCAGGGCAACGCCTTCGCGCGGCGCGGCAGCGGTCCGGGATCCGTCGGTCTCCATGTCAGTCCTCCCAGGTCTCCGGCGAGGTCCGGGGGTCGGGGGTCGACACCGGGGCCGAAGTGAGTCCAGGATGGGGATCGTTGATCACTCGACCGTGGCAACGCTGGAATTCGACGGAGACGTGTGCGTCATGCCCGATAGCAGCATTGAGGCCCCTCCACGCCGCCGGGATGCGGCGGCCGGTTCGCTTCAGGAATCGGACCTGGCGTTGATCGAGGCCCTCCAGCACAGCCCGCGTGCCCCCTGGTCACAGATCGGTCCTGCACTCGGCGTGGATGCCACGTCCGCGGCCCGGCGCTGGCACCGACTGGCCGGCCAGGGGCTTGCGTGGCTGACGGCCTACCCGTCCGCGAGCACGACGAGCTTCGCCTACGTCGACGTACGCTGCCGACCGGACACCGTCGACGAAGTCACGCGCCACCTGTGCGCGCTGCCGCAAGTCCTCAGCGTCGAGGAGGTGACGGGTGACTTCGATCTCTTCCTGACCGTGGCCGCCCCGACGCCGGCCGCCCTCGCGGCCCTGGTCCGCCGGGACCTGCCCACCGCGCCCGGCGTGGAGGCGACGGCCGTCCACCTCGGCCTGCGCCTCTACCAGGAGGGGAGCGGCTGGCGCATGCGCGCCCTGGACCGGCAGCAGCGCTCACTCCTGGTGCCTCAGCAGCAACCGCCGCATCGTTCCCGGACCGCGGCCACCGCCGACGCGGCACTCATCGCCGCCCTAGGCCAGGACGGGCGGCGAAGCCACCAGGATCTGGCCCGAGATCTTGATGTCAGCGAGGCGACGGTGCGCCGGGGACTCCAGCGGCTGGTGGAGACGCGGTCCGTCCACTTCCGCTGCGACTTCGCCCAGAGCGCCGCCGGCTGGCCGCTCACCGCCACCTACCGCATCGACCTTCCCGCCCACCGACTGACCGCGGCGGCACGCACGCTCGGCCTCATGCCCGAGGTCCGGCTGTGCAGCGCCGTGAGCGGAAGCGCGGGCTTCCTGGTCATCGCATGGCTGCGCACGACGGAGGATGTCACGGGGTTCGAGGCCCATATGTGTGAGCAACTACCGGATCTGCGCGTGGTCGACCGCACGGTCACGCTGATCACCGCCAAGCGCATGGGCCGACTGCTCGACCCGCACGGCCGGGCGGTGGGCCATGTCCCGTGGGACGGCCCGCGCACCACTGTGTGAGGGGAGGCGGCGGCGTGCTTCCTGCATCAGCCGGCCTGCATCAGCAGTGGGCCGCGATCGTGACCGATCCTGCCAGGGCAGACCGACTACAGCGCCATGTCCCCCATTTCGTGCCACACGGCGTTGCCGCGCGTCGCGCCGCGCGCGCCCTCGGAATCCGTATCGTGAAACGCCGTCCCGTTCGTGCGGTGGCCGGGCCGCTCGGCGCAGAAAGGCGTCCCATGGAATTGAAGCTGCAGGGCAGAACCGCGGTGGTGACCGGTGCGAGCAAGGGCATCGGACTGGCGATCACCAAGGCCCTCGTGGCCGAAGGAGTCCAGGTGACGGCCGGGGCGCGCCATGTGGGCGGCGAACTGGCCGACCTCGCCCGGGCAGGGTCCGTCCGGGCCGTCGAGGTGGACCTGGCGACTCCGGACGGGCCCGCCGCGCTCGTCGAGGCGGCGGCCTCCGCCTTCGGACCACCCGACATCCTCGTCAACAACGTCGGTGCGGTCCGGCCACGCACCGGAGGGTTCTCGTCCGTCACCGACGAGGACTGGACGACCACCCTGAACATCAATTTCCTCGCCTCCGTACGCGCCACCCGCGAGGTCCTGCCGCTGATGCTCCGGCGCACCGGCGGGTCGATCATCACGGTCGCGTCCATCAACGCCCGTCTGCCCGACCCGCTCGTGATGGACTACTCGGCGGCGAAGGCGGCCCTGCTGAGCTTCAGCAAGTCCCTGTCCAAGGAGCTGGGACCGCGCGGCATCCGGGTCAACACGGTCAGTCCGGGTCCTGTCGTCACGGACATGTGGCTTGCGAAGGACGGTGTGGCGGCAACTGTCGGTCAGGCCGGGGGTCTTGAGGCGGACGCGGTCGTCGAACAGGTCGCGGGCGGCGCCGCGACGGGCCGCTTCACCCGCCCCGAGGAGGTCGCCGAACTCGTACTGCTCCTGGCCTCCGACCGAACCGCGAACGTCACCGGCTCCGACTTCGTCATCGACGGGGGCATGATCACCACGGTGTGACGACACCGCGAACGGGCGGCCCTCGACCGCGCCGACGTCGGGTCAGTTCGACGCCGGCGGTCTCAGTCGGTCTCAGGTGGCTCGGGCGGTATCAGGCAGGCTAGTCGGTCTCAGGGGGCGATTCCCACCCCGTCGATCCGGCTCCAGGACCTCTCCTGGGCGGCGGTCATGGCCGGCCAACGCAGGCCGCCCGGCCGTGGGTTGACCCGTGACGCGTAGGAACTGGGAGAGAAGGCCGGATCGTAGAAGCAGCCGGTGCCGTACCTGCGGTCGAACGCGGTGCACGAGGCCGCGATCGAACTCGGTGCCGGCCTCTTCCCGGTCCGCACCCAGGAGTCCAGTGCGGAGATCGAGTTGGCGTACTCGGAATTGCTCAGCTCACTGTGTTCGCTCTCCCGCGTGAACGTCTGCACCAAGTGCCGTTCCCGATGGGCGCCTTGGAGCCCGGCCCGGTAGGCCGCCTCGTGCTCGACGAACGCGGTGGGGTCGTCGATCGCGTGCATGGTGAGAACGGGGATGGTCACCTTGCCGGTGAGGTCGCTGTCGTAGGACAGGTCACGCACGGCGCTCGGGTCGCCCGAGAACCGCTCGACCCCGGCGTTGAGCGCCCGGTCGTCGTGGGAACCGGAATACCGTACGCCCTGATTGCTGAACGGATTGCGCCCGCCCAGGCGGCTCTGCACGATGTCGCGGAACGTGAACGTGGCGAACCGCAGGTGTGACTCGAGGGTGCGCTCGGGGATCTTCGTGACCGCGAGGATGTCATCGAGGTTGCGCTGCTGAGCCGCCGTCCGCTCCTTGGGGTCCGAGGCGTACCCGGTGCACTCCTGAAGGCGCGCCCGCAGCCCTGTGGCCGTCATGGTCGAGTCGGGGCGCAGCCCTTCCCACAGCGGGTACTGAGGCTCGCTGGGCCGAGGATGGTTGCGGCAGTAGTACTGATAGACCACGCGCAGGTCGACCCGGTAGTCGTACCCGCGTGAGCCGCCCGCGAGAACGCCGCTGGTGAGCAGCGCTCCGTCGTACGGGCCGTGCTTCGCCGCGCCGTAGGTCTCGACGACCTTGGCGGCGACGTTGCCGCCCCAGGACTGGCCATGAACGTAGGTCCGCCTCGGCTTCCCGAATTCGGTCACGAACAGACGACGCAGATGCTCGGTGTCGGCGGCGGCCATCCGGGTCCCATAACCGCCACGCCGATACGACGAACCGGCCCAGGCGTAGCCTTCGTCCACCATCACCGCCCAGCGGCTCAGGTCGTCGACGCTGCGGTCCGGATCGGAGCCCGCGCCGAGGTCGGGGCCGCCGTGGGCGTGCACCACGAGCGAGCCGTTCCATGCTTCGGGGACGGCGATCGCGTAGTAGGCGCCGTTCGAGTCCTGGCCGGTGTAACAAGTGGCTTTCCCGGCCAGATTCGCGGGGCAGGCGGCGGACGCCGGTCCGCTCGTGGCGGTGGCCGGTGAAACGGAAGTCGAACCTGAAGCCGGTACGGGAAGTGCGCAGGCCACGAGACCCGCGATCCCCGCAACCGCCGCCGCGCCTCGGAGACGCCGAAGGCCCCAACGCCCGGACCTCCTGCGGAAACCCGATGCGATCCGTCTGGTCATGCCCATGCGGCTACTCCTCGTCCTGCGGCGCGCACCGTTGCGCGGCGGGGGAGATGCTAGGGACGGCGGAGCCGGAATCCCATGACGTGACCAGTAGCGTTCATAATGTTCGCCGGATAAGGGCGACGACGATCGCGTGGGCGGCAGACTTGCCCCATGACCGCATCGGATCCCAAAGCTGACCTTCACTTCTATCTGCAATCCGCCCGCGACGCACTGCTGTGGAAGCTCGAAGGGCTCTCCGAGTACGACGTCCGCCGCCCGCTGACACCCACCGGAACGAATCTGCTCGGCCTGGTGAAACACGCGGCCTGCGTGGAACTCGGCTACCTCGGTGACACCTTCGGGCGGCCGTCCGGCGAGCCGTTGCCCTGGGTCGAAGAGGGCGCCGAGCCCAACGCGGACATGTGGGTCACCGCCGAGGAGTCACGCGAGTTCGTCGTGGAGCTCTACCGGCGGGCGTGGGCGCATGCCGACGCGACGATCGACGCGCTGCCGCTGGCCACGGTCGGCAAGGTGCCGTGGTGGCCCAGCGGCAGGGACGAGGTGACGCTGAACCATGCCGTCGTACGCGTCATCGCCGATACGCACCGCCACGCCGGGCACGCCGACATCATTCGCGAACTCGTCGACGGCGCTGTGGGGATGAACAAGGGCAGCGACAACATGCCCCCGGGCGACCCGGCGTGGTGGAAGGACCATTGTGACCGACTGGAGCGCGCGGCTCGGGAAGCCGACCGCGATGCGTAGTTGATTTCAACTGGCGGGATTTCCAACCGGCAGGCTTCCAGCTGACGCGTTTCCAACTGGCGTGATGTCTACGGCAGTTGGGCCCGTCCTGGGCCGTTGGTGCCCCGGGCGGCTAGTGAACCGAGAATCCGCCGTCGACGAAGAGCGCCTGGCCGGTGACGTAGGCGGATGCCGGGCCGGCCAGGAACACCGCGGCTCCGGCGAAGTCCTCGGCCAGGCCGTTGCGACCGACCATCGTGCGGGCGGCCAGCGCGGCCACCTTTTCCGGGTCGGACGACAGGCGCGCGTTGAGCGGGGTCATGACGAAGCCCGGCACGAGTGTGTTGCAGGTGACGCCGTGCGGCGACCACGCCTCGGCCTGCGAGCGGGCCAGCGCCTCCAGGGCGCCCTTGGACACCCCGTACGCGCCGCTCTGGACGAACGCCCGGTGCGCCTGCTGAGAAGTGATGTGGATGATCCGCCCGAAGCCGCGCTCGGCCATGCCGGGGCCGAACCGTTGGCCGAGCAGGTGGGGCGCCTCCAGGTTCAGCGCCATCGTGGTGTCCCACACCTCGTCGCCGAGCTCGCTCATCGGGGGCCGCAGGTTGATCCCGGCGCTGTTGACCAGGATGTCGGGTTCGCCGAACACTCCGGCCGCCTGCTCCGCCGCCGCGCGCACCCCGTCGCGGGTGCTCAGGTCCGCGCTCACCCAGGCCGCCCGGCAACCTTGTGCCGTCAACTCATCGGCGGTGGCGACGAGTTCGGCCTCCTTGCGGGCCACGATCACCACACTCGCCCCGGCGCGCGCGAGCGCCCCGGCGATGGCCTTGCCGATGCCGGAACTGCCGCCGGTCACCACAGCGGTCCGGCCGTCGAGGGAGAACAGTTCGGAGAGGTAGTTCTGCGAGGTCATGACCGCACCCTAAACGGCGCCTTCATGGTGACAGCGCCCGGGCCGTCCCCCAGAAGTCACTTGACCTGGGCCGCGATGGCCCGCGCGCACTGCGAGGACTCGGTGTGCGTGGTGTCCACCTCCAGGTCGTAGACAACGCCCCGGTGGACCGTCTCCGCCTGCGATACGGCCATCCCCTGGGCCCGGTCCCCGCGGAGCAACTCGCGGCCCGCGGCGACCTCGCTGTCGCACCTGACGCCCACCCACAGCACGCTCAGTCCGCCCAGAGCCTTCTGCCACCGCTGTTGGGACTCCGACCCGCCGAGGAAGACGTCATCGATGACGATCCGGGCGCCTGCACCGGCTGTCGCCGCGACCCCCTGCATCCATGCTGCTTCCAGCTCCCGGAACACCGTCCCGATGCTGACCCCGCCGGCCGAGGCGACTTCGATTCCTTCCCCCGATTCCCGCATGGACGGGGGCATCGCCTCGATCAGCGAGTCGATCCCGAAGGTGAGCCACGGATCCGGGAGCACCGCCTGCAGACTTCGGGCGATCGCGGACTTGCCCGAGCTGGACCCACCGTTCAACACGATCACCTGAGTCGTCACCGAGTCAGGTTAGCGGCACCCGCCACGGCCGCCGGAGCGGATTTCTGCAACTGCGGCGGCATGGCCGAGTGCACGCTCATCGAACGCGGCGGAGCCCCGGTCGGTCGTCAGCCCGGCCGGCGCCCCGCCATCACGCGTTCTCCGGTCAGGTGGCGGCTTCGATCGTCACCTTGACGTGCTTCATGATCGGCTGGTCGCTCTGCGTGCTGTAGTCGACTAGGGCGCACAGCACGTTCATCTCGGGCATGTACCCGGCCGCGCAGCCGCGCGGGATGTCGTACGGGATGGCGAGGTAGCCGTTGAGGTAGCGGTGGCTGCCGTCCCTGGCGGTGCTGGTGATGTCGACGGGTTCGAACTCGGAGATGCCCCGCTCGCGCATGTCGGCCTTGTTCATGAAGACGAGCTCGCGCAGGTTCTTGATGCCGCGGTAGCGGTCGTTGTCCGAGTAGATCGTGGTGTTCCACTGGTCGTGGGAGCGCATGGTGCCCAGTGCCAGGGTGCCGGGCGCGGGTACGACGTCGGGCAGGGCGGCGTCGGAGAACTCCGCGCCGCCGGACGGGGTGAGGAAGACCAGTTCGCGGGCGGGCTGCTTCAGGCGGAACCCCAGGGGCAGGCGTACGCGGCGGTTGAAGTCCTCGAAGCCGTCGAGCGCATGGGACATGGTGTCGCGGATGCGGTCGTAGTCCTCGATGTACCACTCCCACGGGGTGGAGCTGGCAGGCAGGGCCGCGCGGGCCATCCCGGCGACGATCGCGGGCTCGGACAGCAGGTGCGGCGACGCGGGGCGCTTCATGCCGACGGACATGTGCACCATGCTCATCGAGTCCTCGACGGACGTGCTCTGGATGCCCTTGCGCTGGTGGTCCTTCTCGGTGCGGCCGAGGCACGGCAGGATGAGCGCCTGGCGGCCATGGACGAGGTGGCTGCGGTTGAGCTTGGTGCTCACCTGGACCGTGAGGTCGCAGTTGCGCAGGGCCTCGTACGTGATCGGCGAGTCGGGCGCGGCGAGGGCGAAGTTGCCGCCCATGCCGACGAACACCTTCACATCGCCCCGGCGCATGGCCTGGATGGTGCCGATGGTGTCCAGGCCGTGCTCACGCGGCGGGTCGATCTTGCAGCTCGCGGCGAGGCGGTCCAGGAACGCGTCGTCGGGGCGGTGATCGATGCCGCAGGTGCGGTTCCCCTGGACGTTGCTGTGACCACGCACGGGGGAGGGGCCCGCCCCTTCACGGCCCAGGTTGCCGCGCAGGAGAAGGAGGTTGATGATCTCGCGGACGGTGTCGACGCCGTGCTCGTGCTGGGTCACACCCAGACACCAGCTGACGATGCTGCGGTCGGCATCGCAGTACACGCGCGCCGCTTTGAGGATGTCGTCGCGGCTGACCCCGGACTGCCTCTCCAGCTCCTCCCAGGACGTGTTCTCGCACAGCTCCCGGTACGCGTCGAAGCCGGTGGTGTGGCGGTCGATGAACTCCTGGTCCAGCGCCTTGGGGTCCAGCTTGGACTCCTCGATCACCGCCTTGGCCATGCCGCGCAGGAGCGCCAGGTCGCCGCCGATCCGCACCTGGAGGTTCAGGGTGCTGGTCTTGGTGGTCTTGAACAGCGCCATGTCCAGGAAGTCGTGCGGGACGATGGTGCGGGTGGCGGCCGCTTCGACGAGCGGGTTGATGTGCACGATCTGCGCGCCGCGGTGGTACGCCTCGGCGAGGGCGGTGAGCATCCTGGGCGCGTTGGAGGCGGCGTTGACCCCCATGATGAACAGGGCGTCGGCGCTCTCCCAGTCCTTGAGGTCGACGGTTCCCTTACCGGTTCCCATGGACGCCGTCATGGCGCGTCCGCTGGCCTCGTGGCACATGTTGGAGCAGTCGGGCAGGTTGTTCGTGCCCAGCTCGCGGGCCATCAACTGGTAGAGGAACGTGGCCTCGTTCCCGAGCCGGCCGGACGTGTAGAAGGAAGCCTGGTTCGGGTTCTCGAGCCCGCGCAGCGTGCTGCCGACGAGCTCGAACGCGTCCTTCCAGCTGATGGGGACGTAGTGGTCCGTATCGGGGTCGTAGACCATCGGCTCGGTCAGCCGGCCCTGGTCCTCCAGCTCGAAGTCGCTCCACTCGAAGAGCTCGGTCACCGAGTGGGCGGCGAAGAAGTCGCGCTCGACGCGCTTGCGCGTCATCTCCCACGTGACGTGCTTGATGCCGTTCTCGCAGATGTCGAGCTTCAGGCCCTTGGTGTCGTCCGGCCACGCGCAACCGGGACAGTCGAAGCCCGTGTTCTCGTGGTTCATCTTCATGATCGCCCGCGGGCCGTCGACCAGTTCGCGTTCGCGCACGAGGAACTGAGTCACGCTCTTCGCGGCACCCCAGCCGGCCGCCGGGTGGTGGTAGGGGTGGTACTCCGGATCCTCCTTGGGGATCGGCCCGACCCTGGGTTCCAGTTCTTCCGGCGCCTCACTGTCGATGCTCAAGAGACTCAACCCTTCGACCATGCAATTAGGGGCATAAGCCGACAAAATTCCAGTTCCAGCCAGGCTATGCCGGTCGATCAATGGGCGCCACCTGCCCGGGGACACCGTCGCCTGCGGCAACCAGCTCGTCCGATTGCTCTTCACGTTGTCCTATGGCGCGGAGCCGTCCGAGGCGAGCGCCCGGGGGTGTCGCCGGCCCGCGGACGGGTGCCAGACACACAGAGCGGAGCGCACCACCGGCCACGCCATAGACGCCCAGCGCGGCCGTGCCGGTCACGGTCAGCCCCGCGATCAGGGCGTCAGGCCCGCCGAGCGTGCGGCGGCGCGGACCCGGCCCGCCTGGTCAGTGACCCACCGGGATGTGCTGGACGCCGATCCGCCGGCGGAAGACCCAGTACGTCCAGCTCTGGTAGATCAGCACGATCGGTGTGAACACCACCGCGACGATCGTCATGACCTTCAGCGTGTACGTCGACGAAGCGGCGTCGGCGACCGTCAGGGACCAGTCGGGGTTGAGCGTCGACGGCATGACGTCCGGATACAGGGCGAGGAAGAGCATCGCGAACGCCGCCACGACGGTCAGCCCCGACAGCATGAATGCCCAGCCGTCACGCCCGAGCCGGGTGACGACGAGCGCCCCGGCCAGCGCCGCGAGCGCCACGATCATCACGGCCAGACTCCAGCCGTTGCCCGAGTCCACCTGCGTCCAGATCAGGAAGGCCGACGCCAGCATTCCGGCCAGCGCCCCGAGTTGAGTCGCCCGCGTCCTGGCCCGGTCACGGATCTCGCCGAGCGTCCTCAACGCGGTGAAGACCGCGCCGTGGGCGACGAACAGCACCAGCATCATGAAGCCGCCGAGGATCGCGTATCCGTTGAACAGGTCCCCGAGGCCGCCCACGTACGACTTGTCCGCGTCGATCGCGAGACCGCGGACCACGTTCGCGAAGATCAGGCCCCAGAGGAACGGGGGCACCAGCGAGGTCCAGAAGGTGGCCCCCTCCCAGTTGCGCTGCCAGCGCGCGCCGGACTGCTTGGCCCGGTATTCGAAGGCCACGCCCCGCACGATCAGACAGAACAGAATGATCAGCAGCGGGATGTAGAAGCCGCTGAACATCGTGGCGTACCAGTCCGGGAAGGCCGCGAAGGTCGCACCGGCGGCCGTGATCAGCCAGACCTCGTTGCCGTCCCACACCGGACCGATGGTATTGATCAGGACCCGGCGCTCGGTGCGGTCGCGGGCCAGCAGCTTGGTGAGGACGCCGACCCCGAAGTCGAAGCCCTCGAGGAAGAAGTAGCCGATCCACAGGACGGCGATCAGGATGAACCAGAGATCGTGGAGGTGCATGACGATCCGTCCTCAGTACGCGTGGGCAAGGGGCCGGTCGGCGTCCTGTGCGGAGGGCCCGCGCAGGGTCGGGTCCTTGGTCGGCGGCTGTTCACCGGAGTCCGGGCCGGCCATGGCGTACTTGGCAATGAGCTTCACCCAGATCACCGCAAGTACCGCGTAGAGCACGGTGAACGCGGTCATGGAGCCGATCACCGTGCCGGTCGTCACGTGGGGGGAGTCGGCTTCGGAGGTGCGCATCAGGTGGTAGACCACCCAGGGCTGGCGGCCCATCTCGGTGAAGATCCAGCCGAAGCTGTTGGCGACCAGCGGGAACGCCATGGTGAGGATGCCGACGCGCCAGCTCCACCTGGTGAAGAAGGCGTTCATCTCGACCTTGTCGGTGAGCATCAGCATCGGCGGCTCGTCGTCGTCGGTCTTGCGCGCCTGCGTCAGCCAGAACCTCCGCCGCGTGGTCCACAGACCGATCAGGCCGACCACGAAGCTGGTCATCCCGAAGAAGATCATCAGGCGGAAGCCCCAGTACGTCATGAAGATGTTCGGGATGTAGTCCGCCGGCTCACCGCCGAACTCGGCCGCCTGGTCACGGGCCCTGTCGTTGATGCCGGGGACGGGGGAGTGGAAGTTGTCCTTGGCGAGGAAGGACAGCAGGCCCGGGATCTCCAGCGCGACGGTGTTGTGCCCCTCGGAGACGTTGCCGATCGAGAAGATCGAGAAAGGGGCCGGACCCTGTGTGTCCCAGAGCGCCTCGGCGGCAGCCATCTTCATCGGCTGCTGATCGAACATGACCTTGCCCAGACGGTCGCCGCTGAGCGCGGTGCCCAGCCCTGCCACCACCGCGATGATCAGACCGACCCGCAGCGAGGTGCGCATTGGCGCGATGTTCTGGCGGTTCGTCTCCTTGCCGCGCTTGGCGCGCAGCAGGTGGTACGAGGAGATGCCGATCACCAGAGCCGAGCCGGTGAGGAACGCCGCGGTCACGGTGTGGAACATCTGCACCTGCGTGGTGTTCTGGAACAACACCCGGCCGATGTCGGTGAGTTGGGCCCGCCCGGACTCCTTGTCGATCCGATAGCCGACCGGGTGCTGCATAAAGGAGTTGGCCGCCAGAATGAAGTAGGCGGAGAGCAAGGTGCCGATGGCGACAAGCCAGATGCACGCGCAGTGCAGTTTCTTGGGAAGTCTGTCCCAGCCGAAGATCCACAGGCCGATGAACGTGGACTCGAAGAAGAAGGCGATCAGTGCCTCCATCGCCAGCGGCGCACCGAAAACATCACCGACGAAGCGCGAGTAGTCGGACCAGTTCATGCCGAACTGGAACTCCTGGACGATGCCGGTGACGACCCCCATCGCGATGTTGATGAGAAAGAGCTTTCCCCAGAACTTCGTGGCGTGGAAATACTTCGGTTTGGCCGTCCGCACCCAGGCCGTCTCGAATCCCGCGACGATGGAAGCCAGACCGATCGTCAGCGGGACGAAGAGGAAGTGGTAGACGATGGTGATGCCGAACTGCCATCGTGCCATGGTCTCTTGAGCGACTGCTAGTACCACTGCACCTTCTCTCGGCCGGATTTCCCCGCATTCGGGCAAAAGCTATCTTTAGCACAGAGCGGCATCGGGCTGGATGGAGCTGAGGCTGGGCACGAGTGGGGAATTCCGCTCCGCTTGCGGATCGACAACCATCGGGATTGAGTGGATACGGTGCCCCCATCCGAGGCGTCGGAAGCTGTCAGCATTAGAGGCTGATCACATGGAAGCCAAGAAGGGCGATTATCTGACCCTGCACAGCCCGAGGGGCGACAGGACCGTGAGAGTCAATGAGATCATTCCTGGCGGGAGCAGGGTTCTCTATCAAGTGACCTTCGCGGACGGCCATACCGCTGTGGTCGCACCGGGCCCGAGCGTGGAAAAGACAGGTGGCAAGCGCCAGACACACGTGGTTGATGTATCCGGGTCGCCATATCTCTGACAGACGATCTCTCACAGACGCGTCTGACAGACGATCTCTCACAGACGCGAGAGTCGGGAGCCCTTGATCATCAAGGGCTC
>NZ_JBIVFF010000016.1:0-173581 GCF_044748025.1 Streptomyces sp. NPDC090032 | reverse complement strand
GTTGATAGGCCAGATCTGGAAGCCCGGTAACGGGTGGAGGTGACTGGTACTAATAGGCCGAGGGCTTGTCCTCAGTTGCTCGCGTCCACTGTGTTTGTTCTCAGATAACGAACAATTGTGTCGGCTGAACGGCCGCACTACTTAATTGAAGAGTGTGCTTGTTCGCTGCCTTGTTCGGGAACCCGTTTCCTTGAAACGGGACACTGATAGGGTTTCGGTGGTCATAGCGTGAGGGAAACGCCCGGTTACATTCCGAACCCGGAAGCTAAGCCTCAAAGCGCCGATGGTACTGCAGGGGGGACCCTGTGGGAGAGTAGGACGCCGCCGAACAATTTTTAGAGGACCCTTGGTCCCAGCACACACGCTGGGACCAAGGGTCCTTTTTGTTTTGTCGAAGCGCGCCGGCTACCCGGCTGCGCGAGAATGACTGCGGTACCGAAGACAGGAGTCACCCATGTCCACCAACTCTCCCGACGAGCGACCGGATCGCGACCAGCGACGCCGGGACAGTGGTGACCGGGACCGCGGCGGAGACCGAGGCGGACCGCGACGCGACAACGACCGCGGCGGCGACCGCGACCGTGGTCCCCGTCGTGACGGTGACCGTTCCGGTGGGGGTCGTCCCGCCTTCCGTCGCGATGACCGCGGTGGCGACAGCCGTGGTGGCGGTTTCCGCCGTGACGACCGTGGTGGTGACAACCGCGGTGGTGACAACCGCGGTGGTGGCTTCCGCCGTGATGACAGCCGTGGTGGCGACAACCGTGGCGGTGGCGGTTACCGCCCGCGTGACGACCGTGACCGTGGCCCCCGTCGAGACGGTGACCGTCCCCCCTTCCGCCGCGATGACCGCCGTGACGACAGCCGGCGCGACGACCGTCGTGACAACGACCGCGGTGGATACCGTCCGCGCGATGACCGTCGCGATGACAACCGCGGTGGCGGCTTCCGTCGCGATGACCGTGGTGGCGACAACCGCGGTGGTGACAACCGCGGTGGCGGTTTCCGCCGTGACGACCGTGGTGGTGACAACCGCGGTGGCTTCCGCCGTGATGACAGCCGTGGCGGCGACAGCCGTGGCGGTTACCGTCCGCGTGACGACCGTGACCGTGGTCCCCGTCGTGACGGTGACCGTCCCGGTGGCGACCGTCCCCCCTTCCGCCGCGATGACCGCCGCGATGACAACCGTGGTGGCGGCGGCTTCCGGCGTGATGACCGTGGTGGCGACAACCGCGGTGGCGGTTTCCGTCGCGATGACCGGCGTGACGATCGTGGTGGTGACAACCGTGGGGGCGGGTTCCGTCCGCGTGACGACCGTGACCGTGGTCCCCGTCGTGACGGCGACCGTCCCGGTGGCGACCGTCCCCCCTTCCGTCGCGATGACCGGCGTGACGACCGCCGCGATGACAGCCGCGGTGGATACCGTCCCCGTGACGACCGGCGTGACGACCGTGGTGGCGACAACCGCGGTGCCGGCTTCCGCCGTGATGACCGGCGCGACGACCGGCGTGATGACCGGGGTGGTGACAACCGCGGTGGTGGGTTCCGGCGCGACGACAGTCGGGGCGGAGGGTACCGTCCGCGCGACGACCGTGACCGTGGGCCGCGTCGCGACGACCGTGGTGGGCGTCCCGGCGGGTTCCGTGGGCGGGACGACCGTGGGGGCGACGACCGCCGTGGCGGCGGGCGCTTCCGTGACGAGCGGGACCGCGACCGCGAGCCCATCCGCCGGCTGCCGATCCCCGAGGACGTCACCGGCGACGAGATCGACAAGGACGTGCGGCAGGAGCTTCAGAGCCTGCCGAAGGGGCTGGCCGAGGACGTCGCCAAGAACCTGGTGATGGTCGCCAAGCTGATCGACGAGGACCCCGAGCAGGCGTACGAGTACTCGAAGATCGCGCTGCGGCTCGCCTCCAGGGTCGCCGCCGTGCGCGAGGCCGCCGGTTTCGCCGCGTACGCGAACCAGAAGTTCAGCGAGGCTCTCGCCGAGTTCCGCGCCGCTCGGCGCATGACCGGCAACGTCGAGCTGTGGCCCGTCATGGCGGACTGCGAGCGCGGTCTCGGGCGGCCCGAGAAGGCTCTCGACATGGCCGGTGCGCCTGAGGTGGCCAAGCTGGACAAGGCCGGACAGGTCGAGATGCGGCTCGTGGCCGCCGGTGCCCGGCGTGACATGGACCAGCTCGACGCGGCCATCGTGACGCTGCAGAGCCCCGAGCTCGCCTCGAACTCCGTGCAGCCGTGGACCGCGCGCCTGCGGTACGCGTACGCCGACGCGCTGCTCGCCGCCGGTCGTGAGGACGAGGCGCGCGAGTGGTTCGCGAAGGCCGTCGAGTCCGACCGGGACGGCAGCACCGACGCGTCCGACCGGCTGGCCGAGATGGACGGGGTCGAATTCGTCGACGCCTTCGAGGAGGACGACTCCGACGAGGCATCCGCCGCCGTCGCGGGGCCCAAGGCTCCTGCCAATGACGACGACGAGCCGTGGGTCGAGGACGAAGAGGGCGTCGAAGAGTTCTACGACGATGACGACGAGGAGTTCGAGCCCGAGAACGACAAGGGCTGAGCTTCGCGGCGGTGTGAGTGGCCGGCTGCTGCCGGCCGCGTATGACCGAGTACGACGAACGGGCGGGATCCCAGCGATGGGGTCCCGCCCGTTCGTCGTGTGCGCCTACGCGCGCGTGGCTCGCGGTCAGTCGGCGAGTGTGCGCAGCACCAGACCCGTCGCCGGCTTCGGGCCGAAGGACGTCGACTTGCGGGGCATCGTCACGCCCTGCCGCGCCAGGTCGCGGACCACTTCCTCGCGGACCGGGTGCATGAGGACCGCCGTGCCGCCGTCACGTTCCGCCTTCGCGACCGTGGCGGCCGCGTCATGGATGTACGCGATGTGCTCCGGGGCGTCCTCGGGGATGCGCCAGACATGGTCGAGGAGCGTGGAGTGCAGGACCGTGGCGTCGAGCGAGCGCCAGGCCTCCGGGCGGTCGGCAGGGATCGTACGGGCCAGGAGGTCCGGGGACGGGGCGTCCGCGAGGTGGAAGGAGCCGGCGCCGGCGAGGAGGAACGCGTTGCCGTGGGCGGCCGCGTCGGCGAGGGCGTCCAGGGCGTGCGGCAGAGGGCCGGGGACTTCGCTCAGGCGGAAGGAGCCCTTCAGTGCGGCCAGGGCGTCCGGGACCGGGAGGCGGTGCAGGAGGCGGTGGATGGCGCGGACGCGCAGCGGGTAGCGGGCCGTGTCGACGAGGAGGACCAGGCCGTAGTCCCACGGGGTCGGGGACGGCTGTTCGGAACGCAGGCGCAGATACGTCGCCCAGCGGTGGTGGCCGTCCGCGATCAGGGCCTGGTGGTGGGCGAGGTCCGTGCGGATCTCCGCCAGCTCGGCCGGGTCGGTGACCGACCACAGGCGGTGGCTGAAGCCGTCCTCCGTGGTCGTGGCGAGGAGCGGGGGGCGCTTGGCCGTGCGTTCGATGGCCGCGGTCGCGCCCGTCGCGTTGCCCGCGCTGCGGTAGGTGAGGAGCAGGGGTTCGAGGTTGGCGGCCGTGGCGCGCATCAGGCCCGCGCGGTCGGCGACCACGTGCGGCATGACGTCCTCGTGGGGCAGGACGACCCCTTCGGACGGTTCGGACAGGCGCAGGGCGCCGATGACGCCGCGCTGGAGATGGTCTCCGTCGCGCTGCTCGTAGACGTACAGCCCGGGGATCTCGTCGGGGGCCAGGATGCCCTCGGACAGCCAGCGGCGCAGGGTGTCGGCCGCGAGGGCGTTGCGGGTGTCCGGGGAGACGGCCTGCGGGAGGATCAGGCGGACGATGTTGTGCGGGTCCGCGGACTCCAGGTGGTGCAGACCGTCGGGGCGGACGACCACGTCGTAGGGCGGTGACGTCACGGCGGCGAGGCTGCCCACGCGCTCGGGGACGTAGCGCACACCCCTGAACGGGATCAGGTCGAGGCCGTCGCTGCCCGTCGGACCTGGGGGACCTGCAGAGTTCATTGCTGCATCGTATGTGTGTCAGTGGCATGAGCGATGATCGGGGAGTGGGATCGAACGAGGAGCGATGTGTAATGAGCCAGACCGTCAGGACGCGGCCCGAAGGCAGTGAGCGGGCGTTGAACGAGGCGTACGACACGGCGCTGCTCGATCTCGACGGGGTGGTGTACGCGGGCGGTGACGCCATCGCACACGCCCCCGAGTCGCTCGCCGTGGCGCGGCGGGCGGGCATGGGCCTCGCGTATGTCACCAACAACGCGCTGCGTACGCCGGACGCCGTGGCCGAGCATCTGAGGGAGCTGGGGATTCCGACGGACGCGGCGGACGTCATCACGTCGGCGCAGGCCGTGGCGCGGCTGATCAGTGAGCAAGTGCCGGACGGGTCACGGGTGTTGGTGATCGGCGGGGAGGGGCTGCGGGTCGCGCTGAGGGAGCGCGGGCTCGAGCCGGTGGACTCGGCCGACGACGAGCCGGCGGCGGTGGTGCAGGGGTACGGCGGGCCGGACATGGCCTGGGGGCGGTTCGCGGAGGCCTGCTACGCGATCGCGCGCGGTGTGCCGTGGTTCGCGTCCAATACGGACCTGACCATTCCGAGCGGGCGCGGCATCGCTCCGGGCAACGGCGCGGCGGTCGAGGTCGTCCGAATCGCGACGGGTGCGCAGCCGCAGGTAGCCGGCAAGCCGCTGCCTCCCATGCACCGCGAGACGATCCTGCGGACCGGCGCGGAGCGGCCGTTGGTGATCGGGGACCGGCTCGACACGGACATCGAGGGCGCGTTCAACGGGGAAGTGGATTCGCTGCTCGTCCTGACCGGCGTCACCGACGGGGCGCAGCTGCTCGCCGCGCCGCCCCAGCACCGGCCCACGTATGTCGACGTCGACCTGCGAGGTCTGCTCACCGGGCAGCCGGACGTCGTGGCGGAGGGAGACGGGTTCGCGTGCGGGGGCTGGGTCGCGACCGCGGGCGACGAGCATCTTGAGCTGGAGGGGGACGGCGAGGTGATCGACGGGCTGAGGGCCCTGTGCGCGGCGGCGTGGACGGCGGCCGGGGACGGGGCCTGCGAGCTCAGTGGTGCGAAGGCGCTGGAGCGGCTGGGGGTTTGAGGCGCAGCGGGGGGGCGGGGACGGGGAGGGGTACCGGTGAGTGTGGTTCCTCCCGCGCTTTCCCGCCTCCCCGTTTCCCCGCTTTCCTGCTTCCGCGCTGCCCCCGCGCAGCTCCCGTCGGCAGCGATGCGGGTAGCGACCTCGAAGAGACTGGGGAGGGTAGGCTAACCTAACCTCGTGTTGGTCGACAGTCCCCCCGAACAGCGCGCGGACACCGCTGCCGCGCCCCCGAACCGCCGGGCGATACGTACGGTCGGGCTCCTCGGAGCCGTCGTCGTACTGCTCGTGCTCCTGGTCGTGAGTATCGCGATCGGGGCGAAACCCCTGTCCGTGGACCAGGTGTGGCACGGCCTGTTCGAGGACACCGGGACGTTCAGCGACGTCGTGGTGGGCGAGCGGCTCGCGCGTACGCTGCTCGGGCTTCTCGCCGGTGTCGCGCTCGGGCTCTCCGGCGCGGTCCTCCAGGCGCTGACCCGTAACCCGCTGGCCGACCCCGGACTCCTCGGCATCAACATGGGCGCCTCGGCGGCCGTCGTCACCGCCATCAGCTTCTTCGGCGTCACCTCGCTGACGGGCTATGTGTGGTTCGCCTTCCTCGGAGCCGCGGCCGTGGGCGTTCTCGTCTACGTCCTCGGGGGGACCCGCAGCGCGACGCCGGTGCGGCTCGCGCTCGCCGGGACCGCCATCAGCGCCGCGCTCTACGGCTATCTCCAGGCCGTGATGATCATGGACAACGCGGCGCTCGGCAAGATGCGCTTCTGGACGGTGGGTTCGCTCGTCTCCGCCGACATGCCGACCATCCGGCAGGTGCTGCCGTTCACCGCCGTCGGCTCGGTGCTGGCCCTCGCGCTCGCGCGGCCGCTCAACGCCATGGCGATGGGCGACGACACGGCCCGCGCCCTCGGCGCGAATCTGAACAGGACCCGCGCGCTGTCCATGGCGGCCGCCACGCTGCTGTGCGGCGCCGCGACCGCCGCGTGCGGGCCCATCGTCTTCGTCGGCCTGATGGTGCCGCACGTCGTGCGCTCCTTCACCGGCCCCGACCTGCGCTGGATCCTGCCGTTCTCGGCCGTCCTGTCTCCCGTGCTGCTGCTCGGCGCGGACGTCCTCGGCCGGCTCGTCGCGCGGCCCGCCGAGGTCCAGGTCGGCATCGTCACCGCGATCATCGGCGGCCCGGTCTTCATCTATCTCGTGCGCCGGCGGAAGGTCACCCAGCTGTGAAGGCGATCCGTACCCGGGGCGGGATCTCCCTGCGCCTCGACATCCGCGCGTTCGTGGTCGTCCTCGTGCTGCTGTGCGCCGCGCTCGCCGCGAGCGTCGCGCTGATCGGCACCGGCGACTTCCCCATCTCCGCCCCCGACGTGGTCCGTACGCTGCTCGGCAACGGTGACCCGGGTCAGGAGTTCATCGTCAACGACCTGCGGCTGCCCAGGGTCCTCGTGGGCCTCCTCGTGGGCGCGGCGCTCGCGCTCGGCGGCGCGCTCTTCCAGGCCATCTCCCGTAATCCGCTGGGCAGTCCGGACATTCTGGGCCTCGGTCAGGGCTCCACGGCCGGTGCGCTCGTCATGATCGTGCTGTTCTCGGGGAGCGCTGTCCAGGTCGCCCTCGGGGCGCTCGTCGGCGGCCTGGTGACCGGGTTCGGCATCTATCTCCTCGCCTGGAAGCGCGGCGTGCACGGATACCGGCTCGTCCTGGTCGGCATCGGAATGTCCGCCATCATGACCGCGGTCAACGGCTATCTGCTGACCAAGGCCGACATCGTCGACGCCGCCCGCGCGACGGTCTGGATGACGGGCTCCCTCGACGGCCGCGACTGGAAGCAGGTCTGGCCCCTGCTCGTCCTGTGCGCCGTCCTCGTCCCTGTCGTCCTCACGTACGCGCGGCCGCTGCGCATGCTGGAGATGGGCGACGACGTGGCGAACGCGCTCGGGGTGCGGGTCGAGCGGACGCGGCTCGTCCTGCTCGTGGCCGCCGTGCTGCTCACCGCCGCGGCCACCGCTGCCGCGGGGCCCGTCGGATTCGTCGCGCTGACCGCCCCCCAGCTGGCCCGGCGGCTGACGCGCTCGCCCGGCCCGAACATCGCGGCGTCCATGTGTATGGGCGCGGCCCTGCTCGTCGGCGCCGACTGGATCTCACAGCGCGCCTTCGGCGCCGATCAGCTGCCCGTCGGAGTGGTCACCGGAGTCGTCGGCGGTGTCTACCTGCTGTGGCTCCTGGTCTCCGAGCGGAAGGCCGGCCGGATATGAATGACCGGACATGAGCAACCGGATATGAGCGACAGCAACCCCAGCCAGAGCAACAACCGGAGGAGCAACCCCGTGAACCGACTGTCCGCCGAGAACGTCACCCTGGGCTACGACCAGCGTGTGATCGCGTCGGAGCTCTCGGTCGAGATCCCCGACAACTCCTTCACCGTGATCGTCGGCCCGAACGCCTGCGGCAAGTCCACGCTGCTGCGCGCGCTGTCCCGGATGCTGAAGCCCTCGGCGGGCCGGGTGCTCCTCGACGGGCACGCCATCCAGTCGATGCCGGCGAAGAAGGTGGCGCGCACGCTCGGGCTCCTGCCCCAGTCGTCGATCGCGCCGGACGGCATCACCGTCGGCGACCTCGTCTCCCGTGGCCGCTACCCCCACCAGGGCCTGCTGCGCCAGTGGTCCAGCGACGACGAGCGGATCGTGCGGGAGTCGATGGCCTCCACCGGAGTCGCCGAACTCGCCGATCGCTTTGTCGACGAACTGTCCGGCGGCCAGCGCCAGCGCGTGTGGATCGCGATGGCGCTCGCCCAGCAGACCCCGCTGCTCCTCCTCGACGAGCCGACCACGTATCTCGACATCCAGCACCAGATCGACGTACTGGACCTGTGCGCGGAGCTGCACGAGGAGCAGGGGCGGACGCTGGTCGCGGTCCTGCACGACCTCAATCACGCGGCCCGCTACGCGAGCCACCTGATCGCCCTGCGCGGTGGCGAGGTCATCGCCGAGGGAGCGCCGGGCGACATCGTCACCGCGGACCTCGTCGAGCGGCTCTTCGGGATGAAGTGCCAGGTCATCGACGATCCGGAGACCGGAACTCCGCTGGTGGTGCCGGCCGCGCGCAAGGCCAGGAAGGCCCCGGCCCGCGATGTGGAGGCGCCCGCGAAGGCGGTGGCTAAAGCAGCGTCCTGAGCCGCAGCAGGTCGCGGAAGCCGGCCTCCAGCCTGATCCGGCCGGAGGCCCAGGCCCGCGCGAAGTTCAGCTCTCCGTCGACCATCGCGACCAGGTCGTCGCCGGTCATCGCGAGCCGGATCTGCGCCCGGTCGGGCGGCGGCCCGTCGACCGTGTCGAGGACCTCGATCCGGCCGTTTTCGAGCCGGCCCGTGAACGTGATCCCGAGGTCCGTGACATGGCAGCTCAGAGAGCGGTCGAGCGCTGCAGCGCTGCGTACCCCGCCCTCCGCGCCCGCCAGATTGTCCGAGAGTTTGTCGAGTGCGGCACGGCACTCCTGCGTCGTCGCCATCGCGGTCGACCGTACCCCAGTGCTACGGGGTAGCGTCGTGGCATGAACGACTCTCATCCGGACCCCGACCAGGTGCCGGACCAGGCGGCCGGGGCCCCGGAGGCCCGGGACGAACCGTCGTACGAGCCGGCGGCCCCGGCTCCCCTGGGCGTCCCGCGCACCCCCACCGGCAACGCGGACGTGGACGCCGGGCTCGACCGGCTGGCCGACGTCGACCACCTCACTGCCGACGGGCACATCGAGGTGTACGAGGATGTACACCGGGGCCTGCGTGACGCGCTGACCGCGCTGGACGCACGCCCCGAGCCCGCACCCTTGAACCGACACAGGAGCTGAACCGAACGTGGCAGGAGTGGCACGACGCCGCCTCGACGCCGAGCTCGTCCGCCGGAAGCTCGCCCGCTCGCGCGAGCACGCGAGCCAGCTGATCGCCGCGGGGCGCGTCACGGTCGGCAGGACCACCGCGACTAAGCCCGCAACGCAGGTGGAGACGGCCGCCGCGATCGTGGTCACGCAGGACGACAGCGACCCCGACTACGTCTCGCGCGGCGGCCACAAGCTCGCCGGCGCCCTCGCGGCCTTCGTGCCGCAGGGGCTCGTCGTCGAGGGACGCCGCGCGCTCGACGCGGGGGCGTCCACGGGCGGCTTCACCGACGTACTTCTGAGGGCCGGCGTCGCCCATGTCGTCGCCGTCGACGTCGGATACGGGCAGCTAGCCTGGTCACTGCAGAGCGATGACCGCGTCACCGTCAAGGACCGTACGAACGTACGCGAGTTGACGCTGGAGGCGATCGACGGAAAACCCGTGGATCTGGTCGTCGGTGACCTGTCCTTCATCCCGCTCGGCCTGGTGCTGCCCGCCCTCGCGCGGTGTGCGGCGCCCGACGCGGACCTGGTGCTCATGGTGAAGCCGCAGTTCGAGATCGGCAAGGATCGGCTCGGCAGCGGCGGTGTCGTACGCAGCCCGGAACTGCGGGCCGAGACGGTGCGCACGGTGGCCCGGCAGGCGTTCGAACTCGGCCTCGGCGTAAGGGGCGTGACGGCGAGCCCGCTGCCCGGGCCGTCCGGAAACGTCGAGTATTTTCTGTGGCTCCGCGCCGGTGCGCCCGAACTCGACCCGGCGGATGTTGACCGTGCAGTGGCGGAGGGACCGCGTTGACACAGACTCGAGCTCGAACTGTTTTCCTGCTCGCGCACACCGGGCGGCCTGCCGCCATCCGGAGTGCCGAACTCGTCGTCGAGGGCTTGCTGCGCTGCGGCATCGGCGTACGGGTCCTGGAGTCGGAGGCGGCGGACCTGCCGCTCCCGCCGTCGGTGGAGCTGGTGAAGGAGGCGACCCCCGAGTGCCTCGACGCCTGTGAGCTGCTCGTCGTCCTCGGCGGTGACGGGACGCTGCTGCGCGGCGCCGAGTTCGCCCGCGCCTCCGGCGTCCCGATGCTCGGCGTCAACCTCGGCCGCGTCGGCTTCCTCGCCGAGGCCGAGCGCGACGACCTCGACAAGGTGGTCGACCGCGTCGTCACCAAGGCGTACGAGGTCGAGGAGCGCATGACCATCGACGTCGTCGTGCACAGCAACGGCGATGTCGTGCACCGCGACTGGGCGCTCAACGAGGCCGCCGTACAGAAGATGTCGGCCGAGCGGATGCTCGAGGTCGTCCTGGAGATCGACGGGCGTCCCGTCACCGGCTTCGGCTGCGACGGCATCGTGTGCGCGACGCCCACCGGCTCCACGGCCTACGCGTTCTCGGCCGGCGGACCCGTGGTGTGGCCCGAGGTCGAGGCGCTCCTCATGGTGCCGATCAGCGCGCACGCCCTGTTCGCCAAGCCGCTGGTGACGTCGCCGGACTCGGTGCTCGCCGTCGAGGTGCAGCAGCACACGCCGCAGGGCGTGCTGTGGTGCGACGGGCGGCGGACCGTGGAACTGCCGGCCGGCGCGCGCGTCGAGGTGCGGCGCGGGGCGGTGCCGGTGCGGCTCGCGCGGCTGCATCACGCCTCGTTCACGGACCGGCTCGTCGCCAAGTTCGCGCTGCCCGTCTCCGGCTGGCGCGGGAAGCCTCACTAGGACAGCGCGTACGTCGTCATGTCCGTACGACCGTGATCGCGCTGCGGCGCATCACCGACCACACCGGGACACCGGTCGCGAGCAGCGTCAGCAGGAGCGTGCCCGCGACCGTCCCGGCGGCCAGCGTCCACGGGACGTACGGCACGGGGGAGCCGAACGCCGTGTCGAGGATCGGCGCCAGTGTGACGAGCGCGATCAGGGTGCCGAGCAGCAGCGCCGTACCGGCGACGACGACGGCCTCCCACGCGGCCATGGAGCGCACCTGGCCTCGCTGGGTGCCGACGACCCGCAGCAGGGCCACATCCCGGCGCCGCTCGAACGAGATCATGGCGAGCGTGTTGGCCGCGGCGATGGCGGCGAACCCCGCGTACAGAGCCGTACCCATGTAGTCGAGCCACACTTCGCCGGTGCTGCCCGCCGAGCCCGTGCGGTGCTGCGCCGTCGTGTGCAGCGTGACCTTGGTGAGGCCGAAGCCGACGACGAGGACGAGCGGGACGACGGCGGCCGAGAAGCGGCGGGGCTGCGAGCGGACGTTGAGCATCGCGAGCCGCGCACTCGCGCCGAAGCGGCCCACGAGCGCCGAGACCAGCCAGGCCGCGGGGCCCACGATGCGTGGTCCGAGCAGGCCCACTCCCACGCAGAACAGGATCAGGACGAGGAACGCTGCCTGGCCCGCCTCCTCGGCGTCCTGCCGGGACAGCAGCACCGAGAGGAAGCCCGCCCCGGCCACCGCGACCAGGCCGAGCGGCGCCCTGAGCAGGCCGAGGCGCCGCCTGCCCGCCGCCGCCTCGGACAGGGCGTGGGCGGGCCGCAGAAGAGAGAACCGCAGTGACGAGAGCAGCGCGGCGACGGTCGACGTCACCACGACCACCCCGAGACAGACCGGCAGCGCGACCCAGCTGAAGCGGAACGGCACCCCCGGCGGGATCAGGCCGTGCGTGACCATGCCGGAGAACCAGGCCCTGGCGAGCAGCCCGCCGGCAGCGAAGCCCGCGAACGCCGCGGGGACGGACGCGGCGAGGGCCTGCCTCGCCACCGCGCGGCGCACCTGACGCGGGCGGGCGCCGATGGCGCGCACGAGGGCGAGCTCGCGGTGCTGCTGCGTGACGGCCGTACCCATCGTCGAGACGACCACGAAAATCGACATGTAGATCGAACCGATGAGGAGAACGGCCGCGATGTCACCGACGCCGTTCTGCGTGATGCGGTGGCGCGCGCCGGGCGGCAGTCCGTCGGTGCTCGTGGCGAGCAGCACGGTCGTCGACGCGCTCACCACCGTCGCCGCGAACAGCGCGGCGACGGCCGTGCCGACGAAGGCGGGCCGGTGTGCGGTCAGGGCTGCCCGGGCCAGTCCGGTAGTCATGCGATCCAGGGTGCGGGCGCGCGGGGCGCGGGCACCATACGGCCGGCCTCCGCTCCGGCAGGGGGACATCCCCACCCTGGCGGGTGACAACGGATGACAAAAGGGCCGGGCGCAGCCGCCCACGACCTGCGAATTCGGTCCGTGGGGAGGGAAGCGGGGCAGGGCCCGTCGCACATATGGCCCCCGACCTCGTAAGGTCGTGTCCGTGTTGGAGGAGATGCGGATACGGTCGCTCGGAGTCATCGACGACGCGGTGGTCGAGCTGTCGCCGGGATTCACCGCCGTGACCGGCGAGACCGGTGCGGGCAAGACGATGGTGGTCACGAGCCTCGGCCTGCTGCTCGGCGGGCGCGCGGACCCCGCCCTCGTACGGATCGGCGCCAAGGCGGCGGTCGTCGAGGGCCGGATCACCGTGCCCGAGGGCACGGCCGCCATCGTGCGCGCCCAGGAGGCGGGTGCCGAACTCGACGACGGGGCGCTGCTCATCAGCCGTACCGTCTCGGCGGAGGGGCGCTCCCGGGCGCACCTCGGCGGGCGTTCGGTGCCGGTGGGCATGCTGACGGAGCTCGCCGACGAACTCGTCGCCGTGCACGGCCAGACCGATCAGCAGGGGCTGCTCAAGCTGTCCCGGCAGCGGGGTGCTCTCGACCGGTACGCGGGCGACGCGGTCGCCGTGCCGCTCGCCAAGTACCAGGCCGCGTACCGCCGGCTGCGGGCCGTCAGCGCCGAGCTCGACACCATCGTGACGCGTGCGCGCGAACGCGCCCAGGAAGCCGATCTGCTGCGCTTCGGACTCGACGAGATCGCGGCCGTCGAGCCGCGCGCCGGTGAGGACGTCGAGCTGTCGGCGGAGGCCGAGCGGCTCGGTCACGCGGAGGCGCTCGCCTCGGCCGCCTCCTCCGCGCACGCCGCGCTCGCGGGAAACCCCGAGGACCCCGAGGGCGTCGACGCCACCACCCTCGTGGGCGGCGCCAACCGGGCACTCGAAGCCGTGCGTTCCCACGACCCGGCCCTGTCCGCGCTCGCCGACCGGATCGGCGAGATCGGCATCCTCCTGTCCGACGTGGCGGGGGAACTCGCCGGATACGCCGACGACCTGGACGCCGACCCGCTGCGGCTCGCCGCGGTCGAGGAACGGCGGGCCGCGCTGACACAGCTCACGCGCAAGTACGGCGAGACGATCGACGCGGTCCTGGCCTGGGCCGAGCAGGGCTCCGCGCGACTGCTCGAACTCGACGGCGACGACGACCGGATCGGTGAGCTGACCGCCGAGCGGGACGGCCTGCGAGGTGAACTGGGCGCTCTGGCGCAGGCGTTGACGGACTCCCGCACCGAGGCTGCGGCACGCTTCGCGGCCGCCGTCACCGAGGAGCTGGCCTCGCTCGCCATGCCCCACGCGCGCGTGTCCTTCGACATCCGCCGCACCGACGACCCGGACGGCGTCGAACTCGACGGGCGCACGGTCGCCTACGGGCCCTCGGGCGTGGACGAGGTCGAGCTGCTGCTCGCCCCGCACCCCGGCGCCCCGCCGCGGCCGATCGCCAAGGGGGCCTCGGGCGGTGAGCTGTCGCGCGTGATGCTCGCCGTGGAGGTCGTGTTCGCCGGGACCGACCCCGTGCCGACGTATCTGTTCGACGAGGTCGACGCGGGCGTCGGCGGCAAGGCGGCCGTGGAGATCGGCAGGCGGCTCGCCAAGCTCGCCAGGTCGGCGCAGGTCGTGGTCGTCACGCACCTTCCGCAGGTGGCGGCGTTCGCCGACCGTCAGCTCCTGGTCGAGAAGACGAACGACGGGACCGTGACCCGGTCCGGCGTCACCGTCCTGGAGGGCGAGGACCGGATCCGTGAGCTGTCCCGGATGCTGGCGGGCCAGGAGGACTCCGAGACGGCGCGCGCGCACGCGGAGGAACTGCTCGCCACCGCCCGAGCGGACGCCTGACCGGGCCATGGTCAAGCGGGTGGGCAAGGGTACGGACAAGCACATGGATCAGCGTGTGGCGGGCCGGTTCGCGGCTCTCGCGACCGGTGCCGTCGTGGCCCGCGCCGGGTATGCGGCGTTGCGGCGGGCCAGGCCGGGCGGGCCGGCCCTGTGGGAGCGGACGAACTTCGCGGGCCGGGCGGTCGACCTGTGCGCCGGGCCGGCCGTCGTGGCCGGGGCCGTCGCCGGCGCGGCAGCGGCCACCTCGGGGCGCCGGCGAGGGGCCGCCGTCCTGGCCGTGCTCGCCGCCGGGGCGTGCGGCGCGTACGACGACGTGGCGGGCGCCGGTGACCCGCGCAGCGGCTTCCGGGATCATCTGGCGGCGCTGCGCGACGGTGAACTGACCAGCGGGGCCGTGAAGTTGATCGGTATCTCCGCGGCCGGGCTCGCCGCCGGTGCGCTGCTCGAGGAACGGATCGTGGACAAGGCGCTCGCCGGTGTCGTGATCGCGGGCGCGGCCCACTTCGTGAACCTGGTGGACGTGCGGCCCGGGCGGGCGGCCGCGGCCGTGCTCGCGCTCGGGGCGCCCGGACTGCTCAAGGGGGCCCTCGCCGCGGCCCCCATGGGCGCCGTCGCCGCCGTCCTGCCCGAGGACCTCGACGGGCGCACCATGATCGGCGACACGGGGGCACACGCCCTCGGCGCGGCGCTCGGCGTCGCCGTCGTCGCGGGGAACGCGCGCGCCGGACTCCTCGCGCACGCGGCCGGACTGGTCCTCGCGGCGGCATACGGGGACAAAGTGACAGCACTGGCCCGTGGGGCGGAGTCAGTCCGACACGCCTGAATTCACGCGTGTGAGTGATCCCGTACGACGTGTTGCCCATTCCGACACGGTCGGGACTCCGGGCCGGTGCCGGAACGCCCGTACGGGCTGGCATCCTTGGCCCAGACCGTTACGGCGCGACAGCCCCGCGCATTCCGCACCGACCGACCCAGGAGCCCCGGCCACGTGAGTCACGTGAGCAGCCAGCCAGCGCACGGCCAGTCGCCGCTTCGCACCGTGCAAGTGCTGGGCGGCAAGAGCGCCGGAAGCAGCACGCACGTCAGGTCACTGGCCGCCGGGCTCGTCGCCAGGGGAGTCCGCGTCACGGTGTGCGCCCCCGTCGAGGCCGCGCACGCCTACGGCTTCGCGGACGTCGGCGCCCAGCACGTCGCGGTGCCCCGCAGCAGCGACCCCGGGTCCGTCGCGGCGCTCCGGCTCGCCTGCGCCGACGCCGACCTCGTCCACGCGCACGGGCTGCACGCCGCGCTGCGGGCCTCCCTCGCGCTCAGCGGCAGGACCACGCCCCTCGTCGTCACCTGGCACACCCGCTCCCACGCCGAGGGCGCCCGCGCCCACCTGCTGCGCCTGCTCGAACGGCGCGTGGCCAGGTCCGCGTCCGTCGTCCTCGGCACCTCCTCGGACCTCGTCGAGCGGGCCCGCCTCCGCGGCGCCCGCGACGCCAGGCTGGCCGCGGTCGCCTTCCCGTCGCCCCGTCGCCCCGATTCGTCGGAAGCCGCGCCGGTGCCGGGGCCTGAGGGACCCGAGGACCCGGAGCGCCTGCGGCACAAGTCACGGGCCGAACTCGGCGCTGTGGAACGGCCGTTGCTGATGGCTGTCGGCAGCCTCGTGAAGCACCGCGGCTACGGGACGCTGCTGGACGCCGCGCGCACCTGGCGCCACCTCGATCCCGTGCCGCTGCTCGTCATCGCGGGCGAGGGGCCGGAGCGGGGCGCGCTCCAGCGCCGCATCGAGAGCGAGCAGCTGCCCGTACGGCTCGTGGGGCGCCGTGACGACGTCTCCGAACTGCTCGCGTCCGCCGACGTGGCTCTCCTGACCAGCAGTTGGGAGTCCCGCTCGATCCTCGCGCAGGAGGCGCTCCACGCGCGCGTGCCGCTCGTCGCGACGGACGTCGGAGGCATTCCCGAACTCGTGGGCGACGCTGCGGAACTGGTCCCCTACGGCGACGTCGGCGCCCTCGCCGACGCTGTGACACGCCTTCTGTCCGACTCCGCACGCCGTGACGAACTCAGGGAGCGCGGCACCGCACAGGCGGCGTCGTGGCCGACGGAGGACGAGACGGTGGCCCAAGTGCTCAGTGTCTACGACGAGTTGACGGGGGCGCGGCCGGCGGGCTGAGCCGCTTCGGCCTCACGCTCCCCGGCGGGACGCCTCACCCCACGTGCCTGCGCGCCCGCAGCGCCAGGCTCAACGCGAGTACCGTCTGCGGGTCGTCCAGGTCCGTGCCGAGCAACTCCCCTATGCGGGCAAGGCGGTTGTACAGGGTCTGGCGGTTGAGATGGAGCTCGCGGGCCGTCTCAGCCTTGCGGCCCGCGTGCGCCAGATACGTCTGGAGCGTGGGCAGCAACGGGGGCTTGGCACGGCGGTCGTGGGCCTGGAGGGGGCCGATCGCGCGCTCCACGAACGCCGCCAGGTCCGGATGGTCCCGCAGCCGCCACAGCAGCAGGTCGATGTCGAGGCGCCGCGCGTCGTACCAGGGCCGGTCCGACAGGCCCTGCGCCGCCGTGGCCGTCTCGGCCGCGTGCCGCAGGCCGGCCGCGGCCGCGCCCCAGCCGCCCGCGCCGCCGACCACGACGACCGGCGGCTGCGTCCCGGCGCGCTGCATGCCCGCCCGCTCGACCCCGGCCCGCAGTGCCGCGGCCACCCGGTCCGCGACCGCCGTGCGCTCCGAGTCGGACCGCAGCCCCAGCAGCAGGGGGACGCGCCCCTCGACGGGCCGTACGCCCAGCAGGACCGGAACGCCCACCGCGGCCAGCTCCTCGGCGACCGCCCGCGCGAGGACCGCCCAGCCGCCGCCGGGGGAGAGGCCCACCGAACCCACCGACGCCTCGGGCAGCCGCATCACGACCGGCAGCAGCGGCCCCTGGCCACCCGGCTTGAACCCGAGGACGCGCGCCTGCGCCGGGGCGTCGTCGGGCGTGATCCGGCCCTCCGCGAGATCCGTGAGGAAGTCACCGCGGCCGCGCGCCGCCAGCTCCTCCTCCTGGCGGGCCTGCATCAGGACGACGGCGAGACTGCTCGCCGCCCGCTCCGCCGCGATCCGGTGCACGGGCGCCAGCGGGGCCGCGACCGGCAGCAGGACGAGGCGTGCCCGCACGGATCCGGTGCCGGGCCCGCCGCCCGGCACGTCGACGAGCACAGCCCCCGCAGGCGGCTCGTCCCGGTCGGCGGGGCGGCCACGCATCCCCTCCCACACCTGGAGCGGGTCGGCGACCTCGGGCTCGCCCCCGGCCGCGTACAGGAGCTGCCCGTCGGACGTCTCCAGGAACACCGGGTTGCCGCTGAACTCCGCGAGGATGCGCAGGACTTGGGGTACTCCGCCGCCGCCGAGGAGGGCCTCCGTGCAGCGCCGGTGCACCTCCTCGGCGCGCTGGAGGAGCGCGTAGTGCCCGTTGACGATCTCGGTGTGGACCTCCTCGGTGACCGTCACGAACGGCACCTCGCGGTGCAGCTGCACCAGCGGGAGACCGGCCGCGCGCGCGGTCTCCACCAGCGCGGCGGGCAGCCGCGCGAAGCGCTGGCCCAGCTCGATGACGAGCGCGGAGATGCCGCGGTCGGCGAGCTTGCGGACGAAGGCCCGCTGCTCGGCGGGGCGCGTACCGATACCGAACCCCGTGGTCAGGAGCAGCTCGCCGCCCTTGAGGAGCGAGGCGATGTTGGGCACCTCGCCGGCGTGCACCCAGCGCACGGTGCGCTGGAGGCGGTCCGCGCCCGCCACCACTTCCGGGAGCCCGCTGCGCAGACCTGGCAGTTCCAGGGCCCGCTGCACGGTGATGCCGCCCTGGGTGCCGGGCGTGCTGCTGTGGGGGGCCTGAGTGTCCATGGTGCGGACGCTACCTGCGCGCACGGTCCGGGAAAACCTCCGGCCACCAGGCAGGACGCCGTTGACGCCGCCGGCGGCGCGTCCGCAGGGGAACGCGCCGCCGGAAAGGTGATCGGGGAGCCGGCCTGATCCGAACGAGGGGCCCTAGCCGCCGTACGCCCCCGAGGCCGTCAGCCGCAGTGCCGTGTCGATCAGGGGCACGTGGCTGAACGCCTGCGGGAAGTTGCCGACCTGGCGCTGCAGACGGGAGTCCCACTCCTCGGCGAGCAGCCCCAGGTCGTTGCGCAGCGACAGGAGCTTCTCGAAGAGCGTGCGGGCCTCGTCCACGCGGCCGATCATCGCGAGGTCGTCGGCCATCCAGAACGAACAGGCGAGGAACGCGCCCTCGTCGCCCTCCAGGCCGTCGACACCGGCGTCGTCGCCCGTCGTCGGGTAACGCAGGATGAACCCGTCCGGCGTCGAGAGCTCCCGCTGGATCGCCTCGATCGTGCCGATGACGCGCTTGTCGTCGGGCGGCAGGAAGCCCATCTGCGGGATCAGGAGCAGCGAGGCGTCCAGCTCCTTCGAGCCGTACGACTGCGTGAACGTGTTGCGCTCCTTGTCGTAGCCCCGCTCGCACACGTCCCGGTGGATGTCGTCGCGCAGTTCGCGCCACTTCTCCAGCGGCCCGTCCGCGTCACCCGACTCGATGAGCTTGATCGTGCGGTCCACGGCGACCCACGCCATCACCTTCGAGTGAACGAAGTGGCGGCGCGGCCCGCGCACCTCCCAGATGCCCTCGTCCGGCTCGTCCCAGTGCTTCTCCAGGTAG
The DNA here is from genome assembly GCF_044748025.1 of Streptomyces sp. NPDC090032. Lineage (NCBI taxonomy): Bacteria > Bacillati > Actinomycetota > Actinomycetes > Kitasatosporales > Streptomycetaceae > Streptomyces > Streptomyces sp. NPDC090032. The sequence goes on along the minus strand of NZ_JBIVFF010000016.1, from coordinate 154,976 downwards.
CGGATCAGCTTGAGCTGGAGCAGGGACGCGTAGTCGTTGCGGGTCAGGCCCGTCATGTGCGCCAGGTGCAGTGCCTCGGTGACCTCGCCGTAGACGTCCAGCTGGAGCTGGTGCGCCGCGCCGTTGCCGACTCGTACCGGCGCCGAGTTCTCGTAGCCGGGCAGCCAGTCGAGCTCCGCCTCGCCCAGCTCACGCTCGCCCGCGATCCCGTACATGATCTGCAGGTTCTCCGGGTCGCCCGCGACCGCGCGGAGCAGCCAGTCGCGCCAGGCGCGGGCCTCTTCGCGGTAGCCGGTGCGGAGCATGGAGGAGAGGGTGATCGCGGCGTCGCGCAGCCACGTGTAGCGGTAGTCCCAGTTACGGACACCGCCGATCTCCTCCGGCAGCGACGTCGTCGGCGCGGCGACGATGCCGCCGGTCGGCGCGTACGTCAGGGCCTTGAGCGTGATCAGAGAACGGACCACGGCCTCGCGGTAGGGCCCGTGGTACGTACAGTGCTCGACCCACTCGCCCCAGAACTCCTCCGTCGCCTCAAGCGACCCCTCCGGGTCGGGGAGGGCCGGCGGCTTCTGATGTGAGGGCTGCCACGAGAGGGTGAACGCGATGCGGTCACCCGGCGCCACCGTGAAGTCCGAGTACGTCGTCAGGTCCTTGCCGTACGTCTCCGCGGACGAGTCGAGCCACACGGAGTCGGGGCCCGCGACCGCGACCGTACGGCCGTCGACCTTGTGCACCCACGGCACGATCCGCCCGTAGGAGAAGCGCATCCGCAGCGCGGAGCGCATCGGGACGCGGCCGCTGATGCCCTCCACGATGCGGATCAGCTGCGGCGCACCGTCACGCGGCGGCATGAAATCGGTCACGCGGACCGTGCCGCGGGGGGTGTCCCACTCGGATTCGAGGATCAGTGAATCGCCGCGGTACGTCCGGCGCGCCGCGGCCGGCGGCCCGGCTTCCGCGGAATGAGCGGGTCCCAACCGCCAGAAGCCGTGTTCCTCCGTGCCCAGCAGGCCGGCGAAAATGGCATGCGAGTCGAAGCGTGGGAGGCACAGCCAGTCGACTGTTCCGTCCCGGCAGACCAGGGCTGCGGTCTGCATGTCTCCGATGAGTGCGTAGTCCTCGATGCGCCCGGCCACGTGCATCTCCAGTCGAACGGCCACGTACGCCCCCGGAAGGGCGATCGCTCTGCGGTCTCTGCGGTCAAGGGTTCGTGTTGGTACGTCGTCGTAAGAACGAACTGACGAGCTCTTGTTCCGGGAGTAACGGGCGGGGGTAGTGCCGTTTGCCGGCCTGGCTCGGCAGCGAGTGTCCGAGCAGGATACGACGCAGCGCAGTGATCCGCGCGCCGGTCGCGGCAACAGAAGTGGGCCGAAAGGGTGAGCGATAGGTGAGCAATACGTGAGTGCTGCGTGAGGCTGGGGTGATGCCGTGGTGAGGCATGTGCGGAGCGTGGCCGGAAGCAGCCTCGCCCACTCGCTGTTACCCTGGTAGCCCGTGGACCGGTGCGCTTCTGCAAGAAGTCGAAGCCCCCGAACCGCAGCGACGGCACCCCCGGAAATCTCCGGACCAGGCAAGCCGGTACGCATTCCAGACCGCGACCACGGGAGCCCCCTCTTGGCCATGACGCCCAAATCCACGACGACCAAGCACATCTTCGTCACCGGGGGTGTCGCCTCCTCCCTCGGCAAGGGGCTGACGGCCTCCAGCCTGGGTGCGCTCCTCAAGGCGCGTGGTCTGCGGGTCACGATGCAGAAGCTCGACCCGTACCTGAACGTCGACCCCGGCACGATGAACCCCTTCCAGCACGGTGAGGTGTTCGTCACCAACGACGGCGCCGAGACCGACCTGGACATCGGCCACTACGAGCGCTTCCTCGACGTGGATCTCGACGGCACGGCCAACGTCACCACCGGCCAGGTCTACTCCCAGGTCATCGCCAAGGAGCGGCGCGGCGAGTACCTCGGCGACACCGTCCAGGTCATCCCGCACATCACGAACGAGATCAAGCACCGCATCCGTCGCATGGCCACGGACGACGTCGACGTCGTCATCACCGAGGTCGGCGGCACGGTCGGCGACATCGAGTCCCTGCCCTTCCTGGAGACCGTCCGTCAGGTCCGCCACGAGGTCGGCCGCGACAACGTCTTCGTCGTGCACATCTCGCTGCTGCCCTACATCGGCCCCTCCGGTGAGCTGAAGACCAAGCCGACCCAGCACTCGGTCGCCGCCCTGCGCAACATCGGTATCCAGCCGGACGCGATCGTCCTGCGCGCCGACCGCGAGGTGCCCACCGCGATCAAGCGCAAGATCTCCCTGATGTGCGACGTCGACGAGGCGGCCGTCGTCGCGGCCATCGACGCTCCGTCGATCTACGACATCCCGAAGGTGCTGCACACCGAGGGCCTGGACGCCTACGTCGTCCGCAAGCTGGACCTGCCGTTCCGCGATGTGGACTGGACGACCTGGGACGACCTGCTCGACCGCGTCCACAACCCCGACCACGAGATCGTCATGGCGCTCGTGGGCAAGTACATCGACCTGCCCGACGCCTACCTGTCGGTGACCGAGGCGCTGCGCGCCGGCGGCTTCGCCAACAAGGCCCGCGTCAAGATCAAGTGGGTCACGTCCGACGACTGCAAGACCGCGGCCGGCGCCAAGAAGCAGCTCGCCGACGTGGACGCGATCTGCATCCCGGGCGGCTTCGGCGACCGAGGAGTGTCCGGCAAGGTCGGCGCGATCCAGTACGCCCGCGAGAACAAGATCCCGCTGCTCGGCCTCTGCCTCGGCCTGCAGTGCATCGTGATCGAGGCCGCGCGGAACCTGGCCGACATCCCCGACGCGAACTCCACCGAGTTCGACGCCGCCACCGCCCACCCGGTCATCTCCACGATGGCCGAGCAGCTCGACATCGTCGCCGGTGAGGGCGACATGGGCGGCACCATGCGCCTGGGCATGTACCCGGCGAAGCTCGCCGAGGGCTCCATCGCCCGCGAGGTGTACGACGGCAAGGAGTACGTCGAGGAGCGCCACCGTCACCGCTACGAGGTGAACAACTCCTACCGCGCCGAGCTGGAGAAGAAGGCCGGGCTGCAGTTCTCCGGCACGTCGCCGGACGGCAAGCTCGTCGAGTACGTGGAGTACCCGCGCGAGGTGCACCCTTACCTGGTCGCGACCCAGGCGCACCCCGAGCTCCGCTCCCGCCCGACCCGCCCGCACCCGCTCTTCGCGGGCCTGGTGAAGGCGGCCGTCGAGCGCAAGACCGGCTCCGCGGCGAACGGCAAGAAGGCCAAGTAAGCCGTGTAGGACAAGGGTTGTACGGTTGCCGGGGTACGTGCCTTTTGGGGCGCGTGCCCCGGTTTCTGTTGCCCCGGCTTTTTTATGCGCGTAGTGAGGATGTGTCGACATGACGACGATCAAGGACACCGCCGAGGAGTGGGAGGTCCGTGCGACCGAGACCCCCTTCGTCGGGAACAAGACCTCTGTGCGCACCGACGACGTGGTCATGCCCGACGGCTCGGTCGTCCGCCGCGACTACCAGGTCCACCCCGGCTCGGTCGCCATCCTCGCCCTCGACGACCAGGGCCGCGTCCTGATCCTCAAGCAGTACCGCCACCCCGTGCGGCACAAGCTCTGGGAGATCCCGGCCGGCCTGCTCGACATCCCCGGCGAGAACCCGCTGCACGCCGCGCAGCGCGAGCTCTACGAGGAGGCGCACGTCAAGGCCGAGGACTGGCGCGTTCTCACCGACGTCTACACGACCCCCGGCGGCTGCTCCGAGGCCGTCCGCGTCTTCCTCGCCCGCGACCTGTCCGAGGCGGAGGGCGAGCGCTTCGAGGTGGAGGACGAGGAGGCCGACATGGAGCTGGCCCGTGTCCCCCTGGAGGAGCTGGTACGCGGCGCGCTGGCCGGAGAGCTGCACAACAACTGCCTGGTGGTGGGGGCGCTCGCGCTGACCGCCGCGTTGGGTGCGGGTGGGGTGGAGTCGCTGCGGCCCGCCGAGGCGCCGTGGCCTGCGCGACCGTTCGAGGTGTAGACGCGGGCCGTGCACCGGAGGGGCCGACTCCCATTGGCCCCTTCGGTCACACCATCGGCTGATCCGATTGAGGGACTTCCCCGTGCCGCCCGCCACGGAACGCCGTTCCGCCTGAACTAGGCTCTGAAAGCGTCCCGCCCGAACTCCCGGCGGGTTCGGCACAGGTGGACGGAGCGTGGCCCGTGACGGATCAGGCGGTCGAACCGAAGGGCGGGCTGAAGGGTAGTCAGTTCCTGGGCCGCAGCCGTGAGTTGAAAGAACTGCGCGCCGACATCGAGCGCGCCGGACTCGACACGATCGCCGGGCGAAAAGCGCCACGCGCGCGCGTGCTTCTCATCGCGGGCCGCCCGGGATCCGGTCGCACCGCGCTCGCCGAGGAACTCCTGAGCCGGCTCGCCGCCGACTACCCGGACGGCATCCTGCGGACCCGCCTCACCGCCCCGGACGGCACTCGCGTCCCCACCGAACGCACCGCACGCGAACTCCTCGACACCCTCGACCTGCCGGCGCCCCCCGGCGAAGGCGAGGACGACCTCGCCGAGCGGCTGCGCGAAGGACTCTCCGTCCGTAGGGCCGTGCTCTTCCTCGACGACGCGGCGGACGCCGAACAGGTCGACCCGCTGCTCCCCGAGACCCCCGACTGCCTGGTCGTCGCCGTGTCCGAGGGACCGCTGACCGGTATCTCCGACGTGCGGCCCTGCACCCTCGGCGGCCTCGACACGAAATCCGCGCTCGAACTGCTCGGCCGGCACACCGGATCGGTCCGCATCACCGTCGACCCGCGCTCCGCGGAGTCCCTGGTCGAGGAGTGCGGGTCCCAGCCCGCGGCGCTGATGCTGGCCGGCGGCTGGCTCGCCGTACGGCCCAAGGAGGCCGTGGCGGACCTGGCCAAGCAGCTGCACGCGCAGACCGACGACGGCCCCGCGCTCGCCCGTGTCTTCCAGCACGCCTACGCGTCCCTGCCGGTGCCCGCCGCCCGGATACTGCGCTACCTGTCCCTCGCCCCCGAGGGGCACGTCGACCCGCACACCGCGTCCGCGCTGGCCGGCTGCTCCGTCTCCGCCGCGCAGACCACCCTCGACGACTTCACCGTGCTCGGCCTGGTCCGGCGGGCCGAGTCCGAGCTGCCCCAGTACGAGGTGCCCGGCTGCCTGATGCCGCTCCTGCGCGGCCTGACCGAGACCCACGACCGGCCCGGCGAGGTGCAGCTGGCCCGCGCCCGGATGCTGGAGCGCACCGTGCGCCTGCTCCAGTCCTGCCGCGCGGTCACCGAACCGGACGGCTCGCCCGCGCGCAAGAAGCTCGCGGGGCTGCCCCGCGCCCTGCGCTTCCCGAGCCCCGCGGCCGCCGCCGAGTGGTTGCGGGTCCGGCGGCCCGCACTGCTGGCCGCGGCCCGTCTCGCCGTCGCCGACGGGGAGCTCGACACCCTGGCCAGGCGCCTGATGGCGGCCCTGACGCGGGCCCTGGCCGCGCACGTCGGCACCGAGGCCGCCGCCTCCGACCTCTACGGCATCCACCGTCTCGTCCTCGACGTCGCCGAGCGCAGGAAGCTGCCCCGTGAGAAGGCCGCGGCCCTCCTGAACCTCGCCGACCTCGACGCGCGGACCGGCCGGACCCAGGCGGCGCTCACCCGCTACCGGGCCGCTCTGGACGCCGGACGCGAAGCCAGGGACCCGTACGCGACCGGCCGCGCGATGGAATCCGTAGGTGGCGCGTACCAGCAGCTGGGGGACTGGCACCGGGCCGCCGACTGGTACGGGCGCGCCCTGGCCCAGCGGCTCACCCGCGGCGAGCGCGCGGACGCCGCGCGACTGCACGGCCGCATCGGCACGGTGAACACCTACGCGGGCCGCTACGGCGAGGCGCTGCGCAGCTGGCGCTCGGCCGCCGCCGGGTACCGCAAGGAGGGCGATGTCGCAGCTCAGGCGCGGGCGTTGAGCGAGATGGCGCGTGTCCAGGAGTACGCGGGCCGGCCCGAGGAATCGCTGCAGACCTGCCAGGAAGCGGTCGAGTGGGCGCGCCAGGCCAAGGACGTGCGGCTGCAGGCCGCGCTGCAGCTCCGCCTGGCCGACACCCTCGACCGGCTCGGCGACCCCGCGGCGGCCAAACTGCACCGCGGTGCGGCCGAGCGCATGCTGGGAGAGGAGCTACCGATCGAAGGAAAGACTCCGGAAGAGGACGCTGACGCCTACGAAATCCGCAGTGCATCCAAAGAAGATTGATGCTTTGAAAGGCTAGACAGCTAGAAATCCTTCATTAGACTGGCTCCGCCGCGTACTTCCGTGGTGTCTCCCGGTGCGCCCCCTAACGCACTGGTATGTAGTGCATTGCCCGAGAAATCCCTGAGCCAAGGACCGTGATCGACGATGAAGGTCGGCATCCCCCGCGAGGTCAAGAACAACGAGTTCCGGGTGGCCATCACCCCCGCCGGTGTGCACGAGCTCGTGCGCAACGGCCACCAGGTCTTCGTCGAGCAGAACGCCGGCGTCGGCTCCTCGATCACGGACGACGAGTACGTCTCGGCCGGTGCGCAGATCCTCGGCACCGCCGACGAGGTCTGGGCCATCGCTGACCTGCTCCTGAAGGTCAAGGAGCCGATCGCGGAGGAGTACCACCGCCTCCGCAAGGACCAGACGCTCTTCACCTACCTGCACCTCGCCGCCTCCAAGGAGTGCACGGACGCGCTCCTCGAGTCCGGCACCACCGCCATCGCGTACGAGACGGTCGAGACCGCGAACCGCGCGCTCCCGCTGCTCGCCCCGATGTCCGAGGTCGCGGGCCGCCTGGCCCCGCAGGTCGGCGCCTACCACCTGATGGCCGCCCAGGGCGGCCGCGGTGTCCTGCCGGGTGGTGTCCCGGGCGTGCTCGCCGCCAGGGCCGTCGTCATCGGCGGCGGCGTCTCCGGCTGGAACGCCGCGCAGATCGCCATCGGCATGGGCTTCCACGTGACCCTGCTCGACCGCGACATCAACAAGCTCAAGGAAGCCGACAAGATCTTCGGTACGAAGATCCAGACCGTCGTCTCCAACGCCTTCGAGCTCGAGAAGGCGTGCCTCGAGGCCGACCTGGTCATCGGTGCCGTCCTCATCCCGGGCGCCAAGGCCCCGAAGCTGGTCACCAACGAGCTCGTCTCCCGCATGAAGCCGGGAAGTGTCCTTGTCGACATCGCGATCGACCAGGGCGGCTGCTTCGAGGACTCGCACCCGACGACGCACGCCGAGCCGACCTTCCCGGTCCACAACTCGGTCTTCTACTGCGTCGCCAACATGCCCGGCGCCGTGCCCAACACGTCGACGTACGCGCTGACGAACGCCACGCTGCCGTACATCGTCGAGCTCGCGAACCGCGGCTGGGTCGAGGCCCTGCGCCGCGACGCGGCGCTCGCCCTGGGCCTCAACACCCATGACGGCAAGGTCGTTTACCGCGAGGTCGCCGAGTCCCACGGCCTCGAGTACACCGAGCTGGAGTCCCTGCTCGGCTGACGCTGACGCCTCTTCGACCACTTTCGTCAACGGAAGTCGTCAATCTCACGCCTGCGGCCGGACCTTGTGAGGGGTCCGGCCGTATGCGTATCACTTGCGCATCAATACGGACTTGGTCAACTCGCCTCGAACGTAACCCTTTAACCGATTCGCGCACCCGCGAAACGCTTCGAACCGGCGCCGCGCACCCTTGACACAAGGGTGTTCCGTTGCCGACACATCGGGCCGGGTCCGGCGGATTGTGTTGCTGCGGACCGGTGACACGCCATAGAGTCGCCAACCGTCGGCATGGTGCCACGCTGACCTATCTAGAAGTTTCCTGGTCACCAAGGAGGTAAGACGACTTGTGAATGAGTCGACATTTACTCCCGGGGGTGGTCAACCAGGAACGGTTGCGAGGGAGCAAGGTCCCGCGGGGCTCGAGGCTGTCGGCTCCGTCGCGGTCCGTACCTTTGCCGCCCGTCAGAGCAGCCCCCTGCAGACGCAGACAGCACCCCAGAGCATGGATGGCCATCACGTGAACGCCATGGCCGGCGACCGAAGTGGCGAACGCACCCACTTCGCCGACTACGACGAACTGCCCGAGGGGCACTTCTACGACCCCGACGCCGAGTACGAGCCGGACCCCGAGTACGCGGCCACGCTCGCCCCCGACGCTGCCCGTCAGCGTCGCGAGCGCGTCGGTCCGACCGGACGTCCGCTCCCGTACTTCCCGATCCCAGGCCCGCTGACCGACCACGGCCCCGCGAAGATCATCGCGATGTGCAACCAGAAGGGCGGCGTCGGCAAGACCACGTCGACCATCAACCTGGGTGCCGCGCTCGCGGAGTACGGACGCCGGGTCCTGCTCGTCGACTTCGACCCGCAGGGCGCGCTCTCGGTCGGTCTCGGCGTGAACCCGATGGAACTCGATCTGACGGTCTACAACCTGCTCATGGAGCGGGGCATGGCCGCGGACGAGGTCCTCCTGAAGACCGCGGTCCCGAACATGGACCTGCTGCCGAGCAACATCGACCTGTCCGCCGCCGAAGTGCAGTTGGTGAGCGAGGTCGCGCGCGAGTCCACGCTCCAGCGGGCGTTGAAGCCGCTGATGGCCGACTACGACTACATCGTGATCGACTGTCAGCCCTCGCTCGGCCTGCTCACGGTGAACGCCCTGACGGCGGCTCACAAGGTGATCGTGCCGCTCGAATGCGAGTTCTTCGCGCTGCGCGGTGTCGCGCTGCTCACGGAGACCATCGAGAAGGTCCAGGAGCGGCTCAACCCCGACCTGGAGCTCGACGGCATCCTCGCCACGATGTACGACTCCCGCACGGTGCACAGCCGTGAGGTGCTCGCGCGTGTGGTCGAGGCGTTCGACGATCACGTCTACCACACCGTGATCGGCCGGACCGTGCGCTTCCCGGAGACCACGGTCGCCGGTGAGCCCATCACGACGTACGCCTCCAACTCGGTCGGCGCGGCCGCCTATCGCCAGCTCGCCAGGGAGGTGCTCGCCCGGTGTCACGCCGAGTGAGTCTGCCGGGGGCCGACGAACTGTTCCGTACGACCGGGGGAATGGGGCTCCAGGCCTCCGCCCCGAGGCGCCCGGTCAACGGCGAGGCACGGGTACCCGCTCCGGCGGGTGAGAGCGACGCCGTCGCCGCGGAGGACAAGCAGCGCGGCGAGGGCGGTGAGAGCGCCGAACACGCGGCGGCGGACGACGAGTCGGGCGAGTCCCGCAGCCGCGCCACCGAGGGCGACAAGCCCGCGGGGCGCCGCCCCCCGCAGGCGCAGGAAGGTTCTGCCTCCGCGGGGTCGTCGCGCAAGCGCTCCCGGGCGGCCGCCAACCGGCGGCCGAGCGGGCGTGAGCGCCACGACGAGAAGATCACGGTGTACGTCTCCGCCGAGGAGCTGATGGACCTCGAGCATGCGCGCCTCGTGCTCCGCGGGGAGCACGGGCTCGCCGTGGACCGCGGCCGCATCGTCCGCGAAGCGGTCGCCGTGGTGCTCGCCGACCTCGAATCGCGCGGAGACGCGAGCATTCTCGTACGCCGACTGCGCGGGCGGTAGCGGTAACGTCCGCCTGATGCCCGCGAACAACGACGACTCCTCCACGCCCGGCCGGGGCGCGCGGCGACGCGCGCTGGGCCGGGGACCGGGGACGACGGGCCTGCCGGCGCCTGAACCAGAAGCAGACCCGGAACCGGAACCGGAACGCGGGGTCGTACCTGAGCCGGAATTCGTTCCTGAGCCGGATCTTGTTCCGGTGGCGGGACCCGGCCCGGATCTGGAGCTTGAGCAGTCTGCGGGCCCTGTGTCATCGGCCCCCGAGCCGATGCTCCCGGTCGAGCCCGTCACCGAGCCCGAGCCCGTCACCGATCCCGAGCCCGAGGCCGTCACCGAGCCCGAGCCCAGCCCGGAGCCGGTGCTCCCCGCCGTGGGCGAGCCCGTCGCCGAACCCGCGGACGCGCCCGATGACGGGCGGTTCAAGGTGCGGCTGGCCAACTTCGAGGGGCCCTTCGATCTGCTCCTCCAGCTGATCTCCAAGCACAAGATGGACGTCACCGAGGTCGCGCTGTCCAAGGTGACCGACGAGTTCATGGTGCACATCCGTGCCATGGGGCCCGAGTGGGATCTCGACCAGACCACCGAGTTCCTCGTCGTCGCCGCCACGCTCCTCGATCTCAAGGCGGCCCGGCTGCTGCCGACCGCCGAGGTCGAGGACGAGGCCGACCTCGCGCTCCTCGAAGCACGTGACCTCCTGTTCGCCCGCCTGCTCCAGTACCGCGCGTACAAGAAGATCGCCGACATCTTCAGTGAGCGGCTCGACGCGGAGGCGCGGCGCTACCCGCGGACCGTCGGTCTGGAGCCGCACCACGCGGAGCTGCTGCCGGAAGTCGTCATCAGCATCGGGGCGGAGGGGTTCGCCCGGCTCGCCGTGAAGGCGATGCAGCCCAGGCCGAAGCCGCAGGTGTACGTCGACCACATCCACGCCCCGCTGGTCAGCGTGCGCGAGCAGGCCGGGCTCGTCGTGGCGCGGCTGCGGGAGCTGGGCGAGGCGAGTTTCCGGGTGCTGGTGGAGGACACCGACGACACGCTGACCGTCGTGGCCCGCTTCCTGGCGCTTCTCGAGCTGTACCGGGAGAAGGCCGTCAGCCTGGAGCAGGAGGAGGCCCTCGGGGAGCTTCTCGTGCGGTGGACCGGCGGGGAGAGCGAGGGGGAGCCGACCGTCACGGACGAGTTCGACAGGCCTCCCGAGACGGCTGACAAGGCCGGTGGCGAGACGAAGGACGGGCGGGGCGCGGCAGAGGCCGGGCGGCGCGGGGCAGAGGAGATGCGGGGATGACGGGCATGAGCGGGCAGGAAGCCGTCGCCGGGGCCGACCGGGTCGCCGAGCTGGATCTCAGGCCGGCCCTGGAAGCCGTACTGATGGTCGTCGACGAGCCGGCGACCGAGGAGCACCTCGCGAAGATCCTGGACCGGCCCCGCAGGGCCGTGGCGGACGCCCTGCGGGAGCTGGCGGACGAGTACACCGTCCAGGGCCGCGGCTTCGAGCTGAGGCTCGTGGCGGGCGGCTGGCGGTTCTACACCCGGCCTCAGTACGCGGCGGCGGTCGAACGATTCGTGCTCGACGGGCAGCAGGCCCGGCTCACCCAGGCAGCTCTGGAGACCCTCGCGGTCGTCGCGTACCGGCAGCCGGTGAGCCGTTCGCGGGTCTCCGCCGTGCGCGGAGTGAACTGTGACGGCGTGATGCGGACCCTGCTCCAGAGGGGTCTCGTCGAGGAGGCGGGCGCGGAACCCGAAACAAGTGCGATCCTGTACAGGACGACGAACTACTTTCTGGAGCGGATGGGCCTGCGAGGCCTGGACGAGCTCCCGGAGCTGGCGCCCTTCCTTCCCGAGGCGGACGCGATCGAGGCCGAGACGCAGGAAGGGGTCCCGTCGTTCGACCCGGACGCACCCGATGCGCCGGGTTACGAGGACGCAGACGACTAGACGGAAATTTTGATGCGAAGCAGCAGCGGCAGGAACAGCAGCGGAAACAACGGCGGGAGCCGTGGTGGCAACAGCGGCGGCCGCGGCAGCAGCGGTGGCGGCGGCCGGAGTGGTGGCGGCCGGGGCGGCAGCGGTGGCGGCGGTGCTCGCGGCGGAAGCGCCGGAGGCGGCCGCGGGAACTACCGGGGCGCCGGCAACGACCGTGACGACAAGCAGCAGGGCCGGCCGAGCAAGCCGCGCCCCGAGGAGCGGCGCTACGACGTGAGCCCCGCCGACGGCGGGCCGAAGAGGGGCCGGGGCGCGGCAGCGCGCGGCGGCGCCAAGGGCGGCCCCCGCACCTCCCAGGGCACCGGAGCCCGCGGCAGCGGTCGGGGCAGCGCCCCGTCGACCTCGCGGGAGTACGACGTCCGCCAGGAGGAGCGCAACCGCGACCGGTACGCGGGCAAGCCGACGGTCAAGACCCCCAAGACCTTCCCGGGCGCCGAGCAGGAGGGCGAGCGCCTCCAGAAGGTGCTCGCGCGGGCCGGTTACGGTTCCCGGCGCGCCTGCGAGGAGCTCGTCGAGCAGGCCAGGGTCGAGGTCAACGGCCAGATCGTGCTGGAGCAGGGTCTGCGCGTCGACACCGACAAGGACGAGATCAAGGTCGACGGCCTGACCGTGGCCACTCAGTCGTACCAGTTCTTCGCGCTGAACAAGCCGGCCGGTGTCGTCTCCACCATGGAGGACCCCGACGGCCGGCAGTGCCTGGGCGACTACACGAACAACCGCGAGACGCGGCTGTTCCACGTCGGGCGGCTCGACACGGAGACCGAGGGCATCATCCTGCTCACCAACCACGGAGAGCTGGCCCACCGCCTCACCCACCCCAAGTACGGCGTGAAGAAGACCTACCTCGCGCACATCGTGGGCCCGATCCCGCGTGACCTGGGCAAGCAGCTCAAGGACGGCATCCAGCTGGAGGACGGGTACGCGAAGGCGGACCACTTCCGCGTCGTCGAGCAGACCGGCAAGAACTACCTCGTCGAGGTCACCCTGCACGAGGGCCGTAAGCACATCGTGCGGCGCATGCTCGCGGAGGCCGGATTCCCGGTCGACAAGCTGGTGCGGGTCTCCTTCGGGCCGATCGCGCTGGGCGACCAGAAGTCGGGCTGGCTGCGACGCATGTCCAACACCGAGGTCGGCATGCTGATGCAGGAAGTCGACCTCTAGGAGCCCTGGCCCCGGCCCGGCTCTTGTGTGCGCCACCCCCTCTCTTTATAGTCGGTAAGACTATAAAGAGAGGGGGTGGTGTGCGTGCGGGGCTATGACAAGTACGCCTTCGAGCCCTTCGCCGTCACCGTCGATCTGGCCGTCTTCACGATCCGGGACGGCGTGCTGAGGGTGCTGCTCGTCGAGCGGGGACAGGACCCGTACGCGGGACGTCTGGCGCTGCCCGGCGGCTTCGTCCTCCCCGACGAGTCGGCCGAGACGGCGGCGGCGCGCGAACTGGCCGAGGAGACCGGCCTGTCCGACGTCACCGGGCTGCACCTGGAACAGCTGCGCACCTACAGCGACCCGGACCGCGACCCCCGTATGCGGGTCGTCTCCGTCGCGTTCGCGGCCCTCGTGCCCGACCCGCCGGACGTGCGCGGGGGCGGTGACGCCGCCCGCGCGGACTGGCTGCCGTACGGCACGGGCGCGTACGGCCCGCTCGCCTTCGACCACGACCGGATCCTCGCCGACGCGCATGACAGCGTCGGCACCCGCATCGAGAACACCTGCCTGGCCACCGCCTTCTGCCGGCCCGAGTTCACCCTCGGCGAGCTGCGCGGGGTCTACGAAGCGGTGTGGGGCGCCGGGCTCGACCCCGCGAACTTCCGCCGCAAGGTCCTCGCGACTCCCGGATTCGTCGAACCGGTGCATGGCGCCGCCCGGCTCACCGGCGGCCGCGGCAAACCCGCCGCGCTCTACAAGGCAGGACCCGCCACCGCCCTGCACCCGCCCCTGCTCAGGCCCCCCGCGGAAGGACGACCCTCATGAAGAAGCGTGCGGCGACCGGCTCTCTCGTCGGGCTCGCCCTGGGGGACGCGCTCGGCTTCCCGACCGAGTTCAACGACGTCCCCTCGATCCTCGCCAAGTTCGGGCCCTGGCGGCAGATGACCCTGCCCGAGCCCGCGATCGTCACCGACGACACACAGATGACGCTCGCCCTGGGGCGCGGTCTGCGCACCGCGATGGACCGCGGCATGCTCGCGCCCCTGCGCATGACGAGGCCCGTGCGCGAGGAGTTCATCGACTGGTACCAGTCACCGGAGAACAACCGCGCCCCCGGCAACACCTGCCTCCAGGCCTGCGACCTCCTCGCGCGCGGCAAGCCCTGGCGGGAGGCCAGCCGCATCGGGTCCAAGGGCTGCGGCGCCAACATGCGCGTCGCGCCCGTAGGCCTCGCCCCCGGACTCAGCGGCGAACAGCGCGCGGGCGCCGCCCAGTTGCAGTCCGCACTCACTCACGGCCACCCCTCGGCCCTCGCCGCGTCCGACCTCACCGCGCATGCCGTCCACCTCCTGGCGCAGGGCACGGAGCCGACCGGACTCGTCGGGATGCTGCGCTCGTACGCGTACGAGAACCGGCAGAAGTACCACGAGCCCTGGCTCGGCGACCTGTGGGCGCGGGCCGCCGACCCGAGCCCGGAGCACTTCATCGCGCGCGGCTGGGACGACTGCCTGGCCGTGCTCGAACGGCTCCAGGAGGCGCTGGCCTCGCCGTCGCCCGAGACCGACCCGTGCCTGGTCACCGGGGCGGGCTGGATCGCCGAGGAGGCGCTCGCCACGGGCCTGCTCTGCTTCCTGCTCTTCGTCGACGAACCCGTCACCGCTCTTCGCCGCGCCGCCTGCACCTCGGGCGACTCGGACTCGATCGCCTGCCTGACGGGGGCGTTCGCCGGGGCGTACCTGGGCGACGAGGTGTGGCCGACGGACTGGTCGGAACGTATCGAGTACCGCAGCGACCTGCTGTCGCTCGGGGCGCTCTGGGACGGTTGATCGATGACGACGTACGACAGAGAGGTCCTGAGCGCCGCCGGGGTGCCCGACGCGGAACTCGGCCGGATCGTCGCCGAGCAGGCGGACCCGCTGCTGTTCGCGACGGTGTCCGGGGCCCATCTCTACGGGTTCCCCTCCCAGGACTCGGATGTCGACCTGCGCGGTGTCCATCTGCTGCCCGCGGAGGCGCTCCTCGGCCTGCGCGAACCGGACGAGACCCGGTCCCGCATGTGGGACTCGGACGGTCTCGAGATGGATCTCGTGACACATGACCTGCGTAAATTCGTGCGTCTGCTGCTCCGGCGCAACGGCTACGTACTGGAGCAGCTGCTCTCCCCGCTGGTCGTGCACACCACCGACGCGCACGCCGAACTCGCCTCCCTCGCGCCCGGCGTGCTCACCAGCCACCACGCCCACCACTACCGGGGCTTCGCCAACACCCAGTGGCGCCTGTTCGACAGGACCCGGGAGCTGAAGCCGCTGCTTTACACCTTCCGGGCGCTGCTCACCGGCGTCTTCCTCATGCGTACCGGCGAGGTGCAGGCCCATCTGCCCACGCTCCTGGGCGAGTTGGATGCACCCTCATATCTGCCGGAGCTGATCGCGGCGAAGGCGGAGGCCGAGCACGGGGCGGCCGATGTCGGCCACGCGCGCGTGGCCGACGACATCGAGGCGCTGCACGCCGTCCTCGACGCCGCGCAGGAGGGCTCAGCGCTGCCGGACGCCCCGACCGTCCACGACGCCCTGCACGACCTCGTCGTACGGCTCCGGCTGACGGGCTGACGCTCGCCGGACCTCGAACAGGAAGTCCGCCACCCGCGCCCGGTCCGGCTCGGCCGGCAGCGGGGTGCGGGTGGCTGCCTCCTCCGCCTCGGCGCCCAGGCGCGCCATCCGGGCCACCACGTCGTCCCAGGAAACCTCGCCCCGCTTGACCGAGAGGAGCCCCTCGCGGTCCTCGCCGACGTCGAGCGTCAGCCGGCCGGTGCGGAGCAGGTCGCGGCAGGAGGCGAGCAGGCGCAGCAGATGCATCGCGTGCTTCCAGCGCGGGGCGCCGTACTGGCGGACGTCGGCGTAGAGCTTCTTGCGCTGACCCAGCGCGTAGCCGGTGAACGTGGCGTGGACCTGCTGGGACAGGAACACCCGGCGCAGGTCCAGCAGTTCGCGGCCGGTGTCGGTGACGTGCTCGACGAGTGGTGAGTGCAGGCACTCCAGGATGTTCGGATTGGCCCGCAGGGCGAGCTCGCAGAAGCGCTCGAGCTCCCAGGAGAACTGCTCGTCCGCCGGGCCGTCGGCATGCGTCGGCGGCTTCTCGAACCGCCAGAACATCGGCGTCGGCGCCACGAAGACGCCCCGGCGGTCGGTGTCGCTGCCGTCCGTGGCCAGGCCGAACGCCCGCGAACCCATCACGCAGGAGTAGATCGTGTGGTCGCGCACCAGGTCCAGGGCCTCTGTCATGGACGGAGCGTACGGGCCGTGCCCGGCCGGGGCGGACCGAATTTCCGGCGCCGTGGATCCGGCGCCGTCGATCTTCCGGAGGGCGGACCGGTGATCTTCCAGGGGTCGGGCCGGCCGGTGCTGCCCGAGTGGCGACAGGGTGTGGTTCGGGTCACATTGGCAGGGTCCGTGGGCTCCAGGAGCGAGCCCACGCAAGACTCCGAGAACATCCCGAAAGGCGTGACCATGGCGGGTAACAACGATCTGGGAAGCCTGCTCAGCGGCCTCCTCGGTGACAAGGCCGGCGGCTCGGCGGGCGGGGTCCTCACCTCGCTCCTGGCCGCGTTCACCCAGGGGCAGGGCGGCTCCGCGGGCAGCAACCCGCTGGGTGGCCTCCTGGAGACGCTCGCCAAGTCGGGCCTCGGCGGGCAGGCGCAGTCCTGGGTCGGCACCGGCGCGAACGAGCAGGTGACCCCGGACCAGGTCAAGGAGGCCCTGCCGGACGCCACGCTCCAGAAGGTGGCGGCGGAGTCGGGCGTCAGCCCGGACCAGGCGGCCCACGACATCGCGAAGGCCCTGCCCACCGCCGTCGACAAGCTGACCCCGCAGGGCGAGGTACCGACCCGCTCGCTCGACGAGCTGGCCAGGGAGCAGAATCTCTGACGTGCATCGCACCACCGCGCGGCGTCCGTCTCGGCAGGCGGGCGCCGCGCGCCGGTGTCCGCGGGCCTGACTAGGCTTGGCACCTCATCAGCCTGTACGTACGCGAGCAAGGAGCGACATCGTGGCGGTACGAGCGGTCCGGGGCGCCGTCCAACTCGATCGGGACGAAGCCGGACACATGGACGAGCAGGTCAGCGAGCTGCTCACCGCCATCCTCGAGCGGAACGGTCTGACCTCCGACGACCTGATCTCGATCTGGTTCACGGCCACGCCCGATCTGCACTCCGACTTCCCGGCGGCCGCCGCGCGCAAGCTGGGCATCGTCGACGTGCCGCTGATCTGCGCGCAGGAACTCGACATCGAGGGAGCGCTGCCGCGCGTCGTACGCGTCCTCGCCCACATCGAGTCCGAGCTGCCGAAGCCCGGGATCGCGCACGTGTACCTCGGCGCCGCCGCAGCCCTGCGCAAGGACATCGCCCAGTGAGAACCGCCCTCGTCATCGGCACCGGCCTCATCGGGACCTCCGCCGCCCAGGCGCTCGCCTCGCGCGGCGTGCACGTGCACCTCGCCGACCACGACCCGACGCAGGCCCGCACCGCCGCCGCGCTCGGAGCGGGCACCGACGAGGCGCCCGAGGGACCCGTGGACCTGTGCGTGGTGGCCGTGCCGCCCGCGCACGTCGCGACGACCCTCGCCGACGCGATGCGGCGCGGGGTGGCCCGCGGATACCTCGACGTCGCGAGCGTCAAGGGCGGCCCGCGCCGTGATCTCGAGGCACTCGGCCTCGACCTCAGCCCCTACATCGGTACGCACCCCATGTCGGGCCGCGAGCGCAGCGGGCCCCTGGCGGCCACCGCGGATCTCTTCGAGGGCCGCCCCTGGGTGCTGACGCCCACCCGGGACACCGACACCGAGGTCCTGAACCTCGCGCTGGAACTGGTCGCCCTGTGCCGCGCCGTCCCCGTCGTCATGGACGCGGACGCCCACGACCGCGCCGTCGCCCTCGTCTCCCACATGCCGCACCTGCTCTCCAGCATGGTCGCGGCACGCCTCGAGCACGCCGAGGAGTCGGCCGTACGCCTGTGCGGCCAGGGCATCCGGGACGTGACGCGCATCGCGGGCTCCGACCCCCGCATGTGGATCGACATCCTTTCCGCGAACCCGGGCCCGGTCGCCGACCTGCTCTCCGCGGTCTCCGCCGACCTCGACGAGACGGTCAGCGCCCTGCGCTCCCTCCAGTCCTCGGACGAGGCGAAGCGGAGCGAGGGCCTCACCGGCATCGAGGACGTCCTGCGCCGCGGGAACGCGGGCCAGGTCCGCGTCCCCGGAAAGCACGGCGCGGCCCCGGCGGCGTACGACACCGTGGCGGTCCTCATCTCCGACCAGCCCGGCGAGCTGGCCCGGATCTTCGCCGACGCGGGCGCCGCGGGGGTCAACGTCGAGGACGTCCGCATCGAGCACGCGACCGGCCAGCAGGCGGGCTTCGTCCAGCTGATGGTCCAGCCGGCCGCGGCCCCGAAGCTGACGGCGGCGCTGCGCGACCGCGGCTGGGCGATGCGCCAGTAGGGCCTGTCCTCAGGGGCTGTAAGGGCAGGGTGCTTGAGCCAGTAACCTTGTGCGGGGCGCCTTTGCGCCCCGCCTCCCTGTCCCGTGCACTGAGAAAGGTGTCCGCAGCCCCGTGGAAACCGCCGCAACCGCCGCAACCGCAGCCCCGGCAGCAGTGATCGTCGCCATCGACGGGCCCTCCGGCACGGGCAAGTCGAGCACCTCGAAGGCCGTCGCCGCCCAGCTCGGCCTCAGCTACCTGGACACCGGCGCCCAGTACCGGGCGATCACCTGGTGGATGGTGAGCAACGGCATAGACCTGACCGACCCGACGGCCATCGCCGCCGTGGCCGGCAAGGCCGAGATCGTCTCCGGCACCGACCCGTCCGCCCCGACGATCACGGTCGACGGCGCCGACGTCGCCGGTCCCATCCGCACCACCGAGGTCACCTCGAAGGTCAGCGCCGTCAGCGCCGTACCCGAGGTGCGTGCCCGCATCACCGAGCTGCAGCGTTCCATCGCCGCCTCGGCGGAGCAGGGCATCGTCGTCGAGGGGCGTGACATCGGTACGACCGTCCTGCCCGACGCCGACCTGAAGATCTTCCTCACCGCTTCGCCGGAGGCCCGCGCGGCCCGCCGCAGCGGTGAGCTCAAGGGCTCCGACGTGAAGGCGACCCAGGAGGCCCTGATCAAGCGGGACGCCGCGGACTCCAGCCGCAAGACGTCCCCGCTGGCCAAGGCCGACGACGCCGTCGAGGTGGACACCTCCGAGCTCACGCTCCAGCAGGTCATCGAGTGCGTCGTGACCCTCATCGGGGAGAAGCAGGCGGCGAAGTGACCGCGCCTTCCCCCTCGGAAAGAGGCGCGGAGGTCGGCCGCCGCATCGGGGTCGGTCTCATGTACGGGCTGTGGAAGCCCCGCGTCCTCGGCGCCTGGAAGGTCCCCGCGACCGGCCCGGTGATCCTGGCCGTCAACCACGCGCACAACGTCGACGGGCCGATGGTCATGGGCGTCGCGCCCAGGCCGACCCACTTCCTGATCAAGAAGGAAGCGTTCATCGGACCGCTCGGCACGTTCCTGGGCGCCATCGGCCAGGTCGAGGTGGACCGGTCGACGGCGGACCGTACGGCGATCACGCGCGCGCTGAGCGTGCTCGACGAGGGTGGAGTCCTCGGGATCTTCCCCGAGGGCACCCGAGGCGGCGGCGACTTCGCCTCCCTGCGGGCCGGCCTCGCCTACTTCGCCGTGCGCAGCGGGGCGCCCATCGTGCCGGTGGCTGTCCTGGGGAGCACCACGAAGCGCGGCCGGCTGATAAAGGCGCTGCCGCCGCTGCGCAGCCGCGTCGACGTCGTCTTCGGGGACCCGTTCCCGGCGGGCGACGGCAGCGGGCGGCGTACGCGCAAGGCGCTGGACGAGGCGACCGTGCGCATCCAGGAGCGGCTCACCGCCCACCTGGAAAACGCCAGGCGCCTCACCGGGCACTGAGCGAGACTTTCAGTAGTGGACCGCCGTAAGCGATCAGACGGTCCACCGATCACCACGATGAACGACGAGGTACGGACTTCATGAACGACCAGATCCAGCCGGAGGGCTCGGCCGAACACGAGCACGGGGCCCTTGGCGACGCGGAATACGCGGAGTTCATGGAGCTCGCCGCGGTAGAGGGCTTCGACATCGAGGACGTCGAGGGCGCGATCGAGGAGGCGGGCCACGGCCCGCTGCCCGCCCTCGCCGTCGTCGGCCGCCCCAATGTCGGCAAGTCGACCCTGGTGAACCGCATCATCGGCCGCCGCGAAGCCGTCGTCGAGGACAAGCCGGGCGTCACGCGCGACCGCGTCTCGTACGACGCCGAGTGGGCGGGCCGCCGCTTCCGGCTCGTCGACACGGGCGGCTGGGAGCAGGACGTCCTCGGCATCGACGCGTCCGTGGCCGCGCAGGCCGAGTACGCGATCGAGACCGCAGACGCCGTCGTCTTCGTCGTCGACGCGACGGTCGGCCCGACGGACACCGACCTCGCGGTCGTACGGCTGCTGCGCAAGGCCGGCAAGCCGGTCGTGCTGTGCGCCAACAAGGTGGACGGCCCGAGCGGCGAGGCGGACGCCACCGCCCTGTGGTCCCTCGGCCTCGGCGAGCCGTACCCGGTCTCGGCCCTGCACGGCCGCGGCACCGGCGACATGCTGGACGCCGTCATCGAGGCGCTCCCCGACGCCCCGGCGCAGACCTTCGGCACCGCGATCGGCGGCCCCCGCCGCGTCGCCCTCATCGGCCGCCCGAACGTCGGCAAGTCCTCC
Organism: Streptomyces sp. NPDC090032; assembly: GCF_044748025.1. Classification (NCBI taxonomy): domain Bacteria; kingdom Bacillati; phylum Actinomycetota; class Actinomycetes; order Kitasatosporales; family Streptomycetaceae; genus Streptomyces; species Streptomyces sp. NPDC090032. The sequence goes on along the minus strand of NZ_JBIVFF010000016.1, from coordinate 134,530 downwards.
CTCCTGAACAAGGTGGCGAACGAGGACCGCGTCGTCGTGAACGAGCTGGCGGGCACCACCCGCGACCCGGTCGACGAGCTCATCGAGCTCGGCGGCAAGACCTGGAAGTTCGTCGACACGGCGGGCATCCGCAAGCGGGTCCACCTCCAGCAGGGCGCGGACTACTACGCCTCCCTGCGCACGGCCGCCGCCGTCGAGAAGGCGGAGGTCGCGGTCATCCTGATCGATTCGTCCGAGCCGATCTCGATCCAGGACCAGCGCATCGTGACGATGGCCGTCGAGGCGGGGCGCGCGATCGTCGTCGCGTACAACAAGTGGGACACGCTCGACGAGGAGCGGCGCTACTACCTGGAGCGCGAGATCGAGACGGAGCTCGCGCAGGTCGCGTGGGCGCCCCGGGTGAACGTGTCGGCGACGACCGGGCGCCACATGGAGAAGCTCGTCCCCGCGATCGAGACGGCCCTGGACAGCTGGGAGACCCGCGTTCCGACGGGCCGGCTCAACGCGTTCCTGGGTGAGCTGGTGGCCTCCCACCCGCACCCGGTCCGTGGCGGCAAGCAGCCCCGCATCCTCTTCGGCACGCAGGCCGGCACGAAGCCGCCGCGGTTCGTGCTCTTCGCCTCCGGCTTCATCGAGGCCGGCTACCGCCGGTACGTGGAGCGACGCCTCCGCGAGGAGTTCGGCTTCGAGGGGACGCCGATCCACATCTCTGTCCGGGTGCGCGAGAAGCGCGGCCGCAAGAAGTGAGCTAGCGCGCAGCGCCTAGCGCTCGCGGCGTGGACCGGGCGGCAGTGCGGCGGGGAGGTTGCTCCCGGAGCCGTGCTGCCGCCCGTTCGTCTGCCAGGAGACGGCCGGCGGCGAGCTGTGTGCGTGCTGGGGTTCGTGGTACGACGCGCTGTGCCGCCCGCTGCTGCTGTGGTGCAGGGCGTACGAGACCGAGCCGAACGCGGAGAACGAGAGGTTCTCCTCGCCGCTCCGGTCGCCCGGCAGGGCCCGGAAGGACCGGCGGTACTCCGAGTACAGGGCGTCGTAGATCGGTGTGGCCGAGCGGCCACCCGCGGATTCGTGGGTCCCGCGCATGGCGGGGATCGGGGTCGGGTACTGCGGGCGGCGAGGGAGGTCGTATGCGTGCACGTAGGTGCCAACGACCCGCACACCCTCACGGATGCGGCCCGGGCCGCGCTTTCGCAGGCCGCCGGGGGTGCGGGCGGCGCACGGGGAGATGCACGGGGAGGTGCACGGGCCGGACTCGGGGGCCCGGGTACGACCGTGGGCCGGGCGCGCGCCCGGCCCACGGTCACCTCGGCTGGTGACGGATCGTCACGTACCTGCCAGCGGCATCGTCGCGCCGACGAGCAGCCCGTTCGCCGCGGCCTTGTCGAGGGCGCCGCGGAGCAGGTCCTCGCGGGGCTGGCGGCCGATCGTGCCCGACGGGGCCGCGAAGACGAGGACGGAGTTCGTCTTGTTCGCCGCCGCGCGCCAGCTGTCGGTGACGTGCAGCGGCTGGTGCGCCTGCCACCAGGCGACCTGACCCGCGCCGCCGGTGCCGGCGCCGGGCTGGAGGACGGCGTGCAGCTGGCCCATGGCGAGCAGCACGGACCAGCCGTGCAGCACCGGCGGCACCTGGCCGACCTGGGCGGTCGGCGTGAAGCCCTGCTCCACGAGGAGGGTCAGGAACTCGTCGATGCCGCGCGTCGAGCCGGGACGGGCGATCGGCCCGGTCGGCTCGACGACGAGCGCGGGGTGCAGCTCACCGGAGATCAGGACGAGCCCACTGGTCACGCCGAGCACGGCCTGCTCCGGGACGGCCTGCCCGGGGAAGGACTGCGCCGACAGCGAGGGGGCGGGGGAGGCGGCGGCGGGTGCGCCGCCGTCGCCGGTGATGGAACGTACCGCTCCCTGCAGCTGCTCCTCGGACACCTGGACGACCTGAGAGGGCAGGCAGGTGGAGTGGGCGAAGGCGAGGACGGCGGTCTCGTCGCCGATGAACAGGACGCTGCTGGTGCGCTCCTGTTCCGAATCGCCCGGAGTACGGCAGGACGTGCAGTCGTACGTACCCGGGGCGTTCTCTCCGGCGAGCAGCCGGTCGGCTTCTTCGTCGCCGATCTCGGCGCGTACCTCGTCGCTGACGTCGAGCATGCGCGGCACGGGTGGCTCCTCGGATTCGGTGTGTTGCTGCGTCGAATGCGGCCGGGCGGTCCCCGGCTCATAAAGGAGACAACGGATGATCTGTGCCAAGGGTCACGCCTGGAAGGGGACGGAATCGACCCATCCGGCGCACGGCGAGAGCCGACCGCCGGAATCGGTCGCCCCGCATCAACTCCCGTTGTGTGCAGGGGAATTGGCGGGAAGGGGTGAGTCGCAGGTCGGCATGCCCACAGGTCGACAAATACTGAAATCGCGTAATGAAACAGGTGGCTGAAAATAGTCGCTGCCGGTCAGAAGTGGCCGACAGGGTGGGGCTGACCGGGTGGGGGCCGGGTCGTGCCGGGCGCGGCACGGCGGAGGTGCCGGATCGCCTGCATAGCGTGACGCGATGCGTCCCACGTCCGTGACCCGTACGCGCCCCGCACGCCGCTTCCTTCTCGCGGCCCTGCCGGCCCTGTTCGCCGCCACGCTCACCCCCGCGGCCGCGGCCGCGTCCGCCGCCCCGCCGCCACCGGTCTCGGGCCCCGGGCATCCGACCCTCGATCTGAGGGACTGCGTCAAGGATCACTGGCCCTGGGGCTGCCTCGCCGAGTGCGAGAGCAGCGGACGCTGGCACATCAACAGCGGCAACTCCTACTACGGGGGGCTGCAGTTCCGGCAGTCGACCTGGAAGGAGCACGGCGGGCTCCTCTACGCCCCGCGCGCGGACCTCGCGACCCGTGCCGAACAGATCGCGGTCGCCGAGGAGGTGCTGCGCACCCAGGGCTGGCGTGCCTGGCCCGTCTGCTCCAAGGTCCTCAAGCTCGACGGCCGGGTCCATGTGGTCAAGTGGGGCGAGACTCTCATCTCGATCGCCGCGCGCCACCGCGTCAAGGGTGGCTGGCAGGCGCTCTACAAGGCCAACAGGAAGATGGTCGGGGCCCACCCCGACCACCTCAACGCCGGGACCGTGCTGCTCATCCCCAAGGCGTCGGCCAAGAGCCTCGGCTGAGCTCGGCGGCTTCGGCGGCTTGGACGGCCTCACCGGCGAACAGGGCGGCGCCGCGCCGCAGTTCGGGTGGATCACTCAAGCGGGTGACATGACCACGAACCGCTTCATGGCCCTCCACCTCTCCCACCTGCCTTGATGTCGTAAAACGTCAAAAGGTTCCACGAATCGTCTCTCAATCACGCATCTGTTCTGGAACAAGATGATGATGACGCCCAACCTCTGCCTACGCACCCCTGTCTAACCCTGCGGTAGGCGGACGAGACGGACTGTCCGCGAGGAACAGTGGAATACGGGGACGCATGCAGATCTCTTTCCTGATTCACAACGCGTACGGAATCGGAGGGACGATTCGGACGACGTACAACCTCGCGAACACGCTTGCCGAACAGCACGACGTCGAGGTGGTCTCCGTCCTGCGCCACCGCGACGAGCCGGTCTTCAGGCCCGACCCGAGGGTCCGGGTGAGGCACCTCGTCGACATCCGCAAGGGCACAGAGGGCTACGAGGGCGACAGCCCCGAGTACGGCACCCCCGCCGCGACGTTCCCGCGCGCCGAGGGCCGCTACGGCCAGTACAACGCGCTCACCGACCGGCGGATCGCCGAGCATCTGCGCGCGGTCGACGCCGACGTCGTCGTCGGCACCCGCCCGGGACTCAATGTGCACCTGGCCCGCCAGACCCGGCGCGGCCCCCTGCGCGTCGGCCAGGAACACCTCACGCTCGACAGCCACCCGGCCGCGCTGCGGCGGCAGTTGCGCGCGGTCTACCCGCGGCTCGACGCGCTCACCACGACCACGGAGGCCGACGCCCGTGCCTACCGCGCGAAGATGCGGCTGCCCGGTGTGCGGATCGAGGCCGTGCCGAACCCCGTACCCGCGCCCGGCGTCGAGCCCGCGGACGGCTCCGGCAAGTGGGTCGTCGCGGCCGGCCGGCTCGCGCCGGTGAAGCGGTACGACCTGCTGGTGCGGGCCTTCGACCAGGTCCGCGCCGAGCGGCCCGACTGGCGCCTGCGGATCTACGGCAGCGGCAAGCAGAAGGACAAGCTCCGCGCCCTGATCGACGAACTCGGTCTCTACAACCACGTGTTCCTCATGGGCCCCGCCCACCCCATCGAACCGGAGTGGGCGAAAGGTTCCATCGCCGCCGTCACCTCCAGCCTGGAGTCGTTCGGCATGACCATCGTCGAGGCGATGCGCTGCGGCCTCCCGGTGGTCGCCACCGACTGTCCGCACGGCCCTGGCGAAATCATCGACAACGGTGTCGACGGGCGCCTGGTCGAGGTCGGAAACGTCGAGGCGATCTCCGGCGGCCTCCTCGAACTGATCAACAACGACGCGCTGCGCGCCAGGATGGCGAGCGCCGCCCTCAAGGACTCCGAGCGGTTCGACCCGGCGCACATCGCCGAGCGCTACGAATCGCTGTTCGGCTCGCTGACGGCCCGCCGCGGCCGGGGCCTTCTGCACCGCACCCGCGGCGCGCTGCTCGGGGGCACGTACGCACTACGGGACGCGGGGCGTTCCGCGTTCACGGCCCAGGGAACGTCACAGAGAAAGGGGCGCACGGCATGACGCCGACAGCTTCGGCAGACTTCTCGGCCTCGGCTGCCTCGGCTGCCTCGGCCGCCTCGTCCGGGCACTCCGAAGGCGACGGGGCCACGGCGCCCCGCGCCGACTGCATCGCCGACTCGGCGGGCGGTCTCACCTTCGACGTCACGGACCACGGCGGGCCCGACCCGGCCCATCTGGTCCTCACCGAGCGGGACAGCGGCGAGGACGTGCGGCTGCCGCTGACCCCGGCGGGCGACGGCAGACTCCGTGCGGCGCTGCCCAGCAGCGTCCGGCTGGCCGAGGGGCGCTGGGACGTCTTCGCGCAGGTGGCCGGCGAGGAGCCGCAGCGCCTGGCCCCGGGCCTCAACGACCTGCGGTCCCTCGTCGACCGCGTGCCCAGCGGCTCCCGCGGCTTCGTCGCCGTCCGCATCCCTTACGCGACCAAGCACGGCAACCTCACGGTGCGCAGCTGGCTGCGCGCCCCGCACGCCGAGGCGGGCGAACTGCTCATCGCGGACGGCCAGATGACCGTCAGCGGCCGCGTCTACGGCACCGCGATCACCCCCAAGGCGTACGCGGAGATACGTTCACGTAAGGACGGCGGGGCCGCCCTGCGCAGTGAACTGGCCCCGCACGGCGACGAGTTCACCTTCCGCGTCGGGTACGAGGAGCTGGACGCGGGACGCTGGGACCTGTGGGTGCGCCCGGAGGGCGAGGACGGACTCGCGGTGCGGGTCGCCCGGCTCCTGGACGACGTCGCGGACAAGAAGCCGATCTTCACCTACCCGACCGCACGCCTCGACACCGAGCGTGGCCGGATCGCGGTCGAGCCGTACTACACGAGCGACAACGACCTGGCGGTCCTCGTGACCACCGCGACCGCCGAGTAGCCCGCGCACGGCGCCCTTGCGGACCCTGGCCGTCCGCAAGGGCCGGCGGACTCGAACCCGACGGGCTCACCGGACGGGCGCACGGACGCGATCAGGACCGCTCGGGGTCGTCCGTTCCGGGCTGGAGAACGGGCCGGCTCAGCCGACGGGACGACGCGAACGCCGGATGGTGCAGATCGAAGGCCGGCGACTCGGAGCGGATCCGGGGCAGCGTGAGGAAGTTGTGCCGCGGCGCCGGGCACGGTGTCGCCCACTCCAGCGAACGCCCGTAGCCCCATGGGTCGTCCACGTCGACCTTCTCGCCGTATCTGGCCGTCTTCCAGACGTTGTAGAGGAACGGCAGCGTGGAGAAGCCGAGCAGGAACGAGCCGATGGTCGACAGGGTGTTGAGCGCCGTGAACCCGTCGGCCGCCAGATAGTCCGCGTACCGCCTCGGCATGCCCTCGGCGCCGAGCCAGTGCTGCACCAGGAACGTGGTGTGGAAGCCGACGAACAGCGTCCAGAACTGGATCTTCCCGAGCCGCTCGTCGAGCATCTTCCCGGTGAACTTCGGCCACCAGAAGTAGAAGCCGCCGAACGTCGCGAAGACGACCGTGCCGAACACGACGTAGTGGAAGTGCGCGACCACGAAGTACGAGTCCGTCACATGGAAGTCCAGCGGCGGCACGGCGAGGATGACGCCGGTCAGACCGCCGAACAGGAACGTCACCAGGAAGCCGACGGACCACAGCATCGGGGTCTCGAACGACAGGGACCCGTTGATCATCGTCCCGATCCAGTTGAAGAACTTCACGCCCGTGGGCACCGCGATCAGGAACGTCATGAACGAGAAGAACGGCAGGAGCACCCCGCCTGTCACGAACATGTGGTGCGCCCACACGACGATCGACAGCCCGGTGATGGCCATCGTCGCGCCGACCAGCATCGAGTAGCCCCAGATCGGCTTGCGGCTGAAGACCGGGAGGATCTCGGAGACGATGCCGAAGAACGGCAGCGCGATGATGTAGACCTCAGGATGGCCGAAGAACCAGAAGAGGTGCTGCCACAGCAGCGCACCCCCGAACTGGGCCTCGAAGACCACGGCCCCGAAGCGCCGGTCCGCCTCCAGGACGAGCAGCGCCGCGGCGAGCACCGGGAAGGCCATCAGCACGAGGATCGACGTGAACAGCGTGTTCCACGTGAAGATCGGCATCCGGAACATCGTCATGCCGGGCGCCCGCATCCCGATGATGGTCGTCAGGAAGTTCACCGCGCCGAGGATCGTGCCGAAGCCCGCGAGCGCCAGACCCATGATCCACATATCGGCTCCGACGCCTGGCGAGCGTGTCAGGCTGTTCAGCGGGGCGTACGCGAACCAGCCGAAGTCCGCGGCCCCGCCGGGCACCATCAGCGAGCCGATCACGATCAGCCCGCCGAACAGGAACAGCCAGTACGAGAACATGTTGAGCCGGGGGAACGCCACATCGGGGGCGCCGATCTGCAGCGGCATGATCTCGTTGGCGAAGCCCGCGAAGGTCGGGGTCGCGAAGAGCAGCAGCATGATCGTGCCGTGCATCGTGAAGAGCTGGTTGTACTGCTCGTTGGACAGCATCTGAAGCCCGGGCCGCGCGAGCTCCGCACGCATCAGGAGCGCCATGACGCCGCCGGCGAGGAAGAACGCGAACGACGTGATCAGGTAGAGGTGGCCGATCTTCTTGTGATCCGTGGTGGTCAGCCAGTCCACGACGATCCGGCCCGGCGTCTTCGTCCGCGCCACTCCTGGTGCCGGCTGCACGGGCTGCACGTCCGTCGTACCCATCGCTTGCCCCCTCGCTTCTCGCGCCCCGGGCCTGCCTCGAGCACACGCCATGATGCTCGCGCCCCCACCGACTCCGACAGGGGGCGTACGGGAGCTCTGTGTCGCGTTCATGCAATTCCGATGGGGCGTCAACTGGTGAAGAGCGTCCGGGAATCCGAATTGGGCGGGTCCCGGACACGGTCGTGGCGCCATTTCCGGGCACGTTATCCGGACCCTTTCTGTGAAGTCGCGGAATTATGCCGTGGCGCGCGCAGAACGTGCGCAGAAGGAGCATCGAATCGCTCGTACGTGTGACGGAGTTCGAGTGAAACGCGTGTCGTGGACCTGTGACAAAAGCGTGACCGGAGGGGGACCGGTGACGGGATGTGGTCCGCCCTGGTGTCAGGCGGCGCGGCCGCCTAACGTGGTGGTCATGGCACCCATTCCGACCCCTCCCGCAGAACCCCAGGACACCCTCGGCACGTACGTCGGCCTCGATGCGCCGGGCGCCGAGCGGCGGGCCCGTGAGCGCGGCTGGTCCACGGTCAGGTCGCTGCCCCCGGGCGCGATCATCACCATGGAGTACCGCGCGGGACGGCTGAACTTCGAGGTGGCCGACGGCACCGTGACCCGCTGCTGGAAGGGCTGACAGGGCAGGCAAGCAGCGCGAAGGCCCCCGGTTCCGTGACGGAACCGGGGGCCTTCGGCGTGCGGGGATCAGGCTGTGCGTACCGGCCCCGCGGCCTGCGGCGCTCGCGCGCGTACGGCGGTCAGCCGCCGGCGACCGGGCGGGCGGCCGACGTGGTGCCGCGCGGTACGCGGTCCGCGTGCGGCGGCCTGCGGCTGCCGGCCGGGGTGACCGGGGTGCGCTCGGAGCGCGCGGTGTGCGGACCCGGGGCGAGCAGACCCGGGGGCCGTACCGCCCGCGCGGTGCCGACCGGCTCGCGTACCGGCGGCTCCTCCGACGCCGGCGGGGCGGCGCGCTGCGGAACCAGCGTGGGCGTGGCGGCGGCCGGGGCGGGCGCAGGGAGCGCACCGGAGCGGCGGTTGCGCCACAGCTCGCGCAGGGTGAAGATCCACGCCTCGACCTGTGCGATCAGCGGTTCGACCCAGGGCAGTGCGAGCAGGATGAGCAGACCCGCGGCCCAGCCGAGGAAGACGTCGCTGATCCAGTGCGTACCGAGGTACACGGTGGTCAGGCCGACGCTGAGCGAGATCACGGCGGAGGCGGCCGACAGCCAGCGCCTGGCGCGCGGCGTCGAGGCCAGATAGGCGAGGATTCCCCAGGTCACCACGGCGTTGGCGGTGTGGCCGGAAGGAAATATATCGCCGCCCTGCCACATCTCGTTCGAGCCGATCGTGGTCGCGTAGTGCGGGCCGAGGCGGCCCATGCCGAGCTTGGCGGCGCCCACGGTGATGTTCAGGAGCAGCAGCGCTGCACCGAACATGAGGAGCGGCCGCAGCGTGTGCTGACGCCAGGAGCGCCAGCCGAGCCAGGCCATGACCATGACCGCGGTCGGTCCGCGCTGCCCGAGCACGACCCAGTAGTCCAGGAACGCGTGGATCTCGGGCCACTGCTGGTACGGCCGGAAGAACATGACCTGCCAGTCGAACGTGACCAGCCAGGACGTGATCAGCACGGCCACCACGATGGCGAGATAGAAGGACAGGGTGGCTCCGAAGAGCACGACCCTGTGCCGGCTCATCCTGGGCACATCCAGGTTGACCGGTCGTTCCGGCTCACGGTCGAGGCGGGCGAAGAGCCGCTCCAGACGGGTGAGGTTTCGTTCGGTACGCACCCAATCGACGCTACAGCGAGTGAGTGCCGAACCCGGCCGAATCACTCGGTTTGTGATGACGATGTGATGTGGGATTGCTCTCAACCGGGCGTTTATTCCTGTGGATATCACTATCCGACCGGGGCATCGCCTTCAATTTCATTGATCATTTCTTGTATTCGTTTTTCGCCGCGCCCTAATTCGTTCACCGACGGCTTCCTTGGATTTTCCCGTCCGATCACTCGGGGCGATCGGGCCGGCCTCCCGGGGCCCGCCGAGTCGATCAAGGAGGCCCCGACCCGGTCAGCCAGAAGGCCCCGTAGACCGCCGACGCCACCGCGACCCCGCCGAGCACCGCCGCCGATCTGCCCGTGCGCAGCCGGGCGAGCGCCACCGCGACCGGCAGCAGGAGCGGGAAGGCGGGCAGCAGCAGCCGCGGCTTCGAGCCGAAGTACCCCGACGCGCACAGGGCGAGCGCGACGACGATCCCGCAGTAGACGAGCAGCGCGAGCGGCTGGCCCCGCCGCACGCACAGCACGTAGAGCCAGATCACGAGCGCGACCCCGACGATCAGGCCGAGTCCCGCGAGCGCCGAGGGGAACGACGTGAACTTGGCGCCGACGAAGCGCGCGAAGGCGAGACCGCCGTCGAAGCCGTTGCCCCACTGGCCCTGGACGTCGAGATAGCCGAGGAGGCCGCCCCCGGTGCGGTGCCCCACCCACAGGACGTACGAGGCCGCGCCCAGCGGGGCGAGCAGCACGCCGACGGCCATGCGCCAGGAGATCCTCTTTTCCCGCACGACCTGGACCACGGCCGTCGCCCAGAGCGCGGCGACCACCGCCGCACCCACCGGCCGGGTCAGACCCGCGAGCGAGGCGAGCAGCCCCGCGCTCACCCACCGTCCGGTCAGGACCGCGTACAGCGACCAGGCCGCGAGCGCCGTGAACAGGGACTCGCTGTACGCCATCGACTGCACGATTCCGACGGGGAGCACCGCCCACAGCACGACCGCGCAGACGCCGGCCCGCCGCCCGTACAGCAGCTGGGCCACCAGGAAGATCCCCCAGGCCGCGCACAGCGACGCGAGCCAGCTCACCACCAGGCCCGCGTCCGCGTACGACAGCGGGCTCACCGCCGACACCAGCCGCTCCAGCCACGGCAGCAGCGGGAAGAACGCGAGGTTCGAGTGCACCGTGCCGTCCGGCAGCCGCACCTCCCAGCCGTAGCCGAAATCCGCGACGCGGGTGTACCAGAGCGAGTCCCAGCGGGCGGTCAGCAGCGTGTGCGGGCTCTTCCCCTTCGCCGCGCTCCACACGGCGAGCAGGAGCAGGCCCAGGGCGCGCACCCCGGCATAGGCAAGGAGCGCGGGCGCCGCGCGCCGCAGCGCTCCGGCCGTGCGGGCCGGGGCGCGCCGCGGTTCTTGCAGGTCGACTTCGGTCACGGCGTCGATTATCGGCGCCGGGCGCAACCGGACCGCACGCCGGTGCGTGGTCCAAGAGCGGAGCGTGGCGTACACCACACTCCACGGCGAGGCTCATGAGAGGTCCGCCACGTGGCACCGCAATGAACTCGCGTACTCTGACGGCTCACTCGCCAATCGTTGCGTGGGCACGGGAGTCCGCTCCTTCCGGCCGCAACCGCGGGGAAGTCCCCACCCCGCGGATCCGCCGAGCGCGAGGGACCACTGGGAGGTACGCATATGTCCGGGACGATCACGGCCACCGCGCCCTCTCGCCTGCGGACCGCCGGGCCAGGCGCCAATCGCTGGGTCGTCCTCGTCGTCCTGTGCACCAGCCTGCTGCTCGTCGCCCTCGACGCGACCGTGCTGCACGTCGCAGTCCCCGCCGTCACCCAGGACCTGCGCCCCTCGGCCGTCCAGCTGCTCTGGATCGTCGACGCCTATCCGCTGATCTGCGCGGCGCTCCTGATCCTCTTCGGCACGCTCGGCGACCGCGTCGGCCGCAGACGCGTCCTGCTCCTCGGCTACGCCCTCTTCGGCGTGGCCTCCGCCCTCGCCGTGTTGGCCTCGACACCGCACATCCTGATCCTGGCCCGCGCGCTGCTCGGCGTCGGCGGCGCGATGATCATGCCCGCGACCCTGTCGATCCTGCGCGCGGTCTTCCCCGACCGGCGCGAGCGGGCCGTGGCGATCGGAGTCTGGTCCGCGGTCGCCGCCATAGGCGCCGCGACCGGACCGGTCCTCGGCGGCTTCATGGTCGAGCACTTCTGGTGGGGCTCGGTCTTCCTGATCAACATTCCGCTGATGGCCGTCATGCTGCCCCTCGGCCGTCTCATACTTCCCGAGTCCAAGGGCTGTTCCGACGGGCCCTGGGACGTGGTCGGCGCCTTCATGGCGGCCGTCGGAATGCTCGGTGTCGTCTACGGCGTGAAGCGGCTCGGCGTCGACCGCGACCTGTTCGACCCGTCCGCCGTCGCCCCCCTCCTGGTCGGCGTTGCCGTGCTGATCGTGTTCGTGCGGCGGCAGAAGTGCCGCGAGCATCCGCTCATCGACATGAAGATGTTCGCCAGGCCCGCCTTCTCCACCGCGGTCGGCTGCATCGTCCTCGCCATGCTCGCCCTGGTCGGCCTGGAGCTGATCGCCGTCCAGTACCTCCAGCTGGTACTCGGCCTGAGCCCCCTGGAGACGGGGGTGCGGCTGCTGCCCCTCACCTTCGCGGCGATGGCCGCGGGCGTCCTCGGCTCGTCCCAGCTGCGCCGCTTCGGCCCGCGCCGCATGGTCTCGGCCGGCTTCGTCCTCACCGCGGCCGCGGTGCTCATGCTCACGCTGATGGGACAGCACGACCGGCCGTCGCTGCTCACCTTCGGCTTCGTCCTTCTCGGCTTCGGCCTGCAGACCACCCTCTTCGGGGCGTACGAGTCGATGCTCAGCGAGGCCTCGGCGCAGGACGCCGGCGGCGCCGCGGCGATCGGGGAGACCTCCTACCAGCTCGGCGCGGGCATGGGCATCGCCCTGCTCGGCTCGGTGATGAACGCCGCGTACGCACCCGGGATCGCCCGCGTCAGCGGCGTGCCCGGATCCGCGAGCGCCGACGCGGGCAACTCGCTCGGCGAGGCGTACCAGGTCGCGACGCGGCTCGGCGGCAGTGCCGGTGAGGCGCTGCGCAGCGCCGCCCGGGTCGCCTTCGTCCACGGACTGCACGTGACTCTGTTCGTCAGCGCCGGGTTCCTGCTGCTCGGCGCCGTGGCTGCGCTGCGGCTGCCCAAGCGGATGGAGTGCGAAGCCGCTGCCCCGCAGGACGCGGAGGGCACGGCGAAGATCGGGCCCCAGCGCGGACCCGAGCGGGTCGGCGTGGAGTCCTCCACCGTCGCGTGACGGCTGTCGCGGGCGGTGACCCGGCCGAGGGGCCGGGCCCTGCCCACCCGTGACGCTCAGCTCTGGTTGAAGAAACCGTCCGCAGGACGGCTCTCCGCCTCGCCGTTGACCACCTGCGTGTCGGCAGGGCTCAGCAGGAACACCCGGTTCGCCACCCGCTCGATGGAACCCCGCAGCCCGAACGTGAGCCCGGCCGCGAAGTCGACGACGCGCTTGGCGTCCCCGGGCTCCATGGCCGTGAGGTTGATGATGACCGGGACACCTTCCCGGAACATCTCGCCGATGCCACGGGCGTCCCGGAATCCGTCCGGGGTGACCGTGCCGATCCGGCGGCCCTGCTCCTCGGCGGCGTCGGCCGCCACCTTCACGCGCGGGTCCGTGACCCAGGCGGCGCCGGTCTGCGGCTCGGACCCCTCGACCCTGTCGTCGTCGTAGCCGTCGTAGTAACGCTCGTCATCGTTGTCGTCGACGAGGCCAAGCCAGGCACTCGCCTTGCGCACCGATCCCATGGACGCCTCCTCTCACAGCGGTTCCTCTGCGTTTCGCATCCCTATGGTCGTCCATGATGCGGATGGTGCGCCAAGTGGATAGTCGCCGCGCGGGGTTTTCGTGACGCTACTGGTGCAGAGTCAACACGGCGCTGTCCCATGAATCCCAAGGGTCGTATCCCGTACGGCTGCTGACAGTGAGTGAAATATGATTCTTCGCGGCGTACGGGTGACGACCGGTGCGTACGGGTGAACGGCACCCTCGATACGATGCCGCAGCTTACGTCTTCGGGACCCTCGGGGGAGTCGTCTTGTTCGGAATAGTCCGGCCTTGCAGCCATCGTCTCGGCGAGGGGCTCAAGGCGCAATGGATGGCTCATCTGTGCGGACTCTGCCTGGCACTTCGCGGTGACCACGGGCAGTTCGCGAGGGTTGTTACGAACTATGACGGTTTGCTGATCTCGGTTCTGACGGAGGCTCAGGCCGAATCCGCCGCCGGGGGACGGCGCACGGCGGGGCCCTGTCCACTGCGCGGGATGCGCACCGCGTCCGTCGCGCAGGGCGAGGGTGCCCGGCTCGCCGCTGCCGTCTCGCTCGTCCTCGCCTCGGCCAAGGTCCGCGACCACGTCGCCGACGGCGACGGCCTCCTGGCCCGCAGGCCGGTAGCCGCGGCGGCCCGCCGGGTGGCCACGAAGTGGGGAAAGGCCGGCTCCCGTACGGGTTCTGACGTGGGGTTCGATACGGCCGTCCTGGTCGACGCCGTGGAGCGCCAGCTGGGGATCGAGGCGCTCGCCGGCCGCGGCACCCCGGTGCTCACGGTCACCGAGCCGACCGAGACGGCGACCGCCGCCGCCTTCGCGCACACCGCGGTCCTCGCCGGACGCCCCGGCAACGCGACGCCGCTCGCGGAGGCCGGCCGGCTCTTCGGGCGGCTCGCTCACCTCCTGGACGCCGTGGAGGACAAGGAAACTGACGCCGCGTCGGGTGCCTGGAACCCGCTCACGGCCACCGGCACGGACCTCGCCGAGGCGCGCCGCCTCGCCGACGACGCGCTGCACGGCATCCGCCTCGCCCTGCGCGAGGCCGAATTCTCCGACGGCACGCTCGCGCATCTGCTGCTCGTCCACGAACTGCGCCGCTCGGTCGACCGCGCCTTCGGCACGTCGGGCTGCGCGCACGGCGCCGACGCGTCCCACGGATCCGGCGTCTCGCACGTCGCCGGACCCGCGCACGGCGCGCACGCACCGACGGCGTCCACGCCGCAACAGGGCCCGGGTGCGCCCGGCCCCTGGGTGCCCACCGGATCGGGCCCGTACGTCCCGCCCGGGTCCTCGGGCCCGTACGGCTCGCAGAATCCGTACGGCGGCGGGCAGGGCGGTCCCGGTGGTCCGGGGGGACCCGGCGGCTTCGGCGGCGGGCCGTCCTTCCAGCCGCCGAAGCCCGGCAAGCGCGGATTCCTCGCGGGGTGTGCCGCGGCCATCGGGCTCTGCAGCACCTGCAAGGTGTGCTGTGCCGACGAGTTCGAGGGGCCCTGGTCCCGTAAGAAGCGCGAAGGCTGGTGCAGCGACTGCTGCTCGACCGACTGCAGCTGCTGCGAGGCGTGCTCCATCTGCGAGTGCTGTGAGTGCTGCTCCTGTTGCGACTGCTGAGCCCCCGGGCCCGGGGTAGGAGCCGGTCAGTCCTTGATCTCGGGCGGTGAGATCTGCGACTTCTCGATCGCGGACTCGCTGGTTCCCCACTTCTTCAGGATCTTGTCGTACGTCCCGTCGGCGATCAGCTTGTTCACCGCCGCCCGGAACGCCGGCGCCAGCTTCGTGCCCTTCTTGAAGGCGAAGCCGACGTCGAGCCGGTGGTACTCGTTGAGGAACTTCAGCCCCTCCTGGTGGGCGACGGCATACCGCAGCCCGTTGATGGTGCTCATCACCACGTCGGACCTGCCCTGCTGGAGGGACGACCAGATCGCGCTCTGGTCGGCGTACGTCTTGACGCTGTACGCCTTCTTCCCGGCGTCCGTGCACAGGTGCTTGTTCTCCTCCAGGGTCGCCTCGAACGTGGTGCCCGCGCCGGTCGCCACGTTCAGGCCGCACAGCTGCCCGAGGTCCGTGACCTTCTTCAGATCGCTGTCCTTGCGCACGGCGAAGCCCTGGCCGTCATTGATGTACGTGACGAAGTCGATCGTCCGGCGCCGCTCGTCCGTGACGCCGAAGTTGCCTGTGCCCAGGTCGTACTTGCCGCTGCCGAGCGCGGGCAGGATCGCCTCGAAACCGGCGGCCTCCCGCTTCAGCTTCAGCCCGAGGACCTTGGCGACGGCGTCGGCGAAGTCGATGTCCTGGCCGACGGCGGTTCTGCCGTCCTCCAGATAGAAGGCGCCGGGCGGGGTGCCGCCGATGGAGGCGCCGACGGTCAGTTTGCCGCCCGCCCGGATGTCGGCGGGCAGCAGCTTCGCCGCCGCCTCGTCCTTCCTGACGTTCTTCACCACATCGGTCGTGGGGATCTTGTCGCTCCGGCCGGCGGGCGCGGCGCCGCCCGCCGAGGCACCGGGGTCGCCGGAGCCGCATCCGGCCAGCGCCAGGGTGGCCGCGGTGATCAGCGCGAACGCGACGGGAATTCTCTGATGGGTCGTCAAGATCGTACGCATGGCGTGGAGTTCTGCCCTTCGAAGACAACAGGCACGCAGGTGGACGAGAAAAGAAAGAGGGGAGGGGTACGCGAGGGCGCGTGGGTGTGTGAAGGCGCGGACGAGTGCGCGTACTTGGGCGCACCGTGAGACGCGGAAAACGAAGAAAAGGCAGTAACGCTCAACACGCTGCAAACGCGGCAAGCGTCAGGAAGCGTGGAGAAGAGGGAGAAACAGACGCGCAGCGGGCGTCAGAAGGGCATCAACAGGACGCCGACCACACTCGACCGAAGTCGATGTGGGAGCGCGTGACCAGCCACTGCTGCGGATGCATGGGGCAAGTGGAACAGGCATCCGTTTCCGCGTCAACTCACTTGAGACGTACAGCTCACACTCTGGACAGCCTTGACAGAGAGCGGAGCGAGCCCCTTACTCTCGGTGCGGGGACCGCTGCTGAGGGGCTCGGCCCGCAAGTTCCGTGTGAAGGCATGACCGTGCTGGATTCCAGTGCCCACGGAGCCTTCGCATGTCCTCGAACACGCTCGCAAAGACCACGCCGGTCGCGGCCGGACCGCCTGCCGGCACCGGTGAGGCACAGCCCCGCATCGTCCGCCGGCCCCGCACCGGCCAGTGGCTCGCCGCCGCCGTCGTCCTCGTACTCCTCGCACTCGCCGCCAACTCGGTGATCCGCAACGACGCCTTCCAGTGGGACGTCGTCGCCGAATACTTCACCACGGCATCCGTCCTGCGCGGACTCGGCCTCACCCTCTGGCTGACCGCCCTCGTCATGGCGCTCGGCTTCGCCCTCGGCACCCTGCTCGCCGTCATGCGTCTGTCCGCCAACCCTGTGCTGCGCGCGGTCAGTTGGGGATACGTGTGGCTGTTCAGGTCGATGCCGATCCTGGTGCAGCTGCTGTTCTGGTTCAACATCGGCGCGCTGTACCCGCACATCCTCGGCATCAAGACCGTCAACCTGTTCGGGCCGATCACCGTCGCCATCATCGGCCTCACGCTGCACGAGGCCGCGTACGCCGCCGAGGTGGTGCGCGGCGGCATCCTCTCCGTCGACCGCGGGCAGATCGAGGCCGCGCAGGCGCTCGGGCTGAGCCGGCTGCGGCGCTGGCGGCGGATCATCCTGCCGCAGGCCATGCGCTCCATCGTGCCGCCGGCCGGGAACATGCTGATCGGCACCCTCAAGGGCACCTCCATCGTCAGCGTCATCGCCGTCCAGGACCTGCTCTACTCGGTGCAGCTCGTCTACCACCGCACCTACCAGGTCATCCCGATGCTCCTGGTCGCCACCATCTGGTACGTCGTGGTCACCTCGCTGCTGAGCGCCGGCCAGTTCTACGTCGAGCGGCACTACGCGCGCGGTTCGGAGCGCACCCGATGAGGCCCTCGCTGGTGATCGTGGGAGCCGGTCCGCGGGGGACCGGCATCCTGGAGCGGATCGCCGCGAACTCACCCGAGCACCCGGGCCTCGAACTCGACATCCACCTCGTCGACCCGTTCCCGCCGGGCGGCGGACGGGTCTGGCGGCAGGCGCAGTCCCCGCTGCTCTGGATGAACTCGCAGTCCCAGGACGTCACGATGTTCACCGACGACACGGTCGAACTCGAAGGGCCGGTCCTCCCCGGGCCCGCCCTGCACGAGTGGGCGGACCTCGACGGCCGCGCGTTCGCCGACCGGCAGCTCCAGGGCGCCTATCTGCACTGGGTGTACGAGCAGTCGGTGGCCGCCCTCCCGCCGGGCGTCACCGTCCACCACCACCCGCGCCGCGCCCTGCGCGTCAGCGGCCCCCGCGAAGGCCGCCAGCAGGTGTGGCTCGACGGGCGGGACCGCCCCCTCCTCGCCGACACGGTCATCCTCGCCCAGGGCCACCTGGACGCCGAACTCGACGAAGAGCAACGGGAGTTGAGCGCATACGCTCGCGAGCACGGGCTCGTCCATCTGCCGCCGGACTTCACCGCGGACAGCGACCTGTCCGCGCTCGCGCCCGGCGAGGACGTCCTCGTCCGCGGCTTCGGCCTGGCGTTCGTCGACCTGATGGTGCTCCTGACCGAGGGCCGCGGCGGACGGTACGACGGGGACACGTACATCCCGTCAGGGCGCGAGCCCGTCCTGCACGTCGGCTCCCGGCGCGGCATCCCCTACCACTCCAAGATCGGCTACGACTGGACCGGCGTGCGCCCGCCGCTGCCCCGCTTCCTCGGCCCCGCCGAGATCGACGAACTCCTCGCCCGCCCCGACGGCTACGACTTCCGGCGCGACGTGTGGCCCCTCATCGACAAGGAGCTGGGCTTCGCCCACTACCACCGCCTGTTCGCCGCCCACCCCGAGCGCACCCGCGTCGCCTGGACCGACTTCGAGGAGAAGTACGCCGCCGCAGAACCGCTGAGCGCCGAACTCCACGCACTCGTGGCCTCCGCAGTGCCCGACCCCGCGGACCGCCTCGATCTCACGGCCCTCGACCACCCGCTGGACGGCGTACGCCACACCTCGTACGAGGAACTCCAGGACGGGCTGCGCGGCTACATCACCGCGGACCTCGAACGCCGCCACGACCCCGCGCACAGCCCCGACCTCGCCGTGTTCCTCGGTCTGCTCTCCGTGTACGGGCAGGTCGTGCGGCTCGGGGACATCGGGTCCTGGTGGCACGGCTTCTTCAGCTATCTCGCCTCCGGGCCTCCGGGGCCGCGGCTGCGGCAACTGCTCGCGCTCTCGCGGGCCGGCATCGTGAAGTTCACCGGCGCCGACATGCGGGTCACCGCCGAGGACGGCGTCTTCCGCGCCACGAGCGCCACCGTGCCCGGCTCCGTCGTCGAGGCCCGCGCCCTCGTCGAGGCCCGCCTGCCGCACCCCACCCTCGCCCGCACCCGCGACCGGCTCCTGCGCGAGCTGTACGAGGACGGGGCACAGGCGACCCCGGCGGGACTCCTCGCGGTCGATCCCGAGGACGGGCGCGTCCTGCACCGTGACGGCACGGCACACCCGCGCCGCTTCGCGCTCGGCCCGCACACGAACGCGCGCGGCGCCGGGGCGTTCACCCGGCCGCGTACGAACAGCCCCTCGTTCCGCCAGAACGACGCCACCGCCCGCGCCGTCCTGGCGTTCCTGCGCGACCTCGCCTGTCACGCCGCAGCCTGAGCCCGGCTCCCGCCCGTACCTTTCCGTCCCTTTGAGGAACCCCCATGTCCCTGACCAGTGATCCACCCATCGACAGAACGACATCGGCCACGACGGCCGGCGGCGCCGACGACTACGGCGCGCTGAAGGTGGTGCCCGTCCGCCACCCCTGGCGCTGGGCCGCCATCGTCGCGACCGCCGTCCTGCTCGCCCAGTTCGCGCACGGATTCATCACCAACACCGGCTGGGAATGGGGGGTGTTCGCCGACTACTTCACCGCCGACGTGATCCTCAAGGCGGTGTGGACCACCCTTCAGCTGACGTTCTACGGAACGGCCCTCGGCTTCGCGCTCGGCATCGTCCTTGCCTTCATGCGCCTGTCGGCCAGCCGGTTCCTCCAGGCCGTCGCCTTCGGCTACATCTGGGCGTTCCGCTCGATCCCGCTGATCGTCCAGCTCCTGTTCTGGTTCAACCTGGCCTATCTGTACAAGGAGTTGCAGTTCGGCATCCCCTTCGGGCCCGGCTTCCTCTCCTTCGACACGATGGGCCTGGTCGGCGCGATGAGCGCGGCCGTCCTCGGGCTCGCGCTGCACCAGGCCGCGTACGCCGCCGAGATCGTGCGCGGCGGTGTACTGGCCGTCGACAGCGGCCAGTTGGAGGCCGCGGCCGCGCTCGGCATCCCCCGGCTGCGGCAGATCCGCCGCATCGTCCTGCCGCAGGCCATGCGCTCGATCCTGCCCAACGCGGCCAACGAGGTGATCTCCCTCTTCAAGGGCACCTCGATCGTCTCCGTCATGGCGATCGGCGAGCTCTTCTACCAGGTCCAGGTCATCTACGGCCGCAACGGCCGAGTCGTCCCGCTCCTGATGGTCGCCACCGTCTGGTACGTGCTCCTGACCAGCGCGCTCTCCGTCCTCCAGCACTACGTAGAACGACACTTCTCGAAGGGAACCACCCGATGAGCGACGCGGGCGCCGACCGGACCATGGTCGACATCAAGGCCGTCCACAAGAGCTTCGGCACGCTGGAGGTGCTGCGTGGCATCGACCTGGAGGTGCGCACCGGCGAGGTCACCGTCGTCCTGGGCCCGTCGGGCTCGGGCAAGTCCACGCTCCTGCGCACCATCAACCACCTGGAGAAGGTCGACAGCGGCTGGATCAGCGTCGATGGCGCACTTGTCGGCTACCGCCGTTCCGGCGCCAAGCTGTACGAGCTGCGCGAGCGCGAGGTGCTCAAGCAGCGCACGCAGATCGGCTTCGTCTTCCAGAACTTCAACCTGTTCCCACACCTCACCGTCCTGGAGAACATCGCCGAGGCCCCCGTCTCCGCCCTCAAGCGCCCCCGTAAGGAGGCCCTCGACCACGCGCGCAGGCTGCTGGAGCGCGTCGGGCTCGCCGACAAGGCCGACGCCTACCCGAAGCAGCTCTCCGGCGGGCAGCAGCAGCGCGTCGCCATCGCCCGCGCGCTGGCCCTCGAACCGAAGCTGCTGCTCTTCGACGAGCCGACCTCGGCGCTCGACCCGGAGCTGGTCGGTGAAGTCCTCGACGTCATCAAGGACTTGGCGCTCCAGGGCACCACGATGATCGTCGTCACCCACGAGATCGGCTTCGCCCGCGAGGTCGCCGACACCGTCGTCTTCATGGACGAGGGCCGCATCGTCGAACAGGGCGCCCCCGGCGACGTACTGGACGCTCCGCGCCACGACCGCACGAAGGCGTTCCTCTCCAAGGTCCTGTGACCCTCGGGTCCCTGTTTCCGCACCCTCTTACAACTTCCCTTGTCAACTCGCCTTTCTTCAACAGGAGTTCACGCATGCTGTCCCGCCGCACCCTCGCCCTCTCCGTCGCCGCGCTCGTGGCCGCCCCCCTGCTCACCGCCTGCGGAGGTGACAGCGATGCCGCGACCGGCACCGGCAAGGGCGGCTCCGAGAAGGTGGGCGGCATCAACATCGGGCCCGACCAGCACCGCATCCGCGCCAAGAAGGTCGACGCGATCGCCGCGAAGCTGCCGGCCGCGGTCCGCGAGCGCGGCACGCTCAGGCTCGGCGGCAGCGCCGACGCCTCACCGCCACTCGGCTTCTACGCCACCGACGACAAGACCCGCATCGGCTCCGAGATCGACATCGCGACCCTCGTCGCCGACACGCTCGGCCTGAAGGTCGAGTTCTCCCCGGTGTCCTGGGAGAACCTCTTCGTCGGCCTCGACAGCGGCAAGTTCGACGCCGTCTTCTCGAACGTCACCGTGACGGAGGAGCGCAAGGAGAAGTACGACTTCGCGACCTACCGGCTCGACAACATCGCGTTCGAGGCGAAGAAGGGGACCGACTGGCGGGTCAAGGAGCCCAAGGACGTGGCCGGCAAGACCATCGCCGTGTCCTCCGGCACCAACCAGGAGAAGATCCTCGTCGACTGGAGCGAGCAGGACGAGAAGGCGGGCCTGAAGCCGGTCACCATCAAGTACTTCCAGAAGGACACCGACTACTACCTGGCTCTCCAGTCGGGCCGCATCGACGCCTACCTCGGCCCGAGCCCGAGCGCCGCCTACCACGTGCAGTCCGCGGGCCAGTCACAGATCATCGGCACGCTCTCCGGTGCCGGCGACAAGATCCAGGGCAAGATCGCCGCCACGACGAAGAAGGACAGCGGACTCGTCGACGCGTACGCCGCCGCCCTCGACCACGTGATCAAGGACGGGTCGTACGGGCGCGTCCTGAAGCGCTGGGGTCTGTCGACCGAGGCGGTCGAGAAGTCGGAGATCAACCCGCCCGGCCTGCCCAAGCCGTAGGGGTCCGCCCAGGCCGTAGGGGCCGTCCGCACCTCCGTACCTCCGTTCCCCCTCTTCCTCTTCCTCGCCCAAGGACCTGCTCATGACTACGTCAACCGGGCGCGGCCTGCTGCATCTCGCGGCGGCCGTCGACCAGCCCGACACTTACGACGCCGATCCGTACGTCACGCTCACGCGCCTCGCGGAACGCGGCGCCCTGGACTTCGTCACCCTCGGCGACTCCTTCGGCCGCCCGGGGCCCGACGCGCTCGCCGTACTGTCCCGGGTCGCCCCGGCCACCGGCCGCATCGGCCTCGTGCCCACCGTCACCACCACCCACACCGAGCCCTTCCACGTGCAGGCCGCCGTCGCCACCCTCGACTGGGTGAGCCGGGGCCGCGCCGGCTGGCGGCCCGAGGTGTCCACCACCGAGGAGGAGACCCGCCTCTTCGGCCGCAGGGCCGCCGCGCCCGCCACGGAGCTGTGGCGCGAGGCCGGTGAAGTCGCCGACGTGGCAACCCGGTTGTGGGACAGCTGGGAGGACGACGCGGAGATCCGCGACGTGGCGACCGGACGCTTCATCGACCGGGAGAAGCTGCACCACGTCGACTTCCGGGGCAGCACCTTCTCCGTGCGCGGCCCGTCCATCGTGCCGCGCCCGCCGCAGGGCCACCCCGTCACGGTCGTCGACACCGCGGAGCCGCACGCGTACGACGTCGCGGCCCGCCACGCCGACGTCGCCCTGGTGAAGGCGACGGGTCCGGCCCAGGCCGCCGCCGTCCGCGCCGGACTGCGCCGCAGGGCCGCCGAGTACGGCCGCGATCCCGACGCGCTGCGCGTCCTGGCCACGCTGCGCATCGACCTGGGCGGCGGGGAGCGCGCGGCCGTGGCCGGCCACGGCGGCGGAGGGCCGCTGCCGAGCGCGGACGGCCCGCTCTACCGGGGCGGCCCGGTCGACCTCGCCGACCTCGTCACCGCCTGGCACCGCGCCGGCGCCGTGGACGGTTTCCACCTCACACCCGTCGAGCCACGCCGTGATCTGGAGCGGCTCGTCAACGGCACGGTGCCGCTGCTCCAGCACCGCGGCCTGTTCCGCACGTTCTATCCGGGCAGCACCTTCAGGGAGCACCTGGGGATCGCCCGGCCCGCCAACCAGTACGCCGCGCTCGCGGGGGACCCTTCATGACCTCAACTGCCGATCAGCGTAAGACCGTTCATCTCGCCGCCCACTTCCCCGGAGTCAACAACACCACCGTCTGGACCGATCCGCGCTCCCGCTCCCAGATCGACTTCGCGTCGTTCGAGCACCTCGCCCGCACCGCCGAGCGCGGCCTGTTCGACTTCTTCTTCCTCGCGGAGGGGCTGCGGCTGCGCGAGCACAAGGGGCGCGTCCACGACCTCGACGTCGTCGGGCGGCCCGAATCCATCACCGTCCTGAACGCCCTCGCGGCCGTCACCGAGCGGCTCGGCCTCGCCGCGACCGTCAACGCGACGTTCAACGAGCCCTACGAGACCGCCCGCAGGTTCGCCACGCTCGACCACCTCAGCGGGGGCCGCGCCGCCTGGAACGTGGTCACCTCCTCCGACGCGTTCACCGGCGAGAACTTCCGCCGCGGCGGCTATCTCGACCGGGCGGACCGCTATACCCGGGCCGCCGAATTCGTGGAGACTGCACGGGAGTTGTGGGACGCGGGCCTCGGCAGGGCGGTCCGTCACCAAGGCCGGCACTTCGACATCGAGGGCGAGTTCACCCTGCCGCGCTCCCCGCAGGGGCACCCCGTCGTCATCCAGGCCGGGGACTCCCCGGAGGGGCGCGAGTTCGCGGCGTCCACGGCCGACGTGATCTTCACGCGGCACGGCACGCTGGAGGCGGGCCGCGCGTTCTACGCCGATGTGAAGGGCCGGCTCGCGGCGTACGGGCGTACCGCCGGGGACCTGAAGATCATGCCGGGTGTCACCGTCGTGCTCGGCGACACCGCGGCCGAGGCTCAGGAGCGGGCCGCCGGAATCCGGCGCCAGCAGGTGTCCCCGCAGAACGCGCTCCTCACGCTGGAGCAGATCTGGGGCGTCGACCTCTCCTCGTACGACCCCGACGGGCCGCTGCCGGACATCGATCCGGTCGTCGACTCCGGGCTCTCCCAGGGCCGGACCAAGCGCGGCGATCCCCGTGCCATCGCCGAGCAGTGGCGCGCCCTGTCGCGCGCCAAGGGCCTGTCCATCCGGCAGACCGTCATCGAGACCACCACACGCCAGTCGTTCATCGGTACCCCGGAGGCGGTCGCCGCCGAGCTCGACGAGTTCGTGCAGAGCGACGCGGCCGACGGCTTCATCCTCGTACCGCACCTCACCCCGGGCGGCCTGGACGAGTTCGTCGACCAGGTGGTGCCCCTGCTCCAGGAGCGCGGTGCGTACCGCACGGAATACACCGGTACGACGCTGCGCTCCCATCTGGGGCTGAAAGAACCCGTACGCCCCGCACGCGAGGAAGGCCTGACCGTATGACCGACGACGCGACCGGCGCAGCCGGCGCCTGGCAGCAGTGGCACGAACAGCGGACCGCGTCCGTCTCAGAGCCCTACGGACCGCTCGCCCTCACCGGCACCCACTGGCTCGACGACTATCCGGAAGGAACACTTCCGGCTATTCCCGGGAAGTGGCGGGCCGACGGCGACTCGGCCGTCCTGACCGCCGCCCCCGAGGACGGCCTCACCCGCGACGGACAGCCGCTGACCGGCGAGGTGCGGCTCACGGCGGACGCGCAGGTCGGCCTCGGCGAGCGCCGTCTGGTCGCGATCGTGCGCGAAGGCCTGTGGGCCGTACGCGACTTCGACCCGCAGTCGGGGCCGCGGCGCGCCTTCCGCGGCATCGAGGCCACCGCCCACGACCCGCGCTGGTCGGTCGAGGGCCGCTTCACGCCGTACGAGGAGAGCCGCACGGTCCGCGTGGAGAACGCCGACGGCAAGGAGCGCGGCCTCGGCCTCGGCGGCGAACTGGCCTTCACCCTCGAAGGACAGGACCTCACCCTCCAGGTCGCCGTGCAGGCGGACGGCTCGCTGTGGGCCGTGTTCGCCGACGTGACCAGCGGCGACGGGACCTTCAGGTTCCGCTTCCTGCGGGCCGCGGCGCCCGACGCCGAAGGCCGTACGAACGTGGACTTCAACCGCGCGGTGCTGCCGCCCTGCGCCTTCGCCGACCACTTCATCTGCCCCTTCCCGCCGCCCGGCAACACCCTGCCGGTCAAGATCGAGGCGGGCGAACGGAACCTCGTCGGCCACAACTCCGTCTGACAGGGGAGCCGAGCCCCGGCGGCCTGCGCACCACAGCAGCAGCCGTCGGGGCATGTGGTCGTGTACCGGACGGACGGCCGAAAGGCGCCCTTGTGCCGGTCAGTTGAAACGCCGAATACTCCCGAGCAGCGCTTGTCAGGGGCACCGCATCTTCGGAACACTCCGGAATCCGGAATCCGAACGGCGGGCCGCTGGCTGCGCCTCACGGGCCCCGACCCCACGCGGGCCCCCGACTTCCCTCGGGAGGGAACGACCAGTGAGGATCAAGCGCACCACCCCCCGCAGTGGCATAGCGAGACGCGCCCGGATGATCTCCGTGGCCTCCGGACTCGTCGCCATCGGCGCACTCGCCGTCCCCACGGCCAGCGCGTCGGACGCGCCCGTCGCGCACACCTTCAGCGCGACCCAGCTCACCCAGGCCGGCACGTCCGTCCTGAAGTCCGATGTACCCGGCACCGCCTGGGCGGTCGACCAGAAGACCAAGCAGGTCGTCGTCACCGCCGACAGCACGGTCTCCCAGGCCGAGATCGCCAGGATCCAGAAGGCGGCCGGCAGCAACGCGGGCGCCCTGAAGATCGAGCGCAGCCCCGGCACCTTCAAGAAGCTGGTCTCCGGCGGCGACGCCATCTATGCGAGTAGCTGGCGCTGCTCGCTCGGCTTCAACGTCCGCTCGGGCAGCACCTACTACTTCCTGACCGCGGGCCACTGCACCGACGGCGCCGGCACCTGGTGGTCGAACTCCTCGCACTCGACGGCCATCGGTTCGACCGCGGGATCCAGCTTCCCGGGCAACGACTACGGCCTCGTCAGGTACACCAGCACGGGGACCCCGCCCGGAACGGTCGGCAGCCAGGACATCACCGGTGCGGCCACGCCGTCCGTGGGGACCACGGTCACCCGGCGCGGCTCGACCACCGGGATCCACAGCGGCCGCGTCACCGCGCTCAACGCCACCGTGAACTACGGCGGCGGCGACATCGTCTCCGGCCTCATCCAGACCACGGTCTGCGCCGAGCCCGGCGACTCCGGCGGCCCGCTCTACGGCGGCTCCACCGCGTACGGCCTGACCTCCGGCGGCAGCGGCGACTGCACCTCCGGTGGTACGACCTTCTTCCAGCCGGTCACCGAGGCGCTGAGCGCGTACGGAGTGAGCGTCTACTGATCCGTGTCCACCGGCCGGCGCTGACCGGCCGGCGGGCAGTCCGACCTGCGGCCAGCAGCAGGGAGCCCCCGCACGGCAACTGCCGTGCGGGGGCTCCCTCTTGTGCGCGTTCCGGAGTTACCTTCGAAGGGGAAACCGTCGAAAAACGTCCCTGAGTGCCTGGGTCCGACCCCTGGAGGCCTCCATGGTCGAGGAGCTGGTGGTGGCGGGTGCCGCTGTCGCGTCCGCCGCGGTGATCTGCGTGACGGCTGCGGCGGCGCGCGTCGTCAAACAGTACGAGCGGGGCGTGGTCTTCCGCCTGGGGCGGCTGCGACCGGATGTGCGTGGCCCGGGGTTCACGATGATCGTGCCGTTCGTGGACCGGCTCCGTAAGGTCAACATGCAGATCGTCACGATGCCGGTGCCCGCGCAGGACGGCATCACCCGGGACAACGTCACGGTGCGGGTCGACGCCGTCATCTACTTCAAGGTCGTCGACGCTTCCGAAGCCGTCGTGCAGGTGGAGGACTACCGGTTCGCCGTCTCGCAGATGGCGCAGACCTCACTGCGGTCGATCATCGGCAAGAGCGACCTCGACGACCTGCTCTCGAACCGCGAGAAGCTCAACCAGGGACTCGAGTTGATGATCGACAGCCCGGCCATCGGCTGGGGCGTGCAGATCGACCGCGTAGAGATAAAGGACGTGTCGCTGCCCGAGACCATGAAGCGCTCGATGTCCCGGCAGGCCGAGGCGGAACGTGAGCGGCGCGCCCGGATCATCAACGCGGACGCCGAACTCCAGGCCTCCAGGAAGCTCGCCGAGGCGGCCTCGGAGATGTCCGAGCAGCCCGCGGCGCTCCAACTGAGACTCCTGCAGACCGTGGTGGCCGTCGCCGCCGAGAAGAACTCGACCCTCGTGCTCCCCTTCCCGGTGGAGCTCCTGCGCTTCCTGGAACGGGCTACCCCGGGGGACGCGGCGCGGCAGCCGGCCGCCGAACAGCAGCCGATTCCCGGCCCGGTGGTAGCAGAGCAGCCGTCGGTTTCCGGTCCGGCGGCATCGGAATCAGGACAGGACTAGACCTCACGCATTGCGGACCGTACCTCTGCGCGGAGTGTTTGCAGTGGGAACCGACGTGGTGCGAAGGGCGCATGACGGGGGTGCACGCGGCCGGGGGAGCGCATAGCGTCAGTCGCACGCGCGTCCTGAAGTCGACCTTGTGTGTCCCCTGTGGCCGTCGGGATAGTGGGCGCGTCAACCTACGGGACCGGCTCACCCCACAGCGGTCGGTTCCGACCCCCCACAGGAGGACGAGAGTTGAAGCACCGACGCATACCCAAGCGGCGTGCCGCCGCGGTAGGAGCGGGCATCGCCGCCCTGGTCGCCGCGGGAGTCACTTTCCAGACTGCGAACGCGAGCACGGACACCCCTGATGTGGCCCCGCAGACCCTGTCGATCGCGAAGGCCGGAAATCTCGCCTCGTCCCTGACCAAGGACCTCGGCGCGGACTCGGCGGGCACGTACTACGACGCGAAGGCCAAGCACCTCGTCGTGAACGTCCTGAACAAGGACGCCGCGGACATCGTGCGGGCGGCCGGAGCCAAGGCCAGAGTCGTCGAGAACTCCCTGGCCGAACTGAAGGGCGCCCGCACCACCCTGAAGCAGGACGCGACGATCCCCGGCACGTCGTGGGCGGTCGACCCGGCCACCAACAAGGTCGTCGTGACCGCCGACCGCACGGTCGACGCGGCCGCGTGGAGCAAGCTGAGCAAGGTCGTCGACGGTCTCGGCTCCAAGGCCGAACTCCAGCGCACCAAGGGTGAGTTCAAACCCCTGATCGCGGGCGGCGACGCCATCACCGGCAGCGGCGGCCGGTGCTCCCTCGGCTTCAACGTGGTCAAGGGCGGCCAGCCGTACTTCATCACGGCCGGCCACTGCACCGAGGCGATCTCGACCTGGTCGGACTCCAGCGGCCAGAAGATCGGCACGAACGAGCAGTCCAGCTTCCCGGACAACGACTTCGGCCTGGTCAAGTACACCGCCGACGTCGCGCACCCGAGCGAGGTCGACCTCTACAACGGCTCCAGCCAGCAGATCGCCAAGGCGGGCGACGCGACCGTCGGCATGAAGGTGACCCGCAGCGGCTCCACGACCCAGGTCCACGACGGCAGCGTCACCGGCCTGGACGCCACCGTGAACTACGGCAACGGCGACATCGTCAACGGGCTCATCCAGACCGACGTCTGCGCCGAGCCCGGCGACAGCGGCGGCTCGCTCTTCTCGGGCGACACCGCGATCGGCCTCACCTCGGGCGGCAGCGGCGACTGCAGCTCCGGCGGGGAGACCTTCTTCCAGCCGGTGACGGAGGCGCTGTCCACGTTCGGCGCCGAGATCGGCTGACGTAACGACGGCTGATGTAACGACAGCGAGACAGTCCGAAAGCTGGACAGCCAGCCGCAGGGGCCGGCCCGTCATCGACGGGTCGGCCCCTCGCGTTCTGAGCGGTTCGGGCGTTCCGGGTGCTCTGGGTGTTCCGGGGGCTTCGGGTGTTCCGGCTGCTTCGGGGGCCGGGCGGGGCGGCGGCTGTCTGGATCATGACCCCACGGTCCGGGGAACCCGGTGTTTGTGCAGGTGGGGTGCGGCTGAACGGGTGCCCGGGGGAGTGACCTCGCTCGGATGTCGCACATGCGTTCGATACTTGGTCTATGGTGGTGGTGGGGAGGCGAGAGCAGGTCGGTTCGAGGTGTGCAGGAGGTGCGTGTGCCAGGGTTCACGCATTTGCACACCGTTTCCGGGTTCTCCCTCAGGTACGGGGCCTCGCACCCGGAGCGGCTGGCCGAGCGTGCCTCCGAGCGGGGCATGGACGCGCTCGCCCTCACCGACCGGGACACCCTCGCGGGCTCGGTCAGGTTCGCCAAGGCCTGCGCCAAGGCAGGGGTGCGGCCGCTGTTCGGGACGGACCTCGCGGTGAGCGGACCCCCGCCGGCCGGATCCACCGCGCCGGGCCGTGCTCCGGCCGAGCGGCGCAGGCAGCCCGTGCGCGGCGGCGCCTTCATCGATGAGTCGACCCCGCGCGTGATCTTCCTCGCCCGCGACGGAGCCACCGGCTGGGCCTCCCTGTGCCGCCTGGTCACCGCCGCCCACGCCGCCGGCGAGACCCGGCTGACCTGGGAGGACAACCACGGCGACGGCCTGACCGTGCTGCTCGGACCCGCGTCCGACGTCGGCCGCGCGCTCGCTGCGGGACGCCCCGACAGGGCCGCGCGCCTCCTCGCCCCCTGGCGGGAGATCTACGGCGACGCCCTGCGCCTCGAAGCCGTCCACCACGGCCGCGAGGGAACGGGTCCCGGATCCCTGCGCCTGGCCGCCCGCACCGTCGGCTTCGCCGCCGAACAAGGCATCCGCCCCGTCCTCAGCAACGACGTCCGGTACGCCGACCCGGGCCTCGGCCCGGTCGCCGACGTCCTCGACGCCGCGCGCCGCCTCGTCCCGGTCGACCCCCGCAGGGAACTCGACAGCGGCGAGCGCTGGCTGAAGGACGCCGCGGCCATGCTGATGACGGCCGAACGGGTGGTCGAGGCGGCGGGCTTCCGTCGCGACGCCGCGTACCGGCTGCTCGAACAGACCAGCGCCGTGGCGGCCGAATGCCGCGTCGACCCCGAGGACGACCTCGGCGTCGGCTCCGTGCACTTCCCCGAACCGCGGCTCGTCGGCGCCGGCCGCCGCACCGCCCAGCGGGTCCTCGCGTCGCGGGCTGCGGCGGGGATGCTGCGCCTCGGGTACGACCGGAAGCGGGAGTACTGGGAGCGGATGCACCGCGAGCTGGACATCATCGCGTACCACGACTTCGCCACCTACTTCCTGACGGTGTCCCAAGTCGTCGACGACGTAAGGGGCATGGGCATCCGGGTCGCCGCCCGCGGCTCAGGCGCCGGGTCTCTCGTCAACCACCTGCTCGGCATCGCGCACGCTGACCCGGTCGAACACGGCCTCCTCATGGAGCGGTTCCTGTCCAAGCGCCGCTCCGTCCTGCCCGACATCGACATCGACGTGGAGTCGGCCCGGCGCCTGGAGGTCTACCGGGCGATCATCGGCCGGTTCGGCGCCGAGCGCGTCGCGACCGTCTCGATGCCGGAGACGTACCGCGTCCGCCACGCCGTACGCGATGTGGGCGCGGCCCTGTCCATGGACCCGGCCGACATCGACAGGATCGCCAAGTCCTTCCCGCACATCCGTGCCCGCGACGCGCGGGCCGCGCTGGAGGAACTGCCCGAACTGCGGGAACTGGCAGGGGAGTCCCGGCGGGGCGGGGACAAGTACGGACGCATGTGGGAGCTGGTCGAGGCGCTCGACGCGCTGCCGCGCGGTATCGCCATGCACCCGTGCGGGGTGCTGCTCTCGGACGCCTCGCTG
The DNA here is from genome assembly GCF_044748025.1 of Streptomyces sp. NPDC090032. Taxonomy (NCBI): domain Bacteria; kingdom Bacillati; phylum Actinomycetota; class Actinomycetes; order Kitasatosporales; family Streptomycetaceae; genus Streptomyces; species Streptomyces sp. NPDC090032. The sequence goes on along the minus strand of NZ_JBIVFF010000016.1, from coordinate 104,232 downwards.
CTCGCCCGTACGCCCGTCGTGCCGACCAGCGGCGAGGGCTTCCCCATGTCGCAGTTCGACAAGGAGGACGTCGAGGACCTCGGCCTGCTCAAGCTCGACGTCCTCGGAGTGCGGATGCAGTCGGCGATGGCGCACGCGGTCGCGGAGACCGAGCGGGCGACCGGCTCCACGGTGGACCTGGACGCGGTGCCGCCCGGCGACCCGGCGACGTACCGGCTCATCAAGTCCACCGAGACGCTGGGCTGTTTCCAGATCGAGTCGCCGGGCCAGCGGGACCTGGTGGGACGGCTCCAGCCGGCCACCTTCCACGACCTCGTGGTGGACATCTCGCTGTTCCGCCCGGGACCCGTCGCCGCCGACATGGTGCGCCCGTTCATCGAGGCGCGGCACGGGCGCGCGCCGGTCCGCTATCCGCACCGCGACCTGGAGGGGCCCCTGAAGGAGACGTACGGGGTCGTCGTCTTCCACGAGCAGATCATCGAGATCGTGAACATCATGACGGGGTGCGGCCGCGACGAGGCGGACCGGGTCAGGAGAGGGCTGTCCGACCCCGAGTCGCAGGGCCGCATCCGGTTCTGGTTCGCGCAGCAGGCGGCGGCGCACGGATACGACGCCGAGACCATCACCCGCACCTGGGAGATCGTCGAGGCCTTCGGGTCGTACGGGTTCTGCAAGGCGCACGCCGTCGCCTTCGCGGTGCCGACCTATCAGTCGGCGTGGCTGAAGGCCCATCACCCGGCCGCGTTCTACGCGGGGTTGCTCACGCACGACCCCGGGATGTACCCGAAGCGGCTGATTCTCGCGGACGCGCGGCGGCGCGGGGTGCCGGTCCTTCCGCTGGACGTGAACAAGTCCGCGGTCGCTCACCGTATCGAACTGGTGTCTGATAATGGGGGTGGTGGTCACGAAAGCAGTGGTCACGAAAGTGGTGGTCACAAAGGGGAGAAGTGGGGCGTGCGGCTCGCGCTCTCCGACGTGCACGGCATCAGCGAGGCCGAGGCGGCCCGCATCGAGGAGGGGCAGCCCTACTCCTCGCTGCTCGACTTCTGGGAGCGGGCCCGGCCCAGCCGGCCGCTCGCGCAGCGGCTCGCCCAGGTCGGCGGGCTCGACGCGTTCGGCGCCAACCGGCGCGACCTGCAACTCCACTTGACGGAACTCCACCGGGGAACACGCGGGTCCCAGGGCGCCCGCGGCGCCCAACTGCCCCTGTCCGGCGGCCACGGGACCGCGCCGGCCGGCCTGCCCGACCTCGGCGACGCCGAGCGGCTCAGCGCCGAACTCGGGGTCCTCGGAATGGACGCCTCCCGCCATCTCATGGGCGACCACGAGAAGTTCCTGGAGGAGCTGGGGGTGCTGACGGCGCGCCGCCTGCGCGAGGCCGAGCACGGCAAGGTCGTACTGGTCGCGGGCGCCAAGGTCGCCACGCAGACCCCGCCGATCCGCTCCGGCAAGCGCGTCATCTTCACGACCCTGGACGACGGCACGGGCCTGGTCGACCTGGCCTTCTTCGACGACGCGCACGCCGCGTGCGCGCACACCGTCTTCCACTCCTGGCTGCTCCTCGTCCGCGGTACGGTCCAGCGGCGCGGACCGCGCAGCCTCAGCGTGGTCGGCGCGGCCGCGTGGAACCTCGCCGACCTGGTGGAGGTGCGCCGGCAGGGCGGCCTCGACGCGGTGGCGCTGCGCCTGGCGGAGCCGCCCGAACAGCCGCCGTCCGACGACGAAGACCCGATGGACGGCCGCCGCATCCACCTGGCCACCGGATACGAGATGCACCCCTGGGCGGACCTGCGCCCGGCGGGCGACGGTCAGTCCGGACCACCGCGCAAACTGTGGCACCAGAGCCCCGGGAGCGCGGGATGACGATCCTGTACGTACGGTTCCTGCTGCCGCCCATGTACGAGGCGGCACTGCCCCAACTGATCGGCCTGCTCGGCGAGTTCAGCCCGGCGGTCGAGGCGCTGCCGCCCGACGCCGCCCTCGTGGACCTGGGCGGCGCCGTGCGCTACTTCGGGCGGGACGCCGTCGAACTCGCCGCGGTGATCCGGGTGCGGGCGCTCGCCCTGTACGGGGTGGAGTGCGTGATCGGTGCGGGCCCCGGACCGATGCTGGCGCGGATGGCCGCGCGGACGGCCTCGCCCGGGGTGACCCGGGTGGTGCCGGGGGACCCCGGCACCGTGGCGGAGTTCCTCGCCGGGCAGCCGGTCGCCGCGCTGCCCGGCGTCGGCGCCGCCACCGCCCGCACCCTGTGCGAGTACGGGCTCGACACCCTCGACAGGGTGGCCGCCGCCCCCCAGGGCACCCTGCAGCGGCTCACCACCGCCCGCATCGGCCGTGAACTGTACGAGAAGGCGCGCGGCGTCGACCGCACCCGGGTCACACCCAACGCCGCCGCGCGGTCCACCGCCGCCGAACGCCCCTTCCCGCGCGACGAACTCGACCCGTACCGGCACCGCCGCGCCCTGCTCTCCCTCGCCGACGAGCTGGGCGCCCGGCTCCGCGACGGGAAGCAGGTGTGCCGCTCGCTGACCCTCACCGTGCGCTACGCCGACCGGTCCACGACGACCCGCAGCCGTACGCTCCCCGAGCCCACCGGGCACACGACCGCGCTGTCCACGGCCGCGTACCGGATGTACGAGGCGCTCGGCCTGCAACGGGCCAGGGTGCGGGCGCTCGCTCTGCGGGCGGAGGGGCTCCGTCCGGTGGAGGGGGCCGCCCGCCAGCTGACCTTCGACCCCGCGGACGAGAAGGCGCGGGCGCTGGAGGCGGTGGCCGACCGGGCCCGGGCGAAGTTCGGCCCCGGGGCGATCGTGCCCGGACGGCTCGCCGCATGAGCCCCTTGGCTGAGCCTCTACTGAGCCCCCACTAGGCCCCTGTTGGGCCCCCTAGTGAGCCCAGGGCGGCGACAGGCGGGTGCCGTCCTCCAGTACCGCCTCCAGGCCCACGGACGTCGTGGTCCACATGGTGGCGGGCAGGTCGCCGGGGTTCTCGACCGTGAGGGTCGCGCCCGGGGTGGCGATCGCGGTGTCGCCCGCGACGAGCGTGTCCGTGCGCCCGTCGATCGTGAAGCGCAGGCTGCCGCTGAGCACGTGCAGGATCTCCTCGCGGGACACCGTGTGGGCGACGCCCGGGGTGCCCGCCGGGATCTCGGTCCGCCAGGCGCACAGCTCCTTGCTGCCTGCGGCGGGTGTGGCGTACGAGACGAAGCGGACGCCGTGCATCTCGTGGACGACGGCCTCGGAGGCGCGGACGACTGGCATGTCGACTCCCTTGAGCGGTTCGGCCGAGCGGCCATTTGGTCAAGCAACTTGACTACATAGTCAGGCAGCTTGACCAAGTCGTCAAGGGTGTTTGAATGGCCCCGTGCAGAACTCCGAGGCCATGGCCCTGTCCGCCGCCCTGCTCGCCGCCGCCGGTGAGCTGACGCAACGCATCCACGAGGGCGTCGTCGCCCGTGGCTTCGAGGGGCTTCGGCCCGCGCACGGATTCGCCTTCGCGCGGCTCTCCTGGGACGGCGCCACCGTCACCGACCTCGCCGCGCATCTGGGGGTCACCAAGCAGGCCGCGAGCCAGCTCGTCGACGAGCTGGTGCGCAAGGGCTACGCCGAGCGCCGGCCGCACCCGGCCGACGCCCGCGCCCGGCTCGTCGTCATGACCGAGCGGGGGTGGGCGTGCGCGCGGGCCGCGGAGGAGTCCGCCGCCGACGCGGTGCGGCCGTGGGTCGACCGGCTCGGCGAGCGCAAGGCGCGTGCCCTGCTGGACCAGTTGCTGGCCGTCGCACCCAACGGCCCGATCAGGCCCGCCTGGTGACGATGCATCAGCACCGTGCGCGTCCAGCTACCACTGCAAGTTTTTACTGACGCGTAACTTCACTCTTTTACTACTGGCGCGTAATTTGGCTGGCAGTACGGCATCCTCGTGATCCGGATCACAGGGCACGCACCCCACATCGCAACTCCCTTGAGCCGCAAGGAGATCACACGATGCTGCCCCGGAACTGGAAACGTGCGGTCAGATCCCTGACCGCGGCCCTGCTGCTCACGGCCGCGGCCACCACCGTCCCCGCCGCCGCCCACGCGGACTCCGCTCCCACCAGCGGCTGGAACAACTACTCCTGCAAACCCTCCGCCGCCCACCCGCGCCCCGTCGTCCTCGTCCACGGCACCTTCGGGAACTCCGTCGACAACTGGCTGGTCCTCGCCCCCTACCTGGTGAACCGCGGCTACTGCGTCTTCTCCCTCGACTACGGACAACTGCCCGGCGTCCCGTTCTTCAACGGTCTCGGCCCCATCGACAAATCGGCCGGACAACTCGACACCTTCGTCGACAAGGTGCTCGCCGCCACCGGCGCCCCCAAGGCCGACCTCGTCGGCCACTCACAGGGCGGCATGATGCCCCGCTACTACCTCAAGTTCCTCGGCGGCGCCGCGAAGGTGAACTCCCTCGTCGGCATCGCACCCGACAACCACGGCACCACCCTGAACGGCCTGACGAATCTCCTGCCGTACTTCCCCGGGGCCGCCGACCTGCTGACCCTCGCCACCCCCGGCCTCGCCGACCAGATGGCGGGCTCCCCGTTCATCACCAGGCTCAACCAGGGCGGGGACACCGTCCCCGGTGTCCACTACACCGTCATCGCGACCAAGTACGACGAGGTCGTCACCCCCTACGCCACCCAGTTCCTGAGCGGCCCCGACGTCCACAACGTCAAGCTCCAGGACCTGTGCGCCGTCGACCTGTCCGAGCACGTCGCCATCGGCACCATCGACCGTGTCGCCTTCCACGAGGTCGCCAACGCCCTCGACCCGGCCCACGCCACCCCCACCACCTGCGCGTCCGTGATCAGTTGACGGCACCAGGGCGCGAAAGGGCCGCCGCTTCCCCCGGAAAGCGGCGGCCCGGTCCTCAAGGACGTCAGCGGCTGTGGCGCCCGCCCGCCACGGAGCGGCGCCGCACCGACGCGAACATCGTCGCGGCACCGACCGCCAGAACCGCGGCGCCGCCCATCGCGATGTACGGGGTGGTGCTGTCGCCGCCGGTCTCGGCGAGGTTCTCGTCGGCGAGCGGCTTCGCGGCGCCGCCCTTCGGCTCGGGCCCGTTGCCACCCGTCGAGTCGTCGGCGGCGTCGGCGGCGGGGGCCGCGGACTCCTCGGCCTGCGGCTCCGCGCCGGCACCGGCGTCACCGGCGCCACCGTGGTGGTGCTCCACGGACGACTTGCCGGCGCCGTCCGCGATCTCCTGGTCGGAGGGCGCGGACGCGGCGGGAGCGGCCGCACCGGCCCCGCTGTCCTTGCCGAACACCACGTCGGAGCAGGTGTAGAAGGCCTCGGGGGAGTCGGACCGCTGCCAGATCGAGTAGATGAGGTGGCGGCCCGACCGCGCCGGGACGTCACCGTCGAAGACGTAGTCGCCGTTCTCCATCTTCGGGTCGGTGACCTTGACGAAGGGCTGCGCCTCCAGGTCGGACCACTTCAGCGGCTTCGCCGGGTCGTACGAGTCCTTGGTGATGTACAGCTCGAACGAGCCCTTGTGCGGGGCCGTTCCCTTGTAGTGGAAGGTGTGGCTCCCCGCCGACATCGGGCTCGACGGCCAGTCGGCGCGCGGAAGATCGAGCCCCTTGTACTTGTCGTTGCCCGCGCTGCACAGCTTGCCGTCGGGGATGATCTCCTTCGACTTGCCCGCGGCGTTCGCGATGTTGACCGCGTTCCAGTCGTAGAAGGCCTGCGCGCCACTGGCCGCGACCGCGGCCTTGCACGCCGCCGACTGCGGGCTCTCCGGGCCCTCCGCGTAGCAGGCGGAGACGCGGCTGACCGGATCCGTCATCGAGCCGTGCGCCGACGCGGGCGCGGCGGCCAGCGCGGTCAGGGCGAACGGAACGGCACCTGCGACGGCGAACGCGGCGACCTTGCGGCGAACTGTCATGAGTGGAACTCCTCAACGGCGGTTCAGGGGTGGGGGGAAGGGCCGCGACGACGGCCCCGGCGGTGAGAAAGCTAGCCCCTGAAAACCGCGAAATCGCCTGCTGAGGGCAGGTGATGGCGATCTTTATGGTGCGGTTAAGGGAGGGCTAATCGGGGGCTCAGACTGGGCGTTTGCGCAGAGCCCGATGGCCTGCGCCGGCAGGCTGAGGAGAAACGGTGACCCGCGCCCGACGGTCTTGGGCCATCACGGAGCGCCAGCGGTCGGTGCTCGCTGTGATACACGCCCGCATCGCCGATCACGGAGGCCCCCACGGTGCAAGAGATCGCCGTGGCCGGGTGGGATCGGTCGACCGGCGCATCGAGCGAGGCCTGGTCTTCCAGCGCCGCCTCCCGTTGCGAGACCTGGGCGGGGGGCTGAACCTGAAGACGAGGGGTGCTTGCCGCCCGCATGGACCGAGCGCAGACGGCTGCGGGGCTCGGCCACCGCAGCCCGTGCAGGGAGCGGATTCCAATGAGGCTTGTCGTCGATCTCAACCGGTGCCAGGGGTTCGCACAGTGCGTCTTCCTCGCCCCGGACGTCTTCGCCCTGCACGGGGAAGAGTCGCTGCTGTTCTCCCCTCGCTTCGACGAGGCGCAGCGTGACCGGGTGGAGAAGGCCGCTGCCGCCTGCCCGGTCCAGGCCATCCTCGTCGACTACTCCGATGAGCCGACGAAGCGGGTGGAGCCCCATGTCGGCTGACACGGACGTCGAGGTCCTGCGGCGCGAGGGCCGCATTGTCGTGGTCGGTGCCTCGCTGGCCGGTCTGCGCGCGGCGGAGACCTTGCGCGAGCAGGGCTTCACCGGATCGCTGACCATGATCGGCGACGAGCCGTACGAGCCCTACGACCGGCCGCCGCTGTCCAAGCAGGCACTGCTCGGGCGGGCACGGCCCGAGGACACCGCGCTTCCGCGGCGGCGGGACATCGATGCCGAGTGGCGACTGGGCGTCGCCGCCGAGGGCCTGGACCGGGACGCCAAGCAGGTACGCCTGACGAACGGCGACACCGTCCCCTACGACCGCCTGCTGATCACCACGGGGACCCGAGCGCGCCCTTGGTTCCACCCGGAGGAGGCCGCGCTGGACGGGGTGTTCGTGCTGCGTACCCGCGACGACTCCGCCCGCCTGCTACGGAAGCTGACCGGGGGTGTGTCCCGGGTGCTGGTGATCGGCGCCGGTTTCACGGGCTCCGAGGTCGCCTCCGCCTGCCGGGAGCTCGGCCTCGAGGTCACAGTCGCCGAACGCGGCCCGGCGCCGCTGGTGGGCGCCCTCGGCGGAGTGATCGGCTCGGTCGCGGAGCGGCTGCAGCGCAAGCACGGAGTCGACCTGCGCTGCGGGGTCAGCGTCACCGCCCTCGAAGGCGACGATGTGGGACGGCTCAAGCGCGCCCATCTGTCGGACGGTGCGGTGATCGACGTGGAGGTGGCGGTCGTCTCGCTCGGGGCCATGCGGAACACGGAATGGCTCGCCGGCTCGGGAGTGGCCGCGGGTCCCCGGGGCATCGCGTGCGACGCAGGGTGCCGGGTGTTCGACATCAACGGCATCGTCACCGACGACATCTACGCCGCCGGTGATGTCGCACGCAGCCCCCACCCGCTGTTCGACTACCAGTTCCTGGCGCTGGAGCACTGGGGTAACGCTGTCGAACAGGCCGAGATCGCCGCCCACAACATGATCTGTGCCGGTCCGGATCGCCGTCCGCACCTGTGGCTGCCGATGTTCTGGTCCACCCAGTTCGGTGTCAACATCAAGTCGGTGGGCGTTCCCACGCTGGGCGACCAGCTGGTCGTCGCCCAGGGGGCGCTCGCCGAGGAGCGGTTCGTCGCGGTGTACGGGTACCGCGGCCGCATCGTCGCCGCCGCCGCCTTCGACGGAGCCAAGTGGCTGGGGTTCTACGAGCAGCAGATCGCGTCCGGCGCCCCGTTCCCGCCGGAGTACCGCGCGGTCGACCGCCGGACCGAGACGCTGCATCCGATCGACCCGGCCTTCCCCGACCCCCATCTGCCCACCCACGGGGCCACGGTCACGCTGACGGGCCACTCGCCGAGCGAGCGGCGCGTCGTGTTCGTTCCGTCGCATGCCTGATCACCTGCCCTGTACCGCCCGGAGCCCTCAGGAGTCAGCATGACGTCCGGAAGTATCGTCGCTCAGATCACCGACTACGCCAATCGCGCCGATCCGTACCCGCTCTACGCGGAGCTGCGCAAGACTCCGGTCAGACGCGAGGACGACGGCACCTACGTGGTCAGCACCTACTACGAGGTGCGGAGCCTGGCCAACGACCCGCGGCTGAGCAACGACACGAGCAACCGCCCAGCCGGCCATGAACGCCCCGGGCAACCGGCGGAGGGTGGCCTGCCGCCCAGCTTCATCTTCACCGACCCGCCCGTGCACGACCGGCTGCGCGACACGATCAACCGGCCGTTCGGCCCCCCGCACAGCCCCAGATTCCTCGACGGCCTGCGCGGAGAGCTGGCCGAGGTCGTCACCGAGCTGCTCGACGCCTTCGAAGGCAAGGACCAGGTCGACATCGTCGAGGACTTCGCCTACCCCCTTCCCGTCACTGCCATCTGCAAGGTCCTGGGCGTGCCGCGCGAGGACGAACCGCTCTTCCACTCCTGGGCCGATGCCCTGGCGTCGTCGCTCGATCCCGGCTCCGGCGACGACGGCGGCGCTGAAAAGGCACAGCGGGCACGCCAGGAGCTGGGCGCCTACCTGGCAGAGCTGATCGAGACCAAACGCCGCCACCCAGGCCCCGGGATGCTCAGCGCGCTCGCCCCCGACATGACACCGGCGGACCTGGAGGCCACCGCGGTGCTGCTCCTGGTCGCCGGCCACGAGACCACCGTCAACGCGATCACCAATACGACCCTCACGCTGCTGCGCCACCCCGACATCCTCGAGCGGTTCCAGAAGGACCCGGAGTTGGCCGTCCCCATCGTCGAGGAAGTGCTGCGGTACGAGCCCCCGGTCCAGTTCGTCCCGTGGACCACCGCCCTGGCCGACATCGACATCGCCGACACCACCATCCCCAAGGGCTCTCCGGTCTGGCTCATGGTGGCCGCGGCCAACCGCGATCCCCGGCGCTTCGAGGACCCCGACCGGTTCGACCCCGACCGCAAGGACAATGAGCACCTGGGCTTCTACACCGGCATCCACTACTGCTTCGGCGCCCCTCTCGCCCGCATGGAACTCCATCTGGCTGTGCCCGAACTCTTTCGCCGGGTCAAGTTCTCCCGGCTGCTCGAGGACCCGCCGCCGTACCGTGCCAACGCGGTGCTGCGCGGCCCGCGCCGTCTTCCTGTGGCCATCGAGGGGCTGGCGGACTGAGCACCACTGATGAACGGCCGGCTGAGGAGAACGCCGGTGGCGGCATCGGGGCCCCCGCGGAATCGTGACACTGCGTGGCCGCTGTGGGTCCACTCGTGGACCGGGTGGGCTGACGTCCATCAGGGCGATGCGGGCGCAATGGGGGCTCCCCGGATGCTGGCAGGTCGTCGCTGATTAGGCTGCTCGTCATGGATACGGCCATCACCGGCAACGGGACCCGCGAGCCCATCGTCCTTGACGCCGCGGAGGTGATGTCCGATCCGGATCTCGGCGCGCGGTTCGAAGAGTCGGCCCACCGGATCCTGGCGGACCTGGTCCGGGGAGGTGCCGCCCTCGGGTGGGTCGATCCTCCGTCGCGGGACGAGGTCGCCGAACTCCTCGACCACGTCACCTCAGAGGCGCACGCCGGCAACGCCGCCCTGCGCGCCGCGTACATCGGCCGTCAACTGGTCGGGCTGGGCTACTGGCAGCGCTATGCGAGGCCCACACACCGCCCGCACGCAGACGTGGAGAAGATCGCGGTGGACTCCGCGGCCCAAGGCCGCGGAGTCGGCCGGGCCCTGACGGCTGCGTTGGTCGCGGACGCCAGGCGGGCGGGAATCGAGGTCCTGACTCTGGACGCACGGGGCGACAACAGCAACGCCCTGAGCCTCTACCGGTCGTTGGGCTTCACCGAATACGGCCGACTGCCCGATTTCGTCGCCGTCGGCGAACGCCGCTACGACAAGGTCTTCTGCATGCTGGACTTCCGCAGCGAGGGGTGACGCCGGGCGTGAATGACGCCGGGCGTTCGAAGCGGCGACGTTCCGGAGTCCGAGCCGCAGAGGGGTTGCGGCCGCCCTTGGCCGGGCGGCCGGCCACCCGGCCCGCTCACTCGTCGGGCCACCACGTGCGCCGGATGTCCTTGCGCACTTCCGGACGGTCGCGGCGGCGCTCGGCAGCGGAGTCTTCGTCGTACTGCTGCCGGCGGGTGGTGCTGGTCTTCGCCACGGGCTTGTTGATGGTCACACGGCGCATGACTGCCTCCTGTGCCTACCCCGGTTCCACTGCGGTACCGCTGTAGACGTGTTCCCCGGAGCGTGCCGCATCGAAGCGTGATTGTCAGTGGCAGGTGTCACGATCTGGGCATGACGACGAGCGAGGACACCACGAATCGGGACATGGCGCCCCTCGAGCCGGTCGACTGGGACGCCGAGGCCGCCGCGTTCGACGACGAACCCGACCACGGCCTGCGTGATCCCGCCGTGCGCGGGGCCTGGGCCGCGCGCCTGCGGGACTGGCTGCCGGACCACCCCTGTGACGTGCTCGACCTGGGCTGCGGCACGGGCAGCATGTCGCTGCTCGCCACCGACCAGGGGCACAGCGTGACCGCGGTCGACCTGTCGCCCGCCATGGTGGACCTCGCGCGCGCCAAGCTCGCGGGCCGCGCCGCGCGGGTGCTCGCCGGGGACGCCGCGGCGCCGCCCGTCGCGGGCGGGACCTTCGACGTCATACTCGTGCGGCACGTCGCGTGGACACTGCCCGACCTCGACGGCGCCCTCGCGCACTGGCTCTCGCTGCTGCGCCCCGGCGGGCGGCTGATCCTGGTGGAGGGCGTCTGGGGAACGCTCAGCCCCGTCGGCATCCCGGCGGCCCGGCTCACCGGCGCCCTCGCCCCGCTCGCCGCCCACGTCCGGCACGAACGGCTCTCCGGCGACGCGCTGTTGTGGGGGAGGCAGGTCGAGGACGACCGGTACGCGGTGGTCGCGACGCGTAAGCGCTAGGCGAGCAGCCGGCCGAACCCCTCGGTGCGCGCGAGGAGTTCGAGGTCGTCGAGGGCGCGGAGCGCGGCCGCCGCGGCGTGCGGGTCGCTCGCCGCGAGCCCGCTCGCCGCGAACTCGTCCTCGTCGAGGCGCAGTACGTCACTGCCGTCCGCCGAGACCCACAGGTCGAGGTCGAGATCCTCCACGCGGAGCTCGCCGCCCTCGCGGACCGCCGGCCGGGTCACGTCGCAGTACCAGCCCTTGAGCGTGCCGGCGCCGGTGCGCGCCTCCTTGACCGCGTACCACCGGTCCCGCCAGTAGTGCTCGGTGAAGACGTCGCCCGGCTCGAAGCGCACGAAGCCGAAGTCCCTGACCCCGGGGGAGGCCCAGGCGGCGGTGACGGTCACGCGCGTGCCGTCGTCACGGACGACATCAGCGGGGTAACGGATCTTGAGCCGGCCCGCCTTGACGATGACCACCTCGAAGGCCTCGGCCGGCTCAGGTGAGGGGGCGGACATGGCGTACCTCCGAGGCGCAGATCTCGTAGCCGAACCATTTGTTGATCGCGAGCATCGGGCCGTTCCCCGCGTCGTTGCCCGTGAACGCCTCCGTGATGCCGGCCTTGCGGGCGCGGTGCAGGGAGTCGTTCTTGGCGAGCTTGGCCAGGCCCCGTCCGCGGAACTCCCGTGCGGTGCCCGTCATGCCCGACGTGTAGCGGGTTTCGTCGTCGGTGCGGGCCAGGCTGAACGCCACGGGCCGGCCGCCGGCCACGGCGACCGACGTCAGCCCGTGGTCGGTCAGCGGATGGTGCCAGGTCTCGTCGAGCCAGTGCTCGTAGTCCGTGAACTCCGTGGCCACGTCGCTCGGTTCGTCGCTGACCGTCTCCGCGTCCAGGTCGAACAGGGGACGCGGGTCGTCCGCGAAGTCCGCGCCGGTCAGCAGCGTCACTCCGGCCGGCGGCGCGGCGAGCGGCGGCAGCGCGCCGTGCGCCAGGTCGAGGCGGAGGAAATGGGCGGAGCGGCTCGCGCGGTAGCCGCGGCGGGCGGCGAACGCCAGGTCCCGCGGAGTGTCGAGCACCCACGAGTAGACGGCGACGGCGCCCTCGGCGGCGAGATACTCCTCCGCCGCGCGCACGATCAGGGACCCGGCCCCGAGCCCACGGCGCCCCGGGTCCACATAGACGTTCACATAGCCCTGCCCCGGGTCCGGACTGTCGTACGCGATCCCGACCTGCGCCGTGCCGACGACCTCGCCGTCGGCCTCGGCGACCAGCGGCCGGTACCGGGCGTCCGGATGGGCGTGCGCCAGATCGAAGGCGACCGAATCGGCGGTCGCGAGCATGGAGGGCAGCGCGGCGCGGCGCACCCGGGCGAACTCCGCGGCGTCTTCGGGGCGCAGGGCCCGGACGATCACAGTCATACGGCCGCACGCTACGCGCGGGTCGCGCCGGGGTGCCTCCCATTTTTCCCCGGTGCGGGACAATCGGCGCGTGACCTTGAAGATCGACATCGATGCGGGCGCGGCGACGGCGCCCTACGAACAGGTACGGGCCCAGATCGCCGGGCAGGCCCTCTCCGGGACCCTGCCCGTGGGATACAAACTGCCGACGGTGCGCGGGCTCGCCGAGACGCTCGGCCTGGCCGCGAACACGGTGGCCAAGGCGTATCGGGCGCTCGAGTCGGACGGCGTGATCGAGACGCGCGGCCGCAACGGCACGTTCGTCGCCGCCGCGGGTGACGCCTCGGCCCGGGAGGCCTCGGTGGCGGCCGCCGCGTTCGCGGAACGGGCCCACCGCCTCGGCCTCTCCGAACCGCAGGCGCTCGCCGCGGTACGGGACGCGCTGCGGGCGTCGTACGGGGACAAGGGTTAGCGGGAAGCCGGAAGCGCAACCCTGCGCCTACGACCACACGCAGTCCGCGCCTACAAGTACAGCCCCGCGTCCGCCGACTCGCGCGGGTCGGGGACCGAGGCCGGGCTGGTGCCGCGGCGCAGTGCGTACAGCTCCGCGAGTGTCGCGCCGTCCCGGCTCACGCCCTCCTCGCTGCCGAGCCAGTTCACCGACTCGCGGTGGGTCAGAGGCCCGACCTCGATACGGGCCAGGCAGCGGCCGGGGCGTACGACCGCCGGGTGGAGGCGCTCCAGGTCCTCGTTCGTCGTGACGCCGACCAGGACGTTCCGCCCCTGCCCGAGCAGGCCGTCCGTCAGGTTGAGCAGGCGTGAGAGTGCCTGCCCCGCCGTGTGCTTGGCCTCGCCGCGGATCAGCTCGTCGCAGTCCTCCAGGAGGAGGAGGCGCCAGCGGCCCTTCGCCGTGCCGTCGTCCTCGCCGATCGCGATGTCCATGAGATAGCCGACGTCGGAGAACAGCCGCTCCGGGTCGAGTACGCAGTCCACCTGGCACCAGTCGCGCCAGGACCGGGCCAGGGTGCGCAGCGCCGACGTCTTGCCCGTGCCGGGCGGCCCGTGCAGCAGGAGGAGCCGGCCCGCGATGTCCTCCGGGGTCGTCTTCATCAGCTGGTCCATGACCCCTGCGACCGGCGCCGTGTAGTTCTCCCGCACCTCCTCCCACGTACCGGCCGAGATCTGCCGCGTGGTGCGATGCGGCCCGCGCCGGGGCGAGACGTACCAGAACCCCATCGTCACGTTCTCCGGCTGGGGTTCGGGTTCGTCGGCGGCGCCGTCGGTGGCCTGCCCGAGCACCTTCTCGGCGAGCTCCGGCGTGGTCGCCGTCACCGTGACGTCGGCGCCCCTGTTCCAGCGGGAGACGAGGACGGTCCAGCCGTCGCCCTCGGCGAGCGTCGCGCTGCGGTCGTCGTCGCGCGCGGAGCGCAGGACCACCGCGTCGGGCGGCAGGAGGGTGGCCCCCGACCGCACCCGGTCGATGTTCGCCGCGTGCGAGTGCGGCTGCTCGCCCGTCGTGAAACGGCCGAGGAACAGCGCGTCGACGACGTCGGCAGGAGAGTCGCTGTCGTCGACGTTGAGCCGGATCGGCAGCGCGTCGTGTGGGTTCCCAGACATGCCGCCATGATCCGCCACGTACGGCGCTCCCGCACGGGATTTCCGCAGCGCGTCACACGCCTGCCCGCACGGCGTCCCGGCCCCGCGCACCGTTACAACGCTGTCGCAGCGGAGTCTGTCCCTCCGCGAACGACCGTAGTTACTCTTGCCCTTGATGGCACGTCATGGGTGGAATTCGGGGGCACAGCGGTGGCGGCTCACCGCTCTGCTCGGCGTGGGGGCGGCCGCTCTGGCCCTGGTGCTGACGGTGATCAGCACACTGCCGAACGACCGGGCCGACGACAGGGGCACCACGAGCGCGGGTGACAAGGTGCACGGCTCCCCGTCCGACCAGGGACAGCGGGGCCCGGCGGTCGGGTGGGGCTTCACGCACACGCAGTACAGCGCGGACGAGGGCGACGGCGGCGCGACGCGGCGGGTCGAGGACCTGCTCTCCGGCCAGGGGGTTCCGCAGATCCAGCACATCATGGGCTGGGGCGCGGGGAACCCGGAGCCCGTCGAGGGCCGTTACGACTTCGACGAGATGGACCGCAGGATCGACTTCATCAGGAAGTCGGGCGGCACCCCCGTCGTCACCCTGTGCTGCTCCCCGGACTGGATGAAGGGCGGCAAGGCGGGGGTCGACAACACGGACTGGAGCCAGCAGTCCCTGGAGACCGCGCCCGACCGCGCGCACTACAAGGACTTCGCCGCGCTCGCCGCGACGGTCGCCAAGCGCTACCCGGACGTGCGGCACTTCATCGTGTGGAACGAGTTCAAGGGCTTCTGGAACAACGGGAAGCAGCGCTGGGACTACGAGGGCTACACGGAGCTGTACAACCTCGTCTACAAGGCCCTCAAGAAGGTCGACAAGGACATCATGGTCGGCGGGCCCTACCTGGTGATGGACAGCGTCGACCCGCGCCAGACCGAGAACGCGTCGGCGGACGTGAAGGGGCCCTGGGGCAGCATGGACCAGCGCGTCCTCGACGCCTTCGACTACTGGAACAAGAACAAGGCGGGCGCCGACTTCGTCGTCGTGGACGGCTCCAGCTACACCGTCGACGACGAGCTGCTGCCCGACGAGTTCAAGGCCACCGACAAGCTCACCGCCGTCGGCGAGTGGGTGGAGCGGCAGACCGGTGACCTGCCCCTGTGGTGGGCCGAGTACTACGTGGAGCCCGGCGACCGGAACGACGACCGCAAGGGCTGGAGCGAGTCGCACCGCGTCGCCGTCCAGGCGTCCGGCCTGGTCGCGATGGCCAAGGGCGGCGCGTCGTCCGGCTTCTACTGGAACCCGGAGGAGGAGACGGGCGCGACGTGCGCCGGCTGTCTGTGGACGCCGACGCAGTCGGGCGACGGCGGCGCGAAGCTGCCCATGTACGACCTGATCTCCCGCTTCCACAAGGCGTTCCCGCCAGGCACCACGTACGAGACGGTGCCGGTCGCCGCGGACGACGTACCGAACGTGCGGGTGCTCGCCGACGACAAGACCGTCCTCGTGGTGAACACCCTGAACCGGAAGATCAGCGCGCAGGTCGACGGGAAGCGGTTCGAGATGGGTGCGTACGAACTGAAGTGGCTCGAGCGGAAGTAGTCCGCCCGAGCCACCTCCCGTCGTGCAAGGGCCTACGCCATCGTCAGGAACCTCTGGACGATGGAGGCGAGCAGCACCGCGAGCAGCGGCAGCGAGAACCAGAAGGTGCTCTGCAGCCAGCGCAGTTGCCGCACGCCCGGCCGCACCGCCACCCGCACGATCTCGCGCGCCCCGAGCAGCAGGACCAGGGCGACCGCCGCGAGGCCGCCCACCACGGACCACGGGGTCCAGGTGATCTGCGGGCCGATCGGCCCCGGCTCGGCCTTCGGGACCTGGCCGCTCGGCTGCTTGCGCAGCGCGTACATCGTGACGTCGTCGTTGACGAGGACCTTCGTCAGCTCCTGGCGGTCGTCGAGGTTGTGGATCAGCCGCGTCTGCCAGGTCTTCGCGTACCCGACGTCCATCTGCAGATAGACGACCTGACTCTTGTTGATCATGAGGTACGAGTTGGGGCCCGCGTCCTTGAGCGCCTTCACCAGGCTGGAGACGAGCACCGGGTCGACGGGCGCGAGTGTGGGAACGTACTGCACCTTCTCCATGTCACGGGTGCCCCAGGGCAGCGCGGGCGTGACGTTGTCGACGGTGTCGTTGCTCATCCACAGGAGGCGGACCGTCGGGTCGTCGTGTGCGTAGACGTAGTCCATGGCCGCGACCTCGCCCGGCCTGACCCGCTCGAACGCCTCGTTGCCCCAGCGCGCCACGAGGAAGCCGCCCATCAGGATCAGGCCGGCCATCAGCGCGGCGAGCGGCGCGAGGCTCACCCGGTCGCGGTCGCGTTCCTTCGCGGTGACCCCGGTGCGCGGGAACAGCGCGAGGCCGGCGAGCAGCGCGGCGCCCGGCAGCGCGAACATGAAGACGCGCAGCGCCATCTCGCCGCCGTACGACTGCATGCCGAAGCCCAGGAACGGGACGAACGTCAGGACGAGGAGGGAGCGCTCCCGGTACTTGGCGTCGCGCCGCCGCCACCAGCCCCAGCACGCGAACGCCATCACGCCGCCGGCGAGCAGCACGCGCGCGTAGAGGACGAGTTTGTGAGCCGAACTGCCGCCCTGGATACGCCCGGAGACCGACGACGACACATTGCCGCCGACGCCGCCGAGCCCGCCGAACAGCTCGTCGAAGTGGCCCGACCAGTACGGCTCGGCGAGGAACGAGACCCATACCGCGACCAGGACCGCGAACAGGATCGGCAGACCGCGCAGCTCGGAGCGGCCCACGAGCACCAGGACCGCGAGGACCCCGAGCATCACGAACGGGGTGAGCTGATGGGCCGGGACCGTCGCCGCGAACAGGCCGATCAGGACGAGCAGCAGTACCGCCCGCTGGCGCCGGTCGGTGGGTTCGACCTCCAGCTCGCCGGGCCGCCGCTTGGTCCACAGCACCCGCGGCGCCCGGAACCACACCAGCAGGATGGCGACGAAGGCCAGGTAGAGGAGGTACGTGAAGCCCTGCGGGGAGAAGTAGTCCTGGCCGACCCAGCCGCTGAGTACGAAGATCCACAGCCCGGTCCACTTCGCGCGCCAGCTCGCCCGCATCGAGCGCGTGAGCAGGAACATCGGCGCGAGGTAGAGCAGTTGCATGGCGAGCGGCCACCAGCGGATGACCTCGGTCATGTCCGTGACACCGCACGCCTTGGCGACGAACGTCGCGGTGGCGAAGAACCCGGGCCAGCTCCAGCGCGCGTCCAGGTCGGGCACCGCCGAGCCGGTCCTGTCGATGTACTCCATGAAGCCCAGGTGCTGCCACGCCGTAGCGAACCGCGGCTCCGCCTCGATCACGGCGGGCAGCGCGTGCAGCGAGACGACCGTGGCGACCAAGGTCAGCAACAGCAGCCATTTGTGCGGGCGTTCGAGCCACAGGAGGGACGCGAACACGACGATCAGGAGTGCCGCGCCCAGCAGCGTCGCGGGCGGCAGCACGGAGATGAGCCCGAGCCCGCCCATCGCGTCGAGATCGCCGTCGCCCAGGCCCAGTACGGGTCCCCAGTACAGGCCGAGCGCGGCGACGAGCAGCAGCCCCAGGGCGACGACGCGCGGGCTCAGAGGCGCGAGCCGGCCCCGCGGGCCGCGGGCGGCGGGCGCGTCCGGGGCCCGCGTGGCCGAGGGGAGGACCGCGGTGACCGACGTGTCAGAGGTGCCGGAGGCCGAAGTTGGGGCCGGGCCCAGGTCCACCTCCAGGTCCGGCTCGGCGGGCGGTCTCGGCGTCGGTGGGGACGGGGACTTCAGCGCCCAGGTCGGCCGGTGCCCCATGTCGTCCTCCCCGCCCCCCGCCGCCGGCGTCCCGTGCGCGGGTGTCGCGGGCCCCGGCCGCACGTCGGGGCGCCGCTCCTGATGGTCCAGATTGAGTTGCACCGCGAGGTGCAGGGTGTCCGAGTCGAGTGTGCCGCGCAGCGCCTGTCCGGGGCCCTGCCGCTTGCCCCCGGCGGCCACGTCCGAACAGCCGAGGTCGGCCAGATCGCCGTCCGGGGCCGCCACGAGGGGCGACGTGGCCGGGGGAGCGGTCCGCACGATGCGGTACAGCTTCGGCGCGGCCAGCGCCACGATCACGGCCAGGCTGGAGATCTCCGCGACCCCCGCGCCCGTCAGGCCCATCCGGGGCAGGAGCAGCAGCGTCAGGCCGAGGACGAGGACGCACAACAGGCCCTGCAGCCAGGCGAGGCCGGCCGTCCGGCTCTGCGCGCGCAGCACCGCGAAGTACGTCTCCATGACCACGCGCAGTGCCGCGCCGACGGCGAACCAGCGCAGCAGCGGCGTCGCCGCGTGCGCGTAGTCGTCGCCGAAGACGTGCAGGACCAGCGGCGCCGCGAGGAACAGCAGCCCGCAGACCGGCAGCATGATCCGCGCCATCCGGCGCAGCGCCGCCCGGGTGTTGGCCGCGAGCTGCGCGGGGTCGTGGGAGCCCTCCACCGTGAGCGAGGCGCCCATGTTGATGGCGAGCAGGTTGACGGTGCCGCCGATGGTGGTGGTGATGTAGAAGTACGCGTTGTCGGCGGAGCTGACCTGCGAGGCGATCAGGACCGGGACGAGATAGACGACGGCGAGCGAGAACAGGGAGCCCGTGTAGTCGCCCGCCAGGAAGCGGCCCACCTCGCGCAGCGTCGGCGGGTCCGTGCGGTGCGCCGTGAGTTCGACGTGCCGCGGCACCAGACGCCGGAACACCAGCCAGCCCAACGGGATCACCGACGTCGCGATGGCCACGACCCACGAGACGAAGACCCCGGTCGTGGGGATCGCCACGGCGAACGCGATGAGCAGGCCCAGCTTCACCGTCGAGAAGACGGTGTTGCCGACCGGCACCCACAGTGCGCTGCGCAGTCCGGTCAGCACGCCGTCCTGGAGCGTGAGCAGCGACCAGGCGACCACGGCGGCGATGAACCCGAGCCCGTTGAGCGGGCCGTGCAGGAACCGGTACGACGGCCCCCACACGTCCAGCGTCAGCAGGAAGACCAGCGCCGCGCACGCGACGGCGAATGAACTTCCGGCGTACGTACGGAAGATGAAACTGCCGGTGCGCCGCCCCGCGATCGGGATGAAGCGCGCCAGCGCCCCCGTGAGCGTCACCGCGGTCAGCCCCGCGAGGAATTTCATCGCCGCGATGGCCGCCGAGCCCTGGCCCACCGAGTCCGCCGTGTAGTAGCGGGCCGCGGCGAGCCAGAAGCCGACGCCGAGCACCCCGGAGATGCCGGTGTTGAGCATCAGGGCATAGGCGTTGCGGAACAGCTGGTTGCCGCTCCCCGAGCCCATGCCGGGCAGCCGCAGTCTGCGGCCGGCCGGCTGCGGGGGCTCGGTCGTCGGAGGGGTCGTGGCGGCCTGGGCGGTGGTCGTGTCAGACACGGGTTCGGATTGCCTTCCGGCGGACCTGTCGGGCTCTGCGGACCAGGGCGTACCCCTTGGTAAGGGCACGGTCCTTGGCGAAGTTACGGGCGATCGCGCGGCCCTCCACGAGCCGCGTGAACTCCTCGATTCCGGTGGCGCGGCGCACGGTGACGCGCTGCAGGGCGTACGGGCCCTGCCGCCGCCGTGCCAGTCCGTTGCCGACGGCCAGGGACTGGGCGAACCCGGCCCCGCGCACCGCGGCGCGCACCCGCCGGCTGGAGTAGCCGTACGGGTACGCGAACGACACCGGCACCGCGCCGAGTTCGCCGGCGACGATCTCCTTGCAGCGCAGCAGCTCGAACCCGAGCGCGTCGTCGTCGAGCTGGTCGAGCTGCGGATGCGTGTGGCTGTGCCCGCCGATCTCCGTCCCGGCGTCGGCGAGCGCGCGCACCTCGTGCCAGCCGAGCATCGTGTCGAGCCCGCCCCCGGTGTCGTACGCCCCGCGCAGCCAGCCCGTCGACACGAACAGCGTCGACGGGAAGCCGTGCTTGGCGAGGACGGGGAGGGCGTGGCGGTGCACGCCCTCGTATCCGTCGTCGAAGGTGATGAGGACGGGCCGCTCGGGCAGGGCGCGCCCGGGGGAGCGCCAGATCGCGGCGAGTTCGGCGGTCGTCAGGGGAGTGAGGCCGAGGTCGGCGACGGCCGCGAGCTGCTCGGCGAACGCCTCGGGCGTCACCGACAGCTCGCGCGTCGCGTCGTTCGGCTCACGCGCCACCGAGTGGTACATGAGGATGGGCACAGGCGTGCTCATGACGCTCCGCCCCCCTCGGCGGCCCCCGCGTCCCCGATCTCCACGACCGAGAACGTCGCACCCGTCCTGCGCGCCCGGAAACTGCCGAGCGCGTACCCACCGGCCGTCGTGAGGACTCCGGCCACGATCGCCCCGGCCCGCCCCGCGCCCCCCGGCCGCGCCAGGACGAAGTCCCGTACCCCGCGCGCAACTCCGGCCGGCAGCACCCGTGTCACGTAGCGCCGCTCGGACTCCAGGCCCTTGTCCGCGCCCACGCTCTGCGCGACCAGCGCCTTGGACAGACCCTCGGCGTACGCCCTCGTGCGGAAGTAGGCGAAGCGCTCGCGGCCCGCGGGGACCCGGTGGTGGATCACCGCGCGGTCGTCGATCAGGAGCACCGCGTCCGGCCTTGCACGGGTGAGCCGGATGCACAGCTCCGTCTCCTCGCAGCCGAGCGGCCGCTTGTCGCCGTCGCGGCCGATGCCCGTCGCGAAGCCGCCCGCGGCGTCGAAGGCGGACCGCCGGAACGAGGCGTTCCCGCCGAGCACGTTGCGCACCCGCACCTTCCCGCGCGGCAGCCCCTTGTACGTACAGCCGACGACCCAGTCGAACTCCTCGGGGAACCACATGGGGCGGCGGCCCGAGGCCCAGACGGGCTCCGTGCGGCCGCCCACCGCCATGACCAGGGGATCCTCGTACCCGGCCGCGAAGTGCCGCAGCCAGTCCCGCTCCGCGACCGCGTCGTCGTCGAGGAACGCGACGATCCCGCCGCGCGAGACGGCGATGCCCGTGTTGCGTCCCGCCGACAGGCCGCGCGGGCCCGCGTTGGCGAGCACGCGGACGTCGGCTGACTTCTCGTGGTCCTTGTACTCCTGGCCGAGACGCTCCAGGAGAGCCGGGTTGTGGTCGACCACCAGCAGCGTCTCGAGCGCCGGCAAAGACTGCGCCCGCACCGAGGCCACCGCCGCGAGGATGTCCTCCCAGCGGTCCTCGGTGTAGACGCAGATCACGACGGACACGCCGCCGTGCGGGGCGTGAGCGCTCAAGACACCTCTCCCCGGCCCGTGTTGAGCATGCTCGCCTGCGTCCGGCGGCGCTGCGCGCGCCGGGTCGAGCGTTCCTTGAGGATCACCTTGAGGACCCGCAGCCCGTCCCGTACGGCCCGCAGATTGCTCGCGCCGTGGATGCGCAGGTACTCGTGGCTCGGGATCTCCTGGACCTTGAGGCCGGCCTTGACGACCCGGATGTTCATCAGGGTCTCGACCTCGAAGCCGGTGCAGTCGAGGTCGATCTGGTCCAGGCAGCGCCTCCAGAACGCGTTGTAGCCGTAGCAGAGGTCGGTGTAGCGGGCGCCGAACTTCTTGTTGACGACCGCGCACAGCGCCCAGTTGCCGAGCTTGCGGATCGGCGTCATGTCGTCGGTGCCGCCGCCGTTGGCGAAGCGGGAGCCCTTGGCGAAGTCGGCGCCCGAGACCAGGGCGGAGACGTAGGAGACGATCTCCTGGCCGTCCGCGGAACCGTCCGCGTCGACCATCACGATGATGTCTCCCGTGCACGCAGCGAAGCCGGTGATCAGGGCGTCGCCCTTGCCCTTGCCGCGCTGCGGGACGACGACCACGTCGGGCCACAGTTCGCGGGCGACCTCCACCGTGTTGTCGGTCGAATTCCCGTCCACGAGAACCACTTCGTGGATCCAGTCGGGAAGTGTTTTGAAGACGTACGGAAGGTTTTCCGCCTCATTCATGGCCGGGATCACGACGCTCACCGGCGGCGCAATCGCGAGATGGGTCGAGATCGCCCTGTACTGGCTGGGTATTGCAGGACGCACAAAAGAACTCATGAGTCTGGTCCCTCTCGTCCGGTGGACCGCCCGCCCCCGGGCGGTCCGATTGTTTATCCGGTTCGAAAGGGGGGTGCTCACCTACGGCCATGACAAATACAGCTCTGTACAGGCCAGGTGAGCTGGCAAAATAGACCGATCGACTAAATCGGCCACGCGGCACGCGACTCGGCTGAAACTCGGTCACCGAGCACGGCACCCCCCTACCGCGCCCCGCGCCGGACCATCGCGATCTTGAGCCCTCCCCTGGATCGCTATTGCATTGATGGTCCGATGCGGGTGGATGTACGACGGTATTGATGATTGAGACTGTATGGCAAGACCTGCAACGAGGCCCCGCTTTTCTGTTGTTTTTGACCTTTACCTGACTCTTGTCTTCAACTCCCCGAACGGATTTTCCCCATCCGTTTGAGGAATTTGTCGGCCGGCTCGAAGAATTCGGGCCGGGACAGCACGGTGTTACGCAGCGCCCGGACCGGAGCGCGGCGCGCCCGATGTCCGAGAGCGACCGGATGACGGCGCGTCACCCAACCCTCGTGCACGGTCAGTTCCCGTGTTTTGAGGGAGTCCTTGTATTCCTTCTGGCCGCGGCCGAGGTCCAGATAGGCGATGCCGTCGGCGGCGGCCGCCTCGGCCATGCGCAGATGCAGGATCAGCCCCGGCGAGAACTTCGCGAACGCCGGGTCGTAGGCCGGGAACCAGCAGGCGAGCACGCGCTCCGAGCGGAGCCCGAAGTGTGCGGCGACCGGCTGCCCGCCCGCGTACAGGACCGACAGGATCCCGGCGAACGGCTCCGAGGAGGTGTGGAAGAGCTGCTGCGCAAGGCGGTTGATCCAGGCGTGCGCGAAGCGGTCGCTGCGGCCGGTCCTGCGGTACTGGGCCGACTTCCACTCCATCAGCGTCGCCAGGGCCCGCGGGTCGCGCTCGTCGTGCACGTAGCGCACCTCGCCGGCGTCCCGGCCCAGCTTGCGGTCCTTGGCCAGTGTCGTCCTGGTGAACTTCGGCGACCGCTCGCGCAGCAGGCGCAGATATGTCTCGTACCCCTGGTCGACGTCCATGACCGGGGAAGGGAAGCTGCCGGAGGCCTCTGCCTCGAACGGCTCCTGGCCTCCCGTCAGGTGGTCGAACTCCCATACCGAGAGCCCGCAGGCCCGCAGCAGGTCACGGGCGTCCCACTCGAAGCCGGGTCTGTGCACCAGGCCCTGGCTGTCGGAGACGCCGAGGCCGACGGCTCTGCCGACGCCGGTGACGGATCTCTGGAACGGGAAGAACGCCGCGGGTTCGCCGTCCTCGCGCACGACGGCGATCCGCACACCGCGCCGGCAGCGGCCCATCGCGAGGGTGAACTCGGGCGAGAGGAAAGGGTTCGCAAGCTCGGGCATGCCGTGCAGATGCGCCTTGGACTGCATGGCCGTCCAGGCGGCCCGGTCGGCGGCGGTCAGCTCACCGGGCCGGTGCAGGGTGACGTCCACGTCAGGAGTCCCGCCTTCCCGGTGCGCGGCCGAGGAGCCGCCGCGCGGGGATCATCGGAACGACGAGGCCGGCGACGCTGATCGACGCGATCGTGACGACCCCGCCGGTCACCGACCAGCGGTGCGTGGCGAGCATCGCCTCGGCCACGAGCAGGTCGAGCGCGACCGCTCCCGCGACGGCACAGATCCAGCGGCCCCAGGGATCGAGTCCGCGCAGTGCGGATGCGATCGCGGCGCCCGGCGCCGCGATCAGGAAGAAAAGCGTCAACGGGCCGCGCAGCGGCGACGAGATGTCCGCGAGCGCCAATGCCGCGCCGACCCCTGCGACGGCCGCGGCCACCCCTGCTGCCAGGGGTGATACGTCCCTGCTGCGTCCCCACTGCGCAGGTGACGGTGCTCTGTCTGATGGCGGTGGCTTGATGCCGATGGTCTGCATTGGCGACTTTGCCCCCCGAAGCGCCGGATGCCGGGCTTCAATGTCGCGCAGTCCCAGGGCCCCAGTCAAGATGCGGAGGGAGTGTGCAGATGTCATACGCACGTTCCCCGGAGACCTGGTGCGCCCAGGGGGAACTCACGTTCACACAGGGTCGGTTGGGATCCGGCCGGGATCCGGCTCTGTTCTGGCTCGGATCCGGCGGTCTACGGGCGTAGCGCAAGGAAATTGAGGGTATGTCATAAGTCTGACATGTACCTGCAATCGAACGTCGGGCGAACTCTCGTGAGGTGCGCGGGAAAAGGTTGACATGGACACTTCCCGTGAACTGTGGGGCGTGCTACCACAGTTGTGGCAGAGATCCTGCTAAGGGAGGTTTTCATGAGACGTTTCAGATTTACGGCGTACGTGACCTCAATCCTCTTCGCGGCCGGCTTCGCCCTCACCGGGGCGACAGCGGCCCAGGCATCCGAACAGGCCGCGGCCACGGGCTACGTGGCCCTCGGCGACTCGTACTCGTCCGGCGTGGGTTCCGGCAGCTACGACAGTTCCAGCGGCTCCTGCAAGCGCAGCACCAAGGCCTATCCCGCACTATGGGCGGCCACCCACTCACCCTCGACCTTCAACTTCACCGCCTGCTCGGGTGCGCGTACGGGTGATGTCCTGTCCGGACAGCTGGGCCCGCTCGGCCCCGGCACCGGCCTCGTCTCCATTTCGATCGGCGGCAACGACGCGGGCTTCGCGGACGTCATGACCACCTGCGTCCTGCAGTCCGAGTCGACCTGCGTCGCCCGCGTCAACGAGGCCAAGGCGTACGTCCAGAACACCCTGCCCGCCAAACTCGACCAGGTGTACGACGCGATCAGCGCCAAGGCCTCCGCCGCCCACGTCGTCGTCCTCGGCTACCCGCGCTTCTACCAGCTCAACGGCTCCTGCGTCGCGGGCCTGACCGAGACCGAGCGCGCCGCGATCAACGGCGCGGCCGACCTCATCAACTCCACCACCGCCAAGCGGGCCGCCGACCACGGCTTCGCGTTCGGCAACGTGACCTCGACCTTCACCGGTCACGAGATCTGCTCGGGCAGCGCCTGGCTGCACAGCGTCAACTGGCTGGACCCCAGCGAGTCCTACCACCCCACCGCGGCCGGCCAGTCCGGCGGCTACCTCCCTGTGTTCAGCGCGGCCGCCTAGCAAGCACGGCTCGGTACGACTCAGTAAGGCGCTGCACGACTCAGTAAGGCTCAGTGAGACGAGGACGGTGAGGGGGAAGTCCCGCCCGTAGGGGACTCCGTCTTGCACGTCACCGCGTACGCCACCGAGTTCGACGTGGCACGGACGGGGGCACGCACCTCCACACTCACCTGGTTGTGGAGCGTGGCCCCGTCCGTGTAGCCCGTCTCGACATGGTCGACCGACCTCGTCCTCGGCCCGCCGGACGTGAAGCTGAGCTTCTTCCATCCCGGGTCGCTCGACTCGCCTCTCGCCGTCACCCAGCGGTACTGGACGTCGACGGGCACGCGGCCCACCGTGAACGTCGCCCTGAAAGCCGGTGCCTCGCCCGCCGGCGGCGGACAGGTGCCGCTGTAACTCCCGCGCACCGCGGAGACGCTGACACTCACGGACTGCTGTGGCGGCGTCGAGTGCTCTCCGCCGCCACCCTTGCCGGTGCTGTGGTCCGCGCTCGGCGAGCCGCCTGCGCCACCCTTCGAATCATCGTCCGAAGGGCTGCGCGACGCGCTGGAGGAGCTTCCGCCGGAACTCCCGCTTCCACTGGCGGAGTTGTCGCTCCCGTCGCCGCGGTTCATCAGTGCGTAGGTGAGTCCGCCGAGCGCCAGGAGCAGCGCCACGACGCCGGCGAGCAGGACGGCGACGGACCTGCGGGGGCGCTCCGGATGTGTGGTGGCCGGATCCGGGGAAGTCGTCGTCTCCTGTCCCGAGGGGAACGCGGTGGGAACCGGAGTAGGCGGCGTCCCCTGCCACGACGTCTGCGTCGGCGTCGACGGCCCCGGGGACGCCAGGACCGTGCCCGCGCGGGGCGTGCCGCCCGCGCCCACCTGCCTCAGATCGCGCTCGGCGTCGGCCGCCGGGGTCCGCTCGGCCGGGTCCTTGCGCAGCAGGCCCTCGATGACGGGGGCCAGGGGGCCGGCGCGGTGGGCGGGCGGCAGTTCCTCGTCCACGACCGCCCGCAGCGTGCTCAGCGGCGTCTGCTGCCGGAACGGCGACTGCCCCTCGACGGCCGCGTACAGCAGAACCCCGAGCGACCACAGGTCGGACTCGGGCCCCGGCGTGCGCCCCAACGCCCGTTCGGGAGCCAGGAATTCGGGGGAGCCGACCATCTCGCCCGTCATCGTGAGCGCCGAACTGCCCTCGACCGTCGCGATGCCGAAGTCGGTCAGGACGATGCGTCCGTCGTTCGCGATCAGTACGTTGCCCGGCTTCACGTCCCGGTGCAGCACGCCCGCCTCGTGCGCGGCGCGCAGTGCGGAGACCACCTCGGCCCCGATGTGCGCCGCGCGCCGTGGAGGCAGCGGGCCTTCGGCGTCGATGAGGTCGGAGAGGGAGAGCCCGCGCACCAGTTCCATCACGATCCAGGGGCGGTCGTCCTCGGTCGCCACGTCGTACACGGTGACCACGTTCCGGTGCGAGATGCGGGCCGCGGCCCAGGCCTCCCGTTCCAGGCGCGCGTACATCCGGTCGATCTCGCCCGTCGGGAGCCCGGCCGGGGCGCGGACCTCCTTGACGGCGACCTCACGGCCGAGGACCTCGTCGCGGGCGCGCCATACGGTGCCCATGCCGCCCTCGCCCAAGGGGCTCAGCAGCCGGTACCGCCCGGCGATCACACGCGCTTCGCCGGCCTCTCGACTGCCCGGATTCTCGCTCACGGGCGACCCCCATCCGTAGCGGTGCGATTCTTCACAAAGCTAGCCCAGTGTCCGTGAGATCGCCCACGTTCCGGACGTGCCCGTTCCTGCCCGTCATGTCCAACTCGCCCTGGAATCAATTAAATTCGGTGAGTAATCGTCAACCTCCTTATAGGGGAGGTGAATCCTGCGACCGGGATACACGAGTGTCACGGCGGGGCGATAGGGTTAACCTGCCCGGGCCGGGTGCCCTCGTACGGGTGGGGAGTGACATGGAACAGATAACAGTGCGCAGCAGGCCACGTGTGCCTGCGATCACCTGCGGGAGCAGCGCGACCAGCTCGCGTCTCGACCGCCATCTCTCGGTGCTGGGCGGTCCCGCCGTTCCGCAGCGCGAGGCGGCGGAGGCGACGTTGCTGATGCGTGAGCTCACCTCGCGTGACGCCGCGCACGAGCGCAGCAGCAGGGGCGCGCGAGTGAGCCGTGTCTCGCTCTTCGCACCACTGCGGCGACTGCGCCGCTCGCTGTTCGGCGGCCGCCGCTGACAGGCGGTCATCACCGGCACAGCCCGATTCCGCGCTCAGGCGACCATGCCGTACCGGCACGGCGCCGCGATCTCCGCGACCGTCATCCCCACGGCACGCGGCGTCGCCCAGGTGTGCTCGCCTGACGCGGGACAGGGATCTCCTGCCACCCCGGCACCGCTCTCCCCATCGGACCGCCCCGGCAATGAGCAGGCACTGACACGGCCTCAACAGGGCGTCAGTGCCACGTCGACACGGCGATTGAGCCGCACCCACCCCACTCCCGGTGCGCCGCCCCGCCCCTCCTCTCCGGCACCTTGCGCCGCCGCGCCGCTCCTCCGCCTCGCGCGCCCTCCGCACGGTCGTCTTTCCGCCATTCCGGGGCCTGTTGACGCCCCCGCAGGCATCGCCACACGCAGTCATCCATGTCCGGTGCGTAACAGCTTTGTCATGCACGGATGTTGACGGGGCAATGTCGCGGGGCCAATGTTGCGCCTGATCCTGATCGTTTGGCCTGTACACGGAAACCTCACCCCCGGAGGTACGCGCGTGTGTGACCTGCACGACCAGCACGACCACGACATCCCGGCCATGAGCGGCCCCGCCCTGAGCAGGCGCCGCATCATGCAGCTGCTCGGGGCGGCCGGTGTCACCGGCGCCGTCATGACCGCCGAGGCCGACCCGGCGATGGCCGCCTCCGCCGACGTCACCCCGGCCGGCTACACCGCCCCCGAAGGGCTCGCCGAGGACAGCCCCGCCAAGACCGCGGCCCTGGGCTGGATCGCCTCCAACGAGGCCCGCATCACCGGCCTGAACGCCGAGATCTGGGAGAACGCGGAGCTCTCCCTGCGCGAGTGGAAGTCCTCCCTCGCCGAGGCCGCGTTCCTGGAGAAGGCGGGCTTCGACGTCGAGTTCGGCACCGCCGGGTTCCCCACCGCGTTCACCGCCACGTACACGTACGGCAAGGGCGGCCCCGCCCTCGGGTTCAGCGGCGAGTACGACGCGCTGCCCGGCCTCTCGCAGAACAAGGGTGTCGGCCACCACGACCCGCGGGAGTACATCCACGACCCCTTCGCGCCCAGCTACGGGCCCGGCCACGGCTGCGGGCACAGCGCGCTGGGTACGGCGGCCGCCGCCGCTGCCGCGGCCGTCGCGCAGGCGGCCCAGAAGCACAAGCTGCCCGTCACCGTGAAGTTCTTCGGCTCCACCGCCGAGGAGACCCTGATCGGCAAGACGTACGCGGTGAGCAAGGGCGTCTACGAGGGGCTCGACGCGTTCCTCGACTGGCACCCCTCGACGGCCAACGCGACCGGCTGGGGCAGCACGACCGCGATGACCGCCGTCACCTTCACGTTCCTCGGCGTCGCGGGCCACGGTGGCACCCCGCTGGGCAACAAGTCGGCCCTGGACGCCGCCGTGATGATGGCGACCATGTCGGAGTTCCTCCGGGAGGAGAACCTCGCCCCGTCCGGCCGCCTCCACTGGGTCATCAACAACGGCGGCGACATCCCGAACGTGACCCCGGAGATAGCGGAGATCTCGTACTACGTGCGCGAGGGCAGCCCCGCCCGCGTACAGGTCCTGCTCGACAAGGTGATCGCCGTCTCCGAGGCGGCGGCCAAGGCCTCGCAGACCACGGTGCGCCACCGCGTCACCTCGGCCTGCTGGAACCAGCTCCCGGCGAAGTCGTTCGCGGAGCTCCTCCACGAGAACATGCGGCAGATCGGACCGCCGAAGTTCGGCGCGGACGCGCACCGGCTCGCGAAGGAACTCCAGGAGTCGCTCGGCCTGCCCCAGCAGGGCATGCACGACAAGATCGGCGAGCTGACCGCGCCCAACCCTGTGTTCATGGGCGGTGGTTCGACCGATGTCGCCGACATCAGCTGGAACGTGCCGACCGTCTCGATGGGCGCGGCGCTCGCCCCCATCGGCACCAAGATGCACACCTGGTCCACCGCTGCCTGCGCGGCGGCGGCACCCGGTCAGGCCGCTGTCGTCGCCGCCGCGAAGTACCTGGCCGCGACGGCCGTCGACCTGCTCACCCAGCCGGCCAGGCTGAAGGCGATCAAGGACGAGTTCGCGGAGCGCACCAAGGGCCTTCAGTGGAAGACGGCCCTGCCGGACGGCTATGAGCCGCCCATGTACGAGCCCCCGCAGTGGTTCCTGGCGAAGACCGGCCAGAAGTGGCCCCCGAAGAACATCACCTGGCCGCCCCAGCGGGTCGTCTCGAAGGAGAAGTTCTCCTCGCTCGGACCCGAGCTGGCCCCGCAGAAGTAGGCCGGCCCGCAGTTCGCTCAGCGTCCGCCGGTCGTGTACCGGCGGACGGCGAGCGGCACGCACACCGCGAGCAGCACCGCGCACCAGGCGAGCGACCCGGCCACCGGGTGCGCCACAGGCCACGAGGAGCCGCCCGGTACGGGGGCGTTGCCGAACAGGTCGCGTACGGCCGTGGCCACGGCGCTGATCGGGTTCCACTCGGCGAGCACCCGCACCCAGCCGGGGAATCCCGCCGTCGGGATGTACGCGTTCGACAGCAGCGGAAGCATGAACGTCGCGCCGCCGAGCTGGCCCGCCGCCTCCTCGCTGCGCGACAGGAGTCCGAGCAGGATGCCGACCCACGTCGTGGCGAAGCGGAACAGCAGCAACAGGCCGAAGCCGCCCGCCGCTTCGAGCGCACCGCCCTCGATCCGCCAGCCCATCGCGAGCCCGACGAGGAGCAGCGGCACGAGACCGGCCGCCGTCGTCACGAGGTCGGCCGCCGCCTGCCCGAGGGGGACGGCCGCGCGGCTCATCGGCAGCGTGCGGAAGCGGTCCATGACGCCCCGGTGCGAGTCCTGGGCGGCGGTGAACATCCCGGTCATGATCCCGTTGGCCGCGGTCGCGACGAGCATGCCCGGCACCAGGAAGGCGCGGTAGTCCGCGCCGGGCATCGCGAGGGCGCTGCCGAAGACGTACCCGAAGAAGAGCAGGAAGACGATCGGCATCGTCTGCGTCATCACGAGGATCGCCGGCGCGTGCCGGATCCGCTGGAGGTGCCGGCCGAGCATCGCCGTGCCGTCGTACAGGAGCGCGGTGGTCATCGGGTCTCCAATGCAGGGGAGTTGGGGCCGGTGGGCGGTGGTGCGGTCATGCGACGAGCTCCCGTCCGCCGGTGAGGCGCAGGAACGCCTCGTCGAGGGTCGGCGGACGCAGGGTCGCATCCACGATCGGGACGCCGGACGCGTCCAGTTCGCGGACGATGCGGGGGAGGGTGAGGGTCTGGTCGAGGGTGACGACGCCGACCGTCCTGCGGTCCGGGTCGAGGGCCGGCTCGGCGCCGGTGAGCTGGTCGAGGACGACGGCGGCGGCGTGCAGGGCCGCGTCCTCGGCGACCACCACCTCCGCGTAACTGCCGGTCTGTGCCTTGAGTTCGGCGGGGGTGCCCCGGTGGGCGGCGCGGCCCCCGTCGATCAGCACCACGGAGTCGGCGAGCTGGTCGGCCTCCTCCAGGTACTGCGTGGTGAGCAGCACGGTGGTGCCCTGGCCGGTCAGCTCGCGGACCGCGTCCCAGATGCCGTTCCTGCTGTGCGGGTCGAGTCCGGTCGTCGGCTCGTCGAGGAACAGCACGGCAGGGCGCGTGAGCAGGCTCGCCGCGAGGTCGAGGCGGCGGCGCATGCCGCCGGAGTACGTACGGGCCGTACGGTCGGCCGCCGCGGCGAGGCCGAAGCGGTCGAGCAGTTCGTCGGCGCGGGTCCGCGGCAGACGCAGGAGGCGGGCGAACAGGCGCAGGTTCTCGCGCCCGGTGAGGTCGCCGTCGACCGAGGCGTACTGCCCGGTGACGCCGATCCGGCGGCGTACGGCCGCGGACTCGGTCAGGACGTCGTGGCCCGCGACACGCGCGGACCCGGCATCGGGCCGCAGCAGGGTGGTGAGCACCCGGACGGCCGTCGTCTTGCCCGCGCCGTTCGGTCCGAGCAGCCCGCACACCATGCCCTGCTCGACGGCGAGATCGAGGCCCCGCAGGGCGTGGACCACCTGGTCCCCGGAACCGTAACGCTTCTCCAGACCTTCACTAAGTACAGCGTACGTAGAAGTCATGGGGACACCGTAGCGCACTACGTACGGTGTACGTAACTACGATGGTGGGCGAGGTGATGACCGATGACGGGCCGACCGGCCGAACCCGAAGTGATCTGGGCGCGCCCCGAGCGCGCGGGACGTGGCCCGAAACCTGCCTACGGCAGGAGCGACATCGCGGCCGCCGCCGTGCGCGTCGCGGACGCGGACGGGATCGACGCCGTGTCGATGCGGCGGGTCGCGCAGGAGGTCGGCCTCGGCACGATGTCGCTCTACAACTACGTGCCGAGGAAGGACGACCTCTACGAGCTGATGATCGACGCGGTGAGCGCCGAGTACGACCTGTCCGGGCCGACCGGCGACTGGCGCGCCGACCTGCTCGACATCGCCCGGCAGGCGCGCGCCCTGATGATCCGGCACCCGTGGATGCCCCGGCTCATGTCACCCGTCTACGGCTTCAGTCCCAACGCCCTGCGGTACCTGGAGCACTGCATGGCCTGCCTCGAACCGGTCGACCTGCCGGCCGCCACCAAGATGGAACTCGTCGCGTCCCTCACCGGCGTCGTGACCTTCTACGTCGCCACCGAGATCGCCTCCGCCGAGCGGACCCGTTCCCTGCCCTGGTCGGAGGAGCAGGAGTACGCCGCGCGGACCGCCTACCTGGTGAGCCGGATCGCCACGGGCGAGTATCCGCACCTGGCCGCCGCGTTCGCCCAGAGCACCGGGCCCGTCGACATGGAGGAGGCCTTCGAGCGGGCCCTCGGGCGCACGCTCGACGGCTTCGTCTCCTCCTGAGCTTCGGAGGATGCTCAGTCCTGCGAGAGCGCCTCGGAGGGGTGCTGAGTCTTCAGGGCGCTGAGTCCTAAAGGAGCGCGAACTGGCCGCCCGGGCCCTCCTCCTGGTGGTCGAGGACCGAGGCCGGCCTGCGGGTGGCGGGCGCCGGCGGCAGGACGCGCGCCTCGCGCAGATCCGTCGCGGTGATGAACGCGGTGAGGTCCGCCGTCAACTCGTCCTGCCGCGTGCGCAGTTCGGCGAGCAGCGTCAGTACCGTGACGATCTCCAGGAGCTCCGACGTCCAGGGCTGCGGCCAGGTCCTGGGGCGGATCCCGGCCAGCGTCCCCGGCTCGGCGGCCGTGGTCCTGCGGGCGAACCACTGCTCGATCACCCGAACCCCGCTCACCTGGAAGTCCCAGGACTCGGCGGGGACCGGGGAGATGCGGCCGTCGCCGATGAGCAGGGCCTGCTCCTCGCGGTCGTAGAGCAGTTCGGTGGGGCTGTCCGGGAACGGGGCGCGCACGTACGGGCGGCGGCCACCGGGGAGTTTGGGGCGGTCGCCCTCGCCGCCGCGGCGCAGCAGCCACAGGATCCGCTCGCCGAGGGCCGTGCCCGAGGCCCAGAGTCCGGCGTCGTCAGGGAGCGGGACCCGCGGGCCCTGCGGGGAGGGCCGCGCCGTGGCGAGGATCCAGCCGAGCAGGTCCCGCGCCCCGACCTCGTGACCGAACCGGCCGGAGAGCTCGGTGAGCAGACCGGGCGTGACATTCGGTTCAAGGCCCCCAGGACGCCGGTACAGCGGGCGGATGCGGCCGGGGCGTCCCGCGGGGGAGCGGCCCTCGGGAAGGATCGCGCAGGCGAGCACCGCCGGGCCGCCCGCCCCGGGCACGAACCCCTGCTCGACGACGAACAGCTGGTCCTCGTCGGCCACCCGCCACAGCTCGGGCCGGGCCGCGTCGATCAGCCGGTGGTCCGGTATCAGCCACTGCTCGTCGAAGGGGGCGTGCAGCACCCGGACCGGTTCCGGGCAGGGGCCCTCGGCATGGGTCAGGTCGTCCGTCGCGGTGCGCCGGCCGGGGAGCTGGGCGACGGCCGTACGCAGGGTGCGCGCCCGGCTCGGTTCGAGCAGCGCCTCGCGCTCCGCCTCTGCGGCCTTCACGAACGCGGACCAACGGGCTTTGAGAGAAGCCGGGTCCGGCGCCAGCGGCCAGGCGCGGCCGAGGCGCAGGGGCGCGACGGACCACGGCATGAGGTCCGCGAGCAGCGGCGCGTCAACATGGCTTTCGAGGCTGTCGGGCGTCACGCCCGGCATCGTACGACGCGGTCAGTGCGCGTCGAGAGTGACCGTGAACGAGAACCGGTCGCCGCGGTAGTGGATGACGGCGACATCCAGCGGCCGGCCGTCCTCGTCATAGGTGATGCCCGTGTAGTGCAGGATCGGGCTGAGCAGCGGAACTTGGAGGAGCCGGGCCGTCTCCGGGTCCGCGAGCCGGGCCTCGACGGTGTCGGTGATCCGGCTGATGCGCACGCCGACGACGTCGCGCAGCACCTTCGTCATCGGCCAGCGCACCAGGTCTTCCAGATCGACGCGGTCGGCGAGTTCGGCCCGGATGTAGTTGCGCGCGTGGTTCGTCGGCTCACCGGTCTTCTCGTCGCAGCGCAGCCGGTGGTACGTCGCCACGGTCTCGGCCCCCGGGAAGTACTCGGCGAGCGTGCCGGGCACCGGCACCGGGCCGTGGCCGAGCAGTTCGGTCGTCATGCCGGACTGCTGGGCCACGATGGCGTCGACCGAACCGAGCAGGCGCACCGGCGCTCCCCGCAGTGCGGCCGGTTCGATGAAGGTGCCGCGCCTGCGGTGCCGGGTGATGAGCCCCTCGTCCTCCAGCTCCTTGAGCGCCTGCCGCATCGTCAGGACGCTCACCCCGTAGTGCCCCGCCAGCTGTTCCTCGGTGGGCAGGCGCAGCGGGTCGTCGGGGGAGCGCCCGAGTATCGAGGCGCGCAGGGACTGCGACACCTGATACCAGAGCGGCAGCTTGCGGTTCAGGACGATCGAGTCCGGGGCGAAAGAGGTCACGGGGCTATCCGTATCGGTCGGGCGCGTTCAGTGCAACGGCTCAATGCGACGGCTCAGTGCCGCGGCTCAGTCCGACGTCCTGAAGTGCCGCTCAAGCCCGCTCCACACGTCGTCGTAGCCGTGCTGGAGGTGATCCGCCTGCGCCGCCTGGGCGGTCGCGGTCACCGGCCACCGGGTCTCGAACATGAAGGCGAGCCCGTCATCGACCTTCTGCGGCCTCAGCTCGGCGGCCGACGCCCTGTCGAACGTCTCACGGTCAGGACCGTGCGCAGACATCATGTTGTGCAGCGAACCACCGCCCGGAACGAAGCCCTCGGCCTTGGCGTCGTACGCGCCCTCGATCAGGCCCATGTACTCGCTCATCACGTTCCGGTGGAAGTACGGCGGCCGGAACGTGTCCTCGCCGACCAGCCAGCGCGGCGCGAACACGACGAAGTCCACGCCCGCGAGCCCCGGGGTGTCACTCGGCGAGGTGAGGACCGTGAAGATCGACGGATCCGGGTGGTCGTAGCTGACCGACCCGATGACATTGAAACGGCGCAGGTCGTAGACGTACGGGACATGGTTGCCGTGCCAGGCGACGACATCGAGCGGCGAGTGGTCGTACGTGGCGCGCCAGAGGTTTCCGCAGAACTTGTTCACCACCTCCACCGGCCCTTCGGTGTCCTCGTACGCGGCGACGGGGACCATGAAGTCACGGGCGTTCGCCAGGCCGTTGGCGCCGATCGGGCCCAGGTCGGGCAGGCGGAAGGGGGAGCCGTAGTTCTCGCAGACGTAGCCGCGGGCCGCGGCGTCGAGGAGTTCGACGCGGAAGCGGACCCCGCGCGGGATCACCGCGACATGGCCGGGCTCCACGTGCAGCAGGCCGAACTCCGTGCGCAGCAGCAGGCCGCCACGCTCGGGGACGATCAGGAGCTCGCCGTCCGCGTCGCTGAACACCCGGTCCGTCATGGAGGAGTTGGCGTGGTAGAGGTGCACGGCCATACCGGTGCGCTGGGTCGCGTCCCCGTTCCCGCCGAGCGTCCACAGACCCGCCAGGAAGTCCGTGCCGGGAGCCGGCTCGGGCAGCGGGTTCCAGCGCAACCGGTTCGGGTCGGGGACCGACTCGGTGAAGGGGGCGGTGCGCAGCGCGCCGTTGTCCGTCCGCACGAACGCCGGGTGCGCGGCCGACGGGCGGATCCGG
The DNA here is from genome assembly GCF_044748025.1 of Streptomyces sp. NPDC090032. Classification (NCBI taxonomy): domain Bacteria; kingdom Bacillati; phylum Actinomycetota; class Actinomycetes; order Kitasatosporales; family Streptomycetaceae; genus Streptomyces; species Streptomyces sp. NPDC090032. The sequence goes on along the minus strand of NZ_JBIVFF010000016.1, from coordinate 68,791 downwards.
TACAGCCACGAACGCCGGTTGTGCGCCCGGGGCTCGGTGAACGCGGTGCCGCTCAGCTGCTCGGCGTACAGACCGAGCGGGGCGCGCTGCGGCGAATTGCGTCCGTGGGGCAGAGCACCGGGCACCGCCTCCGAGCTGTGCTCGTTGCCGAAGCCCGAGAGGTAGGCAAGCCCCTCGGCGGTCTTCCTCGCGTCACGCATGTCGCTCCCTCGTCCATGATTCCTATGCTCAACCGTAGGATTCCCTTTTTCCTCGCGCAAGAGCGCACCGCGAAGCTGAACAGTCCTCTACTCTCCGGGGCATGCCGTGGACGCCGCCGGGACTGCCGTGGACGCGGGTGGCCCCGCACGCCGCCGCGCACTGCGGGGTGCTCGTGAGCGCGGGACCAGGGAGCGGGTGACCATCGTGGACCCCGTACCCCACACCGCCTCCCTGCGCCGCGCGCCCGTCCAGCAGCGCAGCGCCGAACGCCTGAGCCGGATACTCGACGCCTGCGCGGAGCTGCTCGACGAAGGCGGCTACGACGAGCTCAGCACCCGGGCCGTGGCGATCCGCGCCGGAGTGCCCATCGGCTCCGTCTACCGCTTCTTCGGCAACAAGCGCGCCCTCGTCGACGCCCTCGCCGAGCGCAACCTGGAGCGCTACGCCGAGCGGATCACCGAGCGGATCGCGGAGGTCCCCACGGCCGACTGGCGCGGCGCGATGGACGCCGTCCTCGACGAGTACCTCGCCATGAAGCGCACCGCTCCCGGCTTCTCCCTCGTCGACTTCGGCAACCAGATCCCCGTCGGCGCGCCCGACGCCGGCCCCAACCACCGCCTCACCGACCGCCTCACCGAACTGCTCGCCGCCCACCTCGCCCGCCCACCCGACGACGCCCTGCGCCGTACGTTCCTGGTCGCCGTGGAATCGGCGGACGCCCTGGTCCGCCTCGCGTTCCGCCTCGACCCGGCGGGCGACGAGAACGTCATCGCGGAGACACGGGAGCTGCTGCGGGCTTATCTGGGGCGGGTGCTGGACTGAGGGCCTTGTGGCAACGAGCGGCGTCCGGTGTCCGACGGCTTGGCGTGGACTTTGCATGTTCGAATACCAGGTGGTGCGCGTACGGATAACGTCACGCCTGTGAAGCTGGTCGTGCGGGTGAAACTGCTGCCAACGTCTGTGCAGGCGTCGGCGCTCGAGGAGACCCTGCAGACCTGTAACGAGGCAGCGAACTGGCTCTCCCGGCAGGCACATTCCGCGGGCGTCACGTCACGCGCGGCCCTGCAGGCTTCGGCGTACACGGAGTTGAAGGCGCGGGGTCTGTCAGCGCAGCCCGCGCTGCACGTGGTGCGCAAGGTGGCCGATGCCTACACCGCGCTGGGGGCGAAGCTGAACGCCGGGCGAGCGAGCAAGCGCAGCACCGAGGCCGCTGTCGGCAAGCCGGTCGTCTTCCGGCCCGGAGCGGCGCAGCCGTTCGACGATCGCTGCTTGTCCTGGCAGACGGACAAGAGGACGGTCTCGATCTGGACCACCCGTGGGCGACTGAAGAACATTGGCTTCACGGGCGCTCCCGATCACCTTGCGTTCCTGGCTGCCCATCGCAAAGGCGAGTCCGATCTGCTCCACCGGCGCGGCAGCTGGTATCTGGTGGCCACGTGTGAGGTCCCTGAGGCGGAACCGAATGGCGCACCGGACGGGTTCCTCGGGGTGGATCTCGGCGTCGTCAACATCGCGACCGTTTCTACCGGTGTCCGGCACGGCGGCCGCCGCATCAACCGCACCCGTGAGCGCGACGGAAAGTTGCGCTCCAAGCTCCAGCAGAAGAACACCAAGTCCGCGAAACGGCGGGCGAAGAAGCATGCGGGCAAGGAATCCCGACGTGCTCGCGACATCAACCACAAGATCAGCAAGTGCATTGTGGCGGAGGCCCAACGCACCGGACGCGGTATCGCCCTGGAAGACCTCACGGGCATTCGTGAACGGGTACGGCTAAGGAAGCCCCAACGCGCCAGACTGCACTCCTGGTCCTTCCGTCAGCTCAGTCAGTCCATCGTCTACAAGGCAAAACGGGCCGGTGTTCCTGTGGTGTACGTCGATCCGACCTACACCAGCCAGGAGTGCTCCCAGTGCCATCACATCGACCGGCGCAACCGGCCTTCCCGGGCCGAGTTCGCCTGCCGGGTCTGCGGCCTCGTTGAGCATGCCGACCTGAATGCGTCCCAGAACATCGCCGCACGCGGTTGGTGGGCATGGGTTCGCGGGGCCGAGTCACAGGCCCCTGCCCTCGCGCTCATCGCGTAGGGCTGGACGCAGCCGGGCCCCGTCGAAGCCATCGACGACGCGAGTAGCAAGTCCGGGACGAGTTTCCCGGGCAGTGACGGGCGAACGTTAGGTCGGCCACATCCTCGATCCCGTGACCTGGAGTTTTGCGCTTATTGCTCGCACGTCAACATCTTGTTAACGCGATGTGGTGAGCCCTAGCGTCTCGCTGACCGCCATCACAGGCGAAAGTTCGACGGCGAACGATAGGAACCTCATGCTGACGATCCTCGGCTTCGGCATGATTGCCACCTTCCTGGTGCTGATCATGATGAAGAAGGTGTCGCCGATCGCGGCGCTCGTGCTCATCCCGGCTCTGTTCTGCGTCTTCGTGGGCAAGGGAGCCAAGCTCGGCGACTACGTCGTCGCTGGAATCGGTGACCTCGCGCCCACCGCGGCGATGCTGATGTTCGCGATCGTCTACTTCGGTCTGATGATCGACGTCGGACTCTTCGACCCGATCGTGCGGGGCATCCTGCGCTTCGCCAAGGCCGACCCGGTCCGCATCGTCGTCGGCACCGCCGTCCTCGCGGCGATCGTCTCCCTCGACGGTGACGGCTCCACCACCTTCATGATCACCGTCTCGGCGATGTACCCGCTGTACAAGCGCCTCAAGATGAGCCTGATCGTGATGACGGGTGTCGCCGCGACCGCCAACGGCGTCATGAACACGCTGCCCTGGGGCGGCCCCACCGCCCGCGCCGCGACCGCGCTGAAGCTCGACGCCAGCGACATCTTCGTGCCGATGATCCCGGCGCTCGCCGTCGGCCTGCTCTTCGTCTTCGCCCTCGCCTACGTGCTGGGCCGCCGCGAGCGCAAGCGCCTCGGCTACCTCTCCCTCGACGAGGCCACCGAGACCGTCACCGAGACCTCCGACGAGAAGGTGCTCGTCGGCGCCGGTGCCGGTGCTTCCGGTGGTACGGGTTCCGGTTCCGGCTCCGGTTCTGGTTCTGGCAAGAAGGCCTCCGGCGGCTCCGCCGCGCCCTCGTACGAGAACGAGGACGGCGAGACCTTCGCGGCCCTCGACCCGCACCGCGCCACCCTGCGTCCCAAGCTCTACTGGTTCAATGCGCTCATGACGGTCACGCTGCTCACCGCGATGATCATGGAGTGGCTGCCGATCCCGGTCCTGTTCATCCTCGGCGCCGCGCTCGCCCTCACGGTGAACTTCCCGCACATGCCCGACCAGAGGGCCCGTATCGCCGCCCACGCCGAGAACGTCCTGAACGTCTCCGGGATGGTCTTCGCCGCCGCCGTCTTCACCGGCGTCCTCCAGGGCACCGGCATGGTCGACCACATGGCCAAGTGGGTCGTCGGCGGCATCCCCGACTGGATGGGCCCGCACATGGCCCTCGTCACCGGCGTCCTGTCCATCCCGTTCACGTACTTCATGTCGAACGACGGCTTCTACTTCGGCATCCTGCCCGTCCTCGCCGAGGCCGGTAACGCGCACGGCGTCTCCACCCTGGAGGTCGCCCGCGCCTCCCTCATCGGCCAGCCGCTGCACATGTCGAGCCCGCTCGTCCCCGCCGTCTTCGTCCTCGTGGGCATGGCCAAGGTCGAGTTCGGCGACCACACGAAATTCACGGTCAAATGGGCCGCGCTCACCGCGCTGGTGATGCTCGGCGCCGGATTCCTCTTCGGGATCCTCTGACCCCGATGAGTCTCACGACAGAGCCCGGCAGGAGAAGCTGGCTGCTCCGCCTCGTCATCGCCTTCAGCTTCGCGCAGGGGGCGGTGTCGATGGCGCGGCCCGCCGTCTCCTACCGGGCTCTCGCGCTCGGGGCGGACGAGCGCGCGGTCGGTGTGATCGCGGGCGTGTACGCGCTCCTTCCGCTGTTCGCGGCCGTACCGCTGGGCCGCCGCACCGACCACGGCCGGTGCGCGCCCCTGCTGCCGATCGGCGTCGTCCTCATCGCCGGTGGCTGCGCGCTCAGCGGCACGGCCGACTCCCTCGCCGCGATGGCGGCCTGGAGCGGCGTGATGGGCCTCGGCCATCTGTCGTTCGTGATCGGCGCGCAGTCGATCGTCGCCCGCCAGTCGGCCCCGGCCGAACAGGACCGCAACTTCGGCCACTTCACGATCGGCGCCTCCCTGGGCCAGCTCGTCGGGCCGATCGCCGCGGGCGCGCTCATCGGCGGGCCGGACCTGGGGTCCACGAGTGCGCTCGCGCTGCTCGTCGCGGCCGCCGTCGCCGCGGTCTCCTTCACCTCGCTGTGGCGCATCGAGCACCCTCGTCCGACGACGGGTGCGGCCGTACCCGCCGGGCCGCGCGTCCCCGTCGGCCGCATCCTGCGAACCAGGGGTGTGCCCGGCGGCATCTTCATCTCCCTCGCCGTGCTGTCCGCGACGGACATCCTCACGGCGTATCTGCCGGTCGTCGGCGAGCACCGGGAGATCGCGCCGTCCGTCGTCGGTCTGCTGCTGAGCCTGCGGGCCGCCGCCACGATTGCCTGCCGGCTTGTCATGACGCCGATGCTGCGGCGCCTCGGCCGGGCGGCACTTCTCGCCACGACCTGTCTGGCCGCCGGGGTCATGTGCGCGGGGATCGCGCTGCCCGTGCCGGTGTGGGCGCTCGCGCTGATGCTTGCCGTGCTCGGGTTCTGCCTGGGGGTCGGGCAGCCGCTTTCGATGACGACGGTGGTTCAGGCGGCGCCTGACGAGGCGCGGTCCACGGCGCTCGCGCTGCGGCTCACCGGCAATCGGCTGGGGCAGGTGGCGGCGCCGGCCGCCGCCGGTCTTGTGGCGGGTGTCGCCGGGGTTGCGGCGCCGTTCCTGATGCTGGGTGTGTTGCTGGTGGGGGCGGCGGGAGTTGGTCTGCGGGGTGGGGGTGGGGGGTCCTCCGGGCGGGGTCTCTTCCCCAGGCCGGCCCCTTCCCGAACCGGGGTTCCGCCCCGGACCCCGCTCCTCAAACGCCGGAGGGGCTAGCTACGCCCCAGTGCTGCTTGCGCGCGGCCGTGTATGGCCCTGGCCTCCGCCTCCGCCAGGCGTTCGCCTGCCTCGTGGGCGCGGGTGGCCTCGGCCTCGGCAATGGTTGCTGCTTGGGCCGCGCGGCCCGCCTCCAAGTGGGCCCAGGCCGTGAGATGTCCCGCGTCCGTCGCGCCGGCCAGCAGGGCCAGTGCCTCCTCGGGACGGCCCCGGCGCACGCCCAACTCGGCCCGGGCCAGCCGTACTTCCTGCTGGGCCTGCCGGTCGCCCTGCGCATCGGCGGTACGGCCCGCACGGTCCAGGAGGGCGGCGCAGGACTCCGCGTCACCCGACCGCATCCGTACCCGCGCCAGCGCGGCCAGCGCATACGGCGCGCACCAGCCCGTGTGCGGCTCCGACTCGCGTACGGCGTCCTGCGCGAGGTCGAGCGCCGCGTCGTACTCCTCGAGGAGCAGGTGGAGTTCGGCGAGATTGGCCCGCTCGAAGGCCGCCGCCGTCGGGTCGCCGGAGCGCTCGGCGAGCGCGAGGGCGCGCTCGCCCGTCGTGACGGCCTCCCGCAGTCGCCCCGACCGGCGTGCGTGCTCCCGCAGGACGGAGAGGACCGAGCCGAGCAACTGCGGATCCCCGTACGCCTCCGCGTGCGGCAGAGCACGGTCCGCGACCGGTCTGGCCTGCGTGAAGCGCCCGGCGAGTGCCAGCGATGTGGCCTGCGTGGCGAGCGAACGTCCGAGCAGGCCGCGCTGCTCGGGACCCGTCACCCGTAGCGCCGCCGCGTGCGCTGCTTCTCCCGCGGTGACGGCTTCCGGGTAGCGCCCGGTGACGAAGCACAGGATCGAGCGGGCGAGATGGTGCGCGGTGGCCGCCTCGGGCGCGGTGCCGGCGGCGGGCGGCGCCGCGTCGAGGAGGGCGAGCCCCTCCTCCGTGGACCGGGTCTTCGCGAGGACCTCGCCGAGCCGGGCCGAGGCAAGGACGCGCCCGTCCGCATCGCCGCGGCGCGTCACGTCGTCGAGCGCCTCGCGCAGCACCCGCGCCGCGTCCTCGTACCGCGCCATGCGGCGCAGTACGGCCGCCCGGTCGATCCTGGCCCGCGCCGACTCGGCGGCGAACTCGTCGAGACGGTCGGTGAGCTGGGCGTAGTAGTGGTCTGCGGTGTCGTTCGCGCACAGGGCGGCGGCCCGCTCGGCGGCCTGCCGGAGGTAGCCGGTGGCGCGCGGATCGTCGGCGCGCGTCAGATGGGCGGCGAGCGTGTCCACGGCGTCGGGCCTGCGCCGCAGCACGGCCTCCGCGTACGCCGAGTGGAGGAGGCGGCGGCGGGCGGCGGAGAGGCGCTCGTAGCAGGTGAGGCGTACGAGGGGGTGGCGGAAGGTGAGGCCGGGCACGGTGCGCCCGTCGGCGACGACGTCCCGTTCGGCAAGGACCGAGGCGGCGACCGCGGCGTCGGCGCCCGATGTCGCCTCGGCCACGGAGAGCAGCGGGTGCAGCCCCGCGCTCGCGACGTCCAGCACTTCGGCGAGCGCGGCGTCCCCGCCGGCCACTGCCACGGCCTCCACGACCCGGCGCGCGCCGGGCCCGAGCCGCGCGAGCCGGGCGGCCACCAACTGCCGTACGCCGTAAGGAGTCTGCGGCTCGAAGCCGTCGCCCCTCGCATCCGCGCCCGTTCCGAGCTCGCTGCCGCGTCCGCCCGCGTCCGTGCCGAGCCCGACGCCGCTCCCGTCTCCGCCCAGCCCGCCCCCGCGCCCGTCTCCGAATGCCCGTGCCAGTTCCAGGGCGAAGAGGGGGTTGCCCAGTGAGAGGTCCCAGACCCGTTCGGGTACGTCGGATCCTGTCGGCAGGCCCAGTGCGTCCGCCGCCAGGGTCAGGCAGTCGTCGCGGCCCAGGCGGGGCAGGTCCACGTGGCGCGCGAGTCGTTGGCGCACGAGGGATTCGAGGCCCGTGCGGCGCGGGTCGGTCTCGGTGAGTTCCTCGGCCCGGTACGTCGCCACGAGGCGGACGGGGTCACGGGTCGTCCTGGCGCGGCGGGCCAGATGGCCGAGCAGCTGGAACGAGCCCGCGTCGGCCGCGTGCAGGTCGTCGAGGACGACCAGGACGGGCGCCGTCCGAGCGAGGTCGCCGAGCAGCCCGGCCGCCGCCCGGAACAGCCGCTCCCGCTCCTCCTCCGGACTGCGCTCCGCGCCCCCGCCCGCCTGCCCCAACGACGGGAGCAGTGAGGCCAGTTCGGGGTACTCGGCACCGGCCCTGGCGCGCTCCGCGGGTGGCCGGTCGGCGAGCCAGCCGTCGAGCGCCTCCACGAACGCGCCGAACGGCGTGTGCCCTTCCGCGTCGTGGCCCGCGCCCCACAGCACCGCGGCGCCCTCGCCGAGAGCGCGTCGTGCCGCCTCGCTCACCAGGCGCGTCTTGCCGAGCCCCGCCTCGCCGCGGATCAGCTGTACGGCGGGGGCGTCCGGCGCGAGCAGCCGGTCGAGGACCTCGTCACGTCCCCGCAGCGGCGCCGGCGCGGGCCCCCGCACGGCCCCCGGTGGCGTGAATCCCGCGGCGGGCCGCGCCACCCGGGCCGCCGCTCCGCCCGCGTCGAGTGCGAGCAGATGGAGCCGCTGCGTCTCCGGCCCCGGCCGTACTCCGAGTTCGGAGTCGAGCGCCTCGCGGCACGCGTGGAACTGCCGGACGGCCTGCCGCCGCAGTCCTTGGCGCAGATAGGCGCTCATGAGGAGCTGATGGGCGCGCTCGTCTGCCGGGTTCTCGTCGAGCGCCGACCGGGCCACCGTCCCGGCCTCGTCGGCGGAACCGTCGTCGAGCAGAGCCTCGGCGAGCGCGATCCGGAGCCGCTCGCACACCACGGCGAGCCGTACGCGCCGCGACTCGGTCCACGGCGCGTATCTGTCCTCCGGCAGCAGTTCCCCCGTGAACGAGCGGAGCGCTGCGGCGAGTTGAGAGGAGGAGCCTGAATCGAGCGCCGCTTCCGCCAGTCGCTCCGCGTGGTCGGCGTCGATCCAGACCGCCCCGGGATCGAGGCGCAGGAGCGTGCCGTCCGCGATGAGGTACGAGGAGGCCGCGCGCGGCGCGAGCTCCGGTTCCAGGGCGCGGCGCGCGGCGTGCAGGGCGACGCGCAGGCTGCCGAGCGCGGCGGGCGCGTCGGCGTCGGGCCAGCAGATGTCCATGGCCTGTTCGCGGTGGAGGCTGTGGCCGGGGGAGACCGCGAGGAGTTTGACGAGGGCGCGGGCGCTGGGGCGCGGCCAGCGTTCGGCGAGCGCGGGCCCGCCGTCGCGAGTCACCCGGAACCCGCCGAAAAGGTGCAGACGCAGCAGTGGAGGAGCGGACTCCGTGCCGTGGTCCGTGCCGTCCGCGCCCATAAGGGCGCACTTTAACCCCCTTCTCCGGACACACCACAGGCCCCCCGAACAGAGGTCCGGGAGGCCGGCGGGCGATGGTGACGGTCAGGAGAGGGTGTTCACCGTCAGCTGCGAGATCGCGGTGAACTGGTTGAGATACCGGCCGCCGAGCAGCGCGGTCGTCCGGTCGAAGCCCGTCTCGTCGAAGCCGAGGTTCACGATCTCGTCGACGCCGTCACCGTCCAGGTCGCCGGAGAAGTACTCCCGGGCGCCTAGGAGGGTGATGTCGGCGATGCCGTCGGGATAGTTGTGCCCCGCCGTCAGCACGGTGGGGTCCCACAGGTAGGCGCCTGCCTGGGTGCCGCCGATCAGGAGGCGACGTCCGCCGGGCCCTGTGAGGAACCCACCGGTCTCCACGGTCGGCAGTGTGTAGATCGAGTAGTCCTGGCCGCCGGCGGCGTAGGTGCGGAACGACGCGGTCCCCGCGAGGTTCAGCCCCTCCGGCCCGGTGAAGTAGTTCCCGAGCGTCCAGGCGCCGCCGGCCAGGCCCTGGTGGAGGACCTCACCCGTGCGGCTGTCGCGGATCTCGACGATGTTGCTCAGGCTGGTCGCGTCCGGCGCGCCCGAAGCGGTCGTGGAGGTCGCCCCCATCCAGGTGTAGACGACCGCGTGCCCGTCGGCGTACGGGATCTTCGGCGAGGTGAAGACGCCCCGGCTCAGGGCAGCGCCGTACAGCTTGCCGCCGGGGATATCCGCCGGGGCCTTCGGCGAGGCGGTCCAGCGCACGATGCCCTTCTTGGCGTCGAGTGCGACGCCGTCGACCACGGGCGAGTCCTTGCCGAGGGAGTTGCTGCTCGTGTACTGCGCGTACACCCGGCCCTCGCCCACCGCGGGGTCGCCGAACACGACACTGCCCGCGGCGGTGGGCGCCGCGTGGGTCCACAGCGCGGAGCCGTTGCCCCGGTAGGCGCGCAGTTTGTCGGTGGGCACGAGGATGTCGGCCCGCTTGTCGCCGTCGAGGTCGGCGACCGTCACAGAGCGGACGAACTGCCCGTTCCCGTCGATGCGTTCGAGGACCTTGCCGCTGCGGCCGTCGATGACCGCGACCGCCGTGTCCGCGGCCACCACGAAGTCGGCGTGGCCGTCACCGTTGACGTCGCCCTTCTCGATCCGGTGCACCTGGCCGGGAACGGTGGCCTTCCACAGGAGCTTCGGCCTGCCCGCGGTCAGCGAGGGACCCGAGTAGGCCCACACGCCGTCGGACGTGCCGCCGACCACCAGGTCGTTCTTCCGGTCGCCGTCGAGGTCGGCGGACGCAGAGGAGGACAGGCCGCCCTGGAGCGGCAGCACCGCCTGCTGCTTGCCGTTGCCGAACCCGTAGGTGTGGATGTTCTGGTTCTGGTCGACGGTACGCACGTGCTGCCCGCCGCTGTCGCGGTAGACCTGGGCGAACATCGGTGAGGCGCCGACCCCCTTCTCCCGCCAGCGCACGTCACCGCTGCCGGAGAACACGGTGAGCGAGGCGTACTGCCCGCCCCCTGGGTTCTCCGCCGAGTTCATGCCGGTGTCGTCCTGGGCGGTCGTCACGAGGCTGCCGCCGACGACGTCCAGGCTCCACGCGCTCGGGCCGTCATGGCCGTTGTCGGCGGCGCGCTTGACGGTGGAGGACCACAGCAGTGTGGCCGGGTCCGCGCCGTCCACGACCCGGACGGTGTTGGAGTTGATGTACAGGTAGGGGTCGAGGGTGGACTCGCTGACCACGTACTCGGGTTTCCGGTCGCCCCGCAGGTCACCGATCGTCATGTCGGTGGGCAGCGCGTTGATCCGGGTGTCGAGCGTGGTCCGCTTGCCGTCGGCCAGGGAGTAGGAGTCGATCTCGTACTTCATGCCGTCGTTCGGGTCGGACTGCTCCAGGGCCACGAGCCGTCCGCGCGCGCTGTCGAGGTGCAGCTGGCGGGAGTAAAGGGCACTGTCGGCCTGCCACTTGACCTTCCCGTCGGCGGTGTCGAGCACAAGGGTGCGCCCGCGGCCCGCCGCCGTGGCGGTCCTGCGCTGGTTGTAGGACGCCGCGACCAGACCGCCGCCGATGTCCTCCAGGGCGCCCCACGCGGTACCGGCGCGCACTCCCGTGTCGTACGTCCACGTGTCGGTGGGCTTGAGCGCCCTGTCCGCGTACGAGAAGCGGATGCCGGAGACGGTGGCGGTGGCGTCGGCCGGGGAGTTGAGGTTGTAGTACGGCGCGTCCGTCACGACGAGCGTCTTGCCGACGAGCTTCACGTTGTAGGCGTACGCGTACAGCTTCGACCACAGCGTCCTGCCGGTCTTCCCGTCGAGGACCGTGACGAAGGTGCCGTTGGCGAGGGTGGAGCCGGGCGAGGTGAAGGGGCGGTACGGGCTCACGCCGACGCTCGCCGAGAACACCACGTCGTCCACGCCGTCACCGGTCAGGTCGCCGGTCACGTACCCCTGGTCGGAGGCGGGCGTGAACGGGCTGACCGCGTTGTAGCCCATCACGATGCGCGCCGGGTACGGCTCGGTCTGCCAGGGCCGGGAGTTCTTGACGCCCCAGTCCGCGTACAGGGAGGCGTTGTCGCGCCGCCACAGGGCGGTGCCGTCGGCCTTGCTGCGCTGGACGCTGCCGAGGCTGTGCAGGGTGAAGTAGTCGCCGTCCTTGCCTCCGGCGGGGACGGTGGCGGCCAGGCCACGCACGCCCTCCAGCGTGGACTTGGTGGAGATGGTGACGGCGCCGTCGGTGCCGGTACCGGTGCCTTCGTCGAGGTGGGAGCCGGAACCATGGCCGTCCGTACCGGAGGTGCCGGAGCCCTCGGTCGCGCCCTGCGGGTCGACCGTCGCGCGGTCGGCGTCCGCGTAGGCGTCGAGCTGGGCGTGGTCCGCCAGCTTCTCGGCCTGGCTGTCGGTCAGCGTGAGAAGGGAGCTGCCGTCGTCGTCGGCCAGGGCGGGCGGCGCGGCGCTGAGCGCCAGGCCGGCCGCGACCAGCGCGGAGGCGAGCCGCAGCGCCCGCCGGGAGTTGATTCTCATCACTTGGTCCCCTGCGCGATACGGATGGCGGCCTGGTCCTTGAGGACCGGCTCGTTGAAGGAGAACTGGAGGGCGTCGGTGCCGGACTGGTTCTCGATGCCGACGGTGGCGCTCGCTCCGGCGCCCGGCACGGACCGGTACTGGAGGGTGACGGCGCCGGTGGCCTCGTCGAAGACGGCCTCGAAGGTGAGGCGGCCGGAACGCCCGTCGGCGAAGGCGGCGTTGTTCCAGACGACGGCGAACTTCCGGCTGCCGGCCGTCCCCGTGGTCGAGGTCTGCACGGTGGACTTCTTGTCCAGGGTCAGGTCGTCCCAGAAGGCGGCGACGGTGCCGTTGGGCTTGTCCACCGACGGGAGCGCGACGTTGTCGTAGTCCCCGAGGCGCGGCTCGAGGAAGTTGACCAGGCCGTTCGTGGTGACGCTCGCGGTGGAGTAGGAGACGCCGTACAGCTTCACGGGGAAGGGCAGCGCGATCGTCTTCGCGTCCTCGTCCCCGCTGAGCGCGACCTTGCCGCTGCCGGCGATCCAGGAGTACGTCCCCGGGGTGCAGCTGTTGCCCGCGGCGTCGGAGCGCGCGGGGAGGCGGGCGGTCAGTGTCTCGTCGCCGTCGACGGCGAGGGCGCCGCTGTAGACGCCGTTGCACAGGACGGGCGCGGTGGGTGTGGCGGTCAGGGTGTACGAACCCTCCGCCACCTTCGGCAGGGTGAAGCGGCCGGATGCGTCCGTGGTGACGGAGGCGACGGGCGTGCCCGCGACCTGGACGGTGGCCTTGGCGAGGGGCTTGCCGGTGACGTCGAGGACGGTGCCGGACACGGCATGCGAGGTGACCGCGTTCAGGGTGAAGTCCTCGGTGGCCTGCTCGCCGGTGGTGACGGTGACGCCCGAGGCGGAGCCGTTCGCGTAGCCGTAGCCGCTGAGGGCGAAGTCGTACGTGCCTGCCGGGAGCGTGAGCCGGTAGGTGCCGTCGGCCGAGGTCGTGACCGTGCGGGTCGAGGCGGGGCCCGTGGCCTTCACGGTGACGCCGGAGAGCGCGGCCCCGGTCGCCTTGTCGGTGACCTTGCCGGTGACGACGGCCGCCGTGTGCGGGGCCTTGTCGACGGAGGCGAAGATGTCGAGCTTGCCCTCGCCCCACACGTTGTTGGCGCCGGCGGTGCCGCCGCAGTGCGTGTCGTCGACGTCGACGGCTCCCTCGTCGAGGAGCTTGCGCGTCGCGTCGATGTCGCCGATGAGGGAGGGGGCCGACGCCCACAGCAGGGCGACAGCGCCCGCGACGTGCGGTGTCGCCATCGACGTACCGGAGATCGACTTGTAGGTGTTGCCCGGCCAGGTGGAGCGGACGTTGACGCCAGGGGCCGAGATGTTCGGCTTCATCGAGCCGTCGAGGCGGGACGGTCCGAAGCCGGAGAAGTCGGCGATCTTCCCGTTCACGTCGTACGCGCCGACGCCGTACGCCGGTGCCTGCGAGCCCGGCGCGTGGCCGGTCGAGCAGGTCACGCCGTCACCGTCGTTGCCGGAGGCGAACGCCTCGAAGATCCCGGCCGCGTTCCACGCCTCGACGATGTCCTGGTAGAACGTCGTGTCGCCGCCGCCCCAGGAGTTGTTCACGATGTCGGGGGCGAGGTCGGGGCGCGGGTTCTGGCCGTTGTGGTCGGTCGGGGCGAGGATCCACTGGCCCGCCGCGAGCAGCGAGGCGTCCGAGCAGGAGCTGGACTCGCAGCCCTTGGCGGCTATCCACTTCGCGCCGGGCGCGACACCGACCCCGCCCGCGCCGACCATGGTGCCCATGGTGTGCGTGCCGTGGCCGTTGTTGTCACAGGGCGCCGAGGTGGGGCACTGTCCGGTCGGGTCGTACCAGTTGTAGTCGTGCGTGAAGGAGCCGTCGCCGTTGTTGCCGCGATAGTTGGCCTTCAGCGCGGGGTGGTCGTACTGGACGCCCGAGTCGACGTTCGCGATGACGATGCCCTCACCGCGGTCGTCGTACTGGTCCCAGACCTGGTCGGCCTTGATGTCCTTGACGCCCCACTCGGGGGTGACCGGGTCCGCGTCGGTGGCCGCGCCGGCCGTCGCGCGCTCCGTGGCGTCCAGCTTGTAGTGCTGCTCCTTGACGATCGAGGCGACGTCGGAGCGCTTCGCGAGCTGCGCCACGAGCTTCTTGTCGCCGGTGACCTGGACGGCGTTGACGATCCAGTAGTCCTGGTGCCCGACCCGCTCCTTGTCGAGGAACGACGTCAGCGAGCTCTGGCTCTTGGCGGCCTTGCCGCGCAGTGCGGAGAAGGCGGACTTGGCGCGCGAGGCGTGGGTGCGCTTGCCGCGCGCCGACGAGAGGTCTGCCTGGTCCTTGAGCACGACGAAGAACGAGGCGTCGCCGCCGTCGTCCACGGCGGCGCGCAGTGCGGAGTCCACCTTGGGCGACGGCGCGGAATCGGCGGCGGCCGCCGCCGAGGGCAGCGGTCCGGTCAGCAGGGCGGCCGCGATCACTGCGGCCGCCGCCCACGAATGGGGTCTCCCTTGTTCGAGCGAAGTCGAGAACTTGGGGAAGGGTCTGCGCCGGGGCGATCGTGACGGGTGCATCGGGGGATCCTCCGGGAACTCCGGGAACGGCAGGGATGGCCCGGACGCTAGGGAGGCACCGTTACTGAGGAATTACTGGCAGGGTGACGGGGGTCTCTGGCGCCCAAAAACTAACGGCGCTAGTTTGGGGCGCGGATCGACTACGCCGTAGCCACGGCACCCTCGGGAGGAATGCGATGAAGGCCCACGACGGGATGTACATCGGCGGCGAGTGGCGGGCCGCCGCGGGCGCGGACACGATCGCGGTGGTCAACCCCGCGGACGAGCAGGTCATCGCCCATGTCCCGGCAGGCGTCGCCGAGGACGTCGACGCCGCCGTGTTCGCCGCCCACGAGGCGTTCCCCGCCTGGGCCGCGACCCCGCCCGCCGAACGCGCCGCGCGGATCGCCGCCCTGCGCGACGTCCTCGTCGCCCGCAAGGACGAGATCGCCGAGACCGTCACCGCAGAGCTCGGCGCGCCCCTGCAGTTCTCGCAGATGGTGCACGCCGGCGTGCCGATCCTGGTGGCCGGCTCCTACGCCGAACTCGCCGCCTCGTACGCCTTCGAGGAGAAGGTCGGCAACTCCACCGTCTACGCCGAACCGGTCGGCGTCGTCGGCGCGATCACGCCCTGGAACTACCCGCTCCACCAGATCGTCGCGAAGGTCGCCCCGGCGCTCGCGGCGGGCTGCACCGTCGTCCTCAAGCCCGCCGAGGACACCCCGCTGACCGCGCAGCTCTTCGCCGAGGCCGTCCACGAAGCGGGCATCCCCGCAGGGGTGTTCAACCTGGTCACCGGCCTCGGTACCGTCGCCGGCCAGGCGCTCGCCGCGCACCCGGGCGTCGACCTGGTCTCCTTCACCGGCTCCACCGCCGTCGGCAAGCAGATCGGCGCCACCGCGGGCGCCGCCGTCAAGCGCGTCGCCCTCGAACTCGGCGGCAAGTCCGCCAACGTCATCCTGCCGAGCGCCGACCTGGCCAAGGCCGTCGGCGTCGGCGTCGCGAACGTCATGGGCAACTCCGGCCAGACCTGCAGCGCCTGGACCCGCATGCTCGTCCACACGTCCCAGTACGACGAGGCGGTCGCGCTCGCCGCCGAGGCCGCCGCCAAGTACGGCGACCGCATCGGCCCGCTCGTCAACGCCAAGCAGCACACGCGCGTGCGCGGCTACATCGAGAAGGGTGTCGCCGAGGGCGCCCGCCTCGTCGCCGGCGGCCCCGAAGCCCCGCGCGAGCAGGGCTACTTCGTCAGCCCGACCGTCTTCGCCGACGTCACCCTCGAGATGACCATCGCCCAGGAGGAGATCTTCGGCCCGGTCGTCTCGATCATCCGCTACGAGGACGAGGACGACGCCCTGCGCATCGCCAACGGCACGGTGTACGGCCTCGCGGGCGCCGTCTGGGCGGCCGACGACGCCGAGGCCGTCGCGTTCGCCCGCCGGATGGACACCGGCCAGGTCGACATCAACGGCGGCCGCTTCAACCCCCTCGCCCCGTTCGGCGGTTACAAGCAGTCCGGCGTCGGCCGCGAGCTGGGCGCCCACGGCCTGTCCGAGTACCTCCAGACCAAGTCCCTCCAGTTCTAGGAGCTCCGCGCCTCATGGTCCGTGCCGCTGTACTCCCCGCCGTCGGATCTCCCCTGGAGATCACGGAGATCGACCTGCCCGAACCCGGCCCCGGCCAGATCCGGGTCAGGCTCACCGCCGCCGGGGTCTGCCACTCCGACCTGTCCCTGACCAACGGCACGATGCGCGTGCCCGTCCCCGCCGTGCTCGGCCACGAGGGCGCCGGCACGGTCGTCTCCGTCGGCGAGGGCGTCACCCATGTCGCGCCGGGCGACGGGGTCGTCCTCAACTGGGCGCCCGCGTGCGGAAAGTGCCACGCCTGCTCACTGGGCGAGGTGTGGCTGTGCGCCGACGCCCTCACCGGCGCGGGCTCCGTGTACGCCCACCGCTCCGACGACGGCAGCGACCTCCACCCCGGCCTGAACGTCGCCGCGTTCGCCGAGGAGACGGTGGTCGCCGCGAACTGCGTCCTGCGCGCCCCCGACGGCGTCCCCCTCGCCGACGCGGCCCTCCTCGGCTGCGCCGTCCTGACCGGATACGGCGCCGTGCACCACTCGGCGCGGGTCCGCGAGGGCGAGACGGTCGCCGTCTTCGGCGTCGGCGGGGTCGGCCTCGCGACGCTGCAGGCGGCCCGGATCGCCGGCGCCTCGAAGATCATCGCGGTGGACGTCTCCCCGGCGAAGGAGGAGCTGGCTCGCAAGGCCGGTGCCACCGACTACGTCGTGGCCTCCGAGACCACCGCACGCGAGATCCGCGCCCTCACCGGCAAGCAGGGCGTGGACGTCGCGGTCGAGTGCGTGGGCCGCGCCGTGACCATCCGTACCGCGTGGGAGTCCACCCGGCGCGGCGGCCGCACCACGGTCGTCGGCATCGGCGGCAAGGACCAGCAGGTCACCTTCAACGCCCTGGAGATCTTCCACTTCGGCCGCACGCTCTCCGGCTGCGTCTACGGCAACTCAGACCCGGCGAAGGACCTCCCGGTCCTGGCCGAGCACGTCCGCGCGGGCCGCCTCGACCTGAGCGCGCTCGTCACCGAACACATCGCCCTCGACGGGATCCCCGCCGCCTTCGACAACATGATCGCGGGCAAGGGCGGACGGGCGCTGGTGGTCTTCTAGACCTGCACAGACCGGTGTCCCGGTGACCCCGGCCGCCCCGAGCGGCCGGGGTCACCGGCCTGCCCGCACGTGGCCCCCACTTTCCCATGCGCAGGCAAAAAACTGCTGCTGCGCAACCCGTTGACCCGCGTACCGTCTGGTCAGTATGTTCCCGGCACCGCGGCGCCGCGGACCGTCCCCTCCCCGCAGTCACCGGAGTGTGCACGCATGGACACGGCACCATCCGCTCGCCCCGCAGCCACCACGTCCTCCGAGGCCGAGACCCGCGCCCGAAGGAAGGTCGCCACCGCCGCCGCGCTCGCCTCGGCCGTCGAGTGGTACGACTACTTCGTCTTCGGTATCGCGGCCGCCCTCGTGCTCGGCGACCTCTACTTCCCCTCCGGCAGCTCGTCGGCTGGCGTGCTCGCCGCCTTCGCGACCTTCGCCGTCGGCTTCCTGGCCCGCCCGCTCGGCGGGGTCGTCGCCGGTCAGCTCGGCGACAAGCGCGGCCGCAAGCCCATGTTGGTCCTCGCCCTGACCCTGATGGGCCTCGCCACCACGGGCATCGGCCTGCTCCCCACGTACGACACGATCGGCGTGGCCGCGCCGATCCTCCTCGTCGCCCTGCGGGTCGTGCAGGGCCTCGCCGTCGGTGCCCAGTGGGGCGGCGCGATGCTGATGGCCACCGAGTACGCTCCCGAGGGCAAGCGCGGCCTGTACGGCAGCCTCGTCCAACTCGGCGTCCCCATCGGCGTGGTGACCGCCAACACCGTGTTCCTTCTCGCCGGCGCCCTCACCAGCGACAGCGCCTTCACCGCGTGGGGCTGGCGGCTCCCGTTCCTCGTGGGCCTGCTCGTCCTCGTCCTCGCCTGGTACATCCACACGAAGGTCGAGGAGACCCCCGAGTTCAAGGCCGCGGAAGCGGAACTGGCGAAGGCGGAGGCGGACCGCTCCCGCTCCCCGCTGCGCAGGATCCTGCGCGAACACCTCGGCACGGTCTTCCTCGCGGGCGGCTCCTTCGCCGTGAACACCGCGACGTTCTACATCATCATCACGGGAGTCCTCGACTACACGACCCGAGAACTCGGCATGGAGCGCGAGGCCGTCCTGACGGTCTCGCTCTGCATCAGCCTCACCCAACTCGCCCTGATCCCCGCGTCGGCGGCCCTCTCCGACCGCATCGGACGGCTGCGGATCTACGCGCTCGGGGCGGCGGGCCTCGTCGTGTGGGCCGTGCCGATGTTCCTGCTCATCGACACCGGCTCGCTGCTCTGGCTGGCCGTGGGCACCTTCGTCACCAGCTGCTTCCTGAGCATCATGTACGGGCCGCAGGCCGCGCTGTTCGCGGAGCTGTTCACCGCCGAGATGCGCTACACGGGAGCCTCGCTCGGCTACCAGATCGCGGCCGTGTTCGGCGGCGGACTCGCGCCGTTCGTGATGGTGTTGCTCCTGGAGGCGACCGGCACGTCGATGGCCGTCTCCGGCTACATCATCGGTCTCGGCGTGATCGCCCTGGTCTCCATCAAGGTACTTGCGGGGCGGGCGGCTGGGCGCTGAGCACCGCTGCCGCCATCGGCTCCGGCGCCGCGGGTGCCGGAGCCGATGTCCGCAGTCTGGGGAACGACCGGGCCGCCGCCAGGAAGGCGCACGTCGTCAGGACGAACGGCCAGGTGAACGTGTGCCCGCCCGACGGTGCGAACACCGCGGCCATGGCCGACGTCGCGGCCGTCGCGGTGAACGCGCCCACCACGGCGTACCCGAGAGTGCGCGGACCGGCCTCCAGGAACACCCCGCACAGGGCCAGCGCCACGAGGATCGCGTTGTAGCCCATGGTCCCGTCGGCGATCTGCGCGGCCGGAGCGCCGAGCGCCCACCCGGAGAGGATCCCGACGAGGCTGCCCACCGACGCCACGGCCGCGGCCCTGCGGCTCGCGACGAGGAGCGCGGCGAGGATGAGCGCGCCGACGTACCACTGCGGCATGAAGAAGATCTCGGCGAAGCCGGTGAAGAACCCGCGCCACAGGTCGGTGAAGTCGAGCGCGGTCGGCCCGGTCGCCGCGCTCGTGAGGGCGGCGAGGCCGTCGCCGTGGTGCCAGATCCGCTCGAACCCCGGGGCCGCGGTGGTCATCGCGCTGGCGAGGAGGCAGTAGGGGAGCGTCAGCGAGGGCAGGTTCCAGACGCCGAGCAGATTGACGACGGCCGCGGTGACCACGGTGACGATCACGCAGCCGGCCGCCGCGAGCAGCGCGGTCGACAGATGGCCGGCGCCCAGGAAGACCGCGAAACACAGCGCCGTCAGACAGGCGTTGAACCCTTCGAGCCCGGTCGAGACGCGCTCGCGGTCCGCCCCGAGCAGCCGCGAGGTGGCCGTTCCGAGCGCCGTTCCTGCGATCCCGTAGAGCCCGTACTCCCACCCCGCGGCGAACAGTGCCACGGCGAGGAGCAGTCCGGCCGGGACGCTGGACAGAAAGACGACCTGAGCCTGCCCACGCAGGACCTGAACGCCGTACTGCCTACAACCCGCGCCCCAATGGAGGGGTGATTCAGGAGGAGTTGGGCCATTCTTGGCCTGCCGCATGCCGCTCTCCCGTGTTACGTCCGTGTTTCACCGAGCAGGACGGATGCACTTTACGGCTATCACCTGAAAGCCGGAAGAAGGGGCGGTTGCCGTACATGGGACGGACATGAGCCGTACACGGGCCGGACGTGAGCCCTAGCGCAGCGCCTGCGCCTCGATCCCCAGGGCGTCTCCGAACGCCCGCTCCCCGTCCGGCGTGACCTTCACGGCCCGCTCCGACCCGATCCGCACGACCCAGCCCACGTCGAGCGCGTGGCCGCACAACGCCGCGCCCGCCGTCCCCGCGAGATGCGGCCGCCGCTCGGTCCAGTCGAGGCACGCCCGCGCCATGGGCCGCCGCCCCGAGGGTTGGAGCGGGATCCCCAACGCGCCGAACAGGTCCACCCCTTGTGCGGTCAGCGCGAACCCCGTATCCGCTTGCAGATCCCCGCGCCGGACCAGCGCGTCCGTGAGCGTGATGCCGAGGCGCCCCGCGAGATGGTCGTAACAGGTGCGCCCGCGCGCCATCGCGTCCCGCGCGCTCACCGCCCGCAGCGTCGGCGGGCGTTCCCCGCCGTCCGGCGCCGCGTACGCCGCGAGTTCCTCGACGAGCTGGGCCGCGCGCGCGTCCGCGAGCCGCACATAGCGGTGGCGCCCCTGCCGCTCCTCGGCGAGCAGACCGCCCGCGACGAGCTTGCCCAGATGCTCGCTCGCGGTCGACGCCGCGACCCCCGCGTGCCGCGCCAGCTCACCGGCGGTCCACGCCCGCCCGTCGAGCAGCGCCAGCAGACAGGCCGCGCGGGTCTCGTCGGCCATCAGTGCGGCGAGCGCGGCGAGGCGCGGTGCGCCGGGTTCCCTGGACTTCATGGGTCAAGCATGCGCCCGGCACGGTTCGGTGGCCGCCGAAACGTCAGCTCACTGCCGCGACCTGCTCGTACTGCAGCGTGAGCCCGTCGAGGAGCGCCCGCAGGCCCGTCTCGAAGGCCCGCTCGTCGATCAGCTCCTGGCGGTCGGCGAGCAGGTGCGCCTGCCCGAGGTGGGGGTAGTCGGCGGGGTCGTACGCCGTCTCGTCGTCGACGAAGCCCCCGGCGAAGGAGCCGAGCGCGGAGCCCGTCACGAAGTACCGCATGAGCGCGCCGATCGACGTGGCCTGCGCCGGGGGCCAGCCCGCGTCCACCATCGAGCCGAAGACGGCGTCGGCGAGCCGGAGTCCCGCGGGCCTGCGCCCCGGCCCCTGGGCGAGGACGGGGACGATGTTCGGGTGATCGAGGAGGGCGGCCCGGTAGGACGTCGCCCAGTCGTGCAGGGCGGTGCGCCAGTCGCGCCCGTCCGCGGGGTCGAACATCGACAGGTCGACCTGCGCGCTCACGGAGTCGGCGACCGCCTCCAGGATCTGGTCCTTGGTGCGGAAGTGGTTGTAGAGCGAGGGGCCGCTCACGCCCAGCTCGGCGGCGAGCCGCCGCGTCGAGACGGCCGCGAGGCCCTCGGCGTCTACGAGAGAGCGCGCCGCCGTGACGATGCGGTCTCTGCTCAGGAGGGGCTTGCGCGGTCGGGCCATGCGGCACATAGTAGGGCTGTCAGCCAAAAACTAGCAGTGCTAATTTAGTGCTCATTCACTCATGCCTGGGGTGTGGTCCATGAATCTGGAGCTCAGCGAGGAGCAGACGGCCGTGAGGCAGCTCGCCAAGGACTTCGTGGCGCGCGAGATCACCCCGAACGTCGTCGGCTGGGACCGCGCCGAAGAGGTCGACCGCGGCATCGTCAAGAAGCTCGGCGACGTCGGCTTCCTGGGCCTGACCATCGACGAGGGGTACGGCGGCTCGGGCGGTGACCACCTTGCGTACTGCCTGGTCACGGAGGAGCTGGGACGCGGTGACTCGTCCGTGCGCGGCATCGTCTCCGTCTCGCTCGGCCTGGTCACCAAGACGATCCAGTCGTACGGGACCGAGGAGCAGAAGCGCCGGTGGCTGCCGCGGCTCACGGCCGGTGAGGCCCTCGGCTGCTTCGGACTCACCGAGCCAGGCACGGGCTCCGACGCCGGCAGCCTCACCACCCGCGCCGTCCGCGACGGCGACTCGTACGTGATCAACGGCTCCAAGATGTTCATCACGAACGGCACGTGGGCCGACGTCGTCCTCCTCTTCGCCCGCTCCACCGACGCCCCCGGACACAAGGGCGTCACCGCGTTCCTCGTTCCCACGGACACCCCTGGTCTCACCCGCCGCACCATCCACGGCAAGCTCGGCCTGCGCGGCCAGGCCACCGCCGAGCTGGTCCTCGAGGACGTCAGGGTCCCCGCCTCCGCGATGCTCGGCCCGGAGGGCAAGGGCTTCTCCATCGCCATGTCGGCGCTCGCCAAGGGGCGTATGTCCGTGGCCGCGGGCTGCGTCGGCATCGCACAGGCCGCGCTCGACGCGGCCGTGGGATACGCGGCGCAGCGCGAGCAGTTCGGCAAGTCCATCGCCTCGTACCAGCTGGTGCAGGAGCTGATCAGTGACATATCCGTCGACGTGGACGCCGCGCGGCTGCTGACCTGGCGCGTCGCCGATCTCATCGACCGGGGCGAGGACTTCGCGACGGCCGCCTCCAAGGCCAAGCTCTTCGCGTCCGAGGGCGCGGTGCGCTGCGCGAACAACGCCCTCCAGGTCTTCGGCGGCTACGGTTACATCGACGAGTACCCGGTCGGCAAGCTTCTGCGCGACGCCCGCGTCATGACCCTCTACGAGGGCACCAGCCAGATCCAGAAGCTCATCATCGGCCGCGCGCTCACCGGCGTATCGGCCTTCTGAGTACGTTTCTGAGTACGTGAGCGGATGGGGGTGCGCCCCCGTCCGCTCCATGCTGTCGCCCATGAGTGACACACCGGTCAAGCACGGGACCACCAACGCCTTCTACGGACAGGCCGTCGCCTCCTTCGCGCTCGCGCTCGTGGCGACCGCTGTCGGGGTCTACCGCATCGACGCCAGCGGCTGGGTCCGCGGCTTCCTCGCCATCGCCGTCCTCTATCTGACGACCTCCGCGTTCACGCTCGCCAAGGTCGTCCGGGACCGCCAGGAGGTCGATCAGGTCGTCAGCCGTATCGACCAGGCCCGTATCGACAAGATCCTCGCCGAACACGACCCCTTCAAGCCCGCAGCCTGATCTACGGAACTAAGCGCTCGCTCACCTCTAGGGGTATGGTGTTCGTCCTGTCCACGGGAGGATTGTGAGCGAGCGATGAGCGCGGAGCGGCACGGCCAGAACGAGGCTGCCACGGACGACATGTCCTGGGCCGAGGTCACCCCGGACGCGGCCAGGCGGCTGCTGATCGCCGCCGTCGAGGCGTTCGCGGAGCGCGGCTACCACGCGACCACCACCAGGGACATCGCGAGCCGCGCGGGCATGAGCCCGGCCGCGCTCTACATCCACTACCGGACCAAGGAGGACCTGCTCCTGCGCATCAGCCGCATCGGCCACGAGAAGGCCCTGGAGATCCTCAAGGAGGCGGCCGCCGAGGAGGGCACCGCCTCCGAACGGCTCTCCGAGGCCGTACGGTCCTTCGTGCGCTGGCACGCGGCACGCCATCTGACGGCGCGCGTCGTGCAGTACGAGCTGGACTCGCTCGGCGAGGAGCACCGGCCCGAGATCGTGGCCCTGCGCCGCGAGAGCGACGCCACCGTGCGCGAGATCATCAACGACGGTGTGAAAGCGGGGGAGTTCGACGTCCCCGACGTCCCCGGCACCACGCTGGCCGTGCTGTCGCTCTGCATCGACGTGGCGCGCTGGTTCAACACGGAGGGCCGCCGGACGCCCGACGAGGTCGGCGCGCTGTACGCCGACCTCGTCCTGCGGATGGTGGGGGCGCAGGCCTCCTGAGCCCCGAAGTGCTCAGAGGTAGTAGCGGGACACCGACTCGGCGACGCAAACCGGCTTCTCGCCGCCGTCGCGCTCCACGGTGAACGCCACCGAGACCTGGACGCCGCCCGGCACGTCGTCGACGCCGGTGATCTTCGCGGTGGCGCGCAGCCGGGAGCCGACCGGCACGGGGGCGGGGAAGCGGACCTTGTTCGTCCCGTAGTTCACGCCCATCTTCATGCCGTCGACCTTGATGAGCTGCGGTCCGAAGAGGGGGAGCAGCGACAGGGTCAGATAGCCGTGCGCGATCGTCGTGCCGAACGGCCCGTCCTTGGCGCGCTCGGGGTCGACGTGGATCCACTGGTGGTCACCCGTGGCGTCCGCGAACTGGTCGATCCGCTTCTGCTCGATCTCGACCCAGTCGCTGTATCCCAGCTGCTCGCCCACTGCCGCGCGCAGCTCGTCGACCGTCGCGAAAACCCTCGGCTCTGCCATGTCCTGGCCTCCCATGTATGCACCATGCGTGGATGTCTGAAGCGGATGTCCGGCGAAT
Organism: Streptomyces sp. NPDC090032; assembly: GCF_044748025.1. Taxonomy (NCBI): domain Bacteria; kingdom Bacillati; phylum Actinomycetota; class Actinomycetes; order Kitasatosporales; family Streptomycetaceae; genus Streptomyces; species Streptomyces sp. NPDC090032. Next base: position 45,042 of record NZ_JBIVFF010000016.1, on the reverse strand, counting down.
GTCTAAGCGCTTGCTCAGCATGCTAGGGCGGGCGACCTCTGTCAACGACGGCAGGGTCGGCCCAGTAGGCTCGGCACGGTGCCCCAGATTCCAGTGAAGATCCACGAACTCACCGTCGGTCAGCTGTCGGCGCGCAGCGGAGCCGCTGTCTCGGCCCTGCACTTCTACGAGGCCAAGGGCCTGATCAGCAGCAGCCGGACGACGGGCAACCAGCGCCGCTACCAGCGCGACACCCTGCGCAGGGTCGCCTTCATCCGCGCCGCGCAGCGCGTCGGCATCCCGCTCGCCACGATCCGTGACGCGCTGTCCGAGCTGCCCGAGGGGCGCACCCCGACCCGTGAGGACTGGGCGCACCTCTCCGAGGCCTGGCGTTCCGAACTGGACCAGCGCATCACCCAGCTGGGTCGGCTGCGTGACCATCTGACCGACTGCATCGGGTGCGGCTGTCTGTCCCTGGAGAACTGCGTGCTCTCGAACCCGGACGACGTGTTCGGCGAACGCCTCACCGGATCCCGCCTGATGAAGGAGGACCGGGACCGCGCCTGAGGGGCGGCCGCTCAGCGGGGCGCGGAGACCAGCCCCGACTCGTAGGCGGTGATGACCAGTTGGACCCGGTCCCGGGCGCCCAGTTTGGTGAACAGACGTGCCACGTGCGACTTGGTCGTGGCCACGGTGATGTAGAGCTCGTCGGCGATCTCGCTGTTCGACCGGCCCAGCCCCACCAGCGTCAGGACCTCGCGCTCCCGCTCGGTGATGCCCTCGACCGGGCGCGGCGCGCGGGCGGGCGACGGCTCGGGGCGGCCCACGAAGTCCGCGATGAGACGGCGGGTGATCCCCGGCGCGATCAGCGCGTCCCCGGCCGCGACGACCCGGATCGCGGCGAGGATGTCGTCGAGCGCCATGTCCTTGACCGCGAAACCGCTCGCGCCGGCGCGCAGCGCGCCGTAGACGTGGTCGTCCTCGTCGAAGGTCGTCAGGACGAGCACACGCGTCGCCCCCGGGCCCGACGTGACCAGACTCGTGGCCTCGATCCCGTTCATGCCCGGCATCCGGATGTCCATCACGATCACGTCGGGGCTGACCTCCTTCGCCAGCCGGACCGCCTCCTCGCCGTTCGCGGCCTCCCCGACGACCTCCAGGTCGGGGGTGTCGGCGATGAGGACGCGCAGCCCGGAGCGTACGAGCGGCTGGTCGTCGGCGAGCACCACGCGCACGGTCATCGGGCGTCCGCCCCGGCCACGCCGGCGTCGTCCGCTGCTGCGGCCGTCGGCTCCGGCAGCGGCAGCCGCGCCGCCACCCGGAAGCCGCCCCCGGACAGCGGCCCCGCGCTGAACTCCCCGTGCAGCAGCGCCACCCGCTCCCGCATCCCGGTGATCCCGAACCCCACGCCAGGCTCCGTGCCCCGCATCCCACGCCCCTTGTCGACGATCTCCACGGACAGTTCATCCTCCCCGAACCCGACGCTCACGTGGCACCGCCCGGCGCCCGAGTGCCGCACGACGTTCGTCAGCGCCTCCTGCACGATCCGGTACGCCGACAGGTCGATGTCGGGCGGCAGCTGACGCCGCTGCCCGCTCCATCGCAGGTCGACCCCGACGCCCGCATCGGCTGTAGTGGCCGCCAGGCGCTCCAGTTCGCCGAGGCCCGGCGCGGGGCCGTACGGCGCGGCCTCCGACTCCGCCGAAGGGCCCGACCTGCGCAGCGCGACGAGCGTGCGCCGCAGCCCCGACAGGGTCTCCCTGCTGGTCGCCTCGATGGCGCGCAGGGCCGCCCGCGCCTCCAGCGGCTGCGTCTCGATGACCCGGCTGCCGACCCCGGCCTGGATCGCGATGATGCCGATGCTGTGCGCGACCTGGTCGTGCAACTCCCGGGCGATCCGCAGCCGTTCGGCGGTGATCGCCTCGGCGACCTCGTGCGACCGCAGCTCCGTCGCGTACCGGCGGCGCTCCCGGCCGAGGAGGCCCACGACGCAGGTGGTGACCAGCGCCAGGAGGGCGATCGTCCCGATCACGATGAGGTTGGAACCATGCGTGAAGCCGAGGATCGTCAGGCACTGCGTGAGGAACGTGAGGCAGACGGCGACCACCGACGCCCGCAGGGTGCGGGTCGCGACGACGTACCCGAGCAGGATGTCGACCGCGACGAACGGCACGAACCACACCGGTCCGTGGTACTTGGCCACCGGCGGCAGGAGGGCGGTGACGAGCAGCGTCACGACCAGAGCGGCCATGGGCCTGCGCCGGACCAGGCCGACGAGCAGGACCGCCGCGAGCGCCGAGCCGCAGGCCGGCAGGATCCCGGGCGCCAGCCGGTCGGCGCTGACCGCGGGGAGCAGCGCCATGAACGGGTACAGGACGGCTCCGGTCCAGGTCAGAACGGAGCGGTGCCGGGCGTACGTTCGCTGGGGCGACGAGGGTATCGAGGTGGCGTCCACACAGGGATCGTAGGTGCGCCGTCCGCCCCCGGCATGAGCCCACGGGCTGCATCCCACGGGTGCACAGCGCCCTCGGAGAGGGCCGCCGACGGGCCGATGCGCGCCCCTCACCCGCAGCGGCACCGTTGCCCTCGTGATCGAAGTCAGCGAACTCACCAAGCGGTACGGCGACAAGACCGCCGTCGACCAACTCTCCTTCACCGTGCGGCCCGGGCAGGTGACCGGCTTCCTCGGCCCCAACGGGGCGGGCAAGTCGACCACCATGCGGATGCTCCTCGGCCTGGACACGCCCACAGGCGGGACCTCCACCATCGACGGCGTCCCCTTCCGGACCCACCCGCGCGGCCTGCGCCACGTCGGCGCGCTGCTCGACGCGCAGCAGGTCCACGGCGGACGCAGCGCCACCGCGCACCTGGGCGCCCTGGCCCGCAGCAACCGCATCCCGGCGAGCCGCGTCGCCGAGGTGCTCGCCGAGGTGGGCCTGACCGAGGCGGCAGGGCGCCGCATCGGGGGGTTCTCGCTCGGCATGAAGCAGCGGCTCGGCATCGCGGCGGCCCTGCTCGGCGACCCTCCCGTCCTGATGTTCGACGAGCCGATCAACGGCATGGACCCGGAGGGTGTGCTCTGGGTGCGCGGGCTCTTCCGCCGCCTGGCCGCCGAGGGACGCACCGTCTTCCTCTCCAGTCACCTCATGACCGAGATGGAGAGCACCGCGGACCAGCTCGTCGTGATCGGGCAGGGCCGTCTCATCGCTGCCGAGTCCGTACGGGACTTCGCGGCCCGCAGCACCCGCTTCAGCGTGCTGGTCGCCACGCCGCAGGCCGGCGAACTGACGGCCGCCCTCACGGCGGCCGGCGCGTCCGTCGCGCCGCACGGCCCGCCGGAAGCGGCCAGGCTCGCCGTGACCGGGCTGCCCGCCGAGCGGATCGGAGCGCTCGCGTTCGAGCACCGGATCACGCTGCACGAGCTGACCAACCGGACGGCCTCGCTGGAAGAGGCGTTCATGGAACTCACCGCCGGCAGCGTCGAGTACCTGTCGGGAGACGCAGGAAAGGCGGGCCGGCCCTGATGACGACCCCGACACACGGCACCACCGCGACCGCACCCACCTCAACCACCGTGCCCACGAACGCAGTCGTGGTGGACGAACCGCCGGCCCGCTTCCTCGACCTCGTCGCCGCCGAGTGGATCAAGGTGCGGTCGCTGCGTTCCACGCCCTGGGTGATCGTCCTGGTGGCGCTGGTCGTGACCGGCATGGCCGCGGCCCGGGCCCTCGCCGACTACAACAACTTCCCTTCCTACGACGCCCTCACGCAGCGGGAGCACCCGTTCTCGCTGGGCGATTCCTTTCCGGCGGAGGGGTATCTGACGCTGATGCTCGCCGCCGTGGCCGTCGGCTCGATCGCCGCGGTCAGCGAGTACGGCAGCGGTCTGATCCGCACCACCACGGTGGCCGTCCCCGCACGCGGCGCGGTGGTCCTCGCCAAGGCCGTCGTGCAGGTCGTCCTGTGGACCGTGGTCGGGTTGCTCGCCGCCCTGTGCTCGTTCTTCACCGCCCAGGCCATCCTCAGCGGGCGGGACGCCGCGATCCCGCTCGGCGACGCCGACTCACTGCGGGCACTCGTGGCGTCCGCCCTGCTCGCGCCGGTGTGCGCGCTCGTCGGCCTCGGCCTGGGCGTCCTGATCCGGCACAGCGCCACCACCGTGGTCGCGGGCTCCTTCGTCCTGCTCCTGCTGCCGGTGTTCTTCTCGTCCCGCAAGCCGCTGTCCGCCACCTTCGCCAACGCGATGGTGCGCAACGCGTGGCAGCGCCTGGCCACGATCTACGGAGCGCCGGCCGAGGCCTCGGCGTACAACGGGGCCACCGTCGGCGGGAGCTGGACCGTGTACGTGCTCTGGCCGCTGGTCGCGCTCGCCCTGGCGCTGGTCGTCGTACGGCGCCGCGACGTGTGACCGGGCCGAGGCGCGTGAGTGGAGCGGGGGTGCGGCTCATGGGCGGCACCCCCGTCGTGCTCACACAGTCGTGCTCGTGCCGATGCGCTCACGCCGAGACAAGGACCCGGGCCCGCCAGGCTCCGGCCAGGGACTCGGGGGTGAGGACGGGGCGCGGCACCACGATGCCGCAGTGGGTGCAGACCGGTCCTGACGACGGTTCGTGCGCCAGGTCGTGCTTCCAGAGGAGTGCCGTTCCGGTGCAGACGGGACAGGCCGTGCCGGGCTCGCGCTCCAGGGCCGCGATCAGCCGGCGCAGGACCTCCGCGAGGGGTCCGGAGGGGTGCACCATCGGGTCGTCGCACCAGGCGACGCCGAAGCCTCCCCAGGTCAGCCGGTGCCAGTCGTCGACCGAGCCCGGCCTACGCAGCCCGTCGTGCTTCTCCTTGCGGCGGCGCTCCGCGAACTGCGTCTCGTACGCGAGCCAGACCGCCCGTGCTTCCTCGAGCTCGTCGAGCGCGGCCGTCAGCCGCGCCGGCTCGGGGGAGCGGTCCTCGGGATCGAACCCGGCCCGCGAACACAGGTGGTCCCAGGTCGCCCGGTGCCCGTAAGGGGCAAACCGCTCCAGGCACTTGCGCAGCGAGTACCGCCGCAGTGCCAGATCATTGCGCGGGTCGCGCGCCTGTCTCGCCAGACTCCGGAATCCGGCCATCGCCCTGCACCTCCGTCACACGTACATGTACTTCGGCGTCGTCGTCGAACGGACGTCGCCGAATAGACGTATCGACACTCGATTCGGATCCATGCCCGTCCATCCGATTTCCGATGGACTCCATCAGCGGCACCTCTCGGGGCGGGTAGGTCCCAGGGGGTCGCGTGTGGCGATTCCGAAAAGGTGACGCATGTTCATCTTCAGTCGGGCGCCTACCGCCGGTAACCTCCGGCGCACCATCGTCGGGAGGATCAGGCATGCGACGGCGCACCCCACGAACCACCCAGCACAGAAGCCTCCGTAGAACTCTCCAGCACACGGCCGCCACCGCGGTGTTCGTCCTCGCGGCGGGGCTGCTGTCCCCGGCCGGCGAGGCGTCCGCCGCGGAGCCGGCACCGGCGCCCGACTACTGCGCCGGCCGGTGCGCGGACATCCTGCCGCCCGGCGCGAACGGCAGCGCCACGCTGGCCGAGATTCTCGGCCACCGTCTCTTCGGCACCCAGCCCGCCCACGCAGACGATCAACTCGGCCCCTACGACGCGCTCGCCGCCGGGTACCCGTCCTTGACGGACGACACCCTCACCCAGTTCTTCAACGACTCCTCCTTCGGGGTCCCCGATGGTCAGGTCGGATCCGTCACGCGCCCCCGCGACGATGTGACGATCACCCGTGACAAGAAGAACGGTGTACCCCACGTCAAAGGTTCCACGCGTTACGGAACAGAGTTCGGCGCCGGCTACGCCGCAGGTCAGGACCGTCTCTGGCTGATCGACCTGTTCCGGCACATCGGCCGGGGCGAGCTCACGTCGTTCGCGGGCGGAGCCCTCGCCAACCAGGGGCTCGAGCAGGAGTTCTGGCCGCAGGCCCCGTACACCGAGCAGGACCTGGAGCAGCAGGTCGAGTACATCAGGACCACGCAGGGCGAGCGCGGCAAGCAGGCCATGGACGACGCGCAGGCCTATATCGACGGGCTCAACGCCTATCGCGAGAAGTCGAAGAACGGCCGCTACTTCCCCGGCGAGTACGTCCTGACCGGCAAGATCGACGCGATCACGAACGTGGGCGAGATCCAGCCGTTCAAGGTGACCGACATGATCGCGCTCGCCTCGGTCGTCGGCGGCCTCTTCGGGGGCGGCGGCGGGGGAGAGGTCGGGCAGGCCCTCTCCCTGCTGTCGGCGCAGCAGAAGTACGGCGTCGAGCGGGGCACCGAGGTCTGGGAGTCATTCCGCGGGCGCGACGACCCCGAGGCCGTGGCGACCATCCACGACGGCACGAGCTTCCCCTACGGCGCCAAACCGAAGAACCCGCGCGGGCAGGCCCTGCCCGACCAGGGCACCGTCGAGAGCGAACCGCTCGTCTACGACCGTGAGGGCTCGGCCAAGCCGGCCGAGGCGGGGCGCAAGACCCCCGTCAAGGCACCGGCGAAGCTCAAGCCGCTCCAGGGCATGTACGACAAGGGAGTGCTGCCCGCGGACACGTTCCGCAACTCCGACTCGAAGAAGGGCATGTCCAACGCCCTCCTCGTCTCCGGCAAGCACACCGCGTCCGGCCACCCGGTCGCCGTGTTCGGCCCGCAGACCGGGTACTTCGCCCCGCAGCTGCTGATGATGCAGGAGCTGCAGGGTCCGGGCATCAGCGCGCGCGGCGTCTCGTTCGCGGGTGTCGGGATGTACATCCAGCTCGGCCGCGGCCAGGACTACGCCTGGTCGGCGACCTCGGCGGGCCAGGACATCACGGACACGTACGCCGTGGAGCTGTGCGAGCCGGGCGGTGGCACCCCCACCAAGGAGTCCATCAACTACCTGTACCGCGGCACCTGCACGCCCATGGAGAAGCTGGAGAGGAAGAACGCCTGGAAGCCGACGCTCGCCGACTCCACGGCGGCCGGCTCCTACCGGATGCAGGTCTTCCGCACGAAGTACGGCATCGTCACGCACCGCGCGACGGCCGACGGCAAGCCCGTCGCGTACACCTCGCTGCGCTCGACGTACCGGCACGAGGCCGACTCCATCATCGGCTTCCAGATGCTGAACGACCCGTCGTACGTCAAGGACGCCGCGACCTTCGAGAAGGCCGCGCAGCACATCAGCTACGCCTTCAACTGGTTCTACGCCGACTCGCGCGACATCGCGTACTACAACAGCGGCGCCAACCCGGTGCGCGCCGACGACGTCGACGCCTCCTTCCCGGTGAAGGCCGAGAAGGCCTACGAGTGGCGGGACTTCGACCCCAAGGACAACACGGCCGCGTACACCCCGCCGTCCCAGCACCCGAACTCCGTCGACCAGGACTACTACATCTCCTGGAACAACAAGCAGGCCAAGGGGTTCGGCGCCGCGAACTTCAGCCTCGGCGCCGTACACCGCGCGAATCTGCTCGACGACCGGGTGAAGAAGCTCACGGCCGAGGGCGGCGTCACCAGGGCCTCGCTCACCCAGGCCATGGAGGAGGCAGCGCTCACGGATCTGCGGGGCGAGCAGGTGCTGCCCGAGATCCTCAAGGTCGTCCGCAGCAAGCCCGTGGACGACCCGGCCCTGAACAAGGCCGTGCAGCAGTTGGAGGCCTGGCGCAAGGCGGGCGCCCAGCGCAACCAGACCTCGGCCGGCTCACACACCTACGCGCACCCGGACGCCGTACGCATCATGGACGCCTGGTGGCCGCTCCTGGTGAAGGCCGAGTTCGAACCCGGCCTCGGGAGTGACCTGTACGGGGCGCTCACCGGCCAGCTGACGGTCGACGAGTCGCCGTCCGCGGGCCACGGCCCGACCGGCGCGCACGCGGGATCGGCCTTCCAGTACGGCTGGTGGGGCTACGTCGACAAGGACCTGCGCACGGTCCTCGGCCAGCCGGTGAAGGGCAAGCTGGGTGCCGCCTACTGCGGTGGCGGCAAGCTCGACGCCTGCCGCGACGCCCTGCTCGCCACGCTCGTGCAGGCGGTCGCCAAGCCCGCAGCCGAGGTCTACCCCGGCGACGACGCGTGCAAGGCCGGCGACCAGTGGTGCTCGGACACGATCATCCACCGGGCCCTCGGCGGCATCACGCACCGAGGGATCCAGTGGCAGAACCGTCCGACGTACCAGCAGGTCGTCGAATTTCCCTCACACCGGCCGTAGTCGACCGCTTCCATGGGGCACGCGCGTGCGTGCTCCATGGAAGGTCAGCCGCAGGTCAGCCGAGTTCGCGCTCCCGCGTCTCCGGCAGGGCGAGCACGCAGAGCAGGGAGACGACGGCCATCGCGCTGACGTACCAGCCCACCGAGGCCGAGCCGAACTCGCCCTGGAGCCGCGTCGCCACGAGCGGCGCCACCGCACCGCCGAGCACCCCGCCCAGGTTGTACGCGAAGGAAGCCCCGGAGTAGCGCACGCGCACCCCGAACAGCTCCGGCAGATACGCGCCCATCGGCCCGTACACGACACCCATGCAGAACAGCGCGCCGCCCAGGGCGAGCGCGATCAGCACGGGCTGCTCGGTGTCCATCAGCGGGAAGAGGACCAGACCCCAGACCACCGCGAGCCCGGCGCCGGCGAGCACCAGCTTGCGGCGCCCGCCCGCGTCGGAGCGGGTCGCGGCCAGCCATGTGCCCGCCGCGAGGAAGAGGCAGGCGACGAGTGAGACCGCGAGCATCGTGTTGCGCGGGACGCCGAGGGTCGTGGTGCCGTAGGCGAGGCAGTACGTGGTGGCGGTGTAGAAGAGCCCGTACGCGACGACCATGCCGCCCGCGCCGAGCAGGATCTCGCGGGGGTGCCGCTTGAAGACCTCCAGGGCAGGCGCCTTGCTCGCCTCCTGCTCCTTCATCACCTTCGCGAACACCGGCGTCTCGCTGATCTTCAGCCGCACGAAGAGGCCGACGGCGACCAGCAGGAAGGAGAGCAGGAACGGCACGCGCCAGCCCCAGGAGTGGAACGCCGCGTCGTCGAGCGTCGTCGACAGGACCCAGAAGATGCCGGTCGCCGCGAAGAAGCCCACGGACGGGCCGAGTTGGGGGAACGCCGCGAACAGCCCGCGCTTGCCGCGTGGCGCGTGTTCCACGGCGAGCAGCGCGGCCCCGCCCCACTCGCCGCCGAGGCCCACGCCCTGGAGGAAGCGCAGCAGGACGAGCAGCACCGGCGCCCACACGCCCAAGGTGCCGTACCCGGGCAGCAGGCCGACGCACGCCGTCGACAGGCCCATCAGGAGCAGCGAGGCGACGAGGACGGACTTGCGGCCGACACGGTCGCCGAAGTGGCCGAACAGGAGCGAGCCGATGGGGCGGGCCGCGAAGGCCACGGCGTACGTCGAGAAGGACGCGAGGGTGGCGTTGAGGGAGGAGAGGTTCGGGAAGAACGCGTCGTTGAGGACGAGGGCGGCGGCCGTTCCGTAGACGTAGAAGTCGTAGAACTCGATCGCGGTCCCGATGAAACTGGCGACGGCCACGCGGCGCAGGCTCTCGGGGCTGTCCCCGTCAGAATCCGCGCCGGTGACCGTGTCCTGCCTGGTGGAGTCGTCTTTCAGCACGTACTGCACAGTGGTTGTGCGTGTGCAGGGCAGTCAATACGCGGAATGGGTCGTCCCGTATCGCGAGACGACCCCCCGGGCGGGCCCTACTTGTACGTCAGGTACCGGGCGCGCACCGCCCGGAACGCCGCCAGTTCGCCCTGCCACGCCGCGACCACCTCGTCCGTGGACGCCCCGGCGTCGATCATCGTCCGCACCTGCGTGGACCCCGTGAGCTTGTCGATCCAGTTGTCCGAGCGCCAGGCGAAGCCGCTCCAGGACTTCTTCGCCGTCACCAGGAGCGCGATGCCGGTACGAACGGGGTCGTACGCGGCCCGGTCCCTGACGTGGATCTGCACACCGCCGATCGTCTTGCCCTGGAACTTGGAGAACGTCGGCGCGAAGTACGCCTCGCGGAAGTCCACGCCGGGCAGGCGGAGTTCATTGGCGGCGGCCGCCCAGCGCCCGTCGACGTCCTCGGCGCCGAGCAGTTCGAAGGGGCGGGTCGTACCGCGGCCCTCGGAGAGGTTCGTGCCCTCGAACAGGCAGGTGCCCGAGTAGACGAGCGCGGTGTCGGGCGTCGGCATGTTCGGGCTCGGCGGCACCCACGGCAGCCCCGACGCGTCGTAGAAGTCGCGCCGCTTCCACCCCGTCATCAGGACCGTCTGCAGCTCGACGGGCTTCGCCAGGTACTCGCCGTTGAACAGGCGCGCCAGTTCCGTGACGGTCATCCCGTGGGCCTGGGAGATCTCGCGGCGGCCGACGAACGTCGCGAACTCCTTGTGCAGGACCGGGCCGTAGGCGTTCCGGCCGGTCACCGGGTTCGGCCGGTCGAGCACCACGAACTTCTTGCCCGCGAGCTGCGCGGCCTCCATGCAGTCGTAGAGCGTCCAGATGTACGTGTAGAAGCGGGCGCCCGCGTCCTGGATGTCGAAGACGACCGTGTCGACACCGGACGCGGTGAAGATGTCCGCCAGCGCCTGCCCGCTCTTCAAGTAGGTGTCGTAGACGGGCAGTCCGGTCGCCGGGTCGTCGTAGCGCCCCTCCGAGCCGCCGGCCTGCGCCGTGCCGCGGAAACCGTGCTCGGGGCCGAACACCGCGGTCAGCTTCACGCGTTCGTCGGCGTGCATCACGTCGACGATGTGCCTGACGTCGCGCGTGACGCCGGTCGGGTTGGTCACGAAGCCGACCTTCTGCCCGGCGAGGATCCGGTATCCGTCGGCCGCGAGCCGCTCGAAACCGGTGCGGAGCCGTCCGCCGGCCTTCTCCGCGGCGAGCGCGGGGGACGCGGCGCCCGCCGTCGCGGCCACCGCCGATGCGGTGGTGGCGGCGAGCAGGCTCCGTCTGGACACGTTCATGTGGTGACCTCCGTGATCGCGGAAGGTGGCATGTGCACGCACGCTAGCGCGCGCAGTGCTCCCGCGGAACGAAGCAGGACACCGACACCCCTTCCGTTGAGCTGACCGACTGCTTAGTCTGTGACCGATGTCGAGTCAAGGGAGACCGATGGTGGACAGCCTGCACGGCACGGGGGTCGTCGTCACCGGCGCGGGAGGCGGCATCGGAGCCGCACTCGCCCGCCGCTTCGCCGCTTCGGGAGCGCGCGTCGTCGTGAACGACCTGGACGCGGGGAAGGCCAAGGCGGTCGCGGACGAGATCGGCGCCAGAGCGGTCCCGGGCGACGCCTCCGAGATCGTGCCCGAGGCGCTGGACGCCCTGGACGGCGCCGTGGACGTCTACTGCGCCAACGCGGGGCTCGCCTCCGGCGGCACCGAGGACGCCGACGAACAGATCTGGGCCGACGCCTGGGACGTCAACGTCATGGCCCATGTCCGCGCCGCGAAGGCCCTGCTGCCCGGCTGGCTGGAGCGCGGCAGCGGCCGCTTCGTCTCCACCGTCTCCGCGGCGGGACTGCTCACGATGGTCGGCGCCGCGCCCTACAGCGTCACCAAGCACGGCGCGTACGCCTTCGCCGAGTGGCTCTCCCTCACCTACGGTCACCGCGGGCTCAAGGTCCACGCGATCTGCCCCCAGGGCGTGCGTACGGACATGCTCACCGCCGCCGGATCGGCCGGGGAGCTCGTCCTCGCGCCGACCGCGATCGAGCCCGAGGACGTCGCCGACGCGCTCTTCGCGGGCATGGAGGAGGACCGCTTCCTGATCCTCCCGCACCCCGAGGTCGCCGGGTACTACGCAGCCAGGGCCGCGACGCCCGACCGTTGGTTGTCGAACATGAACCACATCCAGCAGAAGTGGGAGGCCGCACAGAAGTGAGCTCCTCCATCTACGCGGCCAAGCCGTGGCTCGGCCGGCTCACCGAGGCACAGCGCGCGCCGGTCACCCCGGCCGACTCCGTGCTGCACGCCTTCCGCGCCGCGGTCCGCACCGCCCCCGACCGCACCGCCGTCGCCTACTTCGACGGCCGCCTCAGCTACCGGGAGCTCGACGAGCTCAGCGACTCCGTCGCCGGGCACCTCGCCGCGCGCGGCCTCGAGCGCGGCGACCGCGCCGCCCTCATGCTGCAGAACTCCCCGCACTTCGTGATCGGCCTTCTCGCCGCCTACAAGGCGGGCGCCACGGTCGTCCCGGTCAACCCGATGTACAAGTCGGGCGAGGTCACCCACGTCCTGCACGACGCCGACGTCACCGCCCTGATCTGCTCGGACCGGGCCTGGGACGCGTATCTGCGCGAGACCGCCGCGGACTCTTCCGTACGGATCGTGCTCACCGCCTGCGAACTCGACCTCCAGACGCGGGGCGACGAGCGCGTCCTGAAGTTCGAGCGCGTCGAGCCGCAGGCCGAGGACGCCGACGACCTCCTTGCGGTCGCCCGGCAGGGCCACCCGGCGCCCGAAGGCCGCGACCCCGGCCCGGACGACATCGCGCTCATCAGCTACACCTCCGGCACCAGCGGCACGCCCAAGGGCGCCACGAACCTGCACCGCAACATCACGTACAACGCCGAGCGCCAGCGCAGCGGACTCGGCATCCCCGAGGGCGGCACGTACTTCGGGCTCGCGCCGCTCTTCCACATCACCGGCATGGTCTGCGAGCTGGTCTCCTCCTTCGCGAACACGGGCACCCTCGTCCTCGCGTACCGCTTCGAGGCCGGCGTCGTCCTGGACGCGTTCGCCGAGCACCGGCCCGCCTACACCGTGGGCCCCTCGACCGCGTTCATGGCGCTCGCCGCGCACCCGGCCGCGACCCCCGATCACTTCGCGTCCTTCCACTCGATCTCGTCCGGCGGCGCCCCGGTGCCGCCCGCCCTCGTGGAGAAGTTCCGGGCCGGCTTCGGCCCTTACATCCACAACGGCTACGGCCTCACCGAGTGCACCGCCCCCTGCGCCTCCGTGCCACCCGGCCTCGAAGCCCCGGTCGACCCCGTCTCCGGCACCCTCGCCGTCGGCGTCCCGGGACCCGAGAGCGTCGTGCGGATCGTGGACGACCTCGGCCAGGAGGTGCCCTTCGGCGAGCAGGGCGAGATCGCCGTCCGCGGCCCCCAGGTCGTGCCCGGCTACTGGAAGCGCCCCGACGCCACCGCCGAGTCCTTCCCCGACGGCGAACTGCGCACCGGCGACATCGGCTTCATGGACGCGAACGGCTGGCTCTACGTCGTCGACCGCAAGAAGGACATGATCAACGCGTCCGGCTTCAAGGTCTGGCCCCGCGAGGTCGAGGACGTCCTCTACACCCACGAGGCCGTACGCGAGGCCGCCGTCGTCGGTGTCCCCGACCCCTATCGCGGGGAGACGGTCAGGGCGTACGTGAGCCTGCGCCCGGGGGCCTCGGTGGGCCCGGACGAGCTGTCCGCCCACTGCAAGGAACGGCTCGCCGCGTACAAGTACCCGCGTGAGGTTCAGATCCTGCCCGAGCTGCCGAAGACGACGAGTGGGAAGATCCTCCGGCGGGAACTGCGTTCCCGTACACAGAACAGCTGATCGCAGGAGAAAGGCAGGTGGCGGCAGTGCCCAGGACGTCGGACGGAGACGGTACGCCCGTCCCTCAGAGGCTGCTCGCCGCCGCCACCCGGCTCTTCGCCGAGCGCGGTTACGACCGCACCTCGGTCCAGGAGATCGTCGAGGCGGCCGGTGTCACCAAGGGCGCGCTCTACCACTACTTCGGCTCGAAGGACGACCTGCTGCACGAGGTGTACGCGCGCGTGCTCCGCGTGCAGCAGGAGCGCCTAGACGCGTTCGCGGACGCCGACGCGCCGGTGGAGCAGCGGTTGCGCGACGCCGCCGCGGACGTGGTCGTCACGACCATCGAGAACCTCGACGACGCGTCGATCTTCTTCCGCTCCCTGCAGCACCTCAGCCCGGAGAAGAACAAGCAGGTGCGGGCCGAACGGCGGCGCTACCACGAGCGGTTCAGGGCCTTGATCGAAGAGGGCCAGCGGTCCGGCGTGTTCTCCACGGCCACGCCCGCCGACCTGGTGGTCGACTACCACTTCGGGTCCGTGCATCACCTCTCCACCTGGTACCGCCCGGGCGGTCCGCTCGGCCCGCAGGAGGTCGCGGACCACCTCGCGGACCTGCTGCTGCGCGCCCTGCGTCCCTGACGTCGCGCACGCACCGACACAAGCCGAAGGGCCCCCGCACTCACGCCGAGTGCGGGGGCCCTTCGCCGTCACGCCGTCAGGCCGTCACGGTGTCACCGCGTCACAGGTACTTCTTCAGCTCGCGCCGGGCCAGCGAGCGCTGGTGGACCTCGTCGGGGCCGTCCGCGAGACGCAGCGTGCGCGCGCCCGCCCACAGCTCGGCCAGCGGGAAGTCCTGGCTGACACCGCCCGCTCCGTGCAGCTGCACGGCCTGGTCGATGATGTCGACGACGGTGCGCGGCGTGGCGATCTTGATGGACTGGATCTCCGTGTGGGCGCCCTTGTTGCCGACGGTGTCCATCAGCCAGGCCGTCTTCAGGACGAGCAGGCGCAGCTGCTCCACCGCGACCCGTGCGTCCGCGATCCACCCCTGTACGACGCCCTGCTGGGCCAGCGGCTTGCCGAAGGCGGTACGGGCCACGGCCCGCTTGCACATCAGCTCGATGGCCCGCTCGGCCATGCCGATCAGGCGCATGCAGTGGTGGATACGGCCGGGACCGAGCCGCGCCTGGGCGATGGCGAAGCCGCCGCCCTCCTCGCCGATCAGGTTGCTCGCGGGCACGCGGACCTGGTCGAAGACGACCTCGGCGTGACCGCCGTGGTAGTGGTCCTCGTACCCGTACACCTGCATGGCGCGCCGGATCTCGAGGCCGGGGGTGTCGCGGGGGACGAGCACCATGGACTGCTGGCGGCGGATGTCCGCGCCCTCGGGGTCCGTCTTGCCCATCACGATGAAGATCTTGCAGTCCGGGTTCATCGCCCCGGAGATGTACCACTTGCGGCCGGTGATGACGTACTCGGAGCCGTCGGCGGAGCGCTCGATGAGCGTGGTGATGTTCGTGGCGTCCGAGGAGGCCACCTCGGGCTCGGTCATCGCGAACGCCGAGCGGATCTCACCGGCGAGCAGCGGCTCCAGCCACTGCTTCTTCTGGTGCTCGTCGCCGAACTGGGACAGCACCTCCATGTTGCCGGTGTCGGGGGCCGCGCAGTTGAGGGCCGTGGGCGCCAACTGCGGGCTGCGGCCGGTGATTTCGGCCAGCGGCGCGTACTGGAGGTTGGTCAGCCCGGCGCCGTGCTCCGCGTCGGGCAGGAAGAGGTTCCACAGGCCCTGCCGCCTGGCCTCGGCCTTCAGCTCCTCGACGACGGCCGGGGTGTCCCACGGGGAGGCGAGCTGGGCCCGCTGCTCGTGCGCGACGGCCTCGGCCGGGTACACGTGCTCGTCCATGAAGGCGAGGAGTTTCGCCCGCAGTTCCTCGGTGCGCGCGTCGAATGCGAAGTCCATGTGCGGGTCAGCCCTTCTGGAGAGTCGTCAGGCCGTGGTCGATGAAGACGGGCACGAGCTCGCCGATGCGGTCGAAGCCGGCGCCGACGGTCTGACCGAGCGTGTAGCGGTAGTGGATGCCTTCGAGGATCACGGCGAGCTTGAACCAGGCGAAGGCCGTGTACCAGGAGACGGCGGACACGTCGCGCCCCGAGCGCGCGGCGTACCGCTCGACGATCTCGGCGGGGGTGGGGTGCCCGGCGGCCGTGGCGGTCGTGGAGATGGGGGAGTCGGGCAGGTCCAGCTTCGCGCTGTACATCACCAGCAGGCCCAGGTCGGTGAGCGGGTCACCGAGCGTGGACATCTCCCAGTCGAGGATCGCCTTGATGCGGTCGACGCCGTCGGCGTCCTCGTTGATCAGGACGTTGTCGAGGCGGTAGTCGCCGTGCACGATCGTGGGCGCGGGCGAGGTGGGCAGCGAGCGGCCGAGGGCCGCGTGCAGCTCGTCGACCCCGGCCAGCTCGCGGTTCCTGGACGCGTCGAGCTGCTTGCCCCAGCGCCGCAGCTGCCGGTCGAGGAACCCCTCGGGCCGCCCGAAGTCCGCGAGGCCGACCTCGGCGGGGTCCACGGCGTGCAGGTCGACGAGGGTGTCCACGAGGGCGAGCACGGCGGCGCGGGTGCGCTCGGGGCCCAGCGGCGCGAGCTCGTCGGCCGTGCGGTACGGCGTGCCCGTCACGTACTCCATCACGTAGAACGGCGCGCCGAGCACGCTGTCGTCCTCGCACAGCAGCAGCGCCTCGGGCACCGGCACGGAGGTCGGGTGCAGGGCGCTGATCACCCGGTGCTCGCGCTTCATGTCGTGCGCGGTGGCGAGCACATGGCCCAGCGGAGGGCGCCGGACGACCCAGGTCGACGAGCCGTCGCCGACGAGGTACGTGAGGTTCGACCGGCCGCCCTCGACGATCCGCCCGGACAGCGGACCGGCCACGAGCCCCGGGCGCTCCCGGTCGAGGTGGCCGCGCAGCTGGTCGAGATCGAGACCTGGGGGGTGGCCGGCATTCATCGAATGTCCTCCGGAGGCAGTGTGAAGCAGTGTCGCCTCACATGATGCCGACCGGTCGGTATGTCGTCTAGAGCGGGGGCCGAACGTGATCCATCTCGTACGTTACTGCCCGTGTACGGGCGATGCGGGTGCGTCCGGCGAGAACACCGGCCGCACCCCGCGCGACCGCAGGTCCGTCAGTGGTCGTCCCAGTGACCGTCGTGCTCCGCGTGCCGGTGCCCGTCGTGGACGTAGTCGACGTGATCGCCGTGCGCGACGGCCTGGTGCCCGCAGTCCTGGCCGTGCTGGTGCTCGTGGCCCTGGTGTGTGGTGTGGGCGCCGGGCTCGCACTCGTCCCAGTGGCCGTTGTGCTCCGCGTGGAGATGTCCCTCGTGCGCGTAGTCGACGTGGTCGCCGTGCGGGACGGCGGTGTGGCCGCAGCCCTCGCCGTGGGTGTGCTCGTGGACGGGGTGTTCCTGGTGGAGAGTGGTCATGGATTCAGGCTAGCCGGAAATGCCCGGATCCTTCCTGTATGGAACGCTTGTGCCTGTTCCTGTGACCTTCGCGAGGAGTGCGTCGGATGAAGGCGATCAGCTACAGCGGCTACGGCGGTCCCGAGGTACTCGAATACGGCGAGGTGCGCGATCCCAAGGTCGGGCCCGACTCGGTCCTGGTGAAGATCAGGGCCGCGGCGGTGAACCCCGTCGACTGGAAGGCCCGCGAGGGCTACCTGGCCCCGGCGCTCGACGCCGTCTTCCCGGTGATCCCCGGCTGGGACGTGTCCGGCGTCGTGGTCCAGCCCGGCGCCTCCGTCACGGAGTTCGCCACCGGCGACGAGGTGATCGGCTACGTACGCGAGGACTTCCTCTCCCGCGGGACCTTCGCCGAGTATGTCGCCGCGCCCGTGCGCACCCTGGCCCGCAAGCCCCGGAACCTCTCCTACGAGGAGGCCGCCGGACTGCCGCTCGCCGGGCTCACCGCCTACCAGGTCCTGACCGGCGCCCTCGCCGTGCAGGAGGGCGACGTGGTGCTCGTCCACGCGGCGGCCGGCGGCGTCGGATCGATCGCGGTGCAGTTGGCCCGCCACTTCGGTGCCCGCGTCATCGGCACGGCGAGCGAACGCAACCACGACTTCCTGCGGGAGCTGGGCGCCGAACCGGTCACGTACGGGGAGGGGCTCACCGAACGCGTGCGGGCGCTCGCTCCGGAGGGCTTGGACGCCGCGTTCGACACGGTGGGCGGGGAGGCCCTGAAGGTGTCCGCGGACCTGCTGGCGCCGGGCGGCCGGCTCGCGTCCATCGCCGACGCCTCGGTCGTCGACCTGGGCGGGCGCTACGTCTTCGTGCGCCCCGACGCCGCCGACCTCGAGCGCCTCACGGACCTCGCGGAACAGGACGTGGTCACGGTGCACGTCGACGAGACGTTCCCGCTGGAGCGGACCGCCGACGCCCAGCGGCTGAGCGCCGAGGGCCGCACGAGGGGCAAGATCGTGGTCACTGTGCCGTGGGCCGACTGACGAACGGGCAGGAAGCGGCGCAGACCGCCGTCACACCACCAGCGCCGCGGCGAACGCGGCTAGCGCCACCGAGCAGACCACCGCCACGACGGCCGCGCGCGAGGTCAGCACGGGCGGCCGGGCCTCGTACAGCGCCAGATCGCGGATACGGCGGTGCGCCACCGCCAAGAACCCCAGCCACGCCAGGAAGCACAGGGCCGCGCCCAGCACACCGAGGGTGTCCGGGCCGCCGCTCAGCGTCGTCTTGGCGGCGAGAACGGCCGCCACGGTGCAGGACAGCGTCGTCCGCCGCCAGGCGAGCCGCGTCCGCGCGGGCTGGAGCCCGGGATCGCGCCGGGGCGCTCCTCCGTCGCCGGCCGACGGTGGCCCCGCCGGGCCGCTCACCCCGCCCACCCGGCCAGCACGACCACCACCATCGCGACGGCCACCAGCGCCACGACCACGCTCAACAGCGCAGGGAACCGCGAGACGGGCAGATCCTCGCCCCGCCGCATCGCCCGCTCGCAGCGCACCCAGTGGCTGACGGCCCGCAGGGAGCACAGGGCGCCCGCCGCGAGCAGCGCGAGCGCGAGACCGGCCCGCCACGCCCAGCGCAGGTCCGGCAGGAACTGGTCCACGGCGAACCCGCCGCCGATCAGCGCGAGCGCCGTGCGCAGCCAGGCCAGGAACGTACGCTCGTTGGCCAGTGAGAAGCGGTAGTCGGGTGTCTCGCCGTCCTCCCGGACCCGCTCGGGCGCGAACCAGAGGCGGACACTGCGCACGAATTCGATCACGGGGCGACCTTATCCGGGCGGCGTCGGCAGGCCCGTGGCCCCTGCGCGGTAGGCCCGCAGCCGCTCGTACGCGTCGAGCCCGTCCGGCACCCACGGCCACTCGGGAAGCCGCCGCTCCAGTTCCTCGTCGGTGAGGAAGTCGTGCCAGGCGACCTCCTCGGCCTGCGGGTCCACCGGAACCTCGCAGCGCACCTCGTACAGGTACGACCACCAGGTCCGGCCCGCTCCGCCGTCGTACAGGAACTTGAACAGCGGCTCGGGGCGGGGCAGCCCGCGGACGCCGAGCTCCTCCTCCGCCTCCCGCAGCGCCGCGTCGTCGTAGGACTCGCCCGCGCCCACGACTCCGCCGACGAACATGTCGTACAGCGACGGGAACACGAGCTTCGACGGGGTGCGGCGGTGCACGAAGATCCGGCCGGCGGCGTCCCTCGCCTGGATGAACACGCACCGGTGGCGCAGCCCTCGGGTGTAGGCCTCGCCGCGCGGGGCCTGCCCGATCACCCGGTCGTGCTCGTCGACGATGTCGAGGACCTCCGCCGCCGGGTCCGGGGCGTCAGCGGCGTTCATGGGATCGGTGGGAGGGGTCATGCGCCCATGACATCAGAACCCGGCAGGCCCCGGCGGCTCAGATCCCGGCGGCTCAGACCCCGGCCCCCGCCCGTTTCCCCTCCCGAGGGCCCGTGGTCGGCATCGCCGGGTGCATCCCCAGCAGCACGATCCCCGCCACGATCGCCGTGAGCCCGGTCGCCTGCCAGGCGAGCGCCCCGGCGTCCGTGTGCAGTTGGTCGCCCATGAAACCGACCCCGCACGCGATGCCCGCCAGCGGCTGGGCCGCCGTCAGCGCGGGCAGCGACATCCGCAGCGGCGCCATCTCGAAGGCGCTCTGCACCAGGATCAGGCCCGTGACACCGAGCACCAGGACCCCGTACGGCTGCCAGCTGGTGAGCAACCCCGACCAGCCGCCCGACGAGAACAGCTGCCCGCTCATCCGCGTCAGCGCGTCCTGCACCCCGTAGAGAAGCCCGGCCGCCACGCCGAGGAGGACCGGGGCCGAGCTCATCCGTGACTTCTTCGCGTACGCCGTGAGCAGCAGCGCGACGCCCACCATCACGCCGATGATCAGCCAGCGCCGCAGCGGGTCGGTGACCGCGTCCCCGCTGCGTGGCTCGCCCGCCACGATGAAGGCCGTCACCCCGCCCGCGAGCAGGGCCAGGCCCGACCAGCCCTGTTTGCCGAGCGACTGGCGGGTCTGATGGCGCGAGAGGGCGAGCGCGAACAGGAGGTTGGTCGCGAGCAGCGGCTCGACGAGGGAGATCTCCCCGTTGCCCAGCGCGATCGCGCCGAGCACCATGCCGCACACCATGAAACCTATGCCGCCCAGCCAGCGAGGCACCCGTACGAGGTCGAGGAGCAGGCGCGGCGACAGGAAGTCGCTCAGCGGGGCGTGCTGCGCCGCGTTCTGCTGGAGCACGAATCCGATGCCTAGACAGAAGGCCGCGGAGACGGCGAGGACGAGTACGAGAACCGACACGCTGCGCACCTCGAGAATGCAGGTATCAAGATCGGCCGTGGGTGGGTCGTGCACGGGTATATCGCCGACGATAGCGCCCCGCGGCACGCACTGCCCCGCGAGTGACCCGGTCGGCGAGGTTGACGCCGCCCACCCCTGTACCCAAGATCTGACCCACCGGTAACTTTCGAGAGGGACGGATCCCAATGACGTCGTACGACGCGGACGTGATCGTGATCGGGGCGGGCCTCGCCGGGCTCGCGGCGGTGGCGGAACTCGTGGACGCGGGCCGCAAGGTGATCCTGCTGGACCAGGAGCCGGAGCAGTCCATCGGCGGTCAGGCGCACTGGTCCTTCGGCGGGCTCTTCTTCGTCGACTCACCCGAACAGCGCCGCCTGCGGATCAAGGACAGTCACGCGCTCGCGCTCCAGGACTGGATGGGCACGGCCGGCTTCGACCGTGCCGAGGACCACTGGCCGCGCAAGTGGGCCGAGGCGTACGTCGACTTCGCAGCGGGCGAGAAGCGGTCCTGGCTGCGCGCGCAGGGCGTCCGGTTCTTCCCCGTGGTCGGCTGGGCCGAGCGAGGGGGCTACGACGCGAACGGGCACGGGAACTCGGTGCCGCGCTTCCACATCACCTGGGGGACCGGCCCCGGCCTCGTCGCGCCCTTCGAGCGCCGGGTCAGGGAAGGCGTGGCGCGCGGTCTGGTCCAGCTGAAGTTCCGGCACCGGGTCACCGGCCTGTCCCGCAGCGCCGGCGCCGTCGACACCGTCAGCGGCGAGATCCTCGAACCGTCGACCATCGAGCGCGGCCAGGGCAGCAGCCGTACGGTCACGGGCTCCTTCGAGCTCAAGGCGCAGGCGGTGATCGTCACCTCCGGCGGCATCGGCGGAAACCACGACCTGGTCCGCGCCAACTGGCCCGAGCGCCTCGGCACCCCGCCCGAGAAGATGCTCTCCGGCGTGCCCGCACACGTCGACGGCCTGATGCTCGGGATAACGGAGGGCGCGGGCGCGCACCTCATCAACCGCGACCGCATGTGGCACTACACCGAGGGCATCGAGAACTGGAACCCCATCTGGGACAAGCACGGCATCCGCATCCTGCCGGGCCCGTCCTCGCTCTGGCTCGACGCGCGCGGCGAGCGACTGCCGGTGCCGCTCTTCCCCGGCTTCGACACCCTCGGCACCCTCGACCACATCATGAAGACCGGGTACGGCTACACGTGGTTCGTGCTCAACCAGCGCATCATCGGCAAGGAGTTCACCCTCAGCGGCTCCGAGCAGAACCCCGACCTGACGGGTAAGTCGGTGCGCGGTGTCCTCGACCGGGCCCGCGCCGACGTACCGGCGCCCGTCAAGGCCTTCATGGACAACGGCGCCGACTTCGTCGTCGAGAAGGACCTCCCCGCTCTGGTGCGCGGCATGAACGCACTGGCTGAGAAGTCGGGGGGCCCGCTGATCGAAGAGGCGGACCTGCGCCGCACCCTCGTCGCCCGCGACCGCGAGATCGCCAACCCCTTCACCAAGGACCTCCAGGTGACCGCCATCCGCGGCACCCGCAAGTTCCTCGGCGACCGCCTCATCCGCACCGCGGCCCCGCACCGCATCCTCGACCCGAAGGCGGGCCCGCTGGTCGCCGTGCGCCTCAACATCCTCACCCGCAAGTCGCTCGGGGGACTTGAGACCGACCTGTCCTCGCGCGTCCTGACCGAGGGCGGTGAGCCGCTGCCGGGCGTGTACGCGGCGGGGGAGGCGGCCGGGTTCGGCGGCGGCGGAGTGCACGGCTACCGCTCCCTCGAAGGGACCTTCCTCGGCGGCTGCTTGTTCTCAGGACGCACGGCGGGCCGCGCCGCCGCCGCCGCGACCGGCTGAATCTCGCCTTGACAGCACCCCGGCCGCTTCGACGCGGTCCGGGATGCTGTCTCGTGTCACCAGGTCAACACCCCAGGTGAGAAGGGGAATTGGCGGATCACGGGGGCGAACTCGGAGGATTGTGAAACGAGTTGGTGAAGGTCATCTCATGGTCTGCCCTTGACTCGGAGTGCCCCGTGCCGCTTTGCTGTCCGTGATCACCTCAAGCAAGCCGCGTCGTAGAGGACTTCCTGCGGTGCCCCCACCCCCGCCACCACTCGGGCGTGCCCGCAAGCGGGCCGCTGCCCCGTTCGACTCCGCGCTCGACGACAGCGGCCTCGTGGCCGCCCGCGCGGCCCTCGCTCAGGGGCGCTGGACCGAGGTCAGGGAACTGATCTCGGCCACCGGCGACGACTGGGACCGCCGCGGCCACCGCATCGTCGTCCTCGCCGAGGAGCCCACGACCACCGCCTGGGTCAGGGACTGGCGCCTCGCCGAACCCGAGTCGGCCGACGCCGCCGTCCTGCTCGCCCTCGCAGCCGTGCAGCGCGCCCGAACCGGCACGTCGCGACCCGCAAAGGCCCGTGACGCCTGCCGCGAGGCGGCGGCCCTGGCACCCGCCGACCCCACGCCCTGGCTCGGACTCCTGCTCCTGGAACGGGACATGGGCCGCGAGGAAGACGTCGTCCGCCTCTTCGACGAGATCCGCCACCGCCACCCCGAGCACCACCACGCCCACCACCTGATGGTCGCCAGGCTCGCCGAACGCCGTCCCGGCGCGGGCCAGGACCCGCTCCACGAGGTGTACGACTTCGCCTCCTGGGCCGCCGAACAGGCCGGCCCCGGATCGCCGCTGGCGGTCCTGCCCGTCGTCGCGCACGCCGAGCGCTACCGCGTCCTCGCCGCCGCCGGCAGCGAACCGTCCGACCCCAAGGCGTCCGGACACTGGACGGGCCGCCGCGCCCGCCTCGTGATGAAGACCGCCTTCGACTGGTGGCTCGAATGGGGCTCTCCGGAGCGTCCCGCTCATCCGCGCTGCCGGGTCGACCTGAACTTCCTCGCCCACGCCAAGTCCTGCGAGGGCAGGCCCGCGGAGGCCGCCGCCCTGTTCCACCGCATCGGCCGGCACGCCACCGCGGCCCCCTGGTCGTACCCGGACCGGGATCCGCACGAAGCGTTCAGCGCCGCGCGCCGCGCCGCGCTCGGCACGGCCTAGGACGCCCCCAGGTATCCCCAGAAACCCGCACCAGCAGCGCTCATCCACAGGCACAGCCACAGGGAAGGGACAACCCCGCCATGACGACGGGCAGTTCGAGCACGAGCGACACGGCACGACCCCCCGCGTCCGGCGCGGGGATCAGCACCTTCAAGGGCCAGGAGAGCGCCCTGCGCGCCGGCCGCCTCGGCACCGCGGGCCTGCTGCTCTCCGTGCTGGCCGCGACGGGCCCGCTCATGGTGGTCGCCGGTGTCATGCCCACCACGTTCGCCGTGATGGGCGTCGTCGGGCAGCCGCTGCTCTTCCTCATCCTGGGCGTCGTCCTCGCCCTGTTCAGCGTCGGCTACGCCGAGATGAGCCGCCACGTCCACAACGCCGGCGCCTTCTACGCGTACATATCCCGCGGCCTCGGCCCGACCGCCGGCGCGGGCGCCGCCCTGGTCGCTCTCGTCGCCTACAGCGTTCTCCAGGTCGGCATCTACGGCATGTTCGGCTTCGAGGTGTCCAACCTCCTCGCCACCTACCTCGACCTCAGTATCGCCTGGTGGATCCCGGCGCTGATCGCCGTGCTCGCCGTCGGCGCGCTCGCCCTGCTGAAGATCGACGTGAACGCGCGCGTGCTCGGCGTACTCCTGCTCGTCGAGGTCGCGCTCGTCGTCGTCTTCGACATCGCGGCGATCGGCGACCCGGCGAAGGAGGGCCTGTCGCTGCACGCCTTCAACCCGGACACCCTCACCGGCGCGGGCGTCGGCACCGCCCTGTGCTTCTGCATCGCCGCCTTCACCGGCTTCGAGCAGGCGCCCGTGTACGCGGAGGAGACCAGCCGCCCGCACATCCTCGTACCGCGCGTGATGTTCATGGCGGTCGGCTTCGTCGCCGTCTTCTTCGCCATCAGCTCCTGGGCGCTCACCGTCGCCGCGGGACCCTCCGCGATCATCCCGACCGCGCAGAAGCAGAGCGCGGGCCTGATGTTCTTCCTGACGGAGAGCAGGCTCGGCGGCACGTTCACGGACATCGTCCATGTCCTGTTCGTCACCGGCATGTTCGCGGCGCTCCTCAGCTTCCACAACGTCGTCTCGCGCTACGCCTTCGCCATGGGCCGCGAGGGACTGCTGCCCGCGACCTTCGGCCGCACCAACAGCTCCAGCGGCGCGCCCGGCACCGGCTCCCTGCTCCAGACCGCCCTCTCCCTGATCATCGTCGTGGCGTTCGCGGTCACCGACGACGGCAAGGCGGGCGACCCTACGGCGCCCGTGCTCAAGCTCTTCACCTGGGGCGGCAACGTCGGCGCGCTCGGCATCATCCTGCTGATGGCCACCGCCTCGCTGGCCGTGATCGTCTTCTTCGTCCGGCGCGGCGCCGCGGGCGCCCAGATCTGGCGCCTGATCGCGTCGGGGATCGCCGGGATCGCGCTGCTCGTCATCGCCTTCTACACGGTCAAGGACTTCGACGTCCTCGTCGGCTCGGGCCCCGGCTCCTCCCTCAACTGGGTGCTGCCCGGCATCATCGCGCTGGCCGCCGTCATCGGCTTCGTCCACGGCGCCGTCCTGCGCGGCAGGAACCCCGAGGCGCACGCCAGGATCGGTCTCGGCAACGAGGCGTTCCAGCTGGAGAAGGCGGCCGGCGTGCCCGCCCAGAAGTGACAGAACGCTGACGAACACCCGTGGCCCCTGGTCTCAGGCGGCCACGGGTGCTCGAATCGGTGTGTGAACCCGGAAGAACCCGTACCGCCCGAGCGGGACGAACAGCGCGGCGCGCCCGTCGGCCGCCGCCTCGTCCTCGGCATGCTCGGACTCGGTGCCCTCGGCGTCGCCGCCGCGCCCACCCTCCAGCGCGGCCTCGAATCCTTCCTCGGCAGCGCCGCGGACAAGGACCCCACCGGCCTGACGGACCTCCTGCCGAACGGCGGCGGCTTCCGCTACTACTCGGTCGCCTCGTCCGTCCCGCACAGGTCGGCCGCCGACTACCGCCTCACCGTCGACGGCCTCGTCGACCGGCCCACCACCTACACGCTTCCCGCGCTGCGGGCCCTCCCGCAGACCCGGCTCGTGCGCGACGTCCAGTGCGTCACCGGATGGCGCGTGCCGGAGACCCCCTTCGAGGGCGTACGCCTCTCCGGCATCCTCGACGCGGCCGGCGTCCGGCCGTCCGCCAAGGCGCTGCGGCTGACCTGCTTCGACGGCACGTACAGCGAGAGCCTCACGCTGGCGCAGGCCCGCCGCGCCGACGTGCTCGTCGCCCTGCGCATGCAGGACAAGCCCCTCGGCCACACCCACGGCGGACCCGTCCGCCTCTACGTCGGCCCCATGTACTTCTACAAGTCGGCGAAATGGCTGTCCGGCATCACCGTCACCGACCGCGTCGAACCCGGCTACTGGGAAGAGCGCGGCTACGACGTGGACGCGTGGGTCGGCCGCTCGAACGGACGCGACGATGAACCCACCCACTGAACTCCCGGCGCGCGTAAGGCGCTTCACCCGCTCCGAGACCTGGGTCCACCGGTCCACGGCGGTTCTCATGGGCCTGTGCGTCCTGACGGCGGCCTGCCTGTACGTACCCCAGTTCGCGGAGCTCGTCGGCCGCCGCGAACTCGTGGTCAGGCTCCACGAGTGGTCCGGTCTCCTGCTGCCCGCGCCCTACCTCGCCGGCCTCGCGTCCCGCGCCTTCCGCGCCGACCTGCGCCGCCTGAACCGCTTCGCCCCGCACGACCGCACCTGGCTGCGCTCCGCCCTGCGCCGCTCCGGCCCCCGGCCCGCGGGCAAGTTCAACGCGGGCCAGAAGCTGTACGCCGGGTGGCTCGGGGGAGCGGTCCTGGTGATGCTCGGCACGGGCCTGCTCATGTGGTTCACACACATCGCACCGCTGACCTGGCGCACCGGCAGCACCTTCGTGCACGACTGGCTGTCCCTCGCGCTCGGCATCGTGATCGCCGGGCACATCGCGAAGGCGTGGGCGGACCCCGAGGCGCGGCTCGGGATGCGGACCGGATTCGTGGGGAGGCAGTGGGCCGAGCGCGAGCACGGCGAATGGCTGCCTTGACGGTGCCGCGTTACACGCCCGCGCCGAAGTCCAGCAGGACCTTGCACGCCCGCGCGCGGTCCGCGGCCAGCACGAACGCCGACTCCGCGTCCGCCACCGGGACCACCGCGCTGACCAGGTCCGCGAGCCGCGGCTCCTGGGCCAGCAGGGCCAGCGCGTCGTCGAACTCCGTGTCGAAGCGGAACGCCCCGCGCAGCTCGATCTCACGGCTGACCACGAGGTTCCCCGCGAACGGGCTCTGCCCCGGCGGCAGCATCCCGAGCTGTACGACCACACCGCCGGGCCGCACATGGCGCAGGCAGCTGTCGAGCCCGGCGGCCACCCCCGACGCCTCGACGGTCGCGTCGGCCTCGTCGGGCCAGCCCTTGTCGGCCGGGTCGTCCGCGCGCACGAGGGTGTCGGCGCCGGCGAGCCGCGCGTACCGGAGAGCTTCGGGGAGGAGGTCGGTGGCGGTCACGTGCGCCGCTCCGGCCGCCTTGGCCGCGGCGACGACGAGGCAGCCGATGGGGCCCGCGCCGGTCACGAGCACGTGCTTGCCCGCGACCGGTCCCGCCCGGTGCACCGCGTGCAGTGCCACCGCGAGGGGTTCGGCGAGGGCGGCCCGGTCGAGCGGGAGCCCGGCCGGTACGGCCCTCAACTGGTCGGCGGGGACGGCGATCCGCGCGGCGAATCCGCCCTGGACGTGCGGGGTGCGGGCCGCGCTGCCGAGGTAGCGGGTGTCGCGGCACACGTTGCGCCGCCCGTCCACGCACTCGGGGCAGGTCCCACAGGGGGTGGCGGGGTGCACGGCGACGGCCGTGCCGGGCGCGGGGCCGGTGGCTCCTTCGCCGTACGAGACGACCGTGCCCACGACCTCGTGGCCGAGCAGCATGGGTTCCTGGAGCCGGAAGTCACCGACTCCGCCGTGGCGCCAGTAGTGCAGGTCGGAGCCGCACACCCCGCCGTAGCGGACGGCGACGAGCGCCTGGCCCGGACCGGGTTCGGGGGTGGGGAGTTCGTCGACGCGCAGATCTCCCGCGCCGTGGATCACGCAGCCCAGCATCAGGTCTCCTCCAGCCATGAGGTCCTCTAGAGAACGCTCGTCATGCCGCCGTCGACGTAAAGGATCTGCCCGCTGACGAAGTCGGACGCGGGCGAGGCCAGGAACAGCGTGCCGCCGACGAGGTCGTCGGTGCGGCCCCAGCGGCCGGCGGGGGTCCTGCGGCGGACCCAGGCGCTGAACTCCTCGTCGCGGACGAGCGGCGCGGTCAGCTCGGTCTCGATGTAGCCGGGGCCGAGCCCGTTGACCTGGATCCCGGACGGGCCCCAGTCGGCGCACATGCCCTTGGTGAGCATCTTCAGGGCGCCCTTGGTGGCGGCGTAGGGCGCGATGCCGGGCCGCACGACCTCGCTCTGCAGCGAGCAGATGTTGATGATCTTTCCGTGGCCGCGTTCGACCATGCCGCGGGCCGCCTCACGGCCCACCAGGAACGCGCTCGTCAGATTGGTGTCGATCACCCGGTGCCAGTCGGCGTCGGTGAACTCCAGGAGCGGGGCACGCAGTTGCATGCCCGCGTTGTTGACGAGGATGTCGAGCGGACCCACCCGCTCCTCGATCCCGGCGACTCCGGCGGCCACGGAGGCTCCGTCCGTGACGTCGAACGCCGCGGTGTGGACCGGACCGTGTCCCGTCTGCTCCGAGAGTTCCGAGGCCGCCGCCTTGAGCGCGGCCTCGTCGCGTCCGTTGAGGACGACGGTCGCGCCGGCCTCCAGGAGGCCGCGGGCCAGGGCGAACCCGATCCCGCGGCTGGAACCGGTCACCAGGGCCGTGCGGCCGCTGATGTCGAAGAGGGGGTGGGTCATGGCTTCGTACTCCCGTGGCTAGATGACCAGTGACAGCAGCAGGACCAGGCCACCGGCGACGACCGAGATGATCGTCTCCATGACGGACCAGGTCTTGATGGTCTGCCCGACGTTCAGGCCGAAGTACTCCTTCACCAGCCAGAAGCCCGCGTCGTTCACGTGGCTGAAGAAGAGCGAGCCGGCGCCGATCGCGAGGACCAGCAGGGCCGTGTGCGCGGTCGACATGTCGGCCGCGAGCGGTGCCACGAGGCCGGCCGCCGAGATGGTCGCGACGGTGGCGGAGCCCGTGGCGAGGCGGATGACGACCGCGATCAGCCAGGCGAGCAGCAGGGCCGGGATCGACCAGTTCTTGGAGATGTCGAGGATCATCTGGCCCACGCCGGAGTCGACGAGGGTCTGCTTGAAGCCGCCGCCCGCGCCGACGATGAGGAGGACGCCCGCGATCGGGGCGAGCGACTTCTCGACGGTGGTGGACAGCTGGTCCTTGGTGAAGCCGGCCGCGCGGCCCATGGTGAACATGGCCACGATCACCGCGGCGAGCAGGGCGATCAGCGGCGAGCCGATGACGTCGAAGACGCGCTGCACGGTGTGCTCGGGCTTGTCCACGACGATGTCGACGAGCGCCTTGGCGAGCATCAGGACGACGGGGAGCAGGATCGTGGCGACGGCGGCGCGGAAGCTCGGACGCTTCTCCAGGTCGTCGGAGGCCCGTCCCGGGACCATCTTGTCCGGGGCCTGGACGTCCACCCAGCGGGCGGCGACCTTGGAGAACAGCGGACCCGCGATGATCACCGTCGGGATGGCGACGAGGACACCCAGGGCCAGCGTGACGCCGAGGTTGGCGCCGACCGCGTCGATCGCGACGAGCGGGCCGGGGTGCGGCGGGATCAGACCGTGCATGACCGACAGGCCGGCGAGGGCCGGGATGCCGATGCGCATCAGCGAGTAGTTGCCGCGCTTGGCGACCATCAGGACGACCGGGATCAGCAGCACGATGCCGACCTCGAAGAAGAGCGGCAGGCCGATCACCGAGGCGATCAGGACCATCGCCCACGGCATGGCGCGCCCGCCCGCCTTGGCGAGGATCGTGTCGACGATCTGGTCGGCGCCGCCGGAGTCGGCGAGCAGCCTGCCCAGGATCGCGCCGAGCGCGATCAGCACACCCACACCGGCCACCGTGGAACCCAGGCCCGCGGTGAAGCTGACGATGGTCTTGTCGAGCGGGGCGCCCGCGAAGGCTCCCAGGGCCAGAGAACCGATGGTCAGCGCCAGGAAGGCGTGGACCCGGAACTTCGTGATGAGCAGAACGATGACAGCGATGCCCGCGAGGACGGCGATCCCCAGCTGGGCGTGGCCCGCCGAGGTGATCGGTTCGACGGCATCCGCTGCCAGCGTCTCGACGCTGAGACTGGTCACGGCTTTTCCTTGGTGTGGGTGGGGACTTCTGGGACTACTTCAGCGACTGGCGCTGAGGGGACGGGGGCTGTCCTTCGAGGTCGGCGAGGGCCGCGACGGCCCGCTCCGTGATCTCCTCGGGGCTGCCCGACACATCGACGTCGACGCCCGCCTCGTCCGCCGCGAGCGGCTGGAGCGTGGCGAACTGCGAGTCCAGCAGGGCCGTGGGCATGAAGTGGCCCTGGCGGTGCGACATCCGGTCCTCGATGAGGGCGCGGTCACCGGTGAGGTGGACGAACACGACTCCCGGGGCCTCGGTCCTCAGCCGGTCGCGATAGCTGCGCTTGAGGGCGGAGCTGCTGACGACGCCACCGAGTCCCGCCCGTCCGTGCGCCCATGCGCCGATGGCGTCGAGCCACGGCCACCGGTCGTCGTCCGTCAGGGGGGTGCCGGCCGACATCTTGGCGATGTTCGCCGGCGGGTGGAAGTCGTCGCCCTCGGCGTACGGGACGCCGAGCCTGTCTGCGAGCAGGGGGCCGATCGTGGTCTTGCCGGTCCCTGCCACACCCATGACTACGACGACGTGGGGGGTGCGTCGTGCGTTCATCGCGTCCTCGCTGTCTTCTTCGACATCGCTGTGTCACGCCACTGAAACCTAAATGGTCGGACAAATTCAAGAGACTGTGACATAAAAGTCTGACTTTATATTCCCCCGGCCCGCCTCGTACGCTGACGTCATGACCACACAGGGCCGGGGGCTGCACGCCCACGTACTGGAGAACCTCGGCCCCGCCATCACCGCGGGGGAGTACCCACCGGGCAGCGTGCTGCGCACGGACGAGCTGGCCCAGCGCTACGAGGTGTCGCGCTCGGTCATGCGGGAGGCCGTACGGGTGCTTGAGTCGATGCACCTCGTGGAGTCCCGGCGCCGGGTCGGCGTGACCGTACGGCCCACGCAGGAGTGGAACGTCTACGACCCGCAGGTCATCCGCTGGCGGCTGGCCGGCGCCGACCGGCCGCGGCAGCTGCGCTCCCTGACGGTGCTGCGCTCCGCGGTCGAGCCGGTCGCGGCCGGACTCGCGGCGACGCAGGCCACGGCCGAGCAGTGCGCGGCGCTCACCGAGTGCGCGCTGGGCATGGTCGCCACGTCACGCGGCCATCAGCTGGAGGCGTACCTCGTCCACGACATCGAGTTCCACCGGATCGTCCTGAACGCCTCGGGCAACGAGATGTTCGCCCGCCTCGGCGACGTGGTCGCGGAGGTCCTCGCGGGCCGTACGCACCACCAGGTGATGTTCGAGGACCCGGACCCGGCGGCCGTGTCGCTCCATGTGCACGTCGCCGAGGCCGTCCGCGAGGGCGACGCGATCCGCGCGGAGGCACTCACGCGCGAGATCGCGGTGGGCGCGCTCCAGGAACTGGACATCCTCGCGCCCTGATCGAAGGGCCAGGGGCTCTACTCGATGGACAGGGGCCCTACTTGATGGACCGGGGCCCTACTCCATGAAGTCGCCGTCCACGTACACCCAGGCTCCGTCGAGCCGTGTGAACCTGCTGCGCTCGTGCAGCGAGCCGGGCCGTCCGCCGTCGGTGTAGCGGGCCCGGAACGTCACGGTGCCGGTGCTGTGGAAGGCCGTCCCCTCGCTCGTGCCCAGGATCTCCAGGCCGGTCCACTTCGTGCCCGGGTCGAAGGTGACGACCGTCGGCCGGGTGGCCGGGTGCCAGGTCCGCAGCAGATACGCGGCGTCCTTGACGGCGAAGGCGCAGTAGCGGGAGCGCATCAGGGCCTCGGCGGTGGGCGCGTTCGCCCCTCCGCAGTGGTAGCGGCCGCAGCAGGCGTCGTACGGGGAGGGGAGCCCGCAGGGGCAGGTGGGGGCGGGGGCGGGGCGTGACATGCGGACGATTCAATCAGCTCAGCCCTCGATCACCCGGCCCCCACCCCCACCGGCGCGCTAGCTCACCGCAGTTCCAGGACGCGCACGCCGTACGGGTCAAGCGCGACGTCCGTGACCGGGTCGCCCGTCCCCGCGTCGTGCAGGGTCCCGGCCGCCTGCGGGCGCACCGTCACCTCCTGCCCGGACTGGCTCACCAGCCATACGAACCGCCGCCCGTCCGCGTGGACCAGCACATCGGCCGACACGTACGGGCTCTCGACCGTCACGGGCCGCGCCACCCCGGCGACCTCGGCGAGCGCCGCGTACAGCCGGTGCGTCTGCTCCGGGTTGACGTGCGCCGTGCGGGCGGCCATGTGCTCCAGCGGATACGTCGCCAGCACGGTGCGGCCGAGGTCCGTCGCCCGCGACAGGAGCGCCGGGCGGCCGTGCGCGTCCACGGCGACGATCTCCGCCTCGCGCGCCTCGACCGGCAGGTACGCCCGGCTGTCCTCGTTGCCCGCGACCGGGAAGCGCAGGGTCTCACCGGCCCTGATGCCCCCGAAGTCCTTCGTGAACGTCATCTCCAGCACGTCGTCCTCGATCGGCTCCGCCACGCCGTACGACAGCTGCATCTCGACCCCGAACAGCCCGTCCAGGTCGTCGAACCACGGCCCGCGCGTCCCGGGGTGCTCGCCCGAGCAGAACGACAGGTAGACCGTCGCTCCCTCGGCGGCCCGCCGTGCCAGGGCGCGCCGGGTCCGCGTCGTCAACTGCCGTGTCGCGGGCAGGAGATAGAGCGACGCGTCCTCGCTGATCCCGTCCGCCTCCCGGGTGAGGCCCACGGCCAGGTCGGCGGCGCGCGCGGCGACGTACCCCTGGTGGAGCGAGGTGAAGATGAGCGGGCGGTCGGCGGGGCGGCTGTACGGGTAGCCGCGCTCCAGGAACGCGGGCACGACCAGCGCGGCCCCGGCGTCGGAGCGGCGGCAGCGCGCGAAGTCGACCTGCTCCAACACCTCGGCGAACGCGGCGAGTTCGACGAGCGGGGCCTTCGGGGCGCCCGTGCCGTCCGTGATGCCGAAGTGCATCTCGAAGGGGTGGTGGTCGTAGGGGGACCGGTCCCACAGGTCGTCGTAGTCCGTGTTGTTCCAGGCGACCCAGCCCGTCGCGCCGCCCAGCAGCGAGTTGTGCAGCGTCTGGCGGTAGTACACGCCCGCGTTCTCGGCGGAGACCGTGTCCGTCGACAGGCCGAACTCCTCCAGGACCACCGGCTGCCCGGTGACGGCCGCGAGCTCGCACTCGAAGGCGGCCCGGTAGTGCTGGCGCGGCCGGTCCGTGTCGGAGCGGTAGACGTGCGGGCCCACGAAGTCGACGTACTCGGCGGTGTCCCGCAGCGAGAAGCCGTTGTCGCGGCCCGTCACCTCGATGCCCCACGCGCCGTCGCCCAGGGAGACGGGCTGGGTGCCGCCGGCCGCGCGCACCGCGTTGCACATGGTCTGCGCCCACGCGGTGACGACGTCGCTGGAGGGCGGGTCGACCTGGTAGATCCGGCCGTAGCCCGGCATCTCGTTGGTGATCAGCCAGCCCGTGACGGCCGGGTGGTCCTTGAAGCGGCGCGTCATCTGCGACGCGAACCACGCCTGGCGGCCGACCATCCACACGTCCTCGTACAGGTCGCGGCCGCCGCGCCAGGCCGGATCCCAGTTCTCACCGGACATGTGCCCGACGATGAACGTCGGCACCGTCCCCATGCCCAACTCGGTGTGCGCATCGAGGAAGTCACGGAAGCGCTCGCACAACTCCTCGTCGATGCGGTGCGGTTCGGGGTGGAAATCGGGCCAGTAGAAGAACGAACGGGTCATGTTCAGGCCGTGCGCGCGCAGCACCTCCAGCTCCTCGCGCACCACCTTCGGGTCGTAGTCGCGCCACATCAGGGGCCCGCCGGTGCGGGACCAGAAGTTGGCGCCGAGCCAGGGCAGGACGGCCGAGTCGTGGGTGAGGTGGGCGCTGTGGCGTCGCATGGTGGTACCTAGCTCCGTTGAAATGCGGGATTTATCGAGGGGGTTGCGGGGCCGGTCGACTCGCGGACGACCAGGTGCGGGCGCCCTTCGAGCGGGGTCTCGGGGACGTCCTCGCCGCACCGGGCGAGCAGCACGCGCGCGGCGGCCGCGCCGACCCGCTGGACCTGCTGGTCGACGGTCGTCAGGCGCGGGTGCAGCCAGCTGCCGAGCGGCAGGTTGTCGTAGCCGACGACGGACAGGTCGTCCGGCACGCGCAGGCCGGCGCGCTGGGCGGTGCCGATGCCGCACACGGCCATCGAGTCGTTGGCGTACACGACCGCGGTGGGCCGCTCGGCGCGACCGATGAGCTCCTCGGTCGCGGCGACGGCGGCGGCCTCCGAGAAGTCGGTGCTCAGGACGGCGAGGGGACGGAGCCCGGCGAGGCCGAGCGTCTCCTCGAAGACGGTGCGGCGCAGCCGGGTGTGCTGGAGCTCGGCGGGACCGCAGACGTACGCGATGCGCCGGTGGCCGAGCCCGAGCAGGTGGTCGATCGCCTCGTGGACGCCCGACCCCTGATTGCCGAGGCCGACGGTGGGCACGGTGGCCTCCGGGTCGGGCGCGCCGAGCAGCACCGACGGAAGCCCGAGGCGGCGCAGCAGGGCCGGGCGCGGGTCGTCGGCCCGCGCGTCGGTGAGGACGGCCCCGTCGACCCGGCCCTCGGCGGCGAGCCGCTCGTACAGGGCGCTCTCCTCGTCGACGCCGGCGACGAGATGCAGGAGAAGTCCGTAGCCGCGCGGCGCCAACTCGCCCTCTATGCCGGTGATCAGCTCACTGAAGTGCGGGTCGGCCCCGAGCACGTCGGTGGGTCTGCGCACGACGAGCGCGAGCGTACGGGTACGGGCGCTGCGCAGCGCCGCCGCCGACGCGCTCGGAGACCAGCCGAGCTCCGCCGCCGCGTCGAGGATCCGCCGCCGGGTCGGCTCGGCGAGGCGCCCCTTGTCGTTGAACGCCTGCGACACCGCCGCCGTCGACACACCTGCCGCGGCCGCCACCGCCTTGATGGTCGGACGACCGTTCGGCCTTTTCGGCCGGGTAGTGCTCACATCTTCACCGCCCCACTGACGAGTGCCTGCTGCATCCGCTTCTGGAGCACCGTATAGACGACCCACACGGGGACGAGGGTGAGGACGGTCCCCGCGGTCAGGACGCCGTAGTCCGTGCCGGTGATGGACTTCAGCGTGGGCAGGGCCACTTGGACGGTGCGCTGCGCGGGGTCCGGGCCGACGATCACGAGGGAGTACAGGTACTCGTTCCAGAACGTCAGGAAGTTCAGGAGCAGCACCGTCGCGATGCCGGGCAGGCACATCGGCGTGTACACGTGCCGGAGCACCGCGAAGGTCGAGGCACCGTCCATGCGGGCCGCCTCCTCCATCTCCCGGGGGATGGTCCGCATGAACTGGACCAGGATCACCACCGAGAGCGGCATCGCCGTGGCCGGCAGGAACAGGATCATGAACGTGCGGGTGTGGAACAGGCCGGTGGCCGCGGCGAGCAGGAACGTCGGGAAGAGCGCCGCGAACGTCGGGATCAGGAACCCCAGCGAGAAGACGGCCTCCACCACCGAGGCGAGCCGGCCCGTCGAGCGGGCCAGCGCGAACGCCGCCGGTATCGCGAGCGCCAGCGTCAAGGCGAGGGAGAACACCGTCACCAGAGCCGAGTTGACGACGGCGAGGCCGAGGTCGGCGCTGTGGAAGGCGGTGCTGAAGTTGCCGAGGCCGAAGGACGACGGCAGCGCGAACGGGCTGGCGAAGATCTCCTCGTTCGTCTTGAACGCCGAGGCGACGAAGTAGTACAGGGGGATGACCAGGAGCACGGCGTACAGCCAGACGAGGATGTGCGCGGGCAGCCAGGACCTGCCGAGGCGGCTGTGCTTGGCGGACTTCATGGCGACGGCTCCGATCAGTGGTTCTGGCGGAACGCGCGCCGGATGGCGAGCAGTCCGACGAGCCCGGCGAGGAAGAGGAAGACCCCGACGGTCTGGCTGTAGCCGAGGTCGGCAGCGATGAACGCCTTCTGGTAGACGAGGAAGGACAGCGTCGTCGACGAGCTGCCCGGACCTCCCTGCGTCAGCAGCAGCACATGCTGCGCCGAGCCGAACAGCGTCCACAGGAACTGGAGCATCGTCACGACGCCCACATAGTCCTTGATCACCGGGAAGTGGATGCGCCACATGGTCCGCCAGTGCCCGGCCCCGTCGAGCTGTGCCGCCTCACCCAGCTCGTCCGGCACACTGCCGAGCCGCGCCGCGAACAGCACCGCCGTGAACCCGATCCCCGCCCAGATGTCCAGCGCGATCAGACAGGCGAGGGCGGTGGAGGGCGAGGCGAGCCACGCGTCGGCGACGGAACCGAGGCCGACCGCCTTCAGGCCTCCGTTGACCAGGCCGTCGGGGGAGAGGGCCGCGTAGAAGACCATCGCCTTCGCCGGGGTCGAGATCAGCCCGGGGATGAACAGCAGATAGCGGATGACCTTGTGGCCGGGCGGCTTCTGCGCGACGTAGTAGCCCAGCATGTACGCGCACACCACCATCACGGGGATGGCGACGACGAGCTGGATCGCCGTGTTGCTCACCGCGTCCCAGAACACCGGGTCGTCGAAGACCGTGCGCACGTTGTCGAACCCGGCGAACGACACCGGCTGCAGCATGCCCGGCCAGTGCAGGGCCGCCACCGCGAAGATGGCGACCAGCGGGCCGACCATGAACACGAGGTACCAGACGAGCGCGGGCAGCGCGAGGATCGTGCCGCCCTGGCGGCGCGGACGCCGGGCGGTGTCCGGGGAGGACGGGGTGGGGCGGCGGACCGCGGTCTCGCCCGCTGTCGACGTCATCGTCGTCATGAGCAACTCCCTTACGGGTGAGGAGGCAGGGGGCGGGTGGTCAGGCGCCGCGGTAGGCGGCCTCGAGCACCGAGCGGACCTGGGCCGCGCTGGTGCCGCGGGTGAAGGAGGTACTCGTCGCCGTGATCAGCGGCTGCGTCGCGGCCGGCGGGACGAAGAGGTCGGGCAGCAGCACCTGGCCCACCTCGCCGCCGAGCCGCTGCGCGGCCGCGACCAGCGGAAAGTCCGAGCTGACCGTGTCGGACCGCAGCGCCATGTCGCGCCCGGCCTCCTTGATGAACCGCGAGACGGTGTCCGGGCGGTACATGAACCGCAGGAACTTCTCGACGGCGTCGATCTTCTTCGTGCCGTTCGGGCTGACCCAGAAGCCGATCAGCGTGTACGTGCGCAGGATCGTCGGCCTGTCGTGCGCCGCGCCCGGCGCGAGCGGCCAGCCGCCCACGTCCGTGTGGCGCGCCACCGGCTCCGGCACCTTCGCGAGCGCCGACGACATCGCCGACTGCATCGCCGCGGCCTGCGTGTTGAACTGCGTCGTCATCGAGTCCGAGGTGAGGCCCTGCGCCTTGTCGGCGAACACCCCGGCGTCGCGCAGCTCCACGAAGTAGTCGATGCCCTGCCGCGCGCCCCGGCCGCCGAAGTCCCCGGTCGCGTAGACGTGCCGGGCCTCGTCCTCGGTCAGGAACGTCTGGACGATCTGTGCGAGCAGCTTCTGGCCGGTCCAGTCGTTGCCGCCGACCGTGACGGGCGCGAGGCCCTTCTTGCGCAACTTCCGTGCGGCCGCGATGAGCTGGTCCCCGGTGGCGGGGATCTCGCCGACCCCCGCCCTGTCGAGGAGCGCCCGGTTGTAGGCGACCGGCCAGTTGGTGGCGAAGTAGGGGAAGGCGCGCAGCCGTCCCTTGCCGTCGGTCCACGCGTCCAGGGCCACGGGCAGCACCCGTTCGCGCAGCCCCCAGTCGTCCAGGTAGCCCTTCACGTCCACGGTGGCCCCGACGTCGGTCCAGGCCAGCGTCTTGTCGTAGAGGTTCACCATGACGACGTCCGGCTCCTTGCGGGCCAGCCGCGAGGTCTCGTAGACCTGCGCGAGGTCGTCGCCGTTGACGAGGTTGCGCACCTTGAGGCCGGTCTCCTCGCGGAACCGGTCCAGGGCCGAGAGGTAGGTGGGGGAGCCGGGGGCCGTGGTGCCGAGCTGGCTGTGCACCACGAGCGTGTCGGGGTCGTTGTCGGCGGCGGCGAGGGCGGAGCAGCCGGACAGGGCGGAGGAGGCGGCGAGCGCGCCACCGGCGGCGAGGAATCCGCGCCGACTCATCGTCGAGGGCACAGGGGGCACAGCGGTATGTCTCCAACCGGGAGTGGTTAATCGATATACCTGTGGGAGGTGCGAGCAACGTAAGGGGCGGTGGGGGAACGGTCAACCCCCCGTTGCGCAGGGTGAAATGGGTCCGCCGCGGACACGTGCGTACCCGGGGAAAGCGTGCGCATCGGCCGAAAAAGGGACTTGTCAGACCTGTTCGGCCCGGAATGCCGCCGGTGTCACGCCCGCGTGCTGCTGGAAGAACTTGGAGAAGTTCGCCGAGTCCGCGATGCCGACCGCAACACCGATCCGGCCCACCGGCAGGTCCGTGTGGGCGAGCAGGCGCTTGGCCTCCAGGATCACCCGGCGGTCGATGAAGGCCTTCGGGGTCTGGCCCGTCGCCGCCCGCACCGCGCGGACGAGGGTGCGCCGGGAGTAGCCGAGCTCGTCGGCGTACGCGCTCACGCTGTGGTTCGTGGTGAAGCCCTGCTCGACGGCCGTGCGGAAGCGGCTGAACGTGGTGTCCGGCTGCGGCCTGCACTCGTCCGCCGCCGCCTGCGCCGACACATGGGCGACCCGCAGCATGAACGCCGTCAGGGAGTGCCGCAGTACCGACGTGTGCAGGCTGAGCGGGAGCGTCGCCGTGTCCAGGTACTCGCGCTTCAGCTGCTCCAACGAGGCGTCCAGGGCGGCGAGTTGAGCCTCGTCGGGGTGGAGCAGGGGCGGCCGGTCGTAGCGGTACAGGCCCGTCGCCTCGACGATCGCGCGTGGCAGGAAGCCGGGCTGCATGGTGAGCGCCGTGCCGACGTAGCGCTCGCTCGTCGAGAAGCCGTGCACCTGGCCGGGCCGGATCCACAGGATGTCGCCTGCGCCGACCTCGTACTCCGTGAAGTCGATCATGTGGTGGACCGGGCCCTCGCGGAAGAAGAGCAGGACGTGGAAGTCGATCCGGTGCACGCGGCGCGACAGGCCGACGCCACCCGCCCAGGGGCCCTCCGTGCCCATCGGCCCGATCTGTATTCCGACCCCGGACACGCTGGCGCTCGGGTCGAAGGGATACGTACGGATGTGCTCCGCGGCTCCCATATGTGCGCTCGGATGTGCGCCACCCTGCTCCGTCATCCACTTTCCTCGACTCAAACCGGTTCGTCCTCGTGCAGGTGTCCCATTTTCACCGAACGCTGGCGCGGGCGCACCTGCCGCGCCAAAAGTATGACCTTTAGATTCGTAGGTAGTTCGACCAGGGCTTTCGGCCCGGTCGGGCGGTGCCTTTCGGTACCTCGGATGCCATACGGATGCGAAGGAAGTCGTACAGATGAGCACGCAGACACCGGACGCCCTCGGCCCCTTCGAGTGGAGTGACCTCGACCGGCGTGCTGTCGACACCGCGCGCCTGCTCGCGGCCGACGCCGTGCAGCAGGTCGGCAACGGCCACCCCGGCACGGCGATGAGCCTGGCCCCCGCCGCGTACACCCTCTTCCAGAAGGTCATGCGGCACGACCCGGCCGACCCGGAGTGGACCGGCCGCGACCGCTTCGTCCTCTCCCCGGGCCACACCAGCCTCACCCTCTACACCCAGCTCTTCCTGTCCGGCTACGAGCTGGAGCTCGACGACCTGAAGGCGTTCCGCACCCACGGCTCGAAGACGCCCGGCCACCCCGAGTACGGCCACACCGCCGGTGTCGAGACGACGACAGGACCGCTCGGCCAGGGCGTCGCCAACGCCGTCGGCATGGCGATGGCGGCCCGCTACGAGCGCGGCCTGTTCGACCCCGAGGCCCCCGAGGGCGAGTCCCCCTTCGACCACACCATCTGGGCGATCGTCTCCGACGGCGACCTGGAGGAGGGCATCTCCGCCGAGGCGTCCTCCCTCGCCGGCCACCAGAAGCTCGGCAACCTCGTCTTCGTCTACGACGACAACCACATCTCCATCGAGGGCGACACCGCCACCGCCTTCTCCGAGGACGTCCTCAAGCGCTACGAGGCCTACGGCTGGCACGTCCAGCGCATCGAGCCCAAGGCCGACGGCGACACCGACGTGCACGCCCTGTACGAGGCCCTGGCCGCGGCGAAGGCCGACACCGGCCGCCCGTCCATCATCGCGATGCGCACGATCATCGCCTGGCCCGCCCCGAACGCGCAGAACACCGAGGCCTCCCACGGTTCCGCGCTCGGCGCCGACGAGATCGCCGCCACCAAGCGCGTCCTCGGCTTCGACCCCGAGCGGACCTTCGAGGTCGCCGACGACGTCATCGCCCACACCCGCGGCGCCCTCGACCGCGGCGCCGACGCGCACGCCGAGTGGGACAAGCGGCTCGGCGAGTGGCGCACGGCCGAGCCCGAGCGCTCCGCCCTCCTCGACCGCATCGTCGCCGGCCGCCTCCCCGAGGGCTGGGAGCAGGCGCTCCCGTCCTTCGACGAGGGCCCGAAGGTCGCGACGCGCGCCGCGTCCGGCAAGGTCCTCCAGGCGCTCGGCCCGGTCATCCCCGAGCTGTGGGGCGGCTCCGCCGACCTCGCGGGCTCGAACAACACGACCATCGACAAGGCCAGTTCGTTCCTCCCCAAGGGCAACCCGCTGCCGGAGGCCGACCCGTACGGCCGCACGATCCACTTCGGCATCCGCGAGCACTCGATGGCCGCCGAGATGAACGGCATCGCGCTGCACGGCAACACCCGTATCTACGGCGGCACGTTCCTCGTCTTCTCCGACTACATGCGCAACGCCGTCCGCCTCTCCGCCCTGATGCAGCTCCCGGTCACCTACGTGTGGACGCACGACTCCATCGGCCTGGGCGAGGACGGCCCCACGCACCAGCCCGTCGAGCACCTCGCCTCCCTGCGCGCCATCCCGGGCCTGAACATCGTCCGCCCGGCCGACGCCAACGAGACCGCCGTCGCCTGGCGCGAGATCCTGCGCCGCGGCACGACCAAGCCCGCCCCGCACGGCCTCGCCCTGACCCGCCAGGGCGTCCCCACGTACGAGCTCAACGAGCAGGCGGCGAAGGGTGGTTACGTCCTGCGCGAGGCCTCCACCGCGACGCCCGACCTGATCCTGATCGCGACCGGATCCGAGGTGCACCTCGCCGTGGCCGCCCGCGAGCAGCTGGAGACGGAGGGGATCGGCACGCGCGTCGTGTCGATGCCGTCCGTGGAGTGGTTCGAGGAGCAGTCGCAGGACTACAAGGACAGCGTCCTGCCGTCGTCCGTCAAGGCGCGCGTCGCCGTCGAGGCCGGCATCGGCCTGACCTGGTACCGCTACGTCGGCGACGCCGGCCGCATCGTCTCCCTGGAGCACTTCGGCGCCTCCGCCGACGCCGCCACGCTCTTCGCCGAGTACGGCTTCACCGCCGACAACGTCGCCGCCACGGCGCGCGAGTCCCTCTCCGCGGCCCGCGCCTGACCCGTAGGCGCCCCATAGGCACCCGTACGCACCCGTACACCCGAAGGAAGATGAAGAAGAACATGAGCAACGCCGACTCCACCGTCACGCCCCTCAAGTCCCTTGCCGGCGAAGGCGTTTCCATCTGGCTGGACGACCTGTCCCGCAAGCGCATCGAGTCCGGCAACCTCGCCGGACTGATCGAGAACAGCCACGTCGTGGGCGTCACGACGAACCCCTCGATCTTCCAGGCGGCCATCGGCTCCGGCGAGGGCTACGAGGAGCAGCTCGCCGACCTCGCCACCCGCGGCGTCACCGTCGACGAGGCGGTCCGCATGATGACCACCGCCGACGTCCGCGCCGCCGCCGACATCCTGCGCCCCGTGTACGACGCGACGCAGGGCCGCGACGGCCGCGTCTCCATCGAGGTCGACCCGCGCCTCGCCCACAACACCGAGGCCACGATCGCCGAGGCCAAGCAGCTCGCCTGGCTGGTCGACCGCCCGAACGTCATGATCAAGATTCCGGCGACGAAGGCGGGCCTCCCGGCCATCACCGAGGTCATCGGCCTCGGCATCAGCGTCAACGTCACCCTGATCTTCTCCCTCGACCGCTACAAGGCCGTCATGGACGCCTACCTCGCGGGCCTGGAGAAGGCGCAGGCCGCGGGCATCGGCCTGGCGGGCATCCACTCCGTCGCCTCCTTCTTCGTCTCGCGCGTCGACGCCGAGATCGACAAGCGCCTCGACCGGGTCGGCACCGATGAGGCCAAGTCCCTCAAGGGCAAGGCCGCCCTCGCCAACGCCCGTCTCGCGTACGAGGCGTACGAAGAGGTCTTCGCCTCCGAGCGGGCGAGCAGGCTGGAGGCCGCCGGCGCCAACAAGCAGCGCCCGCTGTGGGCCTCCACCGGCGTCAAGGACCCTGCGTACAAGGACACCCTGTACGTCGACGAGCTCGTCGCCCCGGGCACGGTCAACACCATGCCGGAGGCCACCCTGAAGGCCACCGCCGACCACGGCGTGATCACGGGTGACACGGTGACGGGCGGCTACGAGCAGGCCCGCGCCGACCTCAAGGCCGTCGACGCGCTCGGCATCTCCTACGACGAGGTCGTCCAGCAGCTCGAGGACGAGGGCGTCGCCAAGTTCGACGTCGCGTGGAACGACCTGCTCGGCACCGTCGCGAACCGCCTCGCCGGCAAGGGGGCGCAGGCCAAGTGAGCACCACTGCTTGGCAGAACCCGCTGAGGGACCCCCGCGACCGCCGCCTGCCGCGCATCGCGGGCCCCTCCGGTCTCGTCATCTTCGGCGTCACCGGCGACCTGTCCCGCAAGAAGCTGATGCCGGCGGTCTACGACCTCGCCAACCGCGGACTGCTGCCGCCGGGCTTCTCGCTGGTCGGCTTCGCCCGCCGCGAATGGGAGGACCAGGACTTCGCCCAGGTCGTCCACGACGCGGTGCGCGAGCACTCCCGCACGGAGTTCCGCGAGGAGGTCTGGCAGCAGCTCGTCGAAGGCATGCGCTTCATCCCCGGCGACTTCGACGACGACGAGGCGTTCAAGCAGCTGCGCGAGGCCGTCGAGGACCTCGACGAGAAGCGCGGCACGAGCGGCAATTACGCCTTCTACCTCTCCGTGCCCCCGAAGTTCTTCCCGCAGGTCGTGCAGCAGCTCAAGAAGCACGGCCTCGCCGACGGACCCGAGGGCTCCTGGCGCCGCGCCGTCATCGAGAAGCCGTTCGGCCACGACCTGGCCAGCGCCCGCGAACTCAACGCGATCGTGCACGACGTCTTCGACTCCGACCAGGTCTTCCGCATCGACCACTACCTCGGCAAGGAGACCGTCCAGAACATCCTGGCCCTCCGCTTCGCCAACCAGATGTACGAACCCATCTGGAACCGGAGTTACGTCGACCACGTGCAGATCACGATGGCCGAGGACATCGGCATCGGCGGCCGCGCCGGCTACTACGACGGCATCGGCGCCGCCCGCGACGTCATCCAGAACCACCTCCTCCAGCTCATGGCGCTGACCGCCATGGAGGAACCGGCTTCCTTCGACGCCGAGTCGCTCCTCACCGAGAAGCTCAAGGTCCTCAAGTCGGTGCGGCTGCCCGAGAACCTCGGCGAGCACACCGTCCGCGCCCAGTACGCGGCCGGCTGGCAGGGCGGTGAGAAGGTCCCGGGCTACCTCCAGGAAGACGGCATCGACCCCAAGTCGAAGACCGACACCTACGCGGCCATCAAGCTGGAGGTCGACAACCGCCGCTGGGCCGGCGTCCCCTTCTACCTGCGCACCGGCAAGCGCCTCGGCCGCCGCGTCACCGAGATCGCCGTCGTCTTCCAGCGCGCCCCGCACTCCCCCTTCGACTCCACCGCCACGGAGGAACTCGGCCAGAACGCGATCGTCATCCGCGTCCAGCCCGACGAGGGCATGACCGTACGCTTCGGCTCCAAGGTCCCGGGTACGTCGATGGAGATCCGGGACGTGTCGATGGACTTCGCCTACGGCGAGTCCTTCACCGAGTCCAGCCCGGAGGCGTACGAACGGCTCATCCTGGACGTCCTGCTCGGCGACGCCAACCTCTTCCCCCGCACGGAGGAGGTGGAGGAGTCCTGGAAGATCCTCGACCCGATCGAGGGCCACTGGGACACCCACGGCCGGCCCGCGCAGTACGCCTCGGGAAGCTGGGGCCCGAAGGAAGCGGACGAGATGCTCGCACGAGACGGACGGAGCTGGCGCAGGCCATGAAGATCGACCTCACCGACACGACGGCAAGCAAGGTCAACAAGGCCTTGGTGGAAGGCCGCAGGGCGATTGGCACCCCGGCCGTGGGCATGGTCCTCACGATGGTCATCGTGACCGACGAGGAGAACGCCTACGACTCCATCAAGGCCGCCGAGGAGGCCTCCCGTGAGCACCCCTCGCGCACCCTCGTCGTGATCAAGCGGCACGCCCGCTCGCCCCGCGACCGCCAGGGCAACCGCCTCGACGCCGAGGTCAGGGTCGGCGCGGACGCCGGCACCGGCGAGACCGTCCTGCTGCGCCTGTACGGCGAGGTCGGC
This sequence comes from Streptomyces sp. NPDC090032, assembly GCF_044748025.1. Classification (NCBI taxonomy): domain Bacteria; kingdom Bacillati; phylum Actinomycetota; class Actinomycetes; order Kitasatosporales; family Streptomycetaceae; genus Streptomyces; species Streptomyces sp. NPDC090032. The sequence continues at coordinate 945 of NZ_JBIVFF010000016.1, read as the reverse complement.
CAGCACGCCGACTCCGTCGTCCTGCCGCTGATGCTCCCGGACGCGCCCGTCGTCGTCTGGTGGCCCGTCGACGCCCCCGAGTTTCCCGCCAAGGACCCTCTGGGAGCGCTCGCCCAGCGCCGCATCACCGACACGTACGCCGTCGAGGACCCGCTGTCCGCGCTGGCCGCCCGCGCGGCCTCGTACGCCCCCGGCGACACCGATCTGGCCTGGACCCGCCTCACCCCGTGGCGCTCCATGCTCGCCGCCGCCCTCGACCAGGCGGGTGCCGAGATCATCTCGGCGGCCGTCGAGAGCGAGGCCGAGAACCCCAGCGCCGAGCTGCTCGCCCGCTGGCTGGGCGCCCGCCTCGGCGTGCCCGTCGAGCGCGTCACCACCGCGGGCCCGGTCATCACCGCCGTCCGCCTCGGCACGGCCGCCGGCGAGATCCGTATCGACCGTCCCGAGGGCCCCCTCGCGCAGCTCACCCTGCCCGGCCAGCCGCAGCGCACCCTGGCCCTCAAGGTCCGCACCACCTCCGAGCTGATCGCCGAAGAACTCCGCCGCCTCGACGCGGACGAGATGTACGCCATCGCCCTGCGCGGCGACGGCACCAAGGAGCGCGTTCAACATGCCTGACACCACCCCGCACCTCACGGTCCGCCCCCAGTGGACGGCCCTGTCGGACCACCGCGCGAAGCAGCGCCAGGTCCACCTGCGGGATCTGTTCGCCACCGACCCGGACCGCGCCGGGCGCTACAACGTCCAGGTCGGCGATCTGCACATCGACTACTCCAAGCACCTGATCACGGACGAGACGCTCGCCCTGCTCCAGGAACTGGCCACCGCCACCGACGTGTTCGGGCAGCGCGACGCCATGTTCCGCGGCGAGAAGATCAATACGACGGAGGGCCGGGCCGTTCTGCACACGGCGCTGCGGGCTCCGCGTGACACGGTGATCGAGGT
>NZ_JBIVFF010000015.1:0-258581 GCF_044748025.1 Streptomyces sp. NPDC090032 | reverse complement strand
CCTGGACGGCCGGCAGCTGGCACAAGCTCGAGCTGGGCATCACCACCCGCTCGGACAACACAGGCTCGTTCGAGGTGTGGATGGACGGAACCAAGATCGCCGGCAAGACCGGCGTCCGTACCTGGGACGACATGGGCAACAACCCCAGGTGGGGCACCTACGGCACCGGCATCAACGGCGTCAACTCCCACGTCTGGATCGACGACCTGAAGCTGGGACAGTCCCGCGCGGACGTCGACTAGGGCCGGTCTCTTCGATCACGCGCGGCTTCTCGGGGCTTGGTCCAGCACGGGTGACGTGACCACGACCTGGGCAGCCGCAGGCTCCTGCGCACCCGCGTCCTCGGCGGCACCCTCAACGAGTACCGCTACACCGCTTGACGAGCGGCGGTGACGTTCCGAGCCCGACCAGATCGCCGACGAGACCTTCGTGGACTTCGGGGCCGGGACACCCGCCCGAGCCCATTCCGATCAGGCGGTCGCCGCCGCAGGCCTGGTCCGCGAACGTTGCGTACGACTCCGGCGTCGTCGAGCTGATCACTTGGCTCATTGCGCGCGGGCTCGGCATTGCGCTGCTGCCGTCAGCGTTCATCCGACCACTGGCCGCGGACATCCCCGAACTGGCACTGGCCCCAGTTGGGCCGGTCACCGCCCGTATCTGTCCGTGTCGCTCACGGCGCGGCGTGTGGTGTCGCACCAGCGCTCCTCCCGTGGAGACCCTCGGCCGAGACGGCTCCAGACGATGACGATGCCGATGCCAACGCCCTGCCACGCGCTCGATCGCGGCCCGCCAACACCGGCAGGGAAAGGAGGGTGCCCCCGTCGCCGGCCTGCGGCGAGGGGGGCACCCTCCTAAGGCCTCAGATCTGACCGGTCAGGGCTGTGCCGTCAGCATGAAGCTCTGCGCAGGTGAGCCGTCGCAGCTGCGTTGGGTGAGCTGTGTGCTGTTCGTCGCGGCGCTCGCCGCCGTCAGGCACTTGGCGCTGTGTCGGGCGGTGAAGTGGTACCGCCCGGCACCTTCCTTGACGGGCAGCCATTGCTGGTTCTGCCCTCCGCCGTAACTCCAGAGTTGCAGCGGCGCCTTGTCGGCGGCCGAGGCATCGGTGACGTCGACGACCTGTTGCGGGTTGGCGCGGATGCCGACCTGGCGGTATCCGCCCTCGGTCGAGCGGAGCCGGAACTGCTGCGCCTGCGTGCCGTTGCACGCGTACTGCTGGATCGCTGTCCCGTTCGCCGTGGCGGCCGAACGGGCGTCCACGCAGGTGCCGTTGCCACTGTTCTCCAGCGCGTACCAGGAGGTCTCGGAGATCGAATCCTCCGGCGGGGGCGTGGTGTCTGCGCCGCCCAGCCACTTCAGCCCGTCCAGCAGGAACCGGTTCTGGGTCTCACTCGCGAACGTCGACGACAGGCGGGTGTTGGTGTCGTAGTTCATCGCGTTGTGGCCGAAGTTCGCGTACAGCATCTTGTACTTCGTGTTGGTCCACAGGATCGGGTAATAGCCGCTGTACCAGGACTGGTTGGGATCCGTGCCCAGCGGGAAGCTGCTCGGGTCGACGGAGGCGAGGATCTTGATGTCCGGGTTCTGCCGAAGGTCGTTGGACCAGCTGTACCACTCGCTGACCGACGAGGTGAACGTGGCCGGCAGATTCCTGGTGGACGGATGGGTGCGGTCCTCGACCTTCAGAACCGCGGTCGTCGGGCCCCAGGTGTTGGACTTGAAATTGCCGCTGCCGAGGAACTGGTTGTGGTACCACGGCCAGCTCGCCGCGTCGGTGGTGAAGGCCGAGACGTGGAAACCCATCCAGGCGCCACCGCCGCGCATGTACTGCTCGAATCCGGCCCGTTGGGCGGAGGTCTGCGGCAAGTCGTCGAGGAACAGCACGACTTGATAGGCATTCACGCCGCCGTTGCTGAGCAGGTCCCAGTTGTTGCTGGCGGTGTAGGTGAATCCGTTCGCCGCGGCCTGCTTGGGGAACCAGTCGTTCGCCTCCTTCTCGAAATCGATATGCGCCGCGTCCCAGGTGCCGCTGTACAGCGCGAGTACCTTGAACGGCGCGGCCGCCGTGCTCGCCCGGGCGGCGGGCGGTGCCGCCAGGGTGAGCAGCGTCGCCAGCAGGAGGAGGACTCGCAGGGTCACGCGCGCCGAGCCTGATCTCAAAGTGTGCATCGTTGGATCGGTCCTTTCCGGGCTGGTCACGCGCTCACGGGTAGCTGACGAGGTTGGCGACGTTGGTGGAGGAGTTGGAGGGGCCGCCCCGGTCGTTGACGACGTGCCGGATCGTGCCGGTGCCGCCCAGTGAGACCGTCACCATGTCCTTGAAGCGCACATTCGCGTTGTTGGGCGCCTCGATGGCGTGCTCGGCGGCGACGCCGGGGTTGACGTTGAAGTAGCAGTAGCTGCCGAAGCCGTACACCTGGTGGCTGGTCACCGAGTTGGCCACCTTGTAGGCGGCGTAGCCCTGCGTGGAGCCGTTCATCCAGGCTGCCTGGTTGGGCGGGTCGTACGGCATCTCGTTCTGGTAGAAGTACGTGCGTCCACCGTTGCCGTTCCAGATGGTCTGGTGCTTCTGGTAGTGCTCGACGAACAGGCCGTACATCGTCGCGTCGTCGCCGTTGACGACGAGCCCGGTGTCTGCGGTGTTGCTGGTCCAGCCCACCCCGCTGCCGTGGTCGGCTCGCCAAAGCCACAAGTGGTCGCCGATGACATCGTCGCTGTTGATCGTCAGGCTGGTGGTGGCCTTGCCGACTCCCGCTCCGCCGATGCGGAAGAACACGTCGTGCAGCGCGCTGGGGTCGGCGCTGTGGTCGGCGGAGGAGCCGCTGGGGCCCATTTCCATGAGTTGTGCGGAGTTGGTGGTCCCGGCGTCGATCAGCAGGCCGGCGAGCTGGACGCCGTCCACGTCGGCGACCGTCATCGCGGTGATGCCGTTGTCGGGGATGAGTGTGGCGAGGCCGAGGCCCAGGACGACGGTGTCGGGTCGTGTCACCTTCAGCGTCTGACCGAGGTGGTAGACCCCGGGCGTGACGAGGAGGTTCTTACCTGCGGCGAGCGCGTCGTTCATCTGCGCGGCCGTGGCGCCCGGCTTGACGATGAAGAAGTCGTCGAGGGGCAGGGACGCACCCGCAGGCGTGCCCGAACTCCAGGTCGTGCCACTGGTGTTGGCGCGCGCGGAGGGGACGAACACCTTCCAGGAACCTGCGGAGTCGACGTACAGGAACGGCTTCTCGCGAGTGAGCGGCGCCTGGGCGACGGTGGTGTACGGCGGGCTGGGGAAGCTGTTCGCGGGAGCGTTCTTGGCGCCGACGAACACCATGTTCCAGTTGGAACCGGTCCAGCTGCCCCACTCGGTGTTCCGCGACAGCCACTGCTGTTGGGAACCCGAGTTGACCTGCCCGTCGATCTTCGTGTCGGCCATGTAGCCGCCGCTGGACCAGCCGCCGTCGTCCAGGGCGAGGTTGCCGCGCAGGTGCATGCGCCGGTACGGGGCGGCCTGCGACACCGCCCAGCGGTCCGTGCCGCCCGTCGGGGTCACCGACAGGTTCTCGGCCGACCGCCAGAAGTTCTGGGTGGCGTTGCCCTGGAACCAGTCGGCCTCGGCGTGTACCGCACCGCGGATGGTGACGTCGTCCGGCGACAGACCGAGGCCCGCGACCTGTGTGTAGAAGCCGACGTTGGCGTTGGCGTCGTACGTGCCGGGCTTGAAGAGGAATGCCTTGCGGGCGGTGCCGAACTGGTTGGTCTCCTGCTGCGCGAAGGCTGAGTTCAGGCTGTTCTGGATCGTGGCGGCGGGCGTCGACGGGTCGAAGACGGTGACGTTCGGGCCGAGATCCGGGGTCCCGGGCGGCGGCGTGACGTCGACGGGATTGACGTAGAAGGACTGGGCGGCTGTGCCGTTGCACGTGTACTGCGTCAGCTGGACGCTGTCCGAGGTGGAGGCGCTCGGCACGTCGAGGCACTTGCCGCTGTTGCGGTTCACGAAGTGGTAGGCGCCGCTCGACTCGGCGACGGCCTGCCACTGCTGGTTGGCGCCGCCGCTGTACGTCCACAGCTGCACCGGCGCGCTGTCCGCCGTCGAGACGTCGGTGACGTCCCATACCTTGCTGGCGTCGGCCCGGTTGTCGACCCGGGAGTACCCACCGGAGGTGGCCTCGATCCGCCACTGCTGAACCTGGGTGCTGTTGCAGGTGTACTGCTGGACGGCGGTCCCGTCCGTCGTCCCAGCGGCCCGCGCGTCGACGCACTTGCCGCTGCCCGCGTTGACGACGGTGGCCCAGCCGGTCGGCAGGGCGGCCGCCTCGGCGGTGACCGGCTCCCGGGCGGTCGCTTTGCCCTGTGCGGCGACTGCCACGCCGGACATGCTGCTCGCCATGAGGGCGAGCACGGTGAGCGCCTTCGGTATCCGGTGGCGGCCGGAGTCTCTTCTCGATCTGCTTGGGGCGGCTGTGGATCTGAGCATGGTGGCCCTCCTGCGCTGATGGGGGGTGGGGACGGTCAGCCGGTGTACTTCGCGAAGACGCGCGTGTAGTCCCAGTTCTGCTGGCTCACGCCGGAGCAGCTGTCGGCGACGCCGCCCGTGCAGGGGCGGTCCCGGTTGACCGACCAGAACGTCAGCCGCGCCAGGTGGTGCTGCTGCGCGTACGCGAGGATGGTCTGGAAGTCGGCGACGGTGACCGTCTCGTTCTGGTCGGTGATCCCATTCATCGAGGAGATGCCCATGTCCCGGTACGCCTGGTCGTCGCTGTAGCCGTAGGCGTTCTTGAGGGCCGTCTTGAGTCCCTCGGCGGCGCGCTGGGTGAGCGTGCCCATGTTCTGCCCCGCGCCGCCGAAGTCGAACGGCATGATCGTCCAACTGTCCACGGTCAGGCCCGAGTTGGCGGCACGGTTGATGAGGCTGGTGTCGGGGCCGGACTGGCCGGTGCCGATGGTGACGTACACCTTGATGCCGGGGTTGCCGGCCTTGATGGTCTTGAGTGCGTCCACGGTGCGCTGCTGGACCGTCGGATTGCTGTAGGCGTCGGCCTCGATGTCGATGTCGATCGCCTTGAGCCCGTAGGCGTTGATGACCTTCTGGTACGCGCCCGCCAGCGCGCCGGCACTGGTGCAGGAACTCTCAAGCTTGTTGCCGCTGTAGCCGCCGAACGAGGGGATGATGTCACCGCCGTTCGCCCGCACGGTGTTCACGGTCTGCTGGTCGACACCACCGGTCAGCGGGCGGCTGCCGTCCCACTGCGGATTGCAGGTGCCGTTGCTGAGCACGAAGGCGAGGGTGAACCATTTGACGCCGGTGGCGTTCATGACCGTGGTCGGGCTCGGCGGGCTGCCCCAGCCGTTGTAGAGGTACGGAGCGACGGCCATCGGCGCGGTGGGGGTGGTGCCACCGCCGGTGGGCGCTGTCCACTTCTGGTTCGCTGCGCCGGTGCAGCTCCAGATCTGTACAGGGGTGCCGTTCGTCGAGGTGTTGCCCGTGACGTCGGCGCACTTGTCGGCCTGCTGGTTGACGATGTCGCCGGCCGCGGAGACCGACCACTTCTGGTTCGCGCCGCCCGTGCAGTCCCACAGCTGGAGCTTGGCCCCGTTGGCGGTCGAATTGCCGGTGACATCAAGGCACTTGCCGAGGGCTCGTATCGTTCCGTCGGAACCGACCGTCCACTGCTGGGCGGCGGTGCCGTTGCAGTCGTAGAGCTGAACGGCCGCGCCGTTCGCCGAGCTCGCCCCGGCCACGTCGAGGCACTTGCCGGCGAGACCCGTGATCGTGCCGGTGGCGGCAGAAGCAGGTGCCGCACCGAAGGCGCCGGCGGAGAGCGCAAGCAGCGTGGTGGTGAGCGCGCCGCGGATCACGGTGGAGCGCGCGAGGGGTGGTCTGTTCATCGGGGATCACAGCCCTTCATGGGAGGCCGGCAGTGGGGGTCCCCCTGTTCATGTCGATGAACAGAGAGTGCATTCATGAAGCTGTGGCGATCGGGAACCTAAAGGTCTGCACCATCGACGTCAAGAGGTGAAGCAAGAAGGGCCTGAACCGAGCTGTGCTTGCAAGGAGTTGAACGCTCGAAGGTCCCCGGAAGACGCCCCAGCGGCCTCAGCCTCTGCTGGCCCAAGGCGCGTTACTAACCCGGCGACCGACTCCACGGCAGATGTCTGGTTCCAGAGCCCGCACGTCGGGGGACAGGAGGGCTTGCTGCGCAGCCGGCTGTCTTCCTACTGATCGCGCGCGTCGCCTGCACGACGCCAGGCCGGTCCCGGTAAGCGGACCTTGCCGCACGCGCCTCTCGAGCTGAGCCGTCCCGTCTCAGCACCGTACGGGCTGCGGTCGCCCCCGTTCCCAAGACTCTCTCGGCACCAGCGGCCCGGCGGCGGGGCCCTCCCCCGGCGGCTCCGCGTGGGACGGCAGTTCGCGCATCCGGTGTAGCGGCGACAGGGAGACGGGCAGGCAGGTGAGCGACTGGCCGACCACCCCGGCCAGCAGCGTGCCGCGGACTCCGATCGTCGAGCACAGCAGGCGGCCGAGAAGCGTCCCCAAAGGGGCATCGCCCCCGGATCAGGAACCGCATCGTCGCGCTCATCCGACTGAACAGCCCGGAGGGACACAGCACTTGGCGGAAGTCGACGCGGTTCATGTAGTAGACCACTAAGGGCCCCACTCGCCTGCCGGCGGCGCCCCCTCCCCCTCCGCCGCACCCGTCCACGGTCGGCAAGGTGTCGGGGTCGTGAGCGAGGTGCCCGGAGTAGCACCCGAACGCGATCAAGAACTCTAGCGGGCAGCCGTGATGCCAGTGCAGGCAGGAATGAGGTCAGCCTGCCCGCCCCGTGGGCAATCTTTAGAAGAGGCAGATGAGGCTCGGTGCCGGGGCCAGGAGGTGGCCTGGTTTCGTACAACCGCACGACGATGTTGATCGCGCTGAGGGGCGGTGACACGGGCCTGCTCCGGTCGCGGTCCGATCGTGACCGGATGCCTGGGCAAGCGATTTCCCTCGCTAAACGTTCAGCCAGTTTCTAGCCTAGGTGTCTGGAGGTCTTGATGACCGAGAGAGTTCAGGTAACGCGCAACGACGACAGCAGCGCTCGCCCCCGGATCCAGCCGCTGGCCGAAGAGCAGTGGGACACGAGGACACGCGCGCTCCTCGCCACCGCGAATCAGGATCCCGGAGGCCAGATACCCAACATCTTCACCACCCTGGTGCGACATCCCGACCTGTACGAGCGGTTCTTGCCGTTCGGCGGCCAGTTGCTCCATGCCGGCCGACTGCCGGGCAAGTTCCGCGAGCTGTTGATCCTACGCACCTCGTACAACACTGGCGCCTCGTACGAGTGGGGGCACCACGTCCCGCCGGCCAAGGAAGAAGGCCTCACGGACGCCGACATCGAGCGCATTCCGCGGGGTCCGGAAGCCGATGGATGGACGGACCTCGAGCGGCATCTGATCAGTGCCGCGGACGAGTTGCACTGCACCGCGCGGCTGTCCGATGCGACCTGGGACGCCCTCGCGGCACACTTCGACGACGCGGATCTGATCGAAATCACCATGCTCGTGGGGCAGTACCACATGGTGGCGTACTTCTTGAACACCATCGGCGTCCAACTGGAGCCGGGCTTCGCGAACACCGGGTTCGTGGACGGAGCGCGGGAACACGAGTGAAGCGTGGGATGCCGACCGTGCGGTCCGCCGCGTGGCCGGACGCAACGTACTGGTGTTCGGCGCCGGGACCCATCCCGACGACGGCCCGCAGGCGCCCGTCGGCAACGGCCGGGTGGTCGCCGTCCTCGCCGCCCGGGAGGGCGGTCGCGTGGCCTGCGCCGACGTGGCGGCCGAGACCGCCGGCGCGACCGCCGCTCTGGCTGATGCTTTCCGGGCGATGTCAAACCCGATCAGCCACCCGCCGCAGCGTTCCCGAGCTCGGCGCCCCCTCCACCCTATGGGAGATCTTGAAGGGGACCGGGATCGCCCCCACTCCCCGGCCGCTTGTCCACGACCTGTCCGGCTTTCGGCACTCCCAGGCAGAGATGCTCTTGACCTGCGACTTCTTCGAGCGCCCTATCCCCTAACGTGCGAGCGTGTCCAGGCTTTCTGCGACCGGGACGGGATCCAGAGGGCCGACGTGTGACGCCCCGGGAAAATTGTGCACGCGGAACCTGTTGCCGGGCGTGGACGCGTCGGCTTCCGCGATCATTCTGTCCTGGAGTGCGGTGGCGATCGTCCGGTCCCTGCCGAAACGCAGGTAGGTGCGGGGAATGCGTCCCCAGCTACCAGCCCGACCGACCGCTCGGCCCGCATAAGCGGCGACGGGCTCGTCGGTCTGCATGCCGGCCAGTATCCGGCGAAATTCGGCGTCGGGGTGGTCCGCGCAGATCATCTCCTTCAGGAGGGCCAGCTCGCGGCTGTCACCTGTCCGGAAGTTCAGTCGTAGTACACCGAGCCGGTCCGGGTCACCCACCGTCAGCTCGACCGGGCTGACGGCGTTCGCGTTCTGGGGTGCCGCCGTGCAGACGTCCGCTGTGGGCAGGACACGGCTGGGACAGAAGGCCGCCATGTAGCAAATGTGGTGAAGCAGATGCGGGACGGCATCGCCGACACGGCTGACCGATACGCCACCCAGGCTGTGCCCGACCAGCACCACCGGGCCGTTCCGTGCCGCCCGCCGCACGATGCCCGTGACGCGCGCCTCATAGTCCTCCAGCCCGAGGCCCTTCAGCGGGGAAGGCTCGGCCGCCATCGCTTCGAGGTCCTGCCGCTGATACGACTCCGGCACGAAAGCCTCCGAACCATGCCGCGGCTGGTCCACCATGACGACGCGGTGACCGCGCAGCGTCAACTCACGCGCGATCGGCATCCAGAACGCGCCGGCGCTGTGGGTACCGTGCACCAGCACGTAGGTGGTGAGCCCGCGACGCGAGTCCGCTGCGGCCGGCGAGGTGCCCAGCCCGGTGGCCAGTGCCACACCCCCCACCGCGAGTCCCAGCCCACGCAATGCTGTCCGCCGGGTGGCACCTGTTCGTTCTTCGTCCGTCGCATTCATCATGAGCACGACGCTATGAAAGGCCCACTAGGCCCGCCAGCGGTCCAGTACCACCACAGGGGTGGACCCAACACCACCTTCAATGCAGCCGTTCCGTGTGGTCTGGAAGCGTGGAACTCCCGTGATCCAGGACAGAAGGTCATCTTCGCCTCGGCATCGCGCCAGGTAACGGCGAGCCCGGCGTCGAGTGGGAGCTCCGCAGGTGGTCTACTTGCCTCCGCCGGCCGCCCGGCTATGAACGGATGACGTCCAGCGTGCAGTCGAACCGCTCAACACCCCGGTAGATCTCACCGAAACTGCCCACCGAGAACCCGCACCGCCGGTAGAAACCGACTGCCTCGGTTTCGGTGCGGGCCGTGATCCGGCGAAAGTCGAACTGCGTGACAGTTGCCTTCAGCAGCTCACGCCCCAGCCCCAGTCCCCGGCAGGAAGGTCCACCGCGATGCGGACGGCGGTCACAGCCCTCTCCACCGTGCACAGGCCGAGGACAGCGACAGCCGGGTTGTCGTGTAGGGAACCTAGCAACCGCAATGCCGAATCAGTGCGGTAGCCCTCGACGACGTGAGCCAGTTGTCCCGGCAAAGGGCCGACAGCGATGGCCGGCAAGCTTTGAACATCCTCCCCGTCCAGCCGGGGCCGCAGGTCAGACAGTTCGCCGATCAGCACCACCTCAGGCTACGGACCAACCGAACGTAGAACTTGATCAACAACTGACTGCACGGCATAGGGGCCAGATCCGAAACTCATGGAGAAGGCCAGATGGCGGAGGTGCGCGACGTGCGGCCGTCTGGAGTGGCGTCCGGGAGAGCGAGAGCCAACTACACCTCGCCCGTGGCGAACAGCTCAAGGTGCCCGCACTTGGGACAGCGGAACGCCTCTATCTGCCGCCGGAGTCGGCCCATCCGCTTGGCGCCCCCGAGAATCCCCCGCTCCAACGCGCCCTCGATCCAGCGTGCGTACCCGCGTGAGTGCTCGCCGGCGTCCTCGACGAAACCCTCCACCAGACCGACGGTGCTGCACTGGGTGCATGTGTAATTGTTCATCCGGTCAGTGTAGGAGGCGAGCGGCCAAGCGCTTAGCCGTCGGCTCCTGCAGGCTTGGGCGGCGGAAGTCGAAGCCCGCGGCCGGTATGCCTGCGCAGCCCTCCAGCAACAACTCGCTGCAGACAAGTCAGCGATCCCGATCCAACGAGACCACAAGCGAATCGGAGGAGATCGGCCGCGGCTGTCCGGTCTCAATGAAGTCAGAACGACCGGCAATAGGCATCGGGCGTGCGGGAGGACGCAGAGCAGGCACGGGTCCACATGATCATGGAGTCTCTACGCTCAGTGATCACGAAGGACGGCCGTGCCCGCGCTGCCGGCTTGCCTGCTCGAACCCCTGTGGGACCAGTTCGCCGCGATCCTCCCCATCCGGGAGGAGTTCGTCGTCGGCCACCTCAAAGAGTGGTCCCGGCAGGGGATTTCCAATGCGCTGCACGCTCTCGCCCTGGACGCCTACGACCGGATGGTCGGCCTCGTCCTTGGCGAGATCTCGGTGGACGGCTGCGTCACCAAGGCCCCGTCCGGCGGGGAGAAGGCCGGCCGCTCGCCGGTCGACCGGGGCAAGCAGGGGCTGAAGTGCTCCGCCGCCTGCGACGCCCACGGCGACCCGCTGGGGATCGTCTCCGGAGGGGCCAATAGGCATGACTCGCCACTGCTCGGACTGACCCTGGACGCCGTTCCGGAGCAGGTCGACATGCTGCCGGACACCGTGAACGTCTACCTCGACCAGAGCAACGACAGCATCAAGTCCCGTGCGTTGATAGCCGAGTTGGGGTTCACTGCCGAGATCGCCCGCAAGTGTGTGCCCGCCCCGATTCAGGCCAGCAGGCGCTGGCCCGTCGAGCGCACGCGTTCGTGGATGAACGGCAACGGCAAGGTTCGGAGCTGCACCGAGAGAAACGGCAGCGTCGGGGACTTCTGTGGGTCGGCCAATCCCAGCGGTAGCGGCTGCGTGCCTGCCAGATCAGCGGTCGGCCTGAAGCGCCCTCGGACAGCGAGCCGGCCCCGTGCATGCGTGCGGGGCCGGCTGTTGGCATCGGTACGGTGATCCTCTGCCTGCTGGTTGATCACTTCGCCTGGGCGAGCCAGATCGCGTCGGGGCCGGCCGGGAATCGCAGCTGGCCGGTCGTGTCGTGCACGGCGCGCCACACCGTCTCGGCGACGTCGCTCTCCTTGGTGAACAGGTCCTGGCCCGTGAAGGTGTCCATGGTCTTCTTCGCCCAGGGTGCGTAGGGCGCCGGGACCAGCGCGTCCATCGGGGTGCCGTTCGTCGCGTTGGCTGCGAAGTTGGTCGTCAGGCAGGCACCCGGCTCGACCGTCTTCGCCTGCACGCCGAAGGGCGCGAGTTCGAGCGAGAGGGATGCGGTGAACCCCTCGATGGCCATCTTGCTCGCCTTGTAGACGGCCGAGAGGGGCATGTGGCCCAGCACCACGCTGGAGGTCACGTTGACCACCACGCCGGAGCCGCGCTCGCGGAACTGGGGCAGCACGGCCTGCGTCGTCGCCATCACGCCGAACGTGTTGGTCTCGAAGACGTTCCGCACCCGGGCCATGGGGGTGCCCTCGAACACGCCGATCGACGGGACGCCCGCGTTGTTGACCAGGACGTCGATGGGCCCCGCTGCCTCGAACGCGGCGGTGATGGTCTCGGGCTTGGTCACATCGAGCTCGACGACGCGCAGCCGGTCCGACTCAGGAAGGACGCCCGCACGCGGCGTACGCATCGTGGCGATGACGTTCCACCCCTGCGAGTGGAAATAGAGGGCGGTTTCCCGCCCGTATCCGGATGAGGCGCCAGTGATCAGAACTGTCTTCATGCTGTGGTCCTTGCGAAGTGGTGGGATCCGCAATGAGCAGGCATTTTCCTACTCCGCGGAGAGCTACTGATCCCAGTAAATCGCTCTGACCTGCATAAATAGTAGAACTATTCTCTCTTTGGCTTGCACAATCCTCTTCTGTGTTCCAGTTTCATTCATGGCAGAATGCCTGCGGGGGTGCGTACGGTGTTCCGCAGGCGGGCCGCGTCCCGGCTCGGGGGTTCACCGAACTGGCGGCGGTACTCGCGGCTGAACTGCGACGGGTTGTCGTAGCCGACGCGGTGTCCGACCCCTGTGACGTCTCCCGGGTGGGTGGCCAGCAGCAGCCGGGCCTCCTGGAGGCGGATCTGCTTCTGGAACTGAATGGGGCTCATCGCGGTCACCGCCTGGAAACTGCGGTAGAAAGCGGAGACGCTCATGCCCGACATCCGCGCCACGTCCTCAACCCGGAAGGGCTGCGCGTAGTGCTCGCGGATCCAGCGCACGGCCCGGGAGACATGACTGAGGCCGCTGTCGGCCAGGCCCAGCTGGCGCACCGTCGCACCCTGCTCGCTGGTGATCAGGCGCCACAGGATCTCGCGCTTGGCCAGCGGAGCCAGTACGGCCCGGTCGCGGGGCTCGTCGAGCAGGCGCAGCAGCCGGACCACCGTGTCGAGCAGGGCGGGCGGGGCGTCGCTGACGGCGATCCCCGACGGCGCGCCTCCGACGGCGCGGGGGACGTCGCCGGGACCGGCCTGCAGCAGGAGTTCGGCGACGGCGGACGGTTCCAGGGTGAGGCCGAAACCGAGGGCCGGCTGCTCGGGGTCGGCCTGGGTGAACTGCCCGGTGACGGGCAGGTCGACTGATGCGACCAGGTACTGCCCGGGGCCGTACTCGTAGACCCTGTCGCCCAGCGCGAGTCGCTTGGCGCCCTGGGCGATGACGGCGAGCACCATGCCGGACATCGAGGGCGCCGGCGGATCCGGCCGGTCGACCTTCGAGATCAGGACGCCGTCGATGGCTGTGGTCCAGTCGGGCCGGGCATGCCGGTCCAGCAGGGTTCGGAACTCTTCCAGGGACATGCGTCCATTGCAGCACCCCTCCACCATCCCGCTCCCGAAACCGCGAGGATCGTGCAAGTGCCAGCGAGCATCGTTCTAACGTTTCCGCAGGTCAGGAGCATTTAATGGAATCAGCTCGAATCAACTCACTCCATCATCACGAAGGAGAACCTCATGCTTGCCACCTACGGATTCAATGCCACCCTGACCGCCAGGCCCGGGATGGGCGGCCGGCTGGTCGACCTCCTGCTGACCGGCCTGAACGAGGGCAGCCCCGGCGCGAGCGAACACTGCGTCGTCTACCTCGTCTCCCGTTCCGCGTCCGACCCCGACGTCATCCATGTCACCGAGGGCTGGACCGGAGAGGAGGACCACCACAAGATCTTCGCCGGCGAGGCCGCCCAGGCCATCGTGTCGCAGATCGCCGGGCTGCTCGCCAAGGAGTCCGAGTACACCGACTACGTCCCGGTCCTGGGCAAGACCGCCTTCTGAGCCCCCGGACCGCCCTGCCGACCCCACCTGCCCAGAGGCCCCCGTCTACGTCCGTCCGGCACCACACCGCGAAAGGCCCGCGTCCATGACCACGGCACGTCCCGCTCTGGATCCCGAACTGCGCCGGCTGCTGACCGACATGCCCCTCATATCCCAGCTCACCCCGAATGTTCTCGCACAAATGCGCCAGCTCCCCACGGCCCCCGTCGACTCGCTCCTGGCACACCGGCAGGTCGACAGACGCGAGATCAGCGTGCCGGCCAAGGACGGTGCCCAGATCCGCCTGTCGGTCTTCAGCCCTGCGAACACCGATCGCACCACGGCCGCCCCCTGCATCTACTGGATCCACGGCGGCGGGATGGTCATGGGCGACCGCTTCTCGCAGATCGACATCCCGCTGGAATGGCTCGACGAGTTCGGCGCGGTCGTGGTCTCCGTGGACTACCGGCTCGCACCGGAAGCCACCGGCACCACCCTCGTCGACGACTGCTACCAAGGTCTGCTCTGGACCGCCGAACACTCCGAAGAACTGGGCATCGACGCCAACCGGATCATCGCCGCCGGTGCCAGCGCCGGCGGCGGCCTCGCTGCCGGCCTCACCCTGCTGGCACGCGACGTCGGAGCCCCGGCGATCGCCGCGCAGGTGCTGATCTGTCCCATGCTCGACCACCGCAACACCACCACCTCCAGCCGCCAGTACTCCGGCGTGCCCGGTGTCTGGACCGGCGAGATGAACGAGTTCGGATGGCGAGCCGTTCTCGGCGACCTCACCGCCGACGAGGTGTCCGCGTACGTCTCGCCCGCCCTGGCCGAGGACCTCTCGGGCCTGCCGACCACCTACATCGACAGCGGCTCCGCCGAAGTCTTCCGCGACGAGGACACCGACTACGCCACCCGCATCTGGGCGGCCGGCGGCCAGGCCGAACTCCACGTCTGGGCAGGCGGCTTCCACGGCTTCGACGCCCTGTATCCGCAGGCAGACATCTCGGTCACGGCCCGCCGAACCCGCACCGACTGGCTCACCCGACTCCTGCTCCGGAACGGCTCCGCGTAACTGTCTCAGCCCGCTGCCCGGCGACAGGATCTGATCACGAGCGGCCAGATCCCCGCCGCGACGGTCCTGCCCGAGGCCCGAGGCCTCTTCACCCCGACCTTGAGGCGCGTCATCCGCCCGCGGCGTCCTCGGCCTCCCACCGCAACAGGTCACCCGGTTGACACTTGAGCACCTCACAAAGCGCGGCGAGCGTCGCGAAGCGCACCGCCTTCGCGCGGCCGTTCTTGAGTACCGCCAGGTTGGCCGGAGTGATCCCCACGCGGTCCGCCAGCTCGCCCACGGACATCTTCCGCCTGGCCAGCATCACGTCGATATCGACGGCGATCGCCATCAGATCACCTCGTCCAACTCGGCCTGCAACTGCGACGCTTCGACATCGCGCGCGACAGCTTGGGCTAGCAACATCCGCAGCACGAGCACAAAAAGCGCAACCCCCAGGATGGCCACACCGACCCCGCCCATGATGACGGTCACACCCGGGTCCTCCCGCTGGCCCGGCGCATTGAAGGCCGTGACTGCGAACCACACCAGGGCAGCCGCCACGATCGCGCCGATCACGACGTCCACGTACCGGAACGCGGCATAGGAGAACACCGTTCCACGCCGCACCATCGCCACCAGCCGCCATACGCAGACGAGCGCCACCTGGACCGACACCATGCCCAGAATCGTGAGCACGCGCAGCGCAGTCAGCGGAAGCGACCCGTCCTCCGGGTCGTTCCCGCTGACCAACGCCCACACCATCCCCGCCTGCACGAACACGGTGCCGCCGAGCACCACCACGAGCACGGCGCGCAGAGCACCCACCGTCAGCTTTCCCATGACCCATCCTTCCATCGATTCACGATGGGAACCTATCGAATATCGATAGATGAAGCAAGTGCCGGGACGAAGGGTGGGCGGCGGTTTCGCGCCATGGCGGGACGCCGCCGCCTCTCCCATCGCACGGCGTTCGCGCCAACCGTCTTGATCCTCTCGAAGCCGGCCTCACTTGAGCGCACATCGGACGCCACCACTACACCGAAGCCCTAACCGGTGCCCGCACGCAGCGATCCCCGCCCCCAGAGCCTTCGAGCCGGACTTCGACGCACCGCCCCACAAGACAGAACTCAGGCGCCCACCACGCCAAGCTCGGCATCGGCCGCCTGCACAACCTCACCCCGCACCAGGGACCTGTAACCCCTAGCCGGTGACCAGCTCGTCCAGATTCCCCACGGTGCGTCGGCCGAGCGGACGGAGCAGCGGCGGCAGCAGACCGGGCCGTCGGAGGTCCGCCGTGCGGAGCGGCTCACGCTGCTGGAGCGGTTCCTCGAGGCGGGGCCGTGCTCGAAGGTCGTTAACAGGACGGCCCTCAGGCTTTACGGGCGAGCAGCTGAATCTCCCGGAACTGCCGCCGGTCGGTGGGCTGAGGCTCGCGGACCGTCCGGGCCACCTCGGCCAACCCTGACTTACGCAGCATCCCGGCGAGGTGATCAGGGAACCACCGATAGGCCGGGGCGACTGCGTGATCGAAGACCTGCGTCAGGTGAGACGGATCATCAGTTGCCGAGAAGCCGATCAGAAGGTGGCCGCCAGGAGCCAGCACACGGTGGAACTCCGCCAGGATGACGGGGAGTTCTTGCGGCGGAGTGTGAATGATGGACCACCGTGAAAGGACGCCGCCCAGCACACCGTCCGCAATGTCCAGCGCCGCCATCGAACCCACGTCGAACCGCAGATCCGGATAGGCCTGTCGAGCCAAATCGATCATCGCAGGAGAGGTGTCGACACCAAACGCCGCCAGCCCCAACTCGCCCAGATAGGAAGTGATATGGCCAGGCCCGCATCCCAGGTCCGCGACCTGACCGTCCCCACTCGCACTGACGACCTCGGCGAAGACACCCAAGATCGCGCGATCCAGGGGACTGTCACGCAGTGTGTCGCGGAAGAGTTGCGCATACGTGGTGGCAGCAGCGTCGTACGCCTCGCGGGTGGCGCTGAGGGCATCGTGTTCAACCATGCTCACGACACTAGTTCCTGGCGCTGAGGCGAGCCGAGAGAAGCGCGATCCTCCCTCACTCACGCCCGTTCGCGCCGGCTATCGAAAGCTCAGAGAACCCCCGTCCGCCACTCCCCCTGCGACCCGGTCCGGCGCAGCGCGGCGCGGAGGTTACTCAAAGAGCCTTGAAGTAACGGGCCACAGGCATGAGCGTGTAGTCGGCGTTCTCATAGACGTGGCGGGCCTGGGCATGGCCTGCGTCGCCACCCGTGTCAATCATCGCGACCCGCATCCCAGCGCCACGCAGCCAGGCCGTGGCGTGTTCGGTGAGTCGGGCCCCGATGCCACCCCCTTGAGCGTGTGGATCCACGGCCAGCATCGAGACTTCTCCGAGGAGACGGGCGGGCTCGGACACCGTCGCTGCAACAAAACCGACAACCCGGCCCTCTCTCTCGGCCACCCAGACCTCCATCGCGCTCTCAGAGAGCACCTGCCGCACCGCTCTCTCCTGGTACTCGCGCCAGGCACCGTGCAAACGGAGGAAAAGCTCCTCCCCTAGAACACGCTGCATCGAGGCGAAAACCGGTGCCCATGCACGAAGAGACAACTCGACGACATACTCCTCGTCGTGGCGGCTGTACTCACCAATCTGAACATCCATGCGCCCCACACTGACACGGCGCCGGAACCCAACTACGAGTCTCCGCAAAGGATCTCAAAGACTCACTGATCGACGTGCACGGCGTCGAACTGCGGGACGTCGAACTGCGCGGCACGACACCGGGCGCGGACGGGGAGGCTATCGAGGCGGCTTGCCTGGACATGTGTCGTCCATGGCCTCCACACGGCCCCATCGCATGTTTCATCCCGGCTGAGCGGTGAAGCGGTAAAGCGGTCACGAGGCGACGGGTCGCTCCTCCCCATCGGTTCGCGCGCCCGAGCAGCAACTCCTCGGCGAGGAGGACAGCCGGGTACGAGGTCGTCGCTCACAGGGCCGGCCATCCATGAACCTTCGAACCCGCACCCAGACAGGGACTCCCCCCCCCACGCGCCGGCATGAAGCATGAAGCGGAGACAACCCTCGCCTACCGGGGACGCTTCATGACGCCGGACACACTCACGGCCTTCGCCTGATCCTGTGCTCCGACCAAGGAGTACACGTGACCGGGACGAAGGCCGCGACGGCGAGTGTGGTCCGACAAGAGGCCCGCCAGGAGGCGTTGGCCCATCTGGAGCAGCGGTGTGTGGGTTCGCCGCGCCGACATCGACGTTCGGCCGTCATGAGGCTGCTGACCGTTGGTGTCGTCGGGTTGAGGGCGGGCCCACGGAGACCGGGGAGCCGGCTCGGTGTCAGTCGTCGATTGCCTGATAGAGCGTGGTCCAGAAGTCGTGCATGAGCCGCACCGGATCCGGGACGGACGCCCCGACCTGAGTGAGCAGGATGCCGGTGAGCTGGTTGTCCGGGTCGGCGTACGTCGAGGCGCCGCTTCCGCCGTCCCAGCCGAACTGGCCGATCGGTGCGTAGTCACCGCGGTAGGTGCGCACCGCCATCCCGAAGCCCCAGCCTCCGTGCTGGCCCTGGCCGAAGGAGATATGGACGTTGTTGGTGGCCAACTCGTGCCGGGCGGCCTGCTGTTCGGGCGTGAGGCGGTTGGTGGTCATCAGCTCGACGGCAGCCCGGGAGAGGATCCGTTCGCTCCCGTGCATCCCGCCATTGAGCAGCATCCGGAAGTAGGCGTGGTAGTCGTCGGCGGTGGAGTTCAGTCCACCGCCGCCACCCTGGAACGCCGGAGGCGTGCTGTGGCGTCCCCCTTCGGCCTCGTCCCACACCTGGAACTCTCCGGTCTGCGGGTCGGGAGCGTACAGCGGCGGCAGCCGGTCCATCTGGTCGGCCGGCACGTGGAATCCGGTGTCCTTCATCCCCAGCGGGTCGAAGATGCGCTCGCGCAGGAACGACTCGTACGACTGGCCGGTGACCCTGGCGACGAGTACGCCGAGCAGGTCGCTGGCGATGTGGTACTGCCAGCGCTCTCCAGGCTGGTGCATCAGCGGAAGCTCGCCCAGGCGGCGCAGCCACTCATCCGGCTCCGGCATAGGCTCCGGCAGGTTGGGTGTGAGTCCCTGCTCGAAGATCACGCCCATGATCGGAGTGCCGAGCGACGTCATATCCATGCCGATCCCGAAAGTGGAGGTCAGCACGTCCCGTACGGTGATCGGCCGCCGCGCCGGCACGGTGTCGTCCAGCGGGCCGTCGATGCGCTTCAGCACCTGCCGGTCGGCGAGTTCGGGCAACCACTCCTGCACCGGGTCGTCCAGCCGCAGTCTGCACTCGTCGAGCAGGACCATCGCCGCCGCGACCGCGACGGGCTTGGACGTCGAGGCCATCCGGAAGATCGTGTCCCGGCGCATCGGCGCGCCACCGTCATGGCGCATCGTCCCGAGCGCCTCGACATGCGTCCCACCACCGCGGCTGAACAGCGCCACGAGCCCAGGAATCTTCCCGGACTCGACATGCCGCGCCAGGACGTCTCGCACTCGTTGCACGCCTGTCTTGGAGAAGCCGTCGTGCTGGTCGGCAACGGCGATGGGCATGTGTGCTCCTTCAGTTGAACGCACGGATGATGGAATGCGGTCCTTCACGCCTGTGATGTCTGGACTGCCTGGGTCGGGGCGCCCGAGGGAATCCCCCACGCAGGCGACCGACCTTGAGGGCGCAGCGGAGGGGCCTGCGCGCGGCGCGGGGTCAGCAGCCGAGCCGGTCGGCAATCACGCCCAGCACCTGCCCCAGATCGCGTGACATTCGGGCACGCAGGCCGATCTCAGCGATCCCGGCCGCGAACCCGGGATGGCCGGGGAGAACCCTGTGGACGCGATGCGTCACCCGAGTACCGTCGGGGCAGGCGGCGACGGCATGCACCCCGGCGTACCAGCTCTGCACCGCCACCCTGGACCGCACCCGGTCCACCTGGATCTCCACCGGCTCCAACGGCCCGGCCAGCTCGGCTCGGTAGGCGTCGGCACCGGACCCTGCCACGACGGACATCGCCCCCTGCCGAGCAGCCGAAGCCCTGGCCAGTACCAGCAGGTTGTCGTCGCCGACCCGCCCCTCGGCGACGGTGAGGAGGAGCGCGGCGACCGCTGTGACGGGCGCGGCGAGCGTGCCTTGCACTTCCCACCGGGCGGGCAGCGCGTCCAGTTCGGCGAGCAGGGAAGGCGGTGTGTGCATGACGAAGAGCCTCGGCGCGGCAGCCCGTATGGGACAACCCCTGCCGCGTCTTCCGGGACGGGCCGCATCTCAGCGGGACCCGGCCTACCTGCGCACTCACGCCGGGCCGCGGCGGCCTCTCGGGTGTTCCGGGACGGGACGGGACACCTGCACCACTCTGGAACAGGCTCAAGACACCCGGGCCAGGCCCGAACGCGCCGCCGGTACCAGGTAGTTGATGCCGTGCGCGCCGGCGGTCTCCAGTGCCGCCCGGAAGTGCCGCGCCGCGGCCTCCCGATCGCCGGAGGCCAGGCACGCCTCCGCATACGGGAGGAGGCTGCGCACCATTCGATGCGGCTCACCGGCCACTTCGAGCATCAGCATGGCCTCGGCATGCATGGCCGTCGCCTCCTCGGTGGCACCGAGGTGGCGCAGCGCCACGGCGGCGTCCGTGCGGCTTATGGCCTCGAACACCGGATGGCGAGTCTCCCGGCTGATCGCGACGGCCTGCTCCGCCAGGTCGAGGGCGGTACGGGCTTCTCCCAGGCCGAGGGCCGCCCGGCCGAGCACGTCCAGACACATGCGCTCCTTCTGCCGGTCCAGCTCGCACGCGGTCTTCAGCAGGTCCGAGACGACCTCGCGGGCCTCGCCGTGCTCTCCCAGCAGCACGAGGGCCCGCCCCAGGCGTACGCCTATGTACACGCGGACGGCGGCCTCGCCGGGCGGCACGAGTCCGGCAGCCCGGCGTACGAGTTCGATGGCGCCTTTGGCGTCGGCCGCGTACAGCCGGACCTCCGCCAGCTGTTCCACGGCCAGGGCCTCACCGACGATGTCGCCCTCCTCCGACATCAGCACGCGGGCCGCCTCGAGCTCCGGCACCGCCTCCTCCAGTCGGCCCACTCGCATCAGCGCGGCGCCCAGCAAGTACCGGTGGGAGGCGAGCACCCGGCGCTCGCCGAGCGCCATGGCTGCGGGCATGGCGGCCTCGAGGCCGCGGCACACCTGTGCCATGCCACCGCGCCGCCCGAGGGCGATCACGAAGGCGAACTGGCCGAGCCCGACCGCCGACGCGTCGATGCGCAGCTCCACGCAGAGCAGGAACGTCGCGGTGATGTTGCCCCACTCGGTGTCCAGCCAGTCGAGGGCTCCGTCATGGGAGAGGTCGGGGAGCGCGGGAGGTTTCTGCGACACGATGACCGGCACGGGGACGACGACCAGCTCGATCACCTCTGTCGTGGCCAGCATGCCGCTCAGGTAGTAGTCGGCGAGGCGGGCGATCGCCGGTCCGGGGTCCGCCGCGGCGTCCTCGGCACGGGCGGACTGCCGCAACAGGTCGTGCATCCGGTAGCGGCCTGCCGACGGCTCCTGCAGCAGATGGACATCGACCAGGTCCTCCAGCAGGGATCGGGCGTTGGCCAACGGGATCCCGGCCAGGGCTGCCGCTCCGTACGCGTCGATGTCCTCGCCCGGTACCAGCCCCAGCAGCCCGAACATCCGTCGCTGGGCGGAGTCGAGCTGCCGCAGCGACATCTCGAACACGTCCGACACCGCCAACTCGCCCTCGCGCAGCCGTTGCACCAAGGTGTCGAGTGTCCACGCGGGCCGGTGCCGCAGGCGCGCGGCGGCCACCCGGATGGCCAGCGGGAGGTTCCCGCACCGGCGCAGCACCTCACCGACATCACCGGGACGGGACCCGCCCGCCGATGCCACGAACAGCTCC
Source organism: Streptomyces sp. NPDC090032 (assembly GCF_044748025.1). Taxonomy (NCBI): domain Bacteria; kingdom Bacillati; phylum Actinomycetota; class Actinomycetes; order Kitasatosporales; family Streptomycetaceae; genus Streptomyces; species Streptomyces sp. NPDC090032. Next base: position 237,221 of record NZ_JBIVFF010000015.1, on the reverse strand, counting down.
GCCGCCTCCTGGGTCAGCAGGACGTCCAGCGAGATCGGCTGGACCCCGTCCAGTTCCACCATCCGCCGGCGGCTGGTGATCACGACGAGGCTCTGGCCGGCACCGGGGAGCAGATCGCGTACGTGATCGGCGTCGGCGGCGTTGTCGAGCAGCACGATCGCGCGCCGGGCCGCCAGCTCCGACCGCCACAGCGCGGCCCGCTCGGCGACCCCGTCGGGAATCCTGCCGGGCGGCACCCCGAGCGCGGCCAGCAGCAGACGCAGCGCCTCCGCGGGCTCGACCGGCTCCCGGCCCGGAGTGAACCCGCGCAGGTCCAGGTAGAGCTGGGCACCGGGAAAGTCGGCGGTCAGCAGGTGCGCGCCGTGTACGGCCAGTGCCGTCTTGCCCACCCCGCCCATGCCGTCGATCGCCACTATCGTCGCGTTCCGCGCGGCGCTGAGGAGAGCGGCCAGCTCCGCCCGGCGTCCGGTGAAGGCGGTGATGTCGTGCGGCAGGTCATTACGCACCGGCACGGTGACGGCGGTGTTCGTCTGGGGCTCGCCCTTGGCCCGTTCCCACACCTCACGCATCGCCCGGGGGTCACGACCGGCTGCCTTGCACAGCGCAACCACCGTCGGCCAGGGTGGAACGGACTGGCCGGAGAAGTAGCGCGACAGCGAGGAACTGCTGCCGTGGACGTCGCGGGCCAGCTCCCGCAGGCTTCGTCCGGTCAGGTCGCGCAACTGCCGTAGCCGCCCTGCCAACTCCTCATGCACGCTTGCCAGCCCCTCCCCCGGTTTCACGCGCTGATCCTAGATGAACCGAGGTGGGCCGGGCGGTTTCGTTCGGAGAGTCGGCCGTTGACCTGGGGTGTCGCCAACTGATGTGCAGTGGGGGCGAATTGGACCGCTACTCCTTGATCAGAGCCTCAGTGGGCGAGCATCCGACGGGACACCTCCCACAGGCGCGTCGCGGACTCGTCGTCCAAGGCGTGGGGAGCGACACCGGACGGCTCCGGGCTGTCGGCGGCCGTTGCATGGTCGTGCGGGAGGGCTTCGTTGCTGTTCTCGAAGTAGCGTCCGCCGACCCCTTCCACCAGCGGCGACCCGGCCAGGAGCACGGACGTCGCGGCGCCCTGCTCGGCGGTGCGCCAGGGATAGTTGTCGAAGATCGCCTGGGTCGCCGGGTCCACGTCCATGTTCTGCTGGTGGCGCTGGAGCGGTGTGCGGATGCCGCCCGGGTTGAGGGCGTTGGCGGTGATGCCGTCATCGGCCCAGCGCCGGAACGCCTCGACGGCGAACAGCGTGACGGCGGACTTGGACTGGCCGTAGGCGAGCCACGGATCGTAGGCGCGGCGGTCGAAGTCGATGTCGTCGAAGTCGACCGGTGCGAGCAGGTGTCCGTTGGAGCTGACCGCGACGATGCGTCCGCCTTCGGTCGCCAGGGCGGCGTGAAGGGCGTGGGCGAGCTGGAAGTGGCCGAGGTGGTTGGTGGCGAACTGGTACTCGACATCCTCGGGCGTATGGCGCAGCTCGGGCACGGCCATGACGCCGGCGTTGTTGAGGAGGATGTGCAGCGGGCCGGACCAGGCGTCGGCGAACGAGGCCACCGATGACCGGTCGGTCAGTTCCAGTGCGGCGACGCCGACCTCGGGGTTCCCGGTGGTGGCGGTGATGTCGGCGGCGACCTTCCGGCCCGCCTCCGTGTTGCGCACGGCGAGGGTCACCTCGGCGCCCGCACGGGCCAGGGAGCGGGCGGTCTCGATGCCGATGCCGGAGGCTCCGCCGGTGACGACGGCGCGCTTGCCGGTCAGGTCGATGCCGGCGAGGACCTCGTCGGCGGTGGACTCGCGGTCGAACGGGGTGGTCAGACGGGTGGTGTCAGTCATGTTGTTCCTGGGTCTGTTCAGTCATGTCGTTCCTGAGTCCGTCCAGTCATGTCGTTCCTGGGTCTGCACTGAGAGGTCGAGTGGCCGGGGACGGACAGCCGGCGGCGCCGGTCAGCGGATGAGGGCCTCGGACGTGGCCCACAGGCGAGCCGCGTTGTCCCGGTCGAGGGCGTACGGTGCGACGCCGGCGGTGGCGCCCGCCCGTTCGGTGACCGGCTCGGCCTCCGCGCAGTCCTCGTAGTAGCGGCCGGTGACGCCTTCGACCGTCGGCGAAGCGGCCAGCAGTACGGAGGTGGCGGCGCCCTGCTCCACCGTCTTCTGCGGCGGCAGTGCGAGCTCGCCCGAGGCGATGAAGTCGGTCACTTGCTGCATGTCCATGTGCCGGGCCAGGGATGTGTCGGCGATGTTGCCCGGCATCAGCGCGTTGGCGGTGATGCCGTCGTCCGCCCAGCGCGAGGCGGCGCCGACGGCGAAGAGGGCGTTGGCGGTCTTCGACTGCCCGTAGGAGGTCCAGGGGTCGTAGGGGCGGAAGCGGTAGTCCAGGTCGTCGAAGACGACCGGGGAGAAGAGGTGACCGATGGAACTCACTGCGACGACCCGGGCGCCGTCCGCCGCGGCGAGCGCCGGGTGCAGCCCGGTGGCGAGGGCGAAGTGGCCCAGGTGGTTGACGGCGAACTGCCATTCCCGGCCGTCCGCCGTGCGGGCGATCTCGGGCGGGGCCATCACTCCGGCGTTGTTGACGAGGATGTCCAGCGGGCCGTTCCAGGCCGCCACGAACGCCGCGACCGTCGACCGGTCTGCCAGGTCGAGCTGACTCACTGTCAACTTCCCGGAACCGGGCGGCAGTTCCGCTTCGAGCCGCGCCGCCACGGCGGCGCCCGCGTCGGTGTTGCGGACGGCCAGGGTGACGTCGGCGCCTGCCGCGGCGAGCGCCCGGGTCGTCTCCACCCCGATCCCGGAACTGGCTCCGGTGACCACGGCGCGGCGGCCGTGCAGGTCGACGCCGTCGATCACCTCGGCGGCCGTGGTGGTCGCACCGAACGTGCGGGGTGTCTGAGGTACGGACATGAGGTGTCTCCTGACGTGAGCAATGAGGGTGATGGGGGTAATGGGGGTGACCTTGGCGATGTGGGCGAGTCCGGACCCGTCCTCCTGCGGCCGGGAGGCGAGGACGCTGCGACGGCCGGCCGTCAGGCCTCCGCCCCGGGGCCGGACGCGAGGCGGCGCGGCCCGTCAGCCCTGCGCGATCCGGGAGACGTCCTGCCAGTCGGACCAGGTCTTGAGGCGCTCGGCGTACAGGGGCTCGATGATCTCGATGGGTTCGGTGCCGAACAGCACTCGCAGCGGCGGGTTCTCGGCGTCGACGATCCGCAGCAGGGCGGCGCCGGCGTCGCCGGGTTCGGCGTACCGGGCATCGCCGAAGCGGGCCGCGATGGCCTCGCGGACCTGGTCGTAGGCGGGGTTGGGCTCGGCCTGAGTGGCGGAGGAGCCGCCCCAGTCGGTGGCGAAGCCGCCCGGCTCGACGATGGTGACCTTGATCCCCGCGCCGGCGACCTCCTGGGAGAGGGCGTCACTGAAGCCTTCGAGTGCCCACTTGGAGGCGTGGTACGCGCCGAGGGACGGGAACGCGCCGATGCCTCCGACGGACGAGATCTGCACGATGTGGCCGCTGCGCTGGGCGCGCAGGATCGGCAGCACGGCCTGGGTGACCCAGAACGCGCCGAAGAGGTTCGTCTCCATCTGGTCGCGCAGCTGCTGCTCGGTGACCTCCTCGACCATGCCGAACAGGCCGTAGCCGGCGTTGTTGACCACGACGTCGAGACGGCCGAACTTCTCGTGCGCGGCGGTCACCGCGGTGCCCACGGCCGCCTTGTCGGTGACGTCGAGCGCCAGCGGCAGGACGGCTTCGTCGCCGTACTTGGTGACCAGATCGTCGAGTGCGGCCACGTTCCGGGCGGTCGCGGCCACCTTGTCCCCACGCTCCAGCGCCGACTCGGCGAACGAGCGGCCGAGGCCGCGGGACGTACCGGTGATGAACCAGACCTTGCTCATGAGTCCTCCTGACGAGACTGCTTTCCCGGGCTGTCCCCGGCACTGACTTCACCGTAGCGCAGAAACTTAGACGAGTCCAAAGATGAATCGATCCAGAAATGTATCCGTCCAGGAATCTGAACGTAGGATGGGCCGCATGGGAGGAACAATGAACCTGCGGGAGCGCAAGAAGCTGGCCACCTGGCGTGCCATCCGGGTGGCCGCGCTGCGGCTCTTCGAGGAGCAGGGCTACGAGGCCACGACCGTCGAACAGATCGCCGCCGCGGCGAACGTCTCGCGCGCGACCTTCTTCAACTACTTCGCCGGCAAAGAGGCCGTGGTGGTGGACCAGGACCCCGAGGAGCGGCGCGACTGGCAGGCCCTCATGGACGGCCGCCCCGCCGACGAGCCGCTCTGGGACTCGCTCGCCGCGATCATGACGGGGTTCTGCGAAAGCCTGCGGGAAACGCTGCCGCTGCACCGCCGCCTCAAGGCGAAGTCGCCCGCCTTCGCGCAGTCCGCGCAGAGCTTCGGCGCACAGTTCTTCGCCGACCTGCGGCAGTGGGTGGCCGCGCGCGCCACCCCGGCCGACGACATGACCGCGATACTGCAGATGAACCTCGCGCTGGCCGCCACCAACAGTGCCTACGAGACCTGGGGCGCGGACGAGTCCTTCGACGGATTCATGCACCGCCTCGAACGCTGCCTCCGGCAGGCGGGCCCCGGCACGACCTCCGACTGACGGGCCGGACGCGCGCCACATCCGGGGCTGCATCCGAGGGGGCGGCGTCGCCGCGCTCACTTCAACGGACAGAGCGCGGCGTCACTCGACGGCGGGCGAACGAGCGTCCGCCTCGATCGCACTATGGCCATGAATGAATACATGATTGATTCTGCTTGAAGTCGCGTATTTACGAGCAAGTATTGACACTCCCCAAGCGCGGCGCCATAGTCTTCGCAGGCAAATTGGACTGCAGAGTTCCGACGAACGAAGAAGGCACCTACCGATGCGGCGGTTGTCGGCGCGGGCATTTGTCATGAGCATGACCGCACGCCGCACTGGCCCTCGATGGACTCCCCCTCCGAGTCGCGAAGTAACTCAAAGCAATGCGAAGTAACCGGCAACACCTGGTCGTTGGTCCAGGAGTCCCGGCAACGTCGAGGCCACACAGCCACCCCGGACCGAGAAGGCGGCGCCCAACCGTTCACGACCCGGCTCACCTTCAACACCCCTTGAGGAGAATCAGATGAAGCGAGCGTTGACCCGCACTGCGGCTGCAGCCCTGGCTGCACTCGTCCCGTTCATCGCAGCACCTGACGCACAGGCACAGACCTTCGGCGGTAACGAACTGCTGTCGTGGTCCATCAGCGGAGCTCCCAGCGAGGGGCTGACATCCCTCAACTTCCCGATCACCGTGAACACCGGCACCGCCCACGTAGCCGGGACCTACTTCGCGATGCAGTACGGGTTCACCGGGCAGAGCGACATCGGGTACGCAGGACTGCAGCCGCGGCCGGATGCCAACGGGCATCAGCGCCTGCGCGGGGTGTTCTCCTCCTTCATCAGCGGCACGACGAGCACCCACGCCAACTGTTCGGACGGGGCCGACGGCGGCGCCGGCGTCAGCTGCGGAGTGGACTTCGACGCCGTGTACGGCCACGCCTTCCGCGTCGAGATCACCCAGGCCGGCACCGACACCTGGTCAGGCACCGTCGTCGACACCAACAACGGACAGCGGATCCCCGTCGGCACCTACAAGTTGCCTGCGGGCTCCGGCAACCTGAAGGCCTCACAGTCGGGCTTCATCGAGTACTACAACGTCCCCAGCTGCGACCAGCAGCCGCGCTACGACGTCACGTTCGGCGGACCGTCCTCCGGCTCCCTGTCCGGCACAACGAAGTGGGTCAAGGAATACGGAGAGTGCGCCGGCTACGGCAGCACCCAGGTGACCACGGTCGGCGCAGGTGCGCGCGTGACCCGCGGCAGCGCGGGTTAGCACGCCAGGCAGAGCTCGACTGTCGATCCTTGGGGTCTCGAGGCGGCCGAACCGTCATCGGGCTGAGGGCTTGTCAGGGGCGGTCTCGGGGAGGCCGCCCTCGATCGGCCACAGCGCCACCCAGGGCCATGACTGCCCGCCGTGACTTCATCCGCGCTTCGGTGCAGTAGCCGACGACGCTCCTCACGAAGTCGTCAGGGGAGCGTCAGCCGGCCCGAGGCGGCGGTCGGGATCGGGCTCTCCCGGTCCGCCAGTGCGTGCGTGATGGACCATTCGGGAGTGCCGTGCCCTGCTGGGGCCGTACCCAGCGATTCCCACCCGGACGGCACTTCGGTCTCGGCCAACTCTCTTGCGGTTCTTCTTTTCTGTGGACAAAGTGTGGACGCTCCGCGACCTCATCCCTACGCTGAGCGTCGCTCGGCCACAGAAGTCTGCGTTACCCACAGCGGAACCACGCAGGAGGAAGAGTGACGCCACGCCCCGTGCACGTGTCCCGCCCCAGACGTCGCGGCGCCCGAAGAGCCACCGGGCTGCTGCTCACCGCTCTCCTCGGTGCCGGTCTGATGGCCCCGCCATCGGCCGCGGCCGATGGCGATCCGAGGCCGTTCGCGGACCTGCCCCCGCAGGAACCGGGAGTGACCCTGCGCGTCTTCGACGTCCAGTCGCCGCTGAGCAAGCTGTGCGACCTCAAGCCCGCGCAGACCCCGAACGTGGACAAGCTGATCCCCACCGCCGACTGGACCTCGACCGACGGCTTCGGGTTCAGCGACCGTTTCGTCTCGCAGATCATCGGCAATCTGAACGTGCCGGAGGCCGGCTCGTACGCCTTCCGGCTGATCAGCGATGACGGTTCACGGCTCTTCGTCGGCGATCAGCAGGTCATCGACCACGACGGCCTGCACGGAGCCGAGCCGAAGGACGGCGAGATCACGCTGAACGCCGGCTACCGGCCGCTGCGCATCGACCACTTCGACGCGGGTGGCGGCCAGCAGGTCACCTTGCAGTGGAAGCCGCCGGGAGCAAGCGAGTTCACGACCGTACCGAACTCCGTGCTGAGCACGGACGCCGGTGTCGTACGAGTGACGGCGCCCGGTCGCAAGGAGTGCGAGGGGACCTACGACACCCCCGGTGACGGGCTGCCACTGACCGAGGTCAACCCCGGCTACAAGCTGACCGATCTGCGGCCCAAGGGCTTCGAGCCGCAGGTCTCCGCGATGGACTGGCTGCCCGACGACCGCCTTGCGATCACCACCTGGGGCGGGAGCACCGAGACGAAGGGCGAGGTGTACCTCCTCGACCACGTCACCGGGGACACCGGGCCCGACAAGGTGACGTACAAGAAGATCGCCGACGGGCTCAAGGAGCCGATGGGGATCAAGTACGTGGACGGGAAGCTGTATGTCTCCGAGAAGCATCAGCTGACCGAGCTGAACGACACCGACGGCGACGATGTCGTCGACGAGAGGCGGAAGGTCGCCGAGTGGCCGTACGGCGGGAACTTCCACGAGTTCGCCTTCGGGCTGCTCTACGACAAGGGCGACTTCTATCTGAATCTTTCGGTCGCGATCAACTACGGCGGAGCCAGTACCGATCCGCAGCCCGCCCCGAACCGCGGCACGACCATCAAGGTCAACAAGGCGACGGGCAAGGTCAGTTATCTCGCCGGCGGACTGCGTACCCCGAACGGGATCGGGCGCGGTCCGGGCGACGATCTGTTCGTAGCGGACAACCAGGGCGGCTGGCTCCCCGCGTCCAAGCTGGTGCACATCAAGAAGGACCGGTTCTTCAACCACTACATGAACCCGGACGGCCCGTTCGACGACAAGCCCGTCACCAAGCCGGCGCTCTGGCTGCCCCAGAACGAGATCGCCAACTCCCCCAGTACGCCGATGCAGTTGAAGAAGGGGCCGTTCGCCGGGCAGATGGTTTTCGGTGACGTCACCTACGGCGGACTCCAGCGGGCCGACCTGGAGAAGGTCGACGGCGAGTACCAGGGTGCGGTGTTCCGGCACACGCAGGGCCTCGAGTCCGGCATCACCCGGATCAGTACCGGGCCCGACGGTGCCATCTACACCGGTGGGCTCGGCGCCGACGGCAACTGGGGCCAGGAGGGCAAGCTCCGCTTCGGGCTGCAGAAGCTGACGCCGACCGGGAAGACCGCCTTCGACATCAAGACGATGCGCGCGACGACGAGCGGCTTCGAGCTCACCTACACCAAGCCCCTGTCCGAGGAGACCGCGGCCAAGCTGACCAAGGGCGCGTACTCCGTCGAGCAGTGGCGGTATGTGCCGACACCCGCTTACGGCGGGCCGAAGGTCGACGAGGAGTCGCTGCCGGTCGCGTCGGCGAAGCTGTCCGACGACCGCCGCACGGTCCGGCTCACCATCCCGGGCCTGAAGGCGGACCGTGTGGTGCACGTGCGCTCGCCCCGCCCGTTCTCGTCGTCCGGGGGCGAGCAGCTGTGGTCGACCGAGGCTTGGTACACGCTCAACGCCAAGCCAGGTCCCGAGGAGCCGGTCACCACCTACGACGCCGAGTCCGCGAAGCTCTCCGGCAGTGCCGACATCGACACCGAGCACGCCGGCTACACCGGCGGGGGCTTCGTCGACGGCTTCGGCGAGCAGGGGGCGAAGGCGAGCTTCGATGTCGTGGTCGACAAGAAGGGCACCTACGACGTGGGCCTGCGGTACGCGAACGGCCCGCACCCCGCACCTGGCACGAAGACGCTCGGCGTCAGTGTCAACGGCGGTGAGCCGAAGCAGACGAGCCTGCCGTCCACCGGCGAGTGGAACCGCTGGTCCACCAAGACCGAGCGGCTCGAACTGCGCAAGGGCCGCAACACGATCACGTACGCCGTCGGGGCCGGTGACACCGGTCATGTGAATCTCGACGCCCTCGACGTGCGGCGGCCCGGCGCCCGGATCGATCTGTTCTCCGGCGGGAGCATCTCCACCGCCTGGCAGCACAGCGACGGCCGCAGCGCCGAATGGCCGCACACCGCTGAGAAATCCATGGAGGTCTGCTGCGGCGATCTGCGTACGAAGCAGCACTTCCAGGACTTCAAGCTCCACGTCGAGTTCCGGGTGCCGAAGCTGCCGGACGACGTGACCGGGCAGAACCGGGGCAACAGCGGGGTCTATCTCCAGGAGCGTTACGAGGTGCAGATCCTCGACTCGTTCGGTGTGGAGAAGCTCGCGGACAACGAGGCAGGGGCGATCTACCAGAAGAAGGCCGCCGATCTCAACGCGTCGACTGCGCCGGAGACGTGGCAGACGTACGACATCACGTTCCGCGCGGCCCGCTTCGACGCGGACGGCAAGAAGACCTCCGACGCCAGGATCACGGTGGTGTGGAACGGCAAGAAGGTCCATGACGACGTGGCGGTCGACGGCCCGACGGGCGCGGGCGACCCGGAGTCCGCGGCGGCCGGGGCGATCCGGCTCCAGGACCACGGGAACAAGGTGCGATTCCGGGACGTGTGGGTGGAGCCGCTGTCCTGACACGGTTGCTTCCGCAGGGCACCCTGGCGACGGTCCGGTGACCGGCCGTCGGCAGGGTGAAGCCCACCGGCGCACTGGACGGGCTCAGCCAGTCGGAACGTTCACACCGCAGTCCGCCGGCGCGGGACTCCCAGCCACGCTCGACGAGTCCCGCGCGGTGGACTTCTCCCACCCAGCTCACGGCACTACGGGACAACTACGGCGACCCGAACGACGGGGCTGACGGGGTGTGTCACCCACCGGCCGACGTCGGGCCGGGCCCAGGCCTGCCTGCCGACCGGCAGGTCCCGGCCCTCCGACATCCGCACGCCGTTCGCGGCGCAAGGCCGAATTCTGCAGAGGACGAGGAAGGAGGGGCGCGACTCCCCTGCGCACGGGTTCCGCGGTCCGGGTTCCTCGCCCGGTCGGCCCATCCGCGTGGCCGTGGGGTACCAGGGAGGGTTGCGTGGGACGGGACGACGGGCAGGTGCCGGACGCCCGCGCCTGCAGCGCACGAGAGACGAGGCCACGCATGGGCGGCTACCCCCCGATCGCCGACCATGGACTGATCGGCGACCTGCAGACCGCCGCGCTGGTCTCCGGCACGGGCGCGATCGACTGGTTCTGCGCTCCCCGCTTCGACTCGCCGAGCATTTTCGCCTCCCTCCTCGACGACGAGCGCGGCGGCCACTTCACCCTCGCCCCCGAAAACACCGGCGACGTGACGGTACGGCAGCTCTACCTGGCCGACACGGCCGTCCTCGTCACCAGGTTCCTGACCCCGAACGGCGTCGGCGAAGTCATCGACTTCATGCCGGTGGACCCGCGGCCGGATGTTCCCAGCGACCGGCACCGTCTGGTGCGCGGCCTGCGCGTCGTGCGGGGAACAGTCACCTTCAACCTCGAGTGCAGGCCGCGCTTCGACTACGGCCGCGCCCCGCACACCCTGACCCTGGACGGCCACAGTGCGGCCTTTCGCGGACCCGGGATCGACGTGCACCTGCGCAGCACCTTCCCTCTGGCCGCCGACGGTGACGACGTCCGCGCCTCCGTCACCCTCCGAGCGGGAGACCTCGCCGGAGTCGTCCTGGACACCCGCGCCGCCGGCAGCGCCGGCCCGGGACCCGTCGATACGGAGGGGCTCCAGGCGGACTTCGACGCCACCCGTCTCTTCTGGCACGAGTGGATCCGCCACTGCCGCTATCGAGGCCGCTGGCAGCAGATGGTCAACCGCTCGCTGATCACCCTCAAGCTGCTCATCTACGCGCCGACCGGCGCCCCGATCGCCGCCGCCACCATGGGGCTGCCCGAACAGATCGGCGGAGAGCGCAACTGGGACTACCGGTACACCTGGATCCGCGACGCCTCCCTGACCATGAGGGTCCTGCTCGACCTCGGCTACGTCGACGAGGCCGACGCGTTCCGCCAGTGGCTGGGCGCGCGCCTGCAGGCGCCCCGCCCACCCGGGGCCGAGCCCCTCCAGATCATGTACCGGATCGACGGCGACCCTCATCTGCCGGAGGAGCTCCTGGAACACCTCGCCGGCTATCGCGGTTCCTCTCCCGTACGGGCCGGAAACGCAGCCGCCGACCAACTCCAGCTCGACATCTACGGCGAGTTCGCCTACGCGATGACCCACTCCCCGGACCTGGCCGAAGTAGCCGGCTTCAACGGGTGGAAGGCGATCTCGGGGCTCCTCGACTGGCTCGCCGACACGTGGGACCGGCCCGACGAGGGCATCTGGGAGACCCGGGGCGGCCGCAAGGACTTCACCTACAGCCGGCTCATGTGCTGGGTCGCCCTCGACCGGGGCATCCGCCTCGCCACGCAGTACGCGCGGCCCGCCGACCTGCCCCGCTGGACCGCCGAACGTGACGCCATCCTCAACCAGGTGCTGGAACGCGGCTGGAACGCCGAACGCAAGGCATTCGTCCAGCACTACGGCAGCGAGGTCCTCGACGCGTCGCTGCTCCTCATGCCACTGGTCGGCTTCCTCTCACCGAAGGCATCGCACTGGCTGTCCACGCTGGACGCGATGGACCGCGAACTGGTCACCGACAGCCTCGTCTACCGCTACAACCCCGAGGCGTCACCGGACGGCCTGCGCGGTAGCGAAGGCACCTTCTCGCTCTGCAGCTTCCTCTACGTGGACGCGCTCGCGCGGGCGGGCCGCCTCGAACAGGCCCGCTACGCGATGGACAAAATGCTCACCTACGCCAACCACGTAGGGCTCTTCGCCGAGGAGATCGGCCCGACCGGCGAACAGCTGGGCAACTTCCCCCAGGCGTTCACCCACCTCGCCCTGATCACCGCCGCGATGGCGCTCGACGAGGAGCTCGACAAGGCCGATCTGCGCTGATCAACACGGTCAACACGGTCAACAGTGGTCAATGTCGAAGGGTCGACGCTGAAAGCGTCGACCCTGACGTCGTTCGGGTGGTCGCCGACCAGGCCGGCCCGCTCCGCTGAACATCGATCCTGCTGAGATGGACGAATCCCGCCGCCCCGAGTCGTAGACCTGCATGTTCGCGGTGCCCACACCGACATCAGCGCCACGATGACGCCATTCGCAACACGGGCGGCGCCATATTGAACTTCACATGGTGCCATGCGTGTGCCATTATGGCGCCAAGGGCAATGCGTCGTGCGCCCTCCGGCCCACAGGCCGAAGGGCGCACGCTTCGCGAAGTGGGCGACCAAGGGGGACGGATCATGGAGACAGCGCAGAGGGAGCAACGGGCCGGATCCGGCGCCTTCAGCGCCTTCGTCCGCTTCGTGCTCTGCGGCGGCGGGGTGGGACTCGCCTCCAGCTTCGCCGTGGCAGCCCTCGCCTCCTGGATTCCCTGGAGCCTGGCCAACGCCCTGATCACCGTGGCGTCCACGCTCCTCGCCACCGAGCTGCACGCCCGCATCACCTTCGGCGCGGGCCGGCGCGCGACCCGGCGCCAGCATGCGCAGTCGGCCGGATCGGCGGCAGCGGCGTACGCGGTGACCTGCGCGGCGATGTTGGTCCTGCAACAACTGGTGGCGGAGCCCGGTGCCGCACTCGAACAGGCCGTCTACCTGTCCGCCTCCGCACTCACCGGCGTCGCACGGTTCGCAATGCTGCGCCTCGTCGTCTTCGCACGGAACCGCTCGACGGTCGCAGCCACCACGCGCGCCGCACACCCGCCCCTGGCCCGCAGCACCACGACCCCCGCCCGCGCGGGCGCACTCTGCCGCGCGGCCTGACCGCCTCAGCCGGAAAGCGCACCAGGCGGGGCGGGCGGCCGGGCAGCGAGGTGCTTGCTCAGCGGCCTACCGATGCGGTCAGGCGTTGCAGTGCGGCGTGGGCGGGTGGGCCCCAGGTGGGCTTGCCTCCGGGGCGGCCGTGGACGCCGGCGTCTCCGATGTGGATCCCGCCGAGGGCGCGCAGCACCGCCCAGCCGCGGGCGCGGCGCAGGGTCGCGGCGTCCGGGCTTGGCCGGTAGGTCTCGTGGAAGAGGTCGGCGGCGCCGTCGGGCAGCAGGATCCAGGCGGCGGCCAGGTCGCAGGCGGGGTCGCCGGCGAACAGGTCGCCGAAGTCGATCACACCGGAGAAAGTTCCGTTCGTGGTCAGGATGTTGGCTGGATGCAGATCGCCGTGGAGCCAGAGACTCGGGCCTGCCCACTCGGGCGCGGCGGCGGCGTCTTCCCAGACTGCACGGACGGCGTCCGGGTCGCGAATGAGCCCCCGTTCGGCTGCCGAGGCGAGCCCGTGAGCGAAGGACTCGGCACGGTCGGCCAGCGGGCCACCGCGGTCTCGGCCTGTGGGCGCCTCGTCGGGGGCGGGTCGGTGAAGGGCCGTCAGGAAGCCGGCCAGGGCGACGGCCGCATCCGCCGCGCGCGTCGCGGGGGCAAGGTCGGCAGGCTCTCCCGGAACCCAGGTGGTGACGAGCCAGGTCCGCGGAAACCGCTCCGAGGGCTCACCGAGGCGCTGGGGGACGGGAATCTGCAGAGGAAGGTGCGGGGCGAGGGCTGGTAGCCAGGTGTGTTCCTTGCGCAGCAGCGCGTCCGCAGACTGCGTCGCCCAGGGCAACCGGACGGCGAGGTCGTCGCCGAGCCGCCACACTTGGTTGTCCCAGCCCAGCGCTGCGAGCTTCACGGGGCGATCCGCCAAGTCGGGGTGCTGCTCGCGCAGCAGACCCCGGATCAAGTCCTCCGTGATGTCCGTCTCGGTGGCTGTCATGCGGAGCAACCATAGTTGAGTAGCGGCCTGCCTGGGCTCCCGGCGGGTCCGAGTCCAGTTGCGGAACGTGGCCAACAGGCCTCAGCGCCGGGCCAGTGCCAGCACACTCAGACCGAACATCAAGACACCCAGGGGGACATGGACCGACGGGACGTGCGCGATGCCGAGCACGACCTGGACCGAGGCGAGTACGAGGAATCCCGACGCTTGCCAGACGGGCCGGAGCGAGCCGCCGCCCGGCTTCCACGCCAGCACCGCCGCAAGCACGTACAGCATCGACGCGCCGTACATCACGCGGGCTCCGACGCTGTGCAGTGTCTCTCCGTAGGACGCGGTCAGCAGCAGTCCGGCGGAGACCGCCTGAAGGAAGATCGTCAGGGTCTGCAAGGCGATCGCGCCCTTCAGGAACGAGGAGCTGCGCCGTGCTTTCGCCGTCGCCGCTTTCGCCGTCGCCGCTGTCGCCGTCGCCGTCACTTGAGTAGCCATGTCGCAGTCCCCTTTTCCGCCCTCGGGCAGCAGATCGATAAGGTCTCACCAGCCCGACGACGCGGGCCTGCGAAAGGTAAGGCGAGGGGGCGGCCGGAAGCATGGGGACTGTCGGTACCAGCACAGATGAGATAGCCGGCGAGCGACGCCAACTGATCAATGTCGCCTACCGGTTGCTCGGTTCGGTGACCGAGGCCGAGGACGCCGTACAGGATGCCTACGCACGCTGGTACGGGCTGACTCGAAGCCGGCAGGAGGAGATCATGTCCCCCGGCGCCTGGCTGACGACGGTGACCAGCCGCATCTGCCTGGACCTGCTCGGATCGGCGCGGGCCCGACGTGAACGCTATGTCGGCGCGTGGCTGCCCGAGCCGCTGCCCGACCACACCGAATGGAACCGCGCGGGCGGCGCCGACCCAACTGGCGCCGCAGACCCCGCCGACCAGATCGTCCTGGACGAGTCGGTGACCATGGCCTTCCTCGTCGTCCTGGAGTCGATGACGCCCGCCGAGCGGGTGGCGTTCGTCCTGCACGACGTCTTCCGGTACCCGTTCGCCGATATCGCCGACGTTCTCGGCCGGACCCCTGCGGCCTGCAAGCAGCTGGCGGCGTCCGCCCGGCGGCGGGTGAGCGTCGCGGGCCCTGCGGTGACGCCGGCCGGCCGGGCCGACGTGGTGAGGCACGTCAAAGAGGCATGGGAGACCAAGGACATCGCGGCCCTCGTCGGCCTCCTCAACCCGGCCGCCGTGATGACCGCCGACGGCGGCGGCATGGTCGGCACCGTCCTGCGCCCGCTCGAGGGCGGCGCGCGCATCGCCCAGTACATGGTCGCGATTGCCGACAGGGCTCCGGGGCTCGAGCTCCTGGAACGGTCGGTCAACGGTGCGCCTGGCCTGGTGGCCCAGCGTGGCGGCGTCGTCATGACCGTGGCCTCGTTCGACGTCTCCGACGGGCGCGTCACCCGGATCTGGGCGGTCCGCAATCCGGAGAAGCTACGGCCGTGGGTGCGGGAGGGCTGACCGGCCTGCGTTCTCAGCCTCTTCGCCTCCTGCGCCCCTTGGGCCGGTTGGCTCAGGCGGCACGGCGCGCCTCGGCCGCGTGGGCGGCCGCCGGTGGAGGATCCGTGGGGCGGCGACCCCGGGACGGGGCGCCCGGCACCGCCCCACCGACGAAGAGGTCAGGCCATGAAACCGTTCGACGACCCGCTGTTCCGCTCCTTCGCCGACCGGGCACCGGAACTCATCGAGGACGAGACCCCCGGCGCCTCCCCCACGGCCGCGACGTGAGCGCCGCTCCGCGCGGGGACGTGCCGGGCGGGGGTCGGTACGGCGAGGCCGTCTTCCGTCCCGAGCAGGCGGGCGAGGGCGAGCGCATCGACTTCGGCGCCCTCGCCTACGACGACATCACCATGACGCGGCTGCGGGCACTCGGGGCCGGCCCGGAGTGGCGCTGCCTCGACGTGGGCGCCGGCACGGGCACGGTGTCCCGCCGGCTGCTGGACGAGGCCGGGGTGGCCAGTGTGCTTGCCGTGGACCGTGACGTACGTTTCCTCAGCGCTCGGCATGTGCCCGGGCTCGACGTGCTGGAAGCCGACGTCACCGCAACGGATTTCGCCCCAGGCCAGTACCGGCTCGTCCACGCGCGCTTCGTTCTCATGCACCTGCCGGAGCGCGACCGCGTGATCACGTCCTTGGCCGAACTTGTCGCGCCCGGTGGGGTGTTGGTGCTCAGCGACGCGGTCGACCTGACGAGCGACCTGACGCCCGCCACCCCGTACGACGTGGTGATGCGGGCCATGTGGCAGGGTCTGCGGGCCACCATCGGCACCGATGTCTCCTGGGTTCCGTCGTACCCGCAGCTGCTGCACGAGGCGGGGCTCGTGCCCGTCGGCGCCGAGGTGCATGTGCCGCCGCTGCTTCCGGGGAGCCCCATCAGCCGCTTCTGGGCGGACACTTGGGAACGCAGCAGGACCGCGATGCTGGCCACCGGTCTGGTCGATGACGCGGCTGTCGATGACGCGGTCCGGTACCTGGGCTCCGACGACTGCGCCGCGCTGTCAGCCGGCATGCTCACCGCCTGGGGATGGAAACCCGAAGCCCCGCGATGAGCGTCCCGACACCGGGCGAGGTGCCGCACTCACTCTGAGACCACCACGCGGCAATGTTCCGGTCCAGCATGCCGGGAGCGGCAACGGACCGCGGACTGATGCACCGTCACCTGAAGTTTGCGGTCGTTCGCGGCCAGGCTCGTCTGGCGTCCAGCCGTATCGATCAGCCGCTCACCCTCAAGGCGGGCGATGTCGCATTCTGAACAACCAGGCCTGGCTGGAGGTGCAGGGAGGCCCCGCGGATCAGGTCCCGTACGAGATCGACGTGGCGAGCGCACGGTCCCCTTGATGAAGACGAAGGTGCCGACCTGCTCCTTGGCGGTCACATCGCCACCCTCAATGCAATCGGCGAAGCCCTGCTCCTGCAGAGGCGGATCGGCCCGTTCGAGGTCCTGGGACGGCTCGGCGCCGGCGGCATGGGGCTCCCGCCCGTTGGGCATGTCCGGGCTGCGACCACAACCGTCCCCCTGCGCCCACGACATGGTCACCTCCTCGACGAAGTGACCGACGAACGGCTGCGCCCAGCCGTGACCCTCATGCACGCCGAACCGGGCGCCACCTGGCGGCTGGAGACTCTGGAAGGCGCTGCGGCCATGTCTCGCCTGAGCTCACCAGCCCCAAGCAACCCTGCCGCGGGCCGGCACGTGCCGGCCCGCGAGCCCCCGCACGCCGTGTTTCCCCCGGACGTCGGTCAGGGGGTGTGGCGGCGGACCGCGTCGAGGAGCTGGTCGATGTCTTCGGCACTGTGGGAGAAGGCGGTGACGAACCGGACGATTCCCGGTTCCCAGCGGTCGTGGTAGAAGGCGTAGCCCTCGGCGAGGAGTCCTTCGGTGACCTGCTGAGGCAGGCGGCAGAAGAGGATGTTGGCCTGTGGCGTGGCCAGCAGGCCAGTGCCGGGGATGGCCTTGAGGCCGTCGCCGAGCCGGGTGGCCATCGCATTGGCGTGGCGGGCGTTGTGCAGCCACAGGCCGTCAGTGAGGTACGCGTCGATCTGAGCCGTGTGGAAACGCATCTTTGAGGCGAGCTGGCCGGCACGCTTCGCGCGGAAGGCCAGCTCAGTGGCCAGGGCGGGGTCGAAGGAGACGATGGCGTCGGCGGTCATCGCACCGTTCTTGGTGGCGCCGAAGGACAGGACGTCGACGCCGGCCTTCCAGGTCATCTCGGCCGGGGTGGCACCGAGATGATCCAGGGCGTTGGCGAAGCGCGCGCCGTCCATGTGGACGCGCAGTCCTGCGTCCTTGGCGATGGCGGACAGGCGGCGGATCTCCCGCAGCGTGTACACGCTGCCGCTCTCGGTGGCCTGGCTGATGCTCACCACGGACGGCTGCACGCTGTGCACGTCACCGGCCCTGCGCCGCACCGCCGCCTGTAGTGCTTCGGGATCGATCTTGCTGTCGGGACCTGGGACACCGACGAGCTTGGCGCCGCCCGTGAAGAACTCCGGAGCGCCGCACTCGTCGTGGTTGATGTGGCTGTCGGGGTGAGAGAGCACGCTGCCCCACGGCGGGGTGAGGGCGGCCAGGCTCAGGCCATTGGCGGCGGACCCGGTGGAGACCGGGAAGACATCGACGTCCCGCTCGAAGATCTCGCCGAGCCTGCGGCGAGCGCTGTCGCTGAAGGGGTCGTTGCCGTACGGCAGGACCTGCCCGGTGGCCGCGTCGGCGACGGCCTGGGCTATCTGTGGTGACGCTCCGGCCATGTTGTCGCTGATGAAGGCGCGGCTGGAGGGGGTGGCGGCGATGGCGGAGATGGTGGTGCTCATGAGGGGATCTGTCTTCCTTCTTCCTTGGTCTCGCGTGCTGAGGTCACGGGTGCGGCGGTCTCATGTGGGACGGCGGTCCCAAGCGCCGAGGCTCCCGAGCGCTCAGGTCTCAGGTGCTGATAGGGGAGGCGAAGACGACGGTGATGTCCACTTCCTCGGCGGCGGTGCGGTAGAAGTGCGGGGCGTCCCCGGCGAAGGCGAGCATGTCGCCGGGGCCCAGGTCCTGCGGGGCGTCGACGGGGCCGGCGGTGACGTGACCGGTGGCGATGAGCAGGTGCTCGATCGTGCCGGTGGCGTGCGGGACCCCGGGCAGCTCCGTGTCGGGCGGAATGCGCAGCCGCCAGATCTCCAGGCTGTTGCCGCTGCTGATGCGGCGTAGGAGTTCCCGGGAGACTTCGCCGGGCTCGATGTCCGTGCCTGGCCGGAAGACCGGCCCGGTGTCGGCGTCACGCGCCAACAGGTCGGCGATCGGGATGCGCAGGGCGATCGCGATCGCATCCAGGGTGTCGATCGTCGGATTGCCGTTGCCCGCCTCCAGTTGCGAAAGCGTGGCCTTGCTCAGCCCGGCGCGCCGGGCCATCTCCGCGGCGCTCATGCCGCGCTGCTGTCGGCGCAGGCGGATCTTCGCGCCGACCGCCGCTGCGGTACTGCTCACGGGCTGGCGACCGGACGGCGGGGGCGTCATCAACGACTCCTATGCGTTGCGGTGTACGACACGCGGATGCGGCCCTTCTTGACTCTCAACGTCGGCAGCACCACTTCGGCCAGGTCACCGAGGCTGCGCACGTGCGTGCCCCCGCACGGCGCAGCGTGCAGCGCGTCCAGGTGCACGACGCGCCGCCCGTCGGCGAGGAACCGTGCTGAGACGGGGAGATCATCGGCGACCGCGGCTGCCACCGCGGAGCGCAGCACGTCAGTCACCTCCTCCCGGCCTTCCGGATCGGCCAGCCGCGCGTCGGTTCCGGGCGCCTGGAATTCGATGCGTGCCTGACCCGGGAAGTGGTTGCTGCCGGCCATCTCCCACCCCTGCATGCGACCGACTGCTTCGACAAGGTGTCCAGCCGTATGCAACGCGGCGTGAGCCGTCCGGGTCTGAAGGTCGATCCTGGCTCGCACCTTCTGCCCCTCGACAAGGGGCGGAAGTCTGCCGCTCTCGGGCGCCGTCGCCACAACCAGTCCCGACTCGCGGTCCCGGACCGGGATGACCTCCGTGCCCTCGAGCCACGCACGGTCGGCGGGCTGGCCCCCGCCCTGCGGGTGGAACAGGCAGTGCTCGACGGCCGCCCATGGCGTCCCGTCCCTCTCGCCGACCGCGATCACCCGCGTATCGACCTGCTCCAGGTAGGTGTCATCAAGGTAGACGCTGCTCTGTGCGCCTACTCGAAGGGCCTCGATCGACTGAACCATGCGTTCACTATACCGAACGATTGCAGTTAGTGAACCCAGCGTTCGTTTTACTGAACGCACACCGGTGATCGTGATCGAGGGGGAGGCGATCACGCCCCACGTGGAAGCAGACGTCGTCGCGGATCCCCTAGGGAACGCGTAGCCGACGCGGCGGACGCCACCTGGGCAGTTTCGTCTGGATCACTCGAAGACCGCGACCATCTACCCGGCCGGACTCCACATCGCAGGCATCTTCCTCTGTGCCCACCACTGATCCGACTGAGACTAGGTCGCGGCGATCTCTCGCCGGAGCTGATTGCGTGAAACGGCGAAGGAGGTCCACCGTCTGCTGGTGTTCGGCCCTGCGGTCATCCCTGCCCTCGCTGGGTCGGGACTTCCAGACCCGACGGGCAAGAGCGTCGGCGAGTTCGACGGTGTCGTCGGCACACAGCAGGTAGAGGGCTGACCGGGCTTCTTGCACCCGGTCCGCCAGCTCGTTGCCCCCAGCACCGTCGTCACTCAGTTGTGTTTCCCGGAGGTAGTCGATCAGCAGAACCACGGCAGTGGTGAAGCCTGCCCCAGCTTTGAGTTTCTGCTCGCGAAGCCACATACGGTCTTGTCGGCGCGCAGCGAACCAAGAGCCGAACACGACCCCTATGAGGCCGATCCCGGCGCCCATGGCAACGGACAGGATGTTCTCCACGGTCAGCTCAGCTCCCCCTGGCACACGATCCAGGCCAGGCCACAGAAGCCGCCGAAGGTGCCCAACCTATGAACACACACCAAGGATTCAGTGATCCGGACGAGCCGGCCCAGGCGACCCGCGAGCGGGAACACTCCAGAGCCGCACCGCCTGGGCCGGCGAGCGCGAAGCCTGCCTCGCGACAACTCCGGACGCCGCCACTACAGCGTCGGGCAACGCAGTGCAATCGAAATGGATCTGAATGGATCTGCCAGGTCAGCAGCACCAGTAGTCGTCGATCTGTCGGTGAGATGCCGTCCGGCAGGTACAGACTTGGGCGCATGACCGAGCTGCTCGCATCATCTGGTGACGACCACCCCATCATCGCTCTCGACGACGGATCCGGGCCGAACCTGCTGGTAGCCCACCCGGGCGGAGGAGACGCTACAGCGTGGGACAGCGTCACCCGCTGCCTCACCGGCGACTTTCGCGTCGTCAGGATGCACCGACGGATCTACGCTCCCGGAGCAGACATCGCACTGCCCCACTCGATGGCCGTCGAAGCGGCCGACATCGTCGCCGTCGCGGAGCTCCTCGACTCCCCCGTGCTACTCGTGGGGCACTCCTCGGGCGCGGT
Organism: Streptomyces sp. NPDC090032; assembly: GCF_044748025.1. NCBI lineage: Bacteria > Bacillati > Actinomycetota > Actinomycetes > Kitasatosporales > Streptomycetaceae > Streptomyces > Streptomyces sp. NPDC090032. The sequence goes on along the minus strand of NZ_JBIVFF010000015.1, from coordinate 216,580 downwards.
CGCCGCCCTGGAGGCCGCACTGCTCGAACCCTCGGTGTTCGCCGGACTGATTCTGTACGAACCTCCCATGCCCACCAGGGAGTTGGTTGCCGGAGCAGCAGGCGTTCGCGCCCGCGCCGCGCTCGACACGGGCGACCCGGTCGAGGCGATGCGGATCCATATGCGCGACATCGTCCGGATGCCCGCGAGTACGGTCGACGCGATGTTCGCCGACCAGCATGTGCGAGCGGCGCTCGCCGCCTACGCGACGGCGCAGACAGCGGACAACGAGGCGATCGACGCACTCGGCACAGACATTGACCGCTTCGCCGAGCTCGAAACGGCGACCACTCTCATCGAGGGAGACCTCAGCCCCGCCCACCTACGCGAGCGCCTGGCTGACCTGGGTGCAACGCTGCCGAACGCACGGATCGTCACCCTCCCCGGCCAGGGGCACATCGCCCACCTCACCGCGCCTGACCTCTTGGCCAACGCCATCCGGGACGCGGCGGCCCACGTCCTTCACGCATGAAGCATCAGCTGTGCAGAGTTGGGCGCGATCTTGGCGAATGGCAGATCCAGGCTGCCGGTGATGCGGGCGCCGGTGAGGCGGAGTGCCGGGCGGCCCTCGGGGCGGGCTCCGCGCCGGCGCCCAGCAACAGCGCCTCGATGACCTGCGCCCGTACCACGCATACAGCCGAGGATGGCATGCCGTCGCGGACATTGACGGCGGTGCCCTGTGGGAAGGAGTTCCACAACTGCCGTTCAAAAGGCCCAAGTTGATCGAGAGCGCGATCGACGATCATCCCGGTGTGGGCCTGCCCAAGGCAAGACCTGGCAGCAGATCCCGGCGCTCGCCGGCGGGTACTCCCCCGGTCGTCCTCAGCTGAACGTGACGCTCAGGTCGGTGACCGGATGACCCGCTGCTCACCAGTCGTGGACAGCCCCGTCCCGCAGTCGGTTGACCGGCAGGTACTTGCGCTCGTACGGGAACTTCGCGGCGGCCTGTTCGTCGAACTCGACGCCGATACCGGGCTTGTCGCCGGGGTGCATGAGGCCGTCCTCGAACGTCCAGGACGTGTGGAACACCTCCTCGTAGCCGGGCAGATGGGCCATGTACTCCTGCATCCCGAAGTTCGGCACGGACAGGTCGACGTGGAGTGCGGCGGCGAGCGAGGCCGGGGAGAGGTCGCCCGCGCCGTGCGAGCCGGAGCGCACCCCGTACAGCTCGGCGAGGGAGAAGATCTTGCGGAGGTGGGTGATGCCGCCCGCGTGGGAGACGGAGGTGCGGACGTAGTCGATCAGCCGGTTGGTGATCAGATACTGGCAGTCCCAGATGGAGTTGAAGATCTCGCCGACCGCGAGCGGTGTCGTGGTGTGCTGGCGGATCAGGCGGAACGCCTCCTGGTCCTCGGCCGGGGTCGGGTCCTCGATCCAGAACAGTCGGTACGGTTCCAGGGACTTGCCGAGCCGGCCCGCCTCGATCGGGGTGAGCCGGTGGTGCACGTCGTGCAGGAGCTGGAAGCCGAAGCCGAACTCCTCACGGACAGCGGCCATGTACGTCGGTACGAAGTCCAAGTAGGCGCCGGTGTCCCAGACCTCCTCGGTGGGGAGATTGCCGTCGGCCGGCTCGTACGTCGCGCCGTCACCCTTGCGCATGCCGTAGACCCGCTCCAGGCCCGGCACCGCCGCCTGCGCACGTACCGCGCGGAAGCCCTTGTCGAGGAAGCGCCGTACGTCGTTGAGGAGTTCGGGGATCGTGTTGCCGCTCGCGTGCCCGTAGACGGTGACGCCGTCCCGAGCCGCACCGCCGAGCAGCTGGTACACGGGCAGGCCGGCGACCTTGCCCTTGATGTCCCACAGGGCGACGTCGACGGCGGCGATGGCGGTCATGGTGACCGGTCCGCGCCGCCAGTAGGCGCCCTTGTACAGGTACTGCCACAGGTGCTCGATACGCGCGGGGTCCTTGCCGACGAGGGTCGGGCAGACGTGGTCACGCAGGTAGGAGGCGACGGAGAGTTCACGGCCGTTGAGGGTGGCGTCGCCGATGCCGGTTACGCCGTCGGAGGTGGTGATCTTCAGGGTGACGTAGTTGCGGCCGGGGCAGGTGACAAAGACCTCGGCGGAGGTGATCGTGGCCATGGGGTGCCGTTCTCTTCGTAGGACGGGATGGAAAGTGGTCGCTTCGCGGGACAGAATTCAGCCGGGCACAAAGCGCAGGACGGAAGGTGCGGGGGCAGAAGTGCGGACGGTGTCTACCGCCGCACGGGATCGGCGGCAGGCGCCGGGTTCACGTGCGAGCCCAGCGCAGTGCGGCTTCTGCTCCGTGGGTGTGAAGCGTCCGCGCGGCCTCGGCGACGGCGCTCGCGAACGCCTCGTGCTGCGCTGCTTGTTGGGGCAGCAGTCCGCTCTCGGTGAGGATCAGTCCGGCCGCCTCGCCGGGTTCCCGTGTTCGCCGGGCCAGTTCGGTGAGGCGGGGACGTGCGGCGTCGTGGACGATGCCGAGCGCCTGCTCGTCGTAGGCGTCGGCTCCACCGGTGACGACGCGCACGTAAGCGGCGATCCCGAGGGCGAGCAGGCGCGGTACGCGCCCCGCGGCCAGGGACTCCTCGATGACGCCCGCCCAGCGGACCGGGATCTTCAGGGAGCCGTCGGAGGCGACCTGGGCGGTGCGGTGGCCGAGCGCCGGGTTGGCGAAGCGGTCAAGTAGTTCGGCGATGTACGCCTTGCCCGGCATGGCGTCCGGTGCGGTGACGGTCGGCAGGATCTCGTCGCGCATGGCCGCCTCGACGGCTGCGCCGAGCAGGTCGTCGGTGACGGCCTGGTCGATGGAGCGGTGACCGCGCAGCAGGCCCAGGTAGGCGAGGAGTGAGTGCGCGCCGTTGAGCAGGCGCAGTTTCATCAGTTCGTACGGGGCGACGTCGCGTGTGAACACCGCTCCCGCGGCCTCCCAGGCGGGCCGTCCGGCGCGGAAGTCGTCCTGAAGGACCCACAGTTTGTACGGCTCGGCTGGTACGGGCACGGCGTCGCGGACGCCGAACGCACGGGCGACCAGTGAGCGGTGTTCGTCGGTGGTGGCGGGTGCGATCCGGTCGACCATGGTGCTCGGCGTGGACACGGCTGTGTCGAGGTACGTCTGGAGGTCGTCCCGTTCGGCGGCGGGCAGCGCGGCGATGAACTCGCCGAGCAGTCGGCGCAGTTGACGCCCGTTGTCCATGAGGTTGTCGCAGCACAGGACGGTGACGGGGACGGCGCCCGTGCGCAGCCGCTGCTGCAGTCCGCGCACGGTGAGGCCGAGGGCGGTGCGGGGTGTGCCGCCTTTCAGGTCGGCGCGGACCAGCGGGTCGTCGAGGTCGAGATGTCCGTCGGCGCCGAAGGTGTAGCCCTTCTCCGTCACGGTGAGGGAGACGATGCGGGTCGTGGCGCTGCCGATCGCGGCGACGACGTCGGCGCCCTGTCCGTCGGCGGCGAGTGGGGCATGGTGCACCCCGGGGACGGTGGCCGCGACGGCGCGGTCGCGGTGCAACGTCAGCACCGTGTACAGGCAGTCCTGTTCCGCCATGCCGGTGAGCACCGGGCGGGGTCCCCGGCCGGGGCTCGTGGACACTCCGGTGATGCCCCAGGGTCCATCGGTGCGGCGCAGCGCGTTCGCGGTGTAGACGGCCTGGTGGGCGCGGTGGAAGTTGCCGAGGCCGAGGTGGACGATGCCGGGTTCGGGTGTGCTGGGGGGACGTTGGAGACCGGGGACGGGGAGGATCGCCCGGGAGAGGCGGGGCAGGGTGTGTGTGTTCATCGTCAGGCCTCCCCGCCCGGCTCGATGAGGACCTTCAGCTGTGTGCGGTCGGTGAGCGCGGTGTCGAGGGCTTCGGCGGCCCGCTCCAGCGGGAAGGCGGCGGTGACCAGTTCGGCCAGCAGGATCCGGCCGGACGCGGCGAGCCGGATCGCCGCCGGGAAGTCCCCGGCGGCGTACCGGAAGGAGGTGACCAAGGACAGCTCCTGGCGCTGCATCCAGGCCAGGGGAAGGTCGGTGAGCGGGCGGCTCGGGTTGCCCACGACGACGGCGGTGCCGCCTGGGCGCAGGGCACGGATGCCTGACACCAGGGCGGGTCCGACGCCGGAGCAGTCCAGGACGATGTCGTATCCGTCCGGGTCGGCGGGAGCGTGTGCCCGTTCCGGGTCGGGGGTGAGGTCGGCGGCATCCACGGTCGCGGCGCCGTACCGCGCGGCGATCTCCCGCCGGGCGGCGGCCACATCGGACACGGTCACGGATCCGGCTCCGGTGGCGGCCGCGACCTGCGCGACCAGTACGCCGATCGGGCCGGCCCCGGTGACGAGGACCCGCGCGCCCGGTTCGAGACCGCTGCGTCGCACGGCGTGCACGGCCACGGCGAGCGGTTCGACGAGTGCGCCGAGCCGTACGTCCATGGTCTGGGGTAGCGGGTGTACGAAGTCCCGCGGGACGCACAGGTACTCGGTGAGCGCTCCGTCGGTGGGCGGGGAGCCGAAGCAGGTGCCTTGGGGGCAGAGGTTGTAGCGCCCGGCGCGGCACAGGGTGCAACGGCCGCACGGGTGGGCGGGCTCGATGGCGACGGGTGTGCCGTGCGGCAGGTCGTCGGCGCCGTGGCCGACGACGAGTCCCGCCGGTTCGTGGCCGAGCACAGTCGGCTGCCGAAGTACGTTGGGGCCGTTCTCACCGTGGGCGTAGTAGTGCAGGTCGGAACCGCACAGTCCCACGGCGCGCACGGCGATGAGGACCTCACCCTCCACAGGCTCGGGCAGCGGCCGGTCTTCGATGCGCAGGTCCTTGGGCCCGTGCAGGACGGCGGCGCGATGCGTGATCTTGGCCACGGGGCGGCCCTTTCTGTCGTACGAGGGGTGGGCGGCCGGTCTAGCGGGCCGGCAACGGTTCGACGCGCTTGATCACGAACGCGTAGGTCAGGGCGCCCACGATGGAGAGTGCGCCGGAGACGAGCAGCGGCACGAGGTACGAGCCGCCGAACGACGCGAGCAGGAAGCCTGTGACGATCGGGCCGAGGGCGCCAGCCACGTTCGAGGCGAAGTTCTGAATGCCGGCGAGGGAGGCGACGTGTCCGGCGGTGGGCGCGACGTCGGCGGGCAGCGAGGCGACGGACGCGGTGGAGAAGGTCAGCGACGCGTAGCTGAGGGAGAGCAGCGCGAGGGCGCCCGACGCGGTCGGGACGACCACCGTGAGCGCGATGACGGACGAGCACAGGGTGCCGGAGACCAGGCAGGTCTTGCGGACCTTGGTGGTGGACCAGCCCTTGCGCAGGAGCCGGTCGGCCGTGAAGCCGCCGAGCAGCGATCCGACGATGGCGACCAGGCCCGGGACCGTACCGAAGAAGCCGAGCTTGAGCAGGTCGAAGCCGCGCTCGTCCACGAGGTAGCTGGGGAACCAGGTGATGAAGAAGTAGACGACGTAGTTGAGGCAGAAGAAGCCGAGCATCATGCCCCAGACCGTCCGGTACCGGAACAGGTCACGCCAGCGCACCTCGGGGCCTTCATCGCCCTGCGCGGGGGTCTCTTCGACACGTGCGCCGCCCGCCTCTATGTAGGCGCGCTCCTGCGCGGTCAGCTTCGGGTGGTCGGCGGGCTCGTGGTACAGCCGCCACCAGCCGATGATCCACAGGAAGCCGAGCAGACCGCAGGCGATGAAGGCGACGCGCCAGTGGAAGGCGGAGACCAGCATCGTGACGAGCGGCAGCGCGATGGCGGTGCCGACGCGGGCGCCGTTGTCCCAGACCCTGTTGGCGAGGGTCCGCTCGTGGCGCGGGAACCAGCGGGAGACCGCTTTGGCGGGTGCAGGATAGCCGGCGGCTTCGCCGGCGCCGAGGACCAGGCGCGCTCCGACGAGGCTGCCGACGCCGCGCACCAGGCCCATGCCGACGGTGGCGAGGGACCACCAGATGGCACCGATCATGAAGACCTTTTTGACGCCGAACTTGTCGAGCAGCGCTCCGGCGGGCAGTTGGCACAGGGCGTATGTGATGAAGAACGCGCTGAGGATGAAGCCCTGGGTCTCGGGGCCTATGTGCAGGTCCTTCGACATCGTGGGCAGCGCCACGCTGAGTGTGGAGCGGTCCAGGTAGTTGACTGCGAGGCCGCCGAAGCAGAGCACGGCGATGCCCCATCGGACGTTCTTGCCCCGGCCACGGGGGCGGGCGTGAGCGGCGCCTGGTGAGGCCTGCGCAGCCTCGGTTTCGGTGACGGAGTGCGTCGTCATCGGGGTCCTCCGGTCGTCTTTGGCCGGTCGGAGGCGTCGTGAACTTCGTGCACGGCGGCTCCTTCGTGCGGGGACGGGATGCGTGGGGTGCGGCTGGGCGGATGGCGGCTCGCGAGACCGGAGGGATGCGTTGGTGCTCGCTTCCCGCGACATTTTCTACCCTCTCACCGGCTTACATACAAGCCTTGTATGTAAGAATCTCCGCAGCTGAAGGTGAGAAGGTGACGTCATGGCAGCCCCGCAACGACACACGAGACCGACCCCGCGGCACGCCCCCGCGGCGCCCGCACCCAAGGAGTCGGTCCGCACCCGCGTGCACGCGCTGCTGCGGTCCCGGATCACGTCCCTGGAGCTGCCGCCCGGAGCGCCGCTGTCCGAGAACGAGCTCGCCGCCGAGCTCGACGTCAGCCGCACCCCGGTGCGCGAGGCGCTGATCCTGCTCGGCGAGGAGGCCCTGGTCGACGTCTTCCCCAAGCTCGGCACGTTCGTCTCCCGGATCAGCGTCGACGCCGTCCTTGAGGCCCAGTTCATGCGCGAGGCCCTCGAACTTGCCGCGCTGCGCAAGGCGGTCGAGCACGCGAGGGCCGAGGACATCGTGGCGCTGCGGGCGATTCTCGACGCACAGCGCTCGGCGCTGGCGGCGGCGGATGCGGACTCCTTCTTCGAGCAGGACGAGGCGTTCCACCGCCGCCTGATGGAGTCCAGCGGCCACCGCACGCTGTGGCGCACGGTCACCACTGCCAAGGCCCACCTCGACCGCGCCCGCAGACTGAGCCTGCCACTGCCCCACCGCATCGAGGACCTCATCGCGGAGCACACGGCGGTGGTCGACGCGCTGGAGCGGCGCGACGCCGCGAGCGCTGAGACGGCGCTACGCGGACACCTTCAGGGAGTCTTCGACGACATCGGGACCATCCAGGCGGACCGCCCGGAGCTCTTCACCGAGCCGTACGACGAGACGGTGCCCGCCCGCCCCCGGGTCCATCCGGGGCTGCGGGCCTGACGGCGAGGACCTTGGCGTCGGCGGCACCGGTACCGCCGACGCCAAGGTCCGGCCGACACGCCGGCCTCGCCGGCGCCCGCGTCGAGCACGCATGGCTCGCATGGCTGATCCCGGAGGTCGGACGCGCCACCTCAGGACAGTGCATCGCCATGACGGAACCCGGCACCGGGTCCGACCTCGCGGGCGTCACCACCAAGGCCGTACGCGTCGGCGACCACTGCGTACTCACAGGCGCCAAGACGTTCATCACCGGAGGCATCAATGCCGACCTCGTCATCGTCGTCGCCCGCACCTCGGCGGCCGATCCCGGGAACCGGCGGTCCGGACTCTCGCTGCTCGCCGTGGAGTCCGGCATGTACGGGTTCAGCCGTGGCCGCAAGCTCGACAAGATGGGGCTCAAGGCGCAGGACACCGCGGAGTTGATGTTCGACGATGTGCAGGTGCCCGCCGCCCACCTGCTCGGCGCGGAGGGGGACGCCTTCGCGATGCTCACCGCGAACCTTCCGCAGGAACGCCTCACCATCGCCGTCAACGCCCAGGCGACAGAGACCGCGGCGGTGTCGCCGGCCGTCGACTACGTCAAGGAGCGCAAGGTGTTCGGCCGCCCGTCGCCGACTTCCAGAACACGAAGTTCGTGCTGGCCGGGTGCGCCACCGAGATCGAAGCGGGGCAGGCCCTCGTCGACCGAGCCCTGGGTGCCCTCGACGAGGGCACCCTCACCGCCGCCGATGCGGCCGAGACCAAGCTGTTCTGCACCGAGATGCAGAACCGCCTGATCGACCGGTGCCTCCAACTCCACGGCGGATACGGCTACATGCGCGAGAACGCCATCTCTCGCCTCTACGTCGACGCACGGGTGTCCCGCATCTTCGGCGGCACCAGCGACGTCATGAAGAGCGTCGTGTCGAAGTCACTGGGCCTGTGACGGCTCCGGTCGGCAGCGACGTTTCGGTACCCCGCGACGGGTCACCCCGGGTCCGGTGACGGTCTCAGGCGTCGCAGCCACGCCTCGGTCTGTGAGAGATGGGCGGAGGCCGCGGCCGCCGCGGCCGTGGGGTCGCCGGCCGCAAGGGCGGTGATGAGCGCCTCGTGGCCGAGGTCGCTGGCCAGACGCACGGTCGCCGCTTCCCTGGTGCCGTAGACGCTGTAGTGGGCTCCGCGGGCACGCAACAGGCCGGCGAGCGCGGCGAGCGTCTCGTTGCCCGCGGCCGCGCAGACCGTGGCGTGGAACTCGTGGTCCAGCAAGTGGAGTTGCTCCTGGTCCTGCTCGCGGGACAGGCGCTCCTGCAGGTCGCGCAGGTGCGCCACGACCGTCTCGTCCGCGCGCGCCGCGGCGAGCGCGGCGGCGTGTGACTCGATGGCGCGGCGCACGTCGAAGAGTTCGAGGAGACCGTCCAGCGGGAGGACGTCGACGGTCGCACTGAAACCGGCCAGCATGTGCGCCGGGTTGAGTGCGGAGACGAACGTGCCCGCGCCGTGCCGGGACTCCAGCATGCCGAGGGCCGCGAGCGACCGGACCGCCTCGCGCAGTGAACCGCGGGAGACGCCGAGGCGGGCGCACAGGTCGGGTTCGGGCGGGAGCCTGCTGCCCGGCCCCAGCTCGCCGCTCGCGATCATTGCGCGCAGGCCCGCAGCCGCGGTCTCGGTGGCCGCCATCCTCGTACCCCCTCCGGTTGCCGCGGGACGTCCCCGCCGACGTGTCCGCAACGATGTCATGGCGCGGCCGCCCCCGAGTCATCTAATGACTGGGCTTGCGGCTGGAGGTGAAGATTCTCTTCGCACCCCTGTTCATCGGGAAGGTTACCGCCTACGGTCCTCCGGGAGAGCGATAGTCATCGGATGACTCAGAGAGCTGATATGCCTTCGCACCCCCTGGACCACTGGGCACTCGACCCGGACGTACGCCACCTCAACCACGGCTCGTTCGGTGCCGTGCCGCGCACTGTCATCGAGGAGCTGCACGCCCTGCGCGCCGAGATGGAGACCAATCCGGACCGCTGGTTCCGCGGGCTCCCCGAGCGGGTGACGCACGCCCGCACCGAGATCGCCGGCTACCTGCGCACCTCCGCGCAGACCCTCGCCCTCGTACCGAACGCGAGCGCCGGGGTCAGCACTGTCCTCGCCTCGCTCGCGCTCCCGCGCGGCAGCGAGGTGGTGATCACCGACCACGCCTACGGTGCCGTAGCCATGGGCGTGGCCCGCGCCGCCGCACGTGCGGGGGCACGCGTACGGACGGTCCACGTGCCGCTCGACGCGACGCCCGAGCAGGTCACCGCCCGATTCGCCGAGGCCCTCACCGATCCGCGGGCCCCCACCTCGCTCGTCGTCGTCGACCAGGTCACCTCGGCGACGGCCCGCCTCTTCCCCGTGGCCGACATCACCCGGCACGCCCATGCGGCCGGCGCGCTCGTCCTCGTCGACGGCGCCCACGCGCCGGGCATGCTCGCCGACCCTCTCGCACAGGCCGGCGATGCCGACTTCTGGGTCGGCAACCTGCACAAGTGGCCCTGCACACCGCGGGGTACGGCCGCCCTGGTGGCACGCGGAGACCGGGCGCAGGAGCTGTACCCACTGACCGACTCATGGGGCGCACCCGACCCGTTCCCGCTCCGTTTCGACCAGCAGGGCACGGTGGACCTCACACCGTGGCTCGCGGCGCCGCGCTCCCTGGACTTCGTGGAGAAGCAGTTCGGCTGGGAGGCCGCTCGGGGTCGCATCACCGAACTGGCGGGCGAGGCACAGCGGATGCTCGCCGACGCACTCGGCACGGACACCGACGCGGTCGGCGGCAGCGAGGCCCCGGCGATGCGCCTGGTACCGCTGCCGGACGGCACGGCCACCGACCAGGCGGCCGCACATGCCCTGCAACACCATCTCTCCGTCGCGATCGGCTGCGAGACGGCCGTGACCACCTGGCACGGGCGCGGCTACCTGAGGCTGTCCGCGCACCTTTACAACGACCGAGCCGACTACGCGCACCTGGCCGAGCACCTTCCCGCGGCCCTGGCCGAGGCGGCCGGGTAGCGGGCACGGTTCGACGGCCTGCCATCCACCGCTCCCAGAAAGGGCAGTAAGCGTGCGCACCAAATCCATCGAGGCGACCCTGCGGGACGCCGAACGCCCCACGACCCGGCTCGCCCGCTCGCTCGGGCCGCTCCAGCTCACGATGATGGGCATCGGCGTCACGATCGGTGGCGGCATCTTCGTCCTCACCGGCACGGCAGCGGCGAATTACGCGGGCCCGGCCATCGCGATCTCTTTCGCGCTCGGTGCGCTCGCCTCGGGCCTGGTGGCCCTGTGCTACATGGAGTTCGCGTCGACGGTGCCGGTCGCGGGCAGCGCGTACACCTTCGCGTACGTCTCGCTCGGCGAACTGGCGGCGTGGCTCATCGGCTGGGACCTGATCCTCGACATGACGATGGGCGCGGGGGCCGTGGCCAGCGGCTGGTCGCAGTACGTGGTCGACTTCCTCGCCACGTTCGGCCTGCACCTGCCCTCCGCCATCGCGGGACCGGACGCCGTGGTGAATGTGCCCGCCGTGCTGGTCATCCTCGTGCTGACGGCTGTCCTGGCCGCGGGCGTCCGTACGACCGCACGCATCAACACGGTCATGACGCTGGTGAAACTCGCGGCCATCGTCCTCTTCCTGTGCGTCGGCGTCTTCCACATCGACCCTGCCAACTGGACCCCGTTCATCCCGGATTCTCGTCCGCCGGGCGGCGACGGCGACGTGTGGCAGCAGCCGCTGCTGGGCTGGGCGGGCATCAGCACCAACGCCACCTTCGGCCTCGCGGGCATCCTCACGGGCGGCGCCATCGTCTTCGGCGCGTTCTCCGGCTTCGACATCATGGCCAGCAACGCCGAGGAGGCCAAGCGCCCCCAACGCACGCTCCCCATCGCCCTGATGGCGACCGTCGTCGCCTGCGCCGTTCTCTACGTCGGCGTGTCACTCGTCATCACCGGAATGCGTCCGTACACACAACTGGACACCGCGGCGCCCGTGACCGGCGCGCTGGCCGCCGTCGGCTCGGACTGGGCCGTACGGATCGTCGGCCTCGGCGCGATCTGCGGGCTCACCACCGTCGTCATGATCATGCTGCTCGGACAGAGCCGCGTCTTCCTCGCCATGAGCCGCGACCGCCTGCTGCCCGAGTGGTTCTCCCACGTCCACCCCGTCACGCGCAGTCCTCGTCGGATCACCTGGACACTGGGCCTCGCGGTGGCGTTCATGACGGCCGTCCTGCCGATCCAGGACCTCGCCGAACTCGGCAACATCGGCATGCTGACCTCATTCGTCGTCGTCTGCGTCGGCGTGATGTACCTGCGCCGCACCCGCCCCGACCTGCCCCGCGGCTTCCGTACACCGTGGGTACCGTTCGTGCCTGTGGTGGCACTGCTCCTGTGCCTGCTCCTGGTCGGCAGCCTGCCGCTGATCACCTGGGTCCGCTTCCTCGTGTGGATGGCGGTCGGTCTGGTGATCTACGCGCTGTGGGGGCGCCGCAACAGCCGCGTCGCCACGGGCGAACTGACCGCCGAGTCACCCGACGCGGAACCGGTACCGTCCGGTCGCTTGTGAGAGGCCCGACCGGGCACCTCGCCGGCCTGCGGGAACCAGGCCACCCCATGTCCTGAGACGGTCGGCATCCGGTCTGCCGGTGCTCGGCGAACCGCACAGCTCGCCGGGCCCGGGAATCGGTTGCACGATGGATGCCTTTCCCGGGTATGACGAGCCGCCGAGACGGAGACCGATGAACGTCCCGCGCCCCAGTCCCCGGCGCCACGGACAAGCCTCGCGGCGATCTCGCCGGCCGTGACGACGTCCACCTCTCGCGCCCGGACGCCGAGGCGCAACAGAGGGTCCTGCCGCGCCCGGAGCACCTGAAGCCGTGCCGCCGCAGTTCTCCTGGTGCTCCTCGGTGCCTTGCTGGGGTGAGTGGTCCCCCGGTGGGAGCGGCACCTTCCCGAGGCCGGATTGAGTTTCGACGCCTCCACCGCGCAGGCGACTCCCGCCGCCATCGCGGGCGGCATGATCACGCCGGCACGGATCCTCAGCTCCTGAGGAACCCGGCCCGGTTCGCGGATCAGCCCCGCAGTGCCGAGACGAAGATGCCGGGCAGCCGGCGCAGCTTCGGATCCGTCGTGTACTCCGTGAGGCGCTCCATCGTCATGTTGCCGGTGCGGTTGGTGACGTAGTACGGCGGCCTGGGCGACAGGGAAGGTGAACCGGTGAACAGGCCGCGCGGCGAGGGTGCGAACGGTGCCCGCAGGACGGTCTTCTCGACGTCCTCCAGCATGAACGCGTTGTGCACGAAGCCGATGCCGCTGCCGATGTCCTGGCGGGTGTGACCGGGGAACGCGCCCCAGGGCGTGTATCCCAGGAGGAACCCGAAGGCCGACCAGCAGTTCACGCCGAGCGTGCCGTAGCGCAGGGCGGCGACGGCGTCGCCGACGGCCTGGCGGTGGGATCGTTCGGTCCTGGGGTGGACGAGGAGCGTGGCGCCGAGCGTGCCGGGCAGCTTGTCGTTGGCGAACTCGGTTGCGGCGCGCAGGAATTGGGGCGCGTCGTCGCCCGGAAGGCGCACCACGCCCAGGGCGCTGGCGAAGACCTCTACGGTGAGCATCGGGTCGTCGGCGTCGGTGATGTCCGGCACGAGGAGACGGCACGCGTCGTCGCCGTGGATCTCGACGGCGGGGTGGTGCTGTGTGACGGCGTCGAGGCGTTCGCCCGCGCCGGGGTAGTAGTCGGTGCGCGGCGGCAATGCGCGCAGTACGTGGCGGATCTCGGCGAGCAGGACTTCGGTGCCGTCCCAGTGGCGGGGCACGAGCAGGATCTGGCTGGCGACGCAGTTGTGGCCGGAGTTGTTCATCTTGCTGGTGACGATGTGCTCGGCCTGGAAGCGGAAGTCCGCCGCACTCCAGGGCCCCGGCGTCACGATGCAGGGGCTGACCCCGCCCAACTCGCTGGTGAACGGCTTGTCGTTGACCGGTGTGTCCGCGCGGCGGCGCTCCTCGGCCTTCTCGCCCGTGCCCCACACGATGGCGTCATGGGTGCGGTCACTGCCCGTGACGTGGATGCTGTCGACGCCTTCGTGCGTGGTGAGATACGCGCCCTCCACGTTGCCGCCGTCGACGAAGCGGACCCAGCCTCGGTCGACGAACTCGGTGAACACCTCCTCGAAGTGCGGCCGGAGGTAGGCGTTGACCGGGTTCATCTTGGCTATGACGACCTGGCCCTCCGCGTACAGCTTGTGCAGGACGTCGAGCGGTGTGATGGCCGGGACGTTCCCGGCGCCGAGCACGAGCGCGACGGCCGGGTCACCCGGCCGGCCCCGGTACTCCCCGGCCGCCCGCTTCAGGACCTGCTCACGGGTCGTACCAGGCCGTGTCCACACCTGTGCCGTGAATCCGTTGAGCAGCAGGCGGTCGGTCGCGGTGGCGGGGAAGACGTCCACGACGGTGCGGCCGTCGCGGTGACGGACGGCCTTGGCGTCGAGCGGATCGCGTCCGGCGGCCATCCGCCGCAGCACATGCAGGTACGCGCTCACGGTCTGGGCCAGGGCCCAGGGCGCGCTGGCCCAGTCCTCGGCGGCCCAGGCCGACGTGGCGGCATAGCCCTTGGCAGCGGCGGCGTCGGCCACCATGGCGGACGCGGCGTCGGCGATGCGCGGGAGCATCCGTTCCAGCAGTGCGACGCGTTCCGCCAAGGGTGTCGCGGACCAGGAGGCTGCGTTGTCGCGCAGGTCGCCGACGGCGCTGTCGAGGGGGGCTGTGTCGAGCGCGGGGGCAACACTCATGGTTCAACTCCAGTAGGCGTAAGACAAATCGGGAAGAGACGAATCGGTCAGCGGCTCAGCCGGGCGATGTCCCGGGCAGGGTCGATGAGCAGGAAGGACGCGGCGGCGCCAACGGCCAGGAGGGCGCCGGAGAGCAGGACTGCGTTCTGGTAGCCGCTGTTGCCCTGGGCGTCGACCATGGCGCCGACGACGGCGGGGGCGGCGAGACCGGCCGCTGTCACCACCGCGTTCATCGTGCCGAGCGCGCCTCCGCTCCTGGCCGGCGGGGCGACCTCGGCAATGGTGGTGGCGGCGATCGTGGCGTACGAGCCGCCGAGGCCGAAGCCGAGAGCGATGAGGACGGTCTTGGCCGTCGAGCCGTCGACGAGCGGCAGGGTCAGACAGCAGGCGGCACCGGCCGCGAGCAGCCAGCCGCCCACCCAGCCGCGGGCGCGTCGGCTGCTGACGCCGCGTCGCATCAGGCGGCCGGTGATCCCGGCCTGGGCCAGCAGCACGACGGCCCCGATCGTCCAGGGAGCGACGACGACGGTGCCGGCCTGGTCGGCCGAGTATCCGAGACCGTTGCGCAGGTACGACGGCAGCCACACCAGCATCAGCGCCACGGACCAGTAGCTGGTGAAGTAGGCGAGGGTGGCGCCGATCCAGGTGCGGCTGGCAAAGATCCTTCGGTACGAGGGGACACTCCGCGCCTCCACCGACGCGGTGGCGGCGCCTTCGGGTGCGGCGGTGCGGTGCCGGCCGTCGGCGCCGAAAACGCCCCAGGCCGCGGCCCACACCAGCCCCGTTGCCGCGAGCACCCACAGCGCGGCCCGCCAGCCATGGTGCTGGACCACCCACGACAGTCCGGGCGCGGACACGATCACTCCCAGCGTGACTCCGAGCGTGATCAGGGCGCCGGGCAGGTTGCGCCGTTGGTTGGGGAACCAGGCCAGCGCGGCCTGCTGGGCGACGGGGAACGCCGGGCCTTCCGCCGCCCCGAGGAAGACCCGCGAGACGACCAGCACGGCGAGTCCGCCGCCGATCGCCGCGGGCACCTGCGCCACGGACCACAGGACGGCCATCATCAGCAGCAGCGCCTTCGGCGACATCCGGTCGGCGGCGAGACCGACGACGACGGCGGCCACCGAGAAGAGCAGGAAGAACGCGCTGTTGGCGAGCCCGAACCGGGTGGCGCTCAGGTGCAGATCGGCACGGATCTCGTCGGCGGCAAGGCCCAGGACGGACTTGTCCGCGAAGTTGACCATCATGAAGACCACGAGCAGCGCGGTCACAGTCCAGGCGCGGACACTGCTGCTGCCGGTGGCCACGGTGGACCCAGCGGGATGCTGAGGCACGGTCGGTGCCGCGGTCATGGGTGCTCCGTAGGTGGTGGGTGGCTCGGGAGGGTCGGAGGAGAGCTCGGAAGGCGCGGCCCGCACCGTGGGCAACGGACGGTGCGGACCGGGCCGGCCGCGGGTCAGGACAGCGGGGTCCCGGTGATGGCGATGCGCTCCATGACGCGGCGCTGCGGGAAGTAGTCGTTGACGGCGTAGTGCTGGACGGCGATGTTGTCCCAGACGGCGATCGAGTCGGGCTCCCAGCGGAAGCGGATCTGGAACTCGGGGATGCGCGCCTGCAGTACGAGGATGTCGAGCAGCTCGCGGCTCTCCGCGTCGGACAGGGCCTTGATGGAGCGGGTGAAGGGCTCGTTGACGTAGAGGGTCTTGCGGCCGCTGCGGGGGTGGCGGACGACGACCGGGTGCTCGACCTGCGGCCAGCTCTTGCGGAAGGCGGCCTTCTGCTCGTCGTTCATCAGCGCACCCCAGCTGGCCTCCCAGTCGTGGACCGCGGTGAGGTTCTCGATGCGCTCTTTGAGGTCGTCGGGCAGGTTGTCGTACGCGGCGGCCATGTCGGCCCACATGGTGTCGCCGCCCGAGGCGGGCACCTCGACGGCGCGCAGCACCGCGCCGAGCGACGGGTTGGCCATGAACGAGTGGTCGCTGTGCCAGATGTTCTTGTTGCCGGCGGCCTTGGCGTCCTTGGCGAGCCGCGAGATGCCGACGGTGTCGGTCCTGGCGAAGAACGGGTTGGGCTCCGGCGGTCCCCAGATGCCGGACAGCGCGAGCTGGTGCTCCGCGGTGAAGCCGGTCTGCCCGCGGAAGAAGATCACCTTCCATTCGAGCAGCGCCTGCCGCAGCTCCTCGGCGAGTTCTTCGCTCAACGGCCGGGTCAGGTCGACCCCGCCGAGTACGGCGCCGAGATGCGGGGTGAGCGGCTCGATGTCGAGCAGCTTGTACGTGGACTGTTCGGCACCCGGCGCGAGCCGGTCCAGCGTGCGGCGCCCGTAGTGCATGAGGGGCTTGTCCAGTACCGGCTTGGGGTTCTCGACGGGGGTCGTCGCGACGTCCTGCATGGGTGTCCTCCCAAGGGTCACTGATTACGTAACCGCGAGTATCGATATTCAGATGCGACGGTGCAAGAGGTCTGAGCAGATTGTTTTCACGGTGGCGCACGGAGCCCCGACACGGGCTGAGGGCATACCGAAGGGCACGTCAGGACCCTGATTCACCTGACGCGCGGGGAATGTGGCGCTGGATCAGCCGTGCTTCACGGCCGCGCGGCGACCGCCCGGCCGATCAGGTCGGCCACGGACTCGACGAGGTGTTCGTCCGGCATCAGCTGCTCGGCGACCAGCCGGAAGACCAGCGACGACGCCACGAGCGTGGCGGCGGCGGACAGATCCGCGTCCGGCCGTACGTCGCCGCGTGCGACCCCGCGTTCCAGCACGTGCCGCGTCTCGCTCATCACTCGCGCCGAGTACGCGCGAAACGCCTCGCGCACCGCGCCCTCCTCCGCCGTCGCGCCGATCACCCCGGCCAGCAGCCGGTCGACGCCGGGCTGCCGGTACGCCTCCATTCGCGCCACGAGGACCGCACGCAGCTCGGCCCGGAAGTCGCCCAGGTCCGGCACGGTCAGTGGCCCGATCCGCGACTCGGCGGCGGCGATGACCAGGTCCTGCTTGGTGGACCAGCGCCGGTACATGGCCGGCTTGCTCACCCCGGCACGGGCCGCGACAGCATCCATGGTCAGCGCGCCCATTCCGCGCTCCACCACCAGGTCGACGACGGCGTCAAGCACGGCCCGGGTGACTCGCTCCTCGCGCGGCCGCCCCGGGCCCCTCCGCTCATGCTGCACCTGTGCATCGGCCATGCACAGAGCGTACGTCGGCCTCGGCCGGCCTCGCCTGCAGGGTGGAGCGCTCCCCGAGTCAGCCGGCCACCACCCCGTCCGGCCCGGAGAGTTCGGTCCGCAGCACATGCTTGGTGATCTTCCCTGACGGGGTACGCGGCAGCTCCGGGCGCAGGACGAGTTCGCGGGGAATCTTGTACCGGGCCATCCGGGTCCCCAGCCACTCCCGCATCCCGGCCAGGTCCAGCTCCGCGCCCTCCCGCGGCACCACCACGGCCACCACGGTCTCGCCCCACTGCGGGTGCGGGCGGCCGACGACGGCGACATCGAGCACATCCGAGTGGCCGCGCAGCGCCCCTTCGACCTCCTGCGAGGCGACGTTCTCGCCGCCGGTGACGATCACGTCCTTCATCCGGTCCACGATGGTGACGAAGCCGTCCTCGTCGACGCGCCCGAGGTCGCCGCTGCGGTACCACTCCCCCGCGAACACCTCGGCGGTGGCGGCCTCGTCGTCGAGGTAGCCGACCATGCGGGTGTCCGAGCGCAGCCAGATCTCGCCGGTCTGTCCGGCCTCGGCGTCGGCGCCGTCCGCCCGTACGACCCTCAGGTCCACGCCGGGCATGCCACCGCGCCCGATGGACCCGGCCTTCTCGACCTGCTCGGCCGGGGAGAGCGACGCTCCCACGGGGCCGGTCTCGCTCATCCCGTACACCTGGTGGAAGGCCTCCGAGCCGTACGCCTTCATCAAACGGCGGGCGGTCTCGGCGTCCAGGGGTCCGGCACCGTAGATCCAGGCGCGTACGGACGTCAGGTCGAACGCGGTGAAGTCCTCGACGGCCTGCACCGGGGCGATGAGCGCGATCGGCGCCGCGAACAGGGCGGTCACGCGCTCCCGTTGGACGGTCTCCAGCATTTCGCGGGGCTCGTACTCGCGCTGGAGCACGATCGTGGCGCCCATCAGGAGGGTGCTCATGGCCCAGTTGTTGAGCGGGGAGGCGTGCCAGATCGGCATGCAGATGAGGAAGCGCTCGTCGCGGTGAAGGGGAATCGTGACCGCCGTGTACGTGGCGGCCAGCGCGACACCCCGATGGGTGTGCACGCAACCCTTCGGGCTCCCCGACGTCCCCGATGTGTACAGGATCTGCGCGATGTCGCTGTCCGGGCCCGCCTCACCCGTCCAGGGCTCGGCGCGCGCCGTCAGCGCCTCGAACGAGTCGGCCGGCAGCGCGTCCGCGGCCGTGTCGGGATGGCTGGTCAGCCAGCGCACATCTGCGTCCGCGGCGGTCGCGCGCTCGCCGATCCCCGCGTCGACGACCGCCAGCCGAGCACCGCAGTGCCGCAGCTGGCGCTCCACCTCGGCCGTCTGCAGTTTGTGGTTGACCGGCACCAGTACGGCACCCGTGTACCAGGCACCGAACGCGGCGAACAGGAAGGCGGGGGTGTTGTACGTCATGACCGCCAGACGGTCGCCGGGTCGCAGTCCGGCCTCCCGCAGCACTGTCGCGGCGCGGCGGGCCGCGTCCGCGAACTCGCCGTAGGTCCATCGCCGCTCGCGGTAGACGACGGCTTCCTTCGTTCCGGCCGAGCGAACAGCGTTGTCCAACAGGGCACTGAGGTGCATCACGTTCTCCTGACGAGCCGTGCCGGCGACGACCGGCCATGGCGGGAACCTCTGAACGATGGTTCACTCTTTGAGTGCCCTACCGCAAGACCCCAGCCGAATTCCGCCGACGCGAAGCCGCCGCAGGCCAACGGGCAAGACCTCGGTCAACGGTGTACGGAACCCCGTCGCCCATCGGACGGCTCAGGCACCAACTCCGGTGCCGTTCCCGTTGGTTGTGAGGCGTCGGCCGACGGCCGGTCCAGGAGGGAGAAATGCCTTGTCGTGCCGTCGCGGCAGTCGGCATGCTCCAAGGTGTGACCATCGAAGACGACTTCACAGACGCCACCGTCATCTTGCCTGTCAGCGTCCGCGATCTGCTCCCTCGGGATCTGCCGACGTGCACCTGGTCCGGCTCGAGCACCCACTTGCGCAGCGTCGAGAGAGAGCTGGCGCGCGCCGCCGTGGGCGAGGTGGACTACCTGGCCGTATGCACACCCATGGATCTGCCGGTGGCGATCGGCGGCATCGACTTCCAGATCTCCGAGGGAGCCGGAACCCTGTGGCAACTCGCCGTGTTCCCGGCGTTGCAGTCCCGCGGCCTGGGAACGCTGCTCGTCCGCACTGCCGAGCAGCGGATCCGGGACCGCGGGTTGTACAGGGCCGAGCTCTCTGTGGAGGAGAGCAACCCCCGGGCGCGAGCCCTGTACGAGCGCCTGGGATATGTCGCCTGCGGCAGCACACCGGACGCCTGGGACGAGGAAGGGCCGGACGGGTCGATCCATCGCCACGAAACGATGTGCGTTCTCATGCGAAAGGGCCTTTGAGCCCCGGTCGGTGACGATGGTGCAACGGGCGCAGCAAGGCGGTTGGTCCAGGTTGCTCGTCCTGGTGATCTCGCCGCCCTGCTGAGCCCTGAGCTGTCCGCGAGCACCTGTCTCAGGCTGCGAACGCGTCCACGCCGGTCAGTTCGGCGGACAGTGCCCACAGGCGGGCCGCCTGCTCCGGGTCCGTGGCCCACTCCTTCACGCCGACCCGGGAGCCGTCAGCCGGAGCGGGCTCCGCGATGTCGCAGTCTTCCAGGTAGACGCCGCCCATGCCGTTCAGCTGGGGGGAGGTCGCCGCCCACACCTGGGTGGCCGCTCCCTGCTGTGGTGTCTTGAACGCCTCCGGGTGGAGCAGTTTGCCGTCCGCGTCGATCCAGCCGCGCTCGACCATCTCCTGCTTCGGCAGATGCCGCTGAAGAGGAGTGAGGATGCCACCGGGGTGCAGCGAGAAGGCCCGCACGCCCCGGTCCCGGCCGAGGCGGTCGAGTTGCAGGGCGAACAACGCGTTCGCCGTCTTGGCCTGGCCGTACGCCTCCCACTTGTCGTAGCCGTGGCGCCAGTGGACGTCGTCCCAGTGGACGGGGGAGGCATGGTGGCCGGTGGAGGAGACCGATACGACGCGGGCACCGCCCGGCTCGATCGCCGGCCACAGGCGGTTGACAAGGGCGAAGTGGCCGAGGTGGTTGGTGGCGAACTGGGCCTCCCAGCCCGGCCCGACCCGGGTCTCGGGACAGGCCATGATCCCCGCGCTGTCGATGACGATGTCCAGAGGCCGCCCCGAGGCGAGAAATCGCGCGGCGAAGTCCCGAACGCTGTCCAGGTCACCGAGGTCCAGTTCATCCACCTCGACACCGTCGATCCCGGCCAGGTTCTCCTGTGCCGCGCCGACCCGGCGGGCCGGGACCACAACCCGGGCGCCGGCCTTCGTCAATGCGCGTGTGGTCTCGAGGCCGATACCCGAGTAACCGCCCGTCACGAGGGCCAGCCGGCCGGTGAGGTCGATGCCGGCGAGAACATCATCGGTGGTGCTCCGGGCACCGAAACCCGAACCGATCTTGTGCTGCGGTGTGCTGCTGTCGCTCATGCCCGCACGGTACGAATTCGAGTGCGCTCGAAGTCAAGCCCGCCCCGCGGCCATGGCCCGGACAGGCCCGAACGAGGAACCAGCCCTGGCCGGACGGGCGAACCGTGCTCTCTACACCCACAAACGATGCGGCTGCACCTAGAACTCGGCGACCGGGCTGCCGTCGGGAAACGTCAGCGTGTGCGGACTGCGGATCTGGGTGTAACAGGCTTCGGCCCACTCCCAGTTCTCCTCGTCGACAGCCCGCTGCAGCTCGGCGAAGAGGTGGCCACGCGCCGGCTTGTTGCGGCCCTACAAGACGAGCCGAGGCCACCTGCACGCCGGTGTGGCGGGCCGGACGCGAACGTCGTCAGCGGCGACGCCTTCGACGTCGCCGCTCGGCTCAAAGGAGCAGTCCGAGGTGCCGTTGCCCCCGCACGGGAGCCTGTCGACGAACCGGGCATACTCGCTGACCAGCGGTATTCCCGTTACCTCGGGCCGGCTGATGGCACCGCCGCCCCGACGTCGTACAACGATGCTTCACCAAGTGCCCGACTCAAAGCCGGGCGAGTCGGCGACCGTCGGCCTGGTGTGGCACATGACGTCTCGGCGCGCACATCTGGTCGGGACTGTTGTCGTGCGAGAAGCACGGTGTGCGGCCCCGGCTACGACCGGGCCCGCACACCGTGCTCTCAACCACTCGGAGCGTCAACGTCCCCCGCCGCCACCGCCGTGACCGCCGCCACCGCCGCCGCCGCCGTAGCCGCCACCGCCACCGCCGTAGCCGCCGCCGCCGTAGCCGCCGCCGCCATAGCCGCCGCCGTGGCCGCCGTAGCCGCCGCCGTAGCCGCCGCCGTGGCCGCCGTAGCCGCCGTAGCCGCCGTAGCCGCCGTAGCCGCGGCCGCCGTAGTCGCCGCGACCGTAGTCGCCGCGGTTGTAGTCACCGTGCCGGTAGTTGTGGTGACCGCGGTAGCCGCAGTCGTTGTTGCTCCACCAGCCGCGATTGTTGTAGCAATCGCTGTAGCCGGAGTCGTGGTGACCGGAGTTGGCCGAGGCCGTCCCCGCTGTGCCGATCGCAGCGCCACCGGCCATCAGAAGTCCAGTGGCAGTCACCGCGAAGAGGCGCTTCACGCGCAGTGCTCGCATGAGATTTTTCTCCCTTCCATCGTCTCTCGCGCACCCGAACGCGAGATGGATGGCCGCACGCACAAGTTGGACAGGGCGCGCAGTCAATCTGTCACCGCTTTGAATATGAGAAACACGCCGTGGCCATCCACCGACCGTTTCGGCCGCGTACGGCTCCACGCGCGAGCCCCGCAGCAGCAGTCACGCTGCCCGCCACGAGAACATCGCCTATGTGGGCGCTTCCCCGGGTAACGGCTCTCAGTGACTAACGCTACTCCGTATCCGCCGCACGTCATCTTGAGAGGACAACATCTCGGCGTCGAACTCGGGCGAACCTGCTCGACCTGCGCCTCACGGCCGGAAAACCGCTGGTGACAAAGCTAGCTGCACACCCACCAGATGTTCCGGCCGCCATGAGCCGCACAGCCGTACGCCAGCGGCGACGTCCAAGGAATGAGCTCCCCGAGCCGTCCATCCCCTTCCGGCGGTACCCGGCTCGCCGCACCGCTTCCCCCCGCAAACCCTGCCGACAGCGATGGCCCAGAGGTGCACGCGCTGCCGGTGAGTCACAGTCACCGGACCTCGTCTCATGCCTCGTCGCCGGCCGTCGCGACGCCGCCTCCGGCCCGGCCCGCGATGGCGGCGAGGTGTTCGGCGAGAACTTCCGCACGTAGAACGCCTGCCGGGGCGGAAGGTCAGGGTCAGGAGCCGCCACCTGGTTCGCGGTCGCCGCCGGCACCCTGGCTGCCGCTGCCGGTGTCGCTGTCCCGCTGGTGGCCGCGGCGGGCGTCACGGTCGAAGATGCCGAGGATCTCGCAGGGGCCGCCATCGGCGCCGATGGCGTGCGGCAGCATGGTCGGGAATTCCGCGGCCTGGTTGGTCTCGACGCGGAAGCGGCGGTGGCCCAGCATGAGGACCGCGGTACCTGACAGGACGACGAGCCATTCCCGGCCGGGGTGGGCTCGCATGCGTGCGGGATTGTCCGGGGGAGGTTCGGTCATGCGCTGGCGCACGACGCTCATGCCCGGGTCGCCTTTTACGGGCCAGCGCATCAGGCCGTGGGCCGCATCGATCGTCGGGCTGGAGATGACGTCGTCGGAGGCGCTCTCCACCAGCTGATCCAGAGTTGTGTCGAGGGCGCGGGCGAGGGTGACCAGCTGATCCAGTGCGAGGCGGCGC
This sequence comes from Streptomyces sp. NPDC090032, assembly GCF_044748025.1. Taxonomy (NCBI): domain Bacteria; kingdom Bacillati; phylum Actinomycetota; class Actinomycetes; order Kitasatosporales; family Streptomycetaceae; genus Streptomyces; species Streptomyces sp. NPDC090032. The sequence continues at coordinate 193,601 of NZ_JBIVFF010000015.1, read as the reverse complement.
TGGCCGTTCTCGATGCGGGAGAGCGTGGACTGGCTGACCTTGGCGCGGGTGGCCAGCTCTTCGAGAGACCAGCCCTGTGCCACGCGCAGTGCGCGGATCCGTTTGCGTACGAGGCTGTCCAGCTCGCCATCATTTTGCGTCATAGGCAACATCGTATGCCTCACGTGCAAGTAGGGGCTACGTTCGCTTGCGAGAGCCCCGGAGAAAGCTGGGGTCACGCCCGAGCGAAAGGGTGCGAGGACATGACCGACACGACGTCCGCGTACGCGACCGACACACTCCCCCACACTGCTGTCGATGCCGTGGTGATCGGCGGCGGTGCCGCGGGGCTGAACGGAGCCCTCATGCTCGCCCGTTCCCGACGATCGGTCGTCGTGATCGACAGCGGCATGCCCCGCAACGCGCCCGCCGAAGCGATGCACGGCTTCATCGTGCTGGACGGCATGCCGCCCGCCGAGCTGCTCGCGCAGGGCCGCGAGCAGGTGCGCCACTACGGCGGGCGGGTTGTCCTCGGCGAGGTGGCCTCCGCCGAGCCTGCCGCCCCCGGTCGCGAGGGTGACCTGCGTTTCGCGGTCACTCTGGCCGACGGCCGCACCCTGACGGCGCGCCGCGTGCTGGTGGCCACCGGTTTGCGGGACGTCCTGCCCGATGTGCCCGGCCTCGCGGAGCACTGGGGGCGTGGTGTGGTGCACTGCCCGTACTGCCACGGCTGGGAGGTGCGTGACGAGCCCATCGGCGTGCTCGCCACCGGCCCCGCCTCCGTCCACCACGCGCTGCTGTTCCGCCAACTGACCGAGGATCTGGTCTATTTCACCCGCGGCACGGAGCTGGGCGAGGACACCCGCGCGCGCTTCGCAGCCCGCAACATCCGCGTCGTCGACACCCCGGTGCTGGACGTCATGAAGAGCGAGGGCGGCGGCATCGCCGGGGTGTGTCTGGCCGACGGCACGTTCACGGCCCGCCGCTTTCTCGCGGTCGCCACCCGGATGCAGGCCCGCGCCGAGGGTCTCGACGGCCTGAAGCTGCCGATGGAGGACCTGCCCGACAACATGGGCCGCCGCTTCGCCTCCGGCACGGCCGGCGCCACGGAGGTGCCGGGCGTGTGGGTGGCCGGCAACGCCACGGACCTGACCGCCCAGGTGGGCGCCTCCGCCGCGGCAGGTGCCCTGTCCGGCGCCCACATCAACGCCCACCTGGCCACCGCCGATACCGACGCGGCCCTCGCCGCAGCACAGGGCGACACCACGATCACCGCCTGATACGCGTCGGCGCACTGGTCCGCCGTCGCTGTGGTCGGGCTCATCCTCGTCCTGCAGGAGGGGCCGGAGCGCGGCTGGACCGCGCCTGTGACACTGATCAGCCTCGCCACCGGGCTCCTCGCATCGACCGGGTTCGTGGCCTGGGAACTGCGCCGACGGGACGCCGCGCTGCTGGACGTGCGCCTGTTCCACGAGCGCGTCCTGGTCGGCGGCGCGGTCACACTGCTGGTGGCCTTCGGTGTGCAGGCGGGTATCGCTCTGGTCCTCTACCCGTTCTTCCAGGCCGTTCTCGGCTGGTCGGGACTGCTGACCACGCCGGTGCTGATGCCCATGGCCGTGATGATGACGGCGACGTCCGGTCTGGCACCCAAACTGGCCGTGCGCACCGGGTCCGCTCGACCATGGCCGTGGGAATCGCGCCGGCCGGCACAGGCCTGGTCCTCATGGCCGTCTTCGTCTCCATCGACGGCGGCTACCTGTCCATCCTGCCCGGCATGCTCGCCATGGGCACCGGCGTGGGCCTGGCCATGACGCCCTCCACCGAAGCCATCATCAGCTCCTGCCGTCCGAGAAGCAGGGCGTGGCCTCCGCCCTCAACGACGTCACCCGCGAACTGGGCACCGCACTGGGCGTCGCCATGCTCGGCGCGCTCCTGTCCGCCGGATACCGACGCTCCATCGACGACGAGCTGGACGGCATCCCCCACAACACCGCGGCCACCGCACGGGAAGGCCTGGCCAACGCCGTCGAAGCAGCGGGAAACGCCGGCTCGCACGCACGGCAAGTGGTCCACGCCGCGCAGCAGTCCTTCATCGACAGCTGGCAGCAGTCCGTGTGGGCAGGCGTCGCCGTGATGGGCGCGCTGTTCGTGCACGTCCTCACCCGCGGCCCGAAGGCGCAAGCCAGGGCCGCCGTTGCAACGGACGAGACAGAAACCACCGGGACGTGTCCTCGCCTGACCACCGCGCCGAAGAACGCGTACGGATACGGCCTATGACAAGGCGTCAGGCACGGTCACCTGTCACCTCGCGGCGTCTGATGCCGACCGGCCGCAATCTGTCCGACACCGGTCTCGCACCCAGGAGCCGCTTCCCCGGCCGAATTCCGGCGGAGGCTGTCGCCCGGGGCCAACAGACTGGTCAGTGCCGAAACCGCCCCCGCCCCGTCCTCATGCATCGACCGCATCTGTATGCGGAGGGCCGACCACCAGCACGAGCTTCCCCCGCACGTGGCCATCCTCACCGACCCGGTGCGCCTCAGCGATCTCGGCGAGCGGGAAGGTCTGTACGGCCGGAAGCGAGTAGCGCCCGGATTCGATCAACTCGCCGATCTCGCCGAGCACATGGAGAGCACGGCCGGAGTCCCCCCGGCTGAACCTCACCCCGTGCTCCTGCGCGCCGGCGAAGTCGGCGATCGTCACGACGTGCTCCGGGCCTCCGGCCAGCTCGATGAGCTCGGGCAAGGCGCCGCTCCCGGCGACGTCGAGCGCGAGGTCGACACCGTCGGGCGCGAGTGCGCGAACCCGGTCGACGAGGCCCTCGCCGTAGGCGACGGGCTCCGCCCCCAGCGATCGAAGGTAGTCGTGGTTTGCCGGACCGGCGGTGCCGATCACGCGTGCGCCGCGCGCCACTGCGAGCTGAACCGCCGCGCTGCCGACGCTTCCTGAGGCGCCGTTGATGAGCAGCGTGCTGCCTTTCGCGACACCGAGCTGGTCGATCGCGCGCATCGCCGTCTCGATCGCGGCGGGCAGCGCGGCAGCCGCTGAGAAGTCGAGCAAGGGAGGGATCGGCGCGTAGTGGGACAACACCGTCAGCTCGGCCTGGGCCGCGCCCTCGGCGGAGAATCCGAACACGAGATCACCGACGGCCACGTCCTGGGCGCCTTCGCCGAGCTCGTCGACGACGCCCGCAGCCTCGTAGCCCAGGGTCTGCGGAAGCTCCTCGTCCATCAGACCCCGGCGCTTCTTCCAGTCGCTCGCGTTGATGCCGGCCGCGCGCACCGCAATCCTGACCTGGCCGGGACCCGGATGCGGATCGGGCAGATCCACGATCTCGAGGACTTCCGGGCCCCCGAACCGGCTGAAACGGACTGCCTTCATCATTCGCTCCGATCTTGGCGCACGGTGTCGCGGTTGCTGCGCGTACGACAGCCTGCCAGCCTCGCGCGCCGGACCCGAACTCAGGGCCGCGTGCCCGCGGCGCGCCCTTCCGCGAAGGTGGACACACACGGCGACGCGAACCTCAGCCCCGGCGTCGTCGTCCAGTACGACCCAGACCCCACCGGCCGGACGGTGCCGCATCCCTGACCGCTTCCGGGTCGCCGGGCGCGAGGACCATCGGGGCCGCGCGGACGGCCAGCAGCGCACGTTTCGAGACTCATCCACGAAAGCCCAAAAAAGATCCGGCTGCGATGTCGAGAACCCGTGGCCGGCTCCGTTCCCTTAGTGAACGCGGCCAGAATGGGTCGCACCAGTGACGAGGAGAAACACGATGGCCAAGTACCTGCTGCTCAAGCACTACCGGGGCGCCCCGGCGGCGGTCAACGACGTGCCCATGGACCAGTGGACACCGGAGGAGATCTCGGCCCACCTCCAGTACATGAACGACTTCGCGGCCCGGCTGGAGAAGACGGGCGAGTTCGTGGACAGCCAGGCGCTCGCCCCCGAGGGGGCGTGGGTCCGCTACGACGGTGAGGGGCGCCCGCCGGTCACCGACGGGCCGTTCGCCGAGACCAAGGACGTCATCGCCGGCTGGATGGTGGTCGACGTCGACAGCTATGAGCGCGCCGTCGAGCTGGCCGGGGAGCTTTCGGCCGCTCCCGGTGCGGGCGGCAAGCCGATCCACGAGTGGCTGGAGCTGCGCCCGTTCTACGGCGTGCAGCCCACCATCACGGAGTGACCTCTCAGGTGACTCGGATGGACGAGGCCCTGCTGAGGAGCCTCACGCCGAGCGTCCTCGCCGTCCTCGTCCGCCGCGGAGCTGACTTCGCGGCGGCCGAGGACGCCGTGCAGGACGCGCTCGTCGAAGCGCTCCGCGTCTGGCCGGCCGACCCTCCGCGGGACGCGAAGGGCTGGCTGGTCACCGTGGCCTGGCGCAAGTTCCTCGACGCGATGCGGGCGGACACCGCCCGCCGCCGGCGTGAGGATCGCGTCGACGAGGAGCCGGTGCCCGGGCCCGCGTCCGCGATGGACGACACGCTCCAGCTCTACTTCCTGTGCGCCCACCCGTCGCTGACGCCGTCGTCCGCGGTCGCGCTCACGCTGCGCGCCGTCGGCGGGCTGACCACACGCCAGATCGCCCAGGCCTACCTCGTACCCGAGGCGACCATGGCGCAGCGCATCAGCCGGGCCAAGCGCACCGTCTCCGACGTGCGATTCGATCAGCCCGGCGACGTGGCCACCGTGTTGCGCGTCCTCTACCTGGTCTTCAACGAGGGCTACTCCGGTGACGTCGACCTCGCCGCCGAGGCCATCCGCCTCACCCGGCAGCTCGCAGCCGCGATCGACCACCCCGAGGTGGCGGGGCTCCTCGCCCTCATGCTGCTCCACCACGCCCGGCGAGCCGCCCGGACCGCACCCGACGGCAGCCTGGTGCCGCTCGCCGAGCAGGACCGCGGCCGGTGGGACACCGAGTTGATCGCCGAGGGCGTAGTGATCCTCCAGGCGGCCCTTGCCCGCGACCGGCTCGGCGAGTTCCAGGCCCAGGCCGCCATCGCGGCACTCCACGCCGACGCGCCGGCCGCCGAGGAGACCGACTGGGTGCAGATCGTCGAGTGGTACGACGAGCTCGCGCGCCTGACCGACAGCCCGGTCGTCCGGCTCAACCGCGCGGTTGCCGTCGGCGAGGCCGACGGACCGCGCGCCGGCCTGGCGGCGCTCGCGGCGCTGGACGAGTCTTTGCCCCGCCACACCGCGGTCGCGGCGTACCTCCACGAGCGCGACGGCGACCTGGCGACGGCGGCACGGCTGTACGCCGAGGCGGCCCAAAAGGCAACCAACCTCGCCGAGCGCGACCACTTGACGCGCCAGGCCGCCCGGCTCAACGCCCGACCAGATCGCTGACGCATCGCTCGGATGCTCCCGCGGCACTTGGCGCGACCCGTGCCGGGGCAAGGCCAAGGGTCACACCTGACTCAGCGATCCGGCGACGGAAGCGAGCCGGGCGAGAGTTCGACGGAGGGGCACGCGCCACGGTGCGCCGTCTCTGACGGTCAGTACGGTCTTCCGGCCGGCGCCGTGGCCGGCCGCCATCCCCTCGCGTGTGTCTCCACTTGTCAGGCGGCTTCGAGGCCGGACACCGCCGCGGCCATCCGGTCCACCGCCTCGCGAAGGATCGTCGATGAGGTGGCGTAGTTGATCCGCACGAATCCGGCGCCCCCGCTGCCGAACGCGTGCCCAGAGCTCAACGCGACCCGCGCCTGGTCGAGGAACAGCTGAGCGGGGCCGGCGATGTCACTGACCACGGGAGCGGTAGCGGCAGCGGTCGCCGACGTCGTATGAAGACCGAGGGAGCGGCAGTCGAGCCAGGCGAGGTACGTCGCCTCCGGCCACATCAGGGCGAGCCCGGGAAGACGCTCGGCCACGCGATCGGCGAGGAGCGCCCTGTTCGTGTCGAGACCGCGCAGCAGCGCGTCCAGCCAGGGCCGTCCCTCCTCGAAGGCGGCAGTGTGGGCGAGGACGCCGACGTGGCTGGGTCCGTGGCTGACCTCCTCCGGAAGCCGGTGCAGATCGTCGACGGCGTTCGGTCCGGCCACCAACAGCGCCGCCTTCAGACCGGCGAGATTCCATGCCTTCGACGCGGAGTGCAGGGCGAACGCGTCCTCGGCTCCGGGGATGGTCAGGTAGGGGACGAACTCCGCTCCGGACAGGACCACGGGTGCGTGGATCTCGTCCGAGACGACTCGCACTCCGAAGGACCTGGCCAGAGCGGCAACCGACACAAGTTCGGCTCTTGTGTGCACCGTTCCCGTGGGGTTGTGGGGATTGGCCAGCAGCAGGACGGTCCGTGCCGAGACGTGCTCGGCCGAGGCGAACGCTGCCCTGAGCGTTTCCATGTCGAGTCGGCCGTCGGGTCCGAGCGGTGCTTCGATCACCTTCCTGTCGGCGTGCGTGACGAAGGCGTAGAACGGCGGGTAGACGGGCGGGCACACCACCACGGCATCACCCGGAGTCGTGATCAGCCGCAGCGCCTCGACAATGCCCATCATCACGTCGGGGACGATCGCGGTCTGCTCAGCCTCGAATTCGCGCCAGCCCCAGCGGTCGGCGGCGAATACCTGAAGGGCGCGGGCGTAGGCCCGGCCGCTGGGGTAGCCGGTGTCCCCGGCGGCGATGGCCTCGTGCACCCTGGCCGCGACCGGCTCGGCGAGGGGCACGTCCATCTCGGCCACCCACAGCGGCAGGACGTCAGCCGGGAAGGTCGTCCACTTCATGCTGGTCCGGGCCCGCAGCTGGTCGATCGTCAACTGCTCCAGCGGATTCTTGATCGACGGATCCATGTCGGATGGCATGCTCGTGATGCTAGCCACGCTCCGAGGCCGGGTCGATGACGGCGCGGCGGCCGCCATAGCCAACGCCACTACCAGGAGCAGCAGTTGAGCCACGATGGGCCGTCTGCGGTCGGCCACGTCGCCCAGCGGTACGTCCCGGTTCATGGGAACCAGAATCCCGGTGCGTGGGAACACACGGCCCAGACCGTTGGATGAGGCGGCGGCGGTGCTCATGCTGGGCATCGCCGCCGTCTGTGTGGTTCATCGCGCTCCGCGTCCGGACCGATCCGACCGTCAGCAGATCCGCGGGAGTTGCTCACCGATGGGGAGGTCGACCACGCGTGTGCCGCCCAGGCCAGTGCGGGCGACCACCATGCCCGGATGCTCGGCGACGGCCTCACCGATGACTCTCGCGTTCACCCCGAGGGGGTGTGCCCGCATCGCGTCGAGAACCGCGTCCGCGTGCTCGCGCGGAACGAACGCCACGAGTTTGCCCTCGTTGGCGACGTAAAGAGGGTCGAGGCCGAGGATGGCGCATGCGTTGGCCACGGCCGGCGGGACAGGGACGTCACCTTCCTTGATGACGACACCGGCGCGGGAGGCGGCCGCGATCTCGTTGAGCGAGGCGGCCAGACCGCCCCGGGTGGGATCGCGCAGCACGTGGATGTCCCGCGTCACCGCGAGCATGGCTTCCACCAGGCCACCCAGAGCCGCGGTGTCGCTCTCGATCTCCACACCGAATTCCAGGCCCTCACGCACACTCATGATCGCCACTCCATGAACGCCGATGTCACCGCTGACGATGACGACGTCGCCGGGGACGACTCGCTGGGGGCGCAGGTCCACACCGTCCGGGATGAGACCGATCCCGGCCGTATTGATGAACACTCCGTCTCCGTGACCGCTTTCGACGACCTTCGTGTCACCGGTCACCACCTCGACCCCGGCGCTTCGCGCGGCCACGCCGAGTGTCTCGGCGACCCGGGCGACGACGGACATCTCGACGCCCTCTTCCAGGATGAAGCCGCAGGACAGGTAGGCGGCCCGCGCGCCGCTCATCGCGAGGTCGTTGACCGTGCCGTTGACCGCGAGGTCGCCGATGCCGCCGCCCGGGAAGAACAGGGGCCTCACCACGTAGGAATCGGTGGAGAACGCCAGCCGGACACCGCCGAGGGAGACGGCCGCGGAGTCGCCGAGTTGCGACAGCGTCGCGCCGCCGAAGGCGGGCGCGAAGATGTGCTGCACCAGTTCGGCCGACAGGGCCCCGCCCCCGCCGTGTCCCATCACGACCCTGGGGTGGTCGCGCAGCGGGGCGGGGCAGGTCCATGCGGTCAGGTCTGGGGCTGTCAGTTCGGTGGTCTCAGGCAACGGGACTCGCCTCCAGCGGCGCGGTGGTGATGTCGAGGCGTCGGTACAGGTAGTAGGCGGCACACGCGCCCTCGCTCGAGACCATCGTGGCTCCGAGTGGGTTGCGCGGCGTGCACGTGGTCCCGAAGGCAGGACACTCGTTCGGCTTCAGCAGCCCCTGCAGAACCTCGCCGCTGCGGCACTCCGCGGGCTCACGGGTGTCGATGTCGCCCACCGAGAAGCGGTGCTCGGCGTCGTACTCCCGATAGCGGGAGGACAGCCGCCAGCCGCTGTCCGGGATGACTCCGATACCGCGCCAGGCCCGGTCGGTGCCCTCGAAGACATCGGCCAGCATGGCCTGGGCCGCGGGGTTCCCCTCGGGCCGGACCGCGCGCGGATAGGCGTTGTCCACGGTGTGCTCGCCCCGCTCCAGTTGCAGCACGGTCCGGCGCACGCCTTCCAGAATGTCCAGCGGTTCGAAGCCGGTGACGACGATCGGGACCTTGTAGCGCTCCGCGAGCTCGGGATACTCGCCGACGCCCATCACGCTGCAGACGTGTCCGGCGGCGAGGAATCCCTGGACCCGGCAGTTCGGGGACTGCATGATCGCCTCGATGGCGGGCGGGACGCGCACGTGGGACACCAGGAGACTGAAGTTCTTGATGCCCAGCTTGCGTGCCTGATGGACCGTCATGGCGTTGGGAGGCGCGGTCGTTTCGAAGCCGATGCCGAAGAACACCACTTCGCGGTCGGGGTTCTGCTGGGCGATGCGCAGGGCGTCCAGCGGCGAGTACACCACTCGGACGTCGCCGCCCTCGCTGCGCACCTGGAAGAGGTCACGGCCGGTGCCGGGCACGCGGAGCATGTCGCCGAAGGAGCAGAAGATCACTCCCGGCCGGGAGGCGATCTCCAGGGCCTTGTCGATGACCTCCAGGGGGGTGACGCACACGGGACACCCGGGCCCGTGGATCAACTCCACCTGATCGGGCAGGAGTTGGTCGATCCCGTGCCGGATGATGGTGTGCGTCTGCCCGCCGCAGACCTCCATGAGGGCCCACGGCCTGGTCACCACGGAATGGATGTCGTCGAGCAGGCGCCGCGCCAGGTCCGGATCCTGGAACTCGTCGAGGTACTTCACTGCTGCGCCTCCTGCGGAACGTCCTCGCTGTCGGCCCACCGGGGTTCGCCCGCCTCGGCCGCAAGCTCCCACGGGTCGCCGAACTCCTCCTGGAGCATGCCGAGATTCGCGAAGAGCTCCAGCGTCTGCTTGGCCGATTCCTCGTCCAGTCTCTGCAGGGCGAACCCCACGTGGACGATGGCGTATTCACCCACCTGAAGGTCCGGCAGGTACTCCAGGCACACCTCCTTGACCACCCCGCCGAAGTCGACAGTGGCCATGCGGGTGCCGTCGCGATCCTCGATTTCCGTCACTCTCCCGGGTACCGCCAGGCACATGGGGCCTCTCCTTACTGTGGTGGTCCATTCGTCTTGCCGACTACGTGTCATCAGGCGGTCGCACGCCCCGCGATCACCAACTGGCCCAGCGACAGCCCTCCGTCGTTCGGCGGGACCTCTCCGGCCCGCAGCACCGTGAATCCGTCCTCCCTCAGCCCGCCTGCGCAACCCGAGGACAGCAGGACGTTGGCGAACACACCGCCGCTCAGGACGACGGTGTCCGTTCCATGGCGGTCGCGCGCCACGGCACAGATCCGCCGCACAAGGTCTGCGACTGCGGTGTGGAAGCGGGCAGCGATGTCCTCCGGCGCCGTGCCCGCGCGAACGTCGTCGACCACGGCCCTCACGACCGGTCCAGGGTCGGCCGTCATCGGCTCCGAGGTGTCGGAACTCAGCGAGAACCGATAGCCGACGACGACCCCTGCGACGACCCCCTTCAGCGCGGCCGCCTCCAGTTCGACGGCGGCCTGTGCCTCGTATCCGGCCAGGTGGCACACGCCTGCCAGTGAGGAGACCGCGTCGAAGAGCCGGCCCATGCTCGACGTCGGCACACAGTTGAGGCCGCGCTCCAACTGCCTTGCCAGTACGCGCCGTTCGTCGGACGGGCACGCGGTCACGCTCGGCAGGTCGTCGGTCCAGGCGATGCCCGCCTCGCGCAGGTGCGAGAGCGCCATCCGGTAGGGGCGGTGCACGGAAGCGTCGCCGCCGGGCAGCGGCACGTACGCCAGATGCCCGAGCCGCCGGTACCCGTCGTAGTCCGCGAGGAGGATCTCGCCGCCCCACACCGCCCCGTCGTCGCCGTATCCCGTGCCGTCGAACGCGATGCCGATCACAGGGCGGCTGCCGTCGAGGCCGTGCTCGGCCATGACCGCGGCGACATGAGCGTGGTGGTGCTGCACGCGCACGACCCGACGGGAGTTCGCGTGGCGTTCGGCCCACTGACCGGATCGGTAGCCGGGGTGCCGGTCGGCCGCCAGCAGTCCGGGCCTCACACCCGTGATCGTTTCCAGCTGCTGTTCCGCGCGCCCGAAGGCTCGCTGGGTCTGCAGGTCGTCCATGTCCCCGACGTGCGCGGACAGCCAGGCCCTCCTGCCGTCGCCGAGGCAGAACGTGTTCTTGAGGTCTCCTCCTACGGCGAGCGAAGGGCTGACGGACACGGGCAGGGAGATCGGCAGCGGGGCATAGCCACGGGCACGGCGTACGGTCATCTGCTCCCCGTCACACACCCGCAGCACGGAGTCGTCGCAAGGTACGTGGATGGGACGGTCGTGGGTGAGCCAGGCGTCGGCGATGTGCGACAGCCTCTCCTGTGCCTCCTCGTCGCCGGTGACGATGGGCTCACCGGCCATGTTGCCGCTGGTCATCACGAGCAGTCGCGGCCCGTCCGGGTCCCCTGGCAGGCCGAGGAGCAGGTGGTGCGCGGGGGTGTACGGAAGCATGACGCCCAGGTCGGGACTGCCCGGTGCCACCGCGTCGGAGATTCGGCACTCTTGTGACGAAGGATCAATTCGGCGCCGCAGAAGGACGATGGGCCGGATGCCACCGGTGAGCAGAGCACGTTCGGCGGGACTGACGTGCACGAGGTGCTCGATGTCGGCGATGCTCTTCGCCATCAGCGCGAACGGCTTGTCGCCACGTCCCTTGCGGCTGCGAAGTGCCGCCACGGCCTGGGAGTTCTCGGCGTCACAGGCGAGGTGGTAGCCGCCGATGCCCTTGACGGCGAGGATGGCCCCGGCGCCCAGGAGCGCGCGCGCCTCGTGGACGGGGTCGACATCCGCAGCGGGTCGGGGCGAGGCGTACACCAGGCTCAGGCGCGGGCCACAGGCAGGGCAGGCGACGGGTTGGGCGTGGAAGCGGCGGTCCCCGGGATCCGTGTACTCGCGTGTGCAGTCGGGGCACATCGGGAAGCCGGCCATGGTGGTGTGTGCCCGGTCGTAAGGGAGTCCGGTGACGATGGTGAAGCGCGGCCCGCAGTGCGTGCACGTGATGAACGGGTGACGGTACCGGCGATCCCCGGGGTCGTTCATTTCGGCGAGGCATGCGGCGCAGGTGGCCGTGTCCGGGGAGACCAATGTGCGTGACGGACCCTGCGTCAGCGAGGCGACGATGGAGAATCCGCTGTCGCCGGCCGGCGGGACCTGCTCGTGTTCCACGGACTCCACCAGGGCCAGTGGCGGCGCCTGTTGAGCGATCCGGTCGCAGAAGGAGGCCACGGCCGAGTGCGCTCCCTCGACCTCGGCGACGACACCGTGTTCGGTGTTCGTCACGTGCCCTGCCAGCTCCAGCGACGTGGCCAGGGTGTACAGGAACGGGCGGAATCCGACGCCTTGGACGACCCCTCGTACGGTGACCCGACGGCGCTGGATCTCCGGGGCGACGGCCGAGCCGGGCTGAACCGTGTTCATGGGCGGGGTCGCGTCATGACGACGTCGTCCGCGTGGTGGTGATGCTCGTGCGGCTGCCCGGCCATGACCGGTACGTGGACGGTCCCGCCGTTCGCGACAGCCAGCGCACGATCGAGCAGAAGGCCCACGCCCGTACCCCGGCGGGCTGAGGTAAGTACCACCTCGACACCTGGATTGACCTGCTCGACGTTCGCACGGAACGCCTCCTGGTCGAACTCGACGGCGTCGGCGATGTCGGCCTTGGTGACCACGACGAGGTTCGCGAGGCCGAAGGCCGTGGGGTACTTCAGCGGCTTGTCCTCGCCCTCGGTGACGGAGGCGAGGACGACTCGCAGGTCCTCTCCGAGGTCGTAGGTGGCCGGGCAGACCAGGTTTCCGACGTTCTCGACGAACAGCAGACGGGTGTCCTCGGGCAGCCAGCCTTCCAGGTGGCGCCCGAGCATCGAGGCTTCGAGGTGACACAGCCCGTCGGTGAGTACCTGCTTGACCGGCACACCTGACCGGGCCAGGCGCCGGGCGTCGTTCTCCGTGGCGAGGTCGGCGGTCAGCGCTGCCACCGACAATCCGCGTTCACGCGAACGCAGGAGTTCGTTCTCCAGGAGAGCGGTCTTCCCGCTTCCGGGGCTGGACAGCAGATTGACCATCGTGGTTCCGCGGCCCGCGAGTTCGGCCCGCAGAGCGTGCGCGGTCGCGTCGTTCTTGGCGAGCACCGCCTGGTGCAGGTCCACGGTTCGGCACATGGCTCAACGCTCCTCGGAGATCGGTTCATGGGTTCGGTCGCGGGCCGGCTCTTCCTCCCACCGCACGCTGACGATCTGCAGTTCTCGGCCCGAGAGCAGTTCGGGCGTCGCCTCCCCGCACCGCGGGCAGCAGAGTTGCGGCGGCATGCCCACGGCCCATTCGTCGGCGCAGGGTGAGCAACGGGCTCGGCCGGGCACGGGAACGGTGACCAGCTCGGCCCCCTCGAGGAGGGTGTCGGCGCAGGCCAGTTCGAAGCAGAACGACAAGGCGTCAGGGACCACCCCGGCCAGCTCGCCCACCTGCAGTCGCACCGAGGTGACCGCGGTGACCCCGCCGTTCCGGTCCGCCGCTTCCTGCACCTGGCCGACGACAGCCATGGCGATGGACATCTCGTGCATCGGTCTCCGTCCCGGCAGGGGCCGATCATGAGGCGCCCGCCGCTCGGCTCCATTACAGGACGCCCATGGCCGTGCGACCGTGGGGCTCGCCGACTCCGGTGTCCACGTGCACCGTTCGGTGCAGCGGGCTCCTTACATGCGCCTCATGCGTAGATAGCGCTGGAAGTCGGGCACGAACTGCCGTGCCAGCGCGGCAACTGCCGCGACGGCGATGGCCGCACCGATGACGCACTTCCTCATGGGTCTCTCCTCACGTTCCAGCCTGATGGGCGGCACTCCCGGCCACGGGCGCCTCGCCCTCCCGCACGATCCCCCGAATCAGACGTACCGCTTCCGGAACCGCGGCGGCCACCGGCCTGCTGAGGCCGATGCCCTCCTCGACGGAAGCGGGCTCGCATCCCACCACCACGGTGCGCCGTGGAGGTGTCCCGCCGGTTCCGGAGCAGAGCGTCTCCAGCAGAGCCAGGACCGCGTCCGGGGACATGTGATGGCCGTCGAGCACGGCCCCTTGAGGCGCGACGTCACCGGGTGAGTCCACTTCGATGACGTACAGCGTTCCAGGATCACCGCCGCGGGCGGTGGCGTCGACGAGGACCAACGTGTCGTATCCGTCGAGCAGTTGGTACGCGAGATGCACGCCCCGTACTCCGAAGTCCACGGCCTCGACGTGTTCGGGCAGCTGGTGTGTGGCGAGTTCGCGCACCGTGTCGACGCCGAATCCGTCGTCGCCGAGGAAGATGTTTCCCACGCCGGCGACGAGCGTTCGAGCGAGCGTCCTGTCGTCGTGCCCCGTCACTCGTCCTCCAGTGGTGCGATCTCGTCGGGCTGGAAGTAGAGGAACCGGCCCTGCTCCCGTCGGATGTCGGCGCCGGGGTCACCTTCAACGGTCACCGCCAGATGCACGCCCCCGTCGACGTCGTGGAGCACGGCCTCGACGAGCGCGCTGCGTCCGTGCAGGAAGAGATCCTGGGCGTCGGTGCGACGCAGTCCCGGGCGCAGCAGCACGCGGCTACCGGCGCTCACGGACCGGCCGTCGACCACGATCTCGTCGCGGCCCGGGTCCAGGCCCGCATCACTCTCCGGATCCCACCAGGGGGTCTCGGGCATGATGACCCGCTGTTCACCCGGTTCGATGGGAAGGTCCGCTTCGAAGGGCGTGGCCGGGGCGGGGTCGGTCACTTCCCGAAGGGCTCGCACCGCGCCGTGCAGGCGCTCCAGCACCTCGGGGGGCATGGTGTCGGCCAGGTCGATCACGGCGGCGGCCTTCGCGTCCGTTCCGCGGGCCTCGCGTTTTTCCTGATCGGTGAGCGCCGCGGTGCGCAGGGCCAGGATCTCGTCGATCTCGGTGGAGTCGTACAGCGCGCCGGGACTTTCGGGGGAGATGGCCGGATGGTCCTCGAGGATGATCGGCGAGGACAGCATCAGGTCCATACGGCCCGGCTCGCCGGCGAGCACGGGCCACGTGTGCAGGTTGCGGCACGAGGCCGCAGCGCCTTTGGCCCACTCCGGCGGGTCGGTCATGGAGAGGAACGAGCCCTCGCTGAGACACAGCAGCAGGTGTGCGGCGACGAGCGCGTGCGGCAACGCGGCGTCCCGGTCGGATCCTGCGTCATCCGGGGTCCAGGTGCTGGTGTTCTCCACCACGGCGGTCAGCCGGAAGACCTGGTAGGGGCCTTCGATCTCGCGTGCTGAGAGACGTACGACGCCGCTGGCCTCCTCACACCGGCGGACCAGCCGTCCCACCACCTGTCCCTCCGCGTCGTGGACCAGCTCGGTCTCCTCGCGGGCGGGGCGGGTGAAGGGGAAGGCGATTCCGTCCCCGGTGAGCTCGGCCACGGAGGCGGTCACTTCGACGCGTTCCTCTGCGCCCTCGTCCCAGGGGACCAGGACACGGTCCGGGAGCGACAGTTCGCTCACGGTCTCGAACGAGCCGTCCTGGCGGGCCTTTTGCACCGTGCGGCGCTGTGGATGCAGAAAGCGCACCTCGACGGACAGCGTGGCGCCCTTCTTGGGCTCCATCAGACACTCGGTGTGCTGGAAGTCGTGCTCGTCGCAGTCGGCGCCCCAGGCGGGCGGGACCAGCACTCCGAACTGCCAGCGCAACTTGTTCTTGGCCGCCGACGCCCGATACGGATAGAGCACGTAGCCCTCGAACAGGACGGCGTCGGCCACCGCTCGGGCGGCGGCGAACCGGGACTCCGTCTCCGGGCTGAACACGGCTGTCGTCACGGCGCCGTCCTCTCGGTGGCCTGCGGCGGTGTGTCCGCGGCAGGCAGTTCAAGGAGAGTGCGCATCGTCGCCTCCCAGGAGGACAGTGCCCGCCGCGAGCGGAACGCCAGCAGGTCGTCGATGATGTCGCGGGGCAGCCGTAGCCACCCGGTTCCAGGGAAGTGCTGGTCGATCATCTCCTGCCACACCTTGACGGGCATGAGGCACGTGGCCTCGCGATCCCAGGGGACGGGCTCGACGTGGAACCCTCCGGCCCCGGTGAACGCGGTGCCGGAGAAGAGCAGGAGGAGCGGCACGTCGCCGCTCGACAAGGCGTGGAAGTAGCGGGTGGAGGCGACGTCCATGTCGTACGTGCAGGGGACCACAAGGTCGGCCTCCGTCTGCCCGGTGAAACTGGGGACCATGAGGGAGACCTGCGCGAACTGCACCGGCTGGAGGGTGTTGCCCCAGCGTGCCCGCCGGCCGAACAGGTCGTTCAGCCCTTCGGCCTCGTCGGCGTCGTAGCCGCGTCTGGCCGGTTCGATGCGCATCTGGCAACGCAGTGCGAGCGCGTGCACCCGCGTCTGCTCGGAAGCTTCGATGCGCAGCCGGAAGACGAGGGTGGGGCCGGCGGCGTACTGGTCGGCGCGCACGCCGACGCAGGTGAACGAGAACTCCGTCACGGACGGCGCGCCTCCTCCGGGGTCCTGGCCCGCTGGGCGACGTGCTCGAAGAACGCGGTCAGATCGGCGCGTGCCTCCGACCCGCCGTCGAAGCCCTGCCACAACAGGCGCATCCGGCCCACGAGTTCGTAGCAGATGTCCACCGGCACGAGATAGCACTCGGTACGGTCCTCGACCCGGCGCAGGAGCAGAGCCTCCACGTCGGGTTCGAGCAGTTCGGCCAGACGGCTGGTCCCGAGCGCGGTCTGCCAGGTGGACGGGTCCAGTTCGCTCTCGGTGGCGCCGGCCGGGCTGGGGTAGAGCGCGACGAGTCTGTCCAGGGAGGCGTTGCGGAAGAAGAACGCGACGCTGACCGGGATCTGGAGGAGCTCCCAGACACCGGGGTCGAGTCGGTGGTCCGGGTCGGCCAGATAGCGGTCCGGGACGGTACGGAACCTCCCGTGCCCCGCGCCCCGCTGCTCGAAGAGCATCGAGCAGGGCGTGCAGGCGCAGGCGAGGGAGCGGTTCTCGGTGTCGACCATGTGCCGGTGGTTGCTGTCGTCGATCGGTGCCCCGCACAGTTCGCACGTCTCGGGCTGGGACGCGCGCGGCGCCGCGAACCGCCGCAAGCCCAGTACCGGCGAACGTCGAGTCCGCTTCGGTGGCGTGCTCATGGTGCCTTCGCCGAGGTCGGGCCGGAGTCGCTCGAAAGGGACGGGGGCCGCGAGATCTGCAGCAGAGGGAGTTCCTGTGAGGAGGCCGCCTGTTGGATGTCGACCGACGTCACTTCGGGGGCGAAGCAGGCGAGGGCGTCTTCCACTGCCTGGCGGGCCTCCCCCGCGGTACTGGCACAGCCGCAGCCCGAGCCCTCCGCGGAGCGCAGGTGCAGCGTGCCGCTGGCGTCGTCGAAGCTCACCAGCTCGACAGGGTGGCGGCGACGCACGCTTGCCAGGGCCCGGTCGATACGTGCGGCGGTGTCCTCGGGATGGAGGTCGTGCAGGACCAGCAGGCTGGTGACCAGTTCGTCGTCGAGCATGGCCGCGAACGGGTCGCCCTCGGCCTCGAGGGCGCCGAGGAGCGCGACCATGCGGGCCAGGCCTGTGCCGTAGAAGTCCATCAGCACGCGCACCAGTTCCTCAGCCGCACGGGCGGCCTCGGAGTCCTCGGAGGTCAGGTGGTCGATGATTTCCTCGACCCGCCGGCCGGCCTCCTCCGCGTTCGCAGCCGTCCCGCCGGACGGCCGGGTCGTGGCGGTGGGCGCGCTCATCCGGCCAGGCCGCTCAGTCCGGTCGGCACGTGCATCTTCTGCACGGTCTTGCCGCCACCGACGTACATGTGGACACCACAGGGCAGACAGGGGTCGAAGCTGCGTACCGCCCGCATGATGTCGATGCCCTTGAAGTTCTCCGGGGTGTTCTCCTCGAAGATCGGCGTGTTCTGCACGGCGTCCTCGTACGGGCCCGGCGTTCCGTAGGTGTCCCGCACGCTGGCGTTCCACGGAGTCGGCGGATAGGGGTGGTAGTTGGCGATCTTGCCGTCGCGGATCACCATGTGGTGGGACAGGACGCCGCGCACCGCCTCGGTGAAGCCGACGCCGAGTCCCTCGTCCGGCACCTCGAACTTCTCCCAGGTCTGGGTGCGTCCGGCGCGGACCTCCGCCAGGCCCTTCTCGGCGCAGTGCAGGGCGATGGCGGCGGCGTACGCCTGGAAGTAGGTGCGGGCCCGGTTGCGCTCCAGCGCGTTGCTCCACTTCGGGATCTTCCACTCGAAGCGGGTCTCGGGCTTGGTCATCGTGCGGGGCAGGGTGATGACGACGCTGTTGCCGGTGGCCTTGACGTAGTCGGTGTCGACGAGTCCCGACAGCGCGGTCGACCAGAGTCGGGCGATGGGACCTCCGCCGGTGTCGAGCGCCAGGTAGTCCTTGCCGTCGAACCAGCGGGGGGACATCACCCAGCTGTAGTTGCCCTGGAAGTCGCGCTTCTGGGGAGCGGGGATCGTGTGCTGGTTCCAGGGGTGGCGAGGGTCGACCGGATTGCCGAGCGGGTCGTGGGTGACGAACTGCTCCTGGCCCTGCCAGTCCTCGTAGTACGAACTGCCGAGCAGGATCCGGATGCCCAGGTTGATCTCGGTGAGGTCGTTCGTGACGAGTTTGCCGTCGACGATGATGCCTGGGGTGACGAACATCTTCCGTCCCCAGTCGGTCATGTTGGCGTATGTGAAGTCGCAGTACTCGGGGTCGTTGAGCGCGCCCCAGCAGCCGAGCAGGACGCGGCGGCGTCCGACCTCCTCGTACCCGGGCAGGGCCTCGTAGAAGAAGTCGAACAGGTCGTCGTGCAGGGGGACGACGCGCTTCATGAACTCCACGTAGCGCATGAGGCGACTCATGTAGTCGGTGAAGAGCTGGACGGACGCGATGGTGCCGACGCCGCCCGGGTAGAGCGTGGAGGGGTGCACATGGCGGCCCTCCATCAGGCAGAACATCTCCCGCGTGTAGCGGCTGACCTGGAGCGCCTCGCGGTAGAACTCGCCCTCGAGCGGGTTGAGCGAGCGCATGATGTCGGCGATCGTTCGGTAGCCGTGCTCCGCGGCGTGCGGCGCCTCGGTGCGCTCGGCGAGTTCCAGTACGCCGGGGTTGGTCTCGCGGACCATCTTTTCGCAGTAGTCGACCCCGACCAGGTTCTCCTGGAAGATGTTGTGGTCGAACATGTACTCGGCGGACTCGCCGAGGTTGATGATCCACTCGGCGAGGTGCGGCGGCTTCACTCCGTACGCCATGTTCTGCGCGTACACCGAGCAGGTGGCGTGGTTGTCGCCGCAGATGCCGCAGATGCGACTGGTGATGAAGTGCGCGTCACGGGGGTCCTTGCCCCGCATGAAGACGCTGTAGCCGCGGAAGACCGACGACGTGCTGTAGCACTCCGCCACGCGCTTCTGCTTGAAGTCGATCTTGGTGTGGATGCCGAGGCTGCCCACGATCCGGGTGATCGGATCCCAGGACATCTCCACCAGGCCGTTGCCATCGGTCTTCGTCGTCGGTGCCATCTTCTGTGCAGCGCCCTTCGTCAAGTCGTCGTACGGGAGGTCGGATCACGTGGGACGGCCACCCCGAAGGCGCCGTGCGGTGACACGTTCACCACGGCGGCCGGTATCCGGTCGTCAGGTCGGCGCCGCGGTGGCGCCACTTCGGCTCCTTGTCCACGGTCTTGGCCGTGATGGAGCGGAGCTTTCGGATCACCGATCCGTACGCGCCGCTCGCCGCGCTGGACACCTTGCCGCCGGGCGGCTCGTCCATGAACGGCATGAACTTGTCGGGGAAGCCGGGCATGGTGCAGGCGATGCAGATGCCGCCGACGTTCGGACAGCCGCCGATGCCGTTCATCCAGCCGCGCTTGGGCACGTTGCACTTGACGACGGGGCCCCAGCAGCCAAGTTTGACCAGGCATTTGGGCGAGTCGTAGGTGCTGGCGAACTGGCCCTGCTCGTAGTAGCCGGCGCGGTCGCAGCCCTCGTGCACGGTGGCCCCGAACAGCCAGGTCGGACGGAGCTTGTCGTCCAGCGGGATCATCGGAGCGGACCCTGCCGCCTGGTAGAGCAGGTAGGTCAGGGTTTCGGCGAAGTTGTCCGGCTGAATGGGGCATCCCGGTACGCACACGATCGGAATGCCCGCCTGGGACTTCCAGTCCCAGCCGAGGTAGTCGGGCACCCCCATGGCACCGGTCGGGTTGCCCGCCATCGCGTGGATGCCCCCGTAGGTGGCACATGTCCCGATGGCCACGACGGCCAGCGCCTTGGGCGCGAGCCGGTCGATCCACTCGCTCGTCGTGATCGGCTGGCCCGTCTCGGGATCGTCACCGAACCCGCACCAGTAACCCTCCGGCTTGATCGACTCGTTGGGGATGGATCCCTCGACGACCAGTACGAAGGGGTCGATCTCACCCCGCTCCCCCTTGAAGAACCACTCGATGAACGTGTCCGCGCCACCTACCGGGCCGCACTCGAAGTCGATCAGCGGCCAGTGGACAGCGATCTTCGGCAGGCCGGGGAGCGCACCGAGCACGATCTCCTCGATGCTCGGCTGCATCGCGGCCGTCAGGGCCACCGAGTCGCCGTCACAGCTCAGTCCAGCGTTGATCCAGAGGATGTGAATCGTCGGGGATTCTTCCTCGGCGGGCGTACCCGTGGCGTCCGCGGAATCGACCACCACGGTCGGCGTTGCTGCATCCATGGGGATGCCTCCTAGGGAGGTATACAACGAAAGGGCACAAATGGGCCCTCGTCTTCCTTGATAGCAGGCACCTCGTCACCGCGCGACGTGACCCTGCCTCAGCGTCACGACGGAGGGCTGTTTGCGGACGAACGCGCGCCGCAAGGCGTGGTAGGGGGCGTCGGGATCCGAAAAGGTGCGGAGCATGACGGCGAGCTCCTCCGTCCGGTGGAGGGACAGTGACTTTGCGGCCTCGTCGCGCTCCCGCGCCTGCTTCTTCGCCGCGATGCGTTCCTGGATCCCTGAGGACTTGGCGAGCCGGACGGCCAGACGGGCCACTTCACTGGGAAAGTCCTGCGGGCAGCACTCGATCAGGCGATCCACCAGACCCAACCGCAGTCCCGCCGACGCGCTCACCGGCAGCGCCTCCTGCGTCAGGCGGTCGGCCACCTCGACGCCCACACGCCGCGGCAGCGTGTAGGTCCAGTACTCGGACCCGTGCAGCCCCATCAGCCGGTAGTGCGGGTTCAGTACCACGCCCGCGCGGCACCACACCTCGTCCGCGGCGAGGGCCAACATGACGCCTCCTGCGGCGGCGTTGCCGCCCAGGGCACTGACCACCAGCCGGTCGGTGGTGGTCAGGATCGCCTCGACCAGGTCGTTCATGGCATTGATGTTGGCCCAGGACTCGGCGCCCGGGTCATCGGCCGTATCGATGACGTTCAGATGGATTCCGTTGGAGAAGAAGTCCCGGGTGCCGCCGAGGACCAGCACGGAGGTGGGGCGCGAGCAGGCGGCCCAGTAGGCATCGAGCAGGCGTCGGCAGTGCGATGTGCTCATGGCGCCGCCCGGAAAGGAGAAGGACAGGAGCCCGACCGCCCCCTCCTCGCGGTAGCGGATGTCGGACCACGTACGCCGGCCGGCGTCCGCGGCCGGCACGAAAGTGCTCTCAGGAAGCGCCGGGAGCCGGTCCGAGAGGGCCTGCACGGCCGGAAGTCTGCACGGCCTGGGCTCCCCCGGTCCGCGCCGGGGCCTGAGTTCGGGAATCCATACGGCGCCGTCCACTGTCGCCCGGCAGATCGCTCCGGCTCTCGTGGCGAGCAGCTCGCCCGGATACCCTTTCAGCTCATCCTCCGGCCAGCCCCCGTGCAAGTACCACTCAGCACCCAGGAGCTCGTCCAGTACCCCGGGGGACGAGTCGGCGGCGCGCAGCTTGCGCACCACGGTCTCGGTGCTGTCCCACTCCCAGTGGATGCGCCGCAGAGCCTGGGGGTAGAGGGGGCGCGTGGCCGCCTTGGCCGTGTGCTGCCCTCCGGCCTGGGGCCGGGGCGAATAGGCGCCCGAGGCGAATCGGTCGACTGCCTGGAGCACCGCGGCCGACGCGGCGTCGGACACCTCGTTCCGGTACAGGTCGCTCTTTCCGACCGGAGGCACCGGGAACACGGCCGATGCCCACACGTCGCCGGCATCCATCTCCCCGTTGGCCTGCAGTACGGTGACGCCCCACCGGTCCACGCCCTCGCTGATCGCCCAGTCGAGTGACGAGGGCCCCCGGTCACCGACAGGGCCGGGATGAACGATCAGGCACGTGTACGCCTGCCAGACGTCCTCGGGGATGGCCCTCTTGAGCATGGGCGCGACGACCAGCTCCGGTTCACAGTCGCGGAGTGCGGCACGCAGCGCGTCATCGCTGGAGGCGAGATGCACGTCCAGGCGGTGACCTCGGTCTCGCAACTCGGCGTGGGCGCGTTGAGTGAGGCTGTTGAAAGCGCTCGCCAACAGCAGAATGTGCATGGCAACCTCCCATGGCCCTGGGGCTGCGGCCGGAGCGGGTCCGGCCACCGGCGATCCTGGGACACAGGGCAGGAGGCACGCCGAAGCCGGGCCGCGTCGTCACTCCAAATGCGCAGCGGCTGACGACCACTCGGCTCACGTGCCGGTCGTCGGCAGCGGCGTCAGGACGGCATGCCGGTCTTCGCTCATGGCTCCCGGCGCGGCACGGTGTCGGCGTCCCGGCGTTTGCCGACCTGGCGAAGGGTCTGGCCGCAGGCGAAGCTGATGCGGGCCCGGTCGTGCGCCGTGGGCAGCGGTTCCATGCCGCCAGGGCCCGTTCGCAGTGCTCGCGGGCCTCGCGGCGGACGAGGCCTTCCCCGCCGGCGACGCTTCCCGGACGTCACCGCCCCCACCCGGGCCGGTGCACAGAATCACAGGGGAACCACGTGACGATCACCGCAGTGGAGGCGATCCCCTTCGCCATCCCCTACCGCAAGCCGCTGAAGTCCGACGGCGGCGAGGTGCACATCGCCGAGCGCGTCCTGCTGCGGGCGCACACCGACGCGGGCCTCACCGGGACGGCCGAGGCGCCGCCCCGCCCCTTCACCTACGGCGAGACGCATGCGTCCATCGTCGCCGTGATCCGGCAGATCTTCGAGCCGCAGCTGCTCGGCATGGCACCCACCCGTCGCGAAGCCGCGCACGCCAAGCTGAACCGGACCGTCGCCGACCCGACGGCGAAGGCCGCGATCGGCATGGCCCTGTGCGACATCGTCGGCCAGGCCGCCGACCGTCCTGTCAGCGAACTCCTCTGCAGACACGGCGAGTTCACGACCGTGCCCCACATGCTCGGCTGCGCTCCCCCGCCGGCCATGGTCGAAGAGGCGCAGCGCGTACGCGACACCTATGGCATCACGACGTTCAAGGTGAAGGTCGGCCGCCGCCCTTACCAGCTCGACGTCGACGTGTGCCGGACGCTGCGCGAGGCGTTCGGAGACAGTGTCGAGCTGTACGTCGACGGCAACCGCGGCTGGACCGCCTCCGAGTCGGCCCGCGTGATGGGCGTCGGTCGAGGTGGCGACGGTCAATCAGATCGACAGCCAGATCGGCTCGTTGTGCTCCGTCGCCTTCGGCTCGGTCTTCGAGGCCACCACGTGCCGCGCGGGCGAGCTCTCCAATTACCTCGCCATGAGCGACGACTTGCTCGCCGAACCCATGGAGATCCGCGACGGGACGCCGCACTTGGCAGGCGCGTGCCGCCCTCGTGCGGCGCGAGGGCATCGGGCCGATCCCTGAGACCGGCCCGGGCCGGTGGTTCGCCGGTCCGGGAACCACCCAAACCCCGCTCGGGCGCGCTCTGCTGGGGGACCTCTCCGGGATCGACCCGGTCGGCTGCGACCTGTGGCCCGACCTGCCCGCATCACCGCTCCCACACTGGTCGTCGGTGGCTCCCTCGACGTCGCCACCCCTCTCGATCACGCCCGGGAACGCGCGGACGGGATCGCCGATGCCACCCTGCAGGCATGCGCCGTCGGGCATCTCGCGATCGAGCAGCCCGAGGCTGTCGGCGCGGCGCTGGGCACGCACCTCCGCGCGGCCGACTCCCGGCATGGGCACTTGGGCCCCGGAACGGCCGAGGTGTCAGGTTCTGCCGGCATTCCAAATGGCCCGCGGTATTGAATTGACGTAATGGGCACAAGTGGTGCAACTGGCTTGTCCCGTACATGCGTTCAGACTGGCGGTAATCATTCGATCCCGATTCCGATACCTTCCGAATTACTGCCGGGATCGGCTCAATGAGTGCCTTTCCCTGACCGGACCGGCGTGCTGTGACAACGGCCGAATCCAGCCCTGTATCTCTTCATCGTCACGCGAGGCGACGAAAGGCTGGAGACGATGGTCGGGCGACGAAGATTCCTCATGGCCGGTGCCATGGGCGGTGCGGCTCTGCTTCCACGGGGCACGGGAGGGCAGGCGTACGCATCGGACGGTCACGGTCACGGGTCGGCGTCCGCGGACACGTCGATTCCGCACACCCCCAAGCTGAAGAAGTTCGTCGACCCGCTGCCCATCCCGCGGACGGCCGTCTCGGATCCCTCCGTCTATCCGGGCGCCGACTTCTACGACATCACGATGCGGCCGGGCTCGTGGCAGTTCCACCGGGACCTCGGACCGGCCACGGTGTGGGGCTACTGGGCCGCTGACCCGCACAACCCTCGCAAGCCGATCGGCATGGGCTACCTGGGGCCGACCCTCAGCGTGACCAAGGACCACCCGACTGTCGTCAAGTACCGCAACCAGCTGCCGACCACCCACCTGTTCCAGTTCGTGATCGACATGATCCGCCAAGGGAACGGCCAGCTCACCCCGACGCCTCCGCCTCCCTACAAGCCCATGCAGCCGTTTCCCGCGAACGTCAACGTGTGGAACGTCGTACACCAGCACGGCGGTTTCACGGCGCCGCAGTCCGACGGCATGCCCATGCAGTCGTACAGCCCGAAGGGCATCCACGCCGAGTCCTACACCACCCTGGACCCGAGTCGGGTCAAGCCCAACGAGGCGATCTGCGCCTATACCAACCACGACCGCTCCTGCATGCTCTGGTATCACGACCACGCGATGGGCATGACCAGCGTCAATGTCTATGCGGGACTTGCCGGTCTCTACTTCGTCCGCGACCCCGCCGACGATCGGCTCGGGCTGCCGCAGGACGAATTCGAGGTCCCCCTCATCCTGCAGGACCGGACCTTCAACCCGGACGGCTCGCTCGCGTACACCATGACCCTGCAGGAAGGCGAGGACACCCCGGTCGTCAACGGGAAGGCGTACCCCTTCCTGGCGGTCGAACAGCGGCGCTACCGGCTGCGCGTCCTCAACGCTTCGAACGAACGCTTCTGGCGGCTGAGGTTCGACGTCCCCCGGGACGTACTGCCTCAGCCCGTCCTGCCGTTCTGGCTGATCGGAACCGACGGCGGCCTCCGCGCCCCGTTGCGCATGCTGAATTTCCTGATCTCGCCGGCCGAGCGCTACGACCTGATCGTCGACTTCAGCCAGATGCCCCTGGGCACGAAGGTCAAGCTGACGAACTACAACGCGCCCGTGCACTTCCCCGACGGCAGCGGACCGGAAATCTCGGAAGTCATGGAGTTCCATGTCACCGAACCGGCGTCCGGAGGCGGAGACAGGACGACGCCGCCCATGGAGCTCGAACTGCCGACAACCGCACCTATCGAGGTGAAGTCGCACACCCGCCGGCGGGAGTGGGTCCTTTACCAGCACGAGCTCTTCGGCACCATGACGTTCAACGCGGTGCCGTTCATGGAGCCGTCCGAGGACTTCATCAAGGCGGGCTCGACCGAGATCTGGGAGTACATCAACCCCAATCACGACGCCCACCCGATGCATGTCCACCTCGTCAATTTCCAGGTGTTGAACAGGCAGCCGATCGACGCGGCCGGCTACCAGGATCAATACGAGAAGTGGATTTCCGGTGGTCGCAAACCGGAGGACAGGCCGGTGTTGGCGAACTATCTCACCGGTCCGCCGAGTCCGCCGGACCCGGACGAAGCGCTGTCCCGCAAGGACACGGTCAAGTCCTATCCGGAGACGGTGACCAGAATCGTCATCAATGAATTCGATCCGCCGACGGAAAGGATCGCGGGGCTGCCGGGAAGCGGCACCGAGTTGCCGGCGACATACGTCCACCACTGCCACATCCTCGAGCACGAGGACGACGACCTGATGCGCCCGTGGACGATCGTCGACCCCGACGACCACAGCGGTGGCGACGACAACAGCGGCGATCACGGCTACGGCGGCTGACGGAACCGATCGACCGCATGTGCCGGTCCGCGCCCAAGGGGCCCGGACCGGCGCCGTCGCCGATGAGTTCCGGCCGGGTCACGAGTCTGACCTGGTGACCGTCCCAGGACGGGGACACCGTACGACGCCGCCCGGCACGAGACACCATGGAGGACCCCATGACGACCTCGCCCAGTGACCCGACCGACACGCTGCCCGGCCGGCCGCCCGTCGTCGACCTGGCCACCTGGCAAGCTGCCCGTGACGAGCTTCTGATCCGCGAGAAGGCTCACACCCGCGAGGGCGACGCCATCGCCGCGGCCCGCCGACGGCTGCCGATGGTGGAGCTCGACGGGACGGTCGAAGTCGTCGGACCCGACGGCCCGGTCCCGTTCCTGGACCTGTTCCAGGGCCGCGACGAGCTCGTGGTGTACAAGCACATGTGGCACGACGGCGCGCCGCCCCAGGGGCAGTGCGAGGGCTGCACCACCACGGCCTGGCACATGCAGGACGCCGTCTACCTCAACGCACGCGGCGTCTCGTTCGCCATCCTGACCACGGGCCCGTGGGACGAAGTGGCCTCCTTCGTCGAGTTCATGGGCTACACCCAGCCCTGGTACTCGGTGCGCGGCGTGGAGGAGCCGGTCGGCGGAGAGATGGGTTACCTCACCTGCTTCGTGCGCGACGGCGACCGCGTCTTCCTCACCTACTCCACGACCGGCCGTGGCAACGAGCGGATCAACGGGTCCCTCGGTCTGCTCGACATGACGCCCTACGGCCGGCGCGAGGGGTGGGAGGACAACCCCGAGGGCTGGCCCGAGGCCGCTGAGGCCGGCGCGCCGGTGGGCGGGCACGGCTCGCCGATCTGCTGGTACTGGCGCTCGGACGCCGACGGCAAGGCCACCTGGGGCCCGACCAGCCGCCCCGTACCGCAGTGGACCCGCCCCGGCGCGACACCGGTGGAGACCCTCGGCCGGCACGGCAGCCACCACTGATCGCGGGGTCCAGGATCCCCCACGAGCGCTCAGAGCCTGTCAGCACCCCGCGCGGGCCGTGTGGGCGAGGTCCATGTCCGTGGTCTCCGGGGCCAGGAAGTGGGAGACCAGGCCGCCGAGCGCGAGCACGGCGGCGCCGACCAGCAGGACGAACCGCGGGCCTACGTGTTCCAGCCCCATCGGCAGCAGGAACGTACCGATCGCGGCGCCCACCCGGCTGATGGCCGCGGCGAATCCGACACCCGTGGTGCGCAGTGCGGTGGGGAAGACCTCCAGCGGATACACCGCCGTCAGCGCGCTGGACGCCGCGTTGAGGAAGATGAAGAACAGGAAGCCGCCCACCACGACGGGCGTGACGTCCGGCCACATCGCCACGAGGGCGAGACAGACCGCGGTGATCCAGAACGGGGGGATCAGGAGTTTGCGGCGGCCGATGCGCTCGACCACGAGGCAGCCGAGCGTCACGCCGGCGACCGCGGTGAACGCGTAGACGAGGAGTGCCGCGACCGCGTTGTCGCCCATGTTCAGGGCCTCGAACACCTCGCTCCAGAAGGCGCCGATCGCGAAGTACGGCAGGACGAGCGCCGCCCAGAACGTGCCGGCGAAGACGGTCGCGCGCAGGTGCTTGCGGCTGAACAGGGCGCGGAATCCCGCCTGTTCACCGGTCTCGGCGAGTTCGGCGTCCGCGTCGAGCTCGATGCCGTACCGCTCGATGAGCGTCTGGGCCTCCTCGGTGCGGCCCCTGCTGAGGAGCCAGCGCGCCGACTCCGGCACGCCCCCGCGCAGTGCCAGACAGACGACGGCGATGACCGCGCCGCTGGACAGGGACCAGCGCCAGCCGCCGTCCACCTCGGCGAACAGGGCGCCGACCACGGTGGCCAGGGCGTATCCCACGTACCAGCTGATCTCCAGGCTGCCGAGCAGCCGGCCGCGGCCCTTGCTGGGGGCGTACTCGGACAGCAGGGGCGCGCCGACCGCGTACTCGCCGCCGATCGCCAGGCCCATCACCAGGCGGATCAGGAAGAGTTGGGTGCCGTCCGCCACGAAGAACTGAGCCACCGAGCTGATCAGGAAGATCAGCATGTCGACCATGAAGACGGGGCGGCGCCCGAACCGGTCGGCGAGCCAGCCGAAGACCGGTCCGCCGAAGAAGATGCCGATCAGCGGGGAGGCTCCGACCAGGCCCTGGGCGACGGCGCCCAGGTGCAGGTCGGCCGTGAGCGCGGTCATCGCCATGCCGATGCCGCCGATGACGTAGCCGTCGAGGCCCTGGCCCAACTGGGTCGCGGTCTTCAGGCGGAAGTGCAGCCGGGCCCGGTCGCGGGGGCTGCCCGCCGCGGGCGCGCCGTGGGGGCGTCGGGAGACAGGCGTCATTGCCATGGGGACTCCGTAGGTTGTGAGGGCGGGGACGGGGTGCGGGCTCTAGAGGGCGGGCCAGTCCAGGGCTACGTACTTGGTCTCCAGGAACGCCTCGATTCCCTCGCGGCCTCCCTCTCGGCCGATGCCGGACTGCTTGACGCCGCCGAAGGGGGCGGCCGGGTCGGAGATCAGGCCGCGGTTGAGGCCGACCATCCCGGCCTCCAGGCGTTCGGCGATCCGCAGGCCGCGGGCCAGGTCGCGGGTGTAGACGTACGAGGCGAGGCCGTACCCGGTGTCGTTGGCGGCGGTGAGCATCTCCTCCTCGTCGGTGAACGTGACGACGGGGGCGACCGGGCCGAAGACCTCGGTGTGCAGGATCTCGGCGTCGGCGGGGACGTCGGCGAGGACGGTGGCCGGGTGGTACCAGCCGCCGTCTGCCGGGACCTCGCCCTGCGCGGCGATCCGGGCGCCGCGGCTCACGGCGTCGGTGACGAGGCCGGTGATCCGTTCCACGGCCGTCGGGTTGATCATCGGGCCGAGGGTGACGCCCTCGGCGAGGCCGGGGCCGGCCTTGACCTCACGCATCGCGGCGCCGAACTTCTCGGTGAACTCCGCGGCGACGTCGGCGTGGACGTAGAAGCGGTTGGCGGCGATGCAGACCTCTCCGCCGCCGCGCATCTTCGCGTCCATCGCCCCGCGTACGGCGGCGTCGACGTCGGCGTCGGCCAGAACCACGAACGGGGCGTTGCCACCGAGTTCCATCGTCATGTTGACGACGTGGTCGGCGCACTGGCGGAGCAGGACGCGGCCGGTGGCGGTGGAGCCGGTGAAGGAGAACTTGCGTACGCGCTCGTCGTCCAGCCAGGCGGCGACGGTCTCGGGGGCGCGGTCGGTCGGCAGTACGTTGAGCAGTCCGTCGGGCAGTCCGGCCTCGGCGAGCAGCGCGGCGACGGCCAGCGCGGTCAGCGGCGTCTCGGGCGCCGGCTTGAGCAGTACCGGGCAGCCGGCGGCGAGGGCCGGGGCTATCTTGCGGGTGGCCATGGCGGCGGGGAAGTTCCACGGGGTGACGAACGCGGTGACGCCCGCCGGCTGCTTGATGACGACGTGCCGGAAGCCGCCGGCCGGTGCCTCGCCGAAGGCCGAGCCGACGCGCACGGCCTCCTCGGCGAACCAGCGGAAGAACTCGGCGGCGTAGCCGACCTCGGCCTTGGCGTCGCGGTACGCCTTGCCGTTCTCCAGGGTGATGAGCCGGGCGAGGGCGTCGCTGTGCTCGTGCATCAGACGGAAAGCGCCGGTGAGGATCTCGGAGCGGCGGCGGGCCGGGGTCCGCCGCCACTCGTCGGCGGCGGCCGACGCCGCGTCGAGGGCGGCAGCCGCGTCGGTGGCCGAGGCGGCGCCGACCTCGCGGACGACCTCGCCGGTGGCCGGGTCGTACACCGGGTACGTCCGGCCGTCGGACGCGGCGCGCCACTGCCCGCCGATCCACAAGTCCCCTTCTCCGTAGGGCGACTTGACGATGCTTGCGAGATCGGCGACGAGGTCGGTGTTGGTGGCGAGGTCGATGTCCATGGACTGCTCCTTGCACCGGGTCGCGGGCGCTCAGGGCGCACGGAACCGGCAGGTGGAAGAAAGTGATGCCAAGCGGACCGGCGGTAAAAGGGCGTGCCGAACGGCAGGCCCGGTGCGGGGCGGGGACGTCTCTGGGGTCTCTGTCCGTCGCGCTGGGGCCGGGATGCGAGGAATTTACGGGCCGTTAACCGCCGGGAACAAGACGTCTGCGGCGATCGAGACGCGAGTTGCGCTCAGCGCAACCGCTCCCCCGTGCTGCCGCTCACTGCCGGGGCTCCCAGCCGAGCTGGGCCGACACCTTCGCCGCGGCGGCCGAGGCGGCCCGTCCCGCGTGGTCGAGGCGCGCCGCGAATCGCTCGGTGGGCGCGGTGACGTTGAGCGCGGCCACCACCCGGCCGCGGAAGTCGCGCACCGCCGCCGAGACGCCGACCAGGCCGGCCTCGAACTCCTCGACCTCCCGGGCGTACCCCTCCGTCTCGGCCCGCCGGATGCGGGACCAGAGGTCGGGCACCGACACCTCTTCGGTGGCTCCGAACCGCACATACAGCTCGTCGGGGCTGGCGCCCTCCAGGAGCACCGGCCCGGCGGACGTGATCCAGGCGGGGCAGCCGCGGCCCTCCCATTCGCGCAGCCGGTAGGAGTGCCCGGACACCGAGAGCAGGGTGCGCACCTCCCTGTCGTGCAGCACGCACAGGTGTGTGGTCTCCTCCAGGTCCGCGGCCAGCCGGTGCATGACCGGCCCCGCCACCCGCACGACCCGGCTCTCCGAGGTCCGCGCGACCAGCGAGAACAGCCGCCAGCCGAGCCGGTACTCCAGGCTGTCGGGGTCCCGCTCGACGATGCCTTCGTCGGCGAGCGCCTTGAGCGCCCGGGACACCTGGCTCTTGTCGCGCCCCACCAGCTGGGCTATGCGTACGACGCCGAGGCCGCCGGTGCGGTGGGCCTCTGGCGAGCCGAGGGCTTCGAGGAGGTCGACGTCGCGGCGCAGGCCATGGCCCTGGCTGCGGACGGACCGGGGGACGTTCGCTTCGTTCACGCCCGCATCGTAAGGGCGTCGGCAGGACGGCGAAGTGCCTGGTCGGAGTGTGGGCACACCGGTGGTCGAGCGGACGGTTGCGCGGGGGATCGTGCGGCTGGGTGTACTGGGATCGCGCTGGGGGTTGCGCTGTGGTTGCGCGCATCGCAACCCCGGTTTCGATTTCCGGTGCGGACTTGCACGCCGGTCGCGCGGCGACCTAGTTTCGCCGAGCAGCCAACCGGAAGCGGGTATGTCCCGCCGGTGCGGCTACATCTCGTGCCGCACATCGGCACAGCCCTCAACTCGTCCGGCGTGCCCGCCTGTTGGGCCCCTCACGCCGCTTGCCTGATCCCGCCCCGACCCGCCTTGTACCGCCCTGATCCTCGTACGGGAGCACCCTCATGTCCTTTGCCTCCACCGCCCTCATCGGTGAAGCCTTCGTCGGCGACGGCGTCAACGCCGCGCACACCAACATCGTCCTCGGCCGCAAGGGTGGTCCGGTGGAGACTGCATGGGCCACCGCCCTGGCCACGCCGAGCGCGGGGCACGTGCCGTTCATGACGGTCGTGCGCCCCTCGGTGCCGGTGAAGCCGCTGACGCTGTTTGTCAACAAGGCAGCCGCCGATGGGGAGTTGCACGAGCGTGCCACCTGGGGCTCGGCCCAGGCGGGCCTCGCGCAGGGGGTCGCCGATGCCGTGCTCGACGGGACCGTCCCGGCCGGCGAGGTGGACGACGTGCTGATCATCGCCGCGATCTGGGTCAACCCGGGCGTCGACGACCTGGACGAGTCCTTCCGCAACCAGCGGGTCGCCGCGCACCAGGCGCTGCGCGCCGCCGTCGAGGGCCGGCCGACGGCCTCGGACGTGCTCGACGCGGCGAAGTCCGGCGTCACCAACCCCTTCTACACGCCGTCGGCACAGCAGCTCGCGGACTCGGCACCCAAGGCCTGACCGTCCGCACAACTCCCCGCCCCCGCACCGTAGTTACGGCACTTCGCCGACACCCTTGCACGCCGCTGCAGTTAGGAAAGATCATGAGGATCGGATTCATCGGTCTGGGCAACATGGGCGGCCACATGGCCCGTCATCTCATCCAGGCGGGGCACCAGGTGACGGTGCACGACACCCGCCCCGAGGCCGCCGCCGAGCACGTGGCGCTCGGTGCCGTCTGGGCGGAGATCGCCGCTCTGAGCGCGAGCGACGCCGAGGTGCTGGTGACGATGCTGCCCAACCCGCGCGTCGTCGAGGACGTGCTGCTACGCGGCGCGGTCGCCGAGGCGCTGCCCGCCGGATCCCTGTGGATCGACATGTCGACGTCCACGCCGGCCGCCGCGGACCGGGTCGCCGCCGAGGTCCTCGACCGCCGTGGGGTGCGCCGTCTCGACGCTCCGGTGAGTGGTATGGCGCACGGCGCGAAGGCCGGGAAGCTGCAGATCTTCGCCGGCGGCTCCGACGCGGACTTCGCGGCGGCGCTTCCCGTGCTGGAGGTGATGGGCGACCCGGAGCGCATCCTCCACGTCGGTCCGCTGGGCGCCGGTTACACGGTCAAGCTCATGATCAACCTGCTCTGGTTCACCCACCTCACCGCGTCCGCCGAGGTCCTGGCCATGGGCGTGAAGGCGGGCGTCGGCCTGGACACCCTGCGCAACGCGCTCCTGGCCAGCCCGGCGGCCTCGAACTTCCTCGAGAACGACATCATGTCCATCCTGAACCACGGGGACTACGACGACTCGTTCGCCATGGCACTCGCGTGCAAGGACCTCGGACTCGCGGTGGACCTCGGCCGCGACATCGGCGTCTCCACCGAACTGTCGGCCCTGGTCGAGCAGATCTACCGCCGCTCCAAGGCCCAGCACGGCGACCTGGCGGGCGAGATGAGCCCGGTGCGTCTGTACGAGTCCCTGGCGGGCCAGGAATTCCGGCTCCCGGCGACGCAGGCACGGGAGGCGGGCACGCCGGCGTCCGTGTGACCTGAAGGGCTGGGCAGCATGAGGGGGAGCTCGGGCCCGGTGCCAGTCATGTCACCGGGCCTGGCTTACGCGTCCGCCACCCAGCTCCCGTGGAAGCCGAGCGGCACCCGACCCGGAAGGTGGATGCGGGCCAGAGGGCGGGCGGTGAAGTCCTGGGCGGAGAGGATCACCAGGTCGCTCGCGCCGCGGTCGGGGTTGTGCACGTAGGACAGGAGGTAGCCGTCGTCCTCGTCCCGCGCCCCGCGGCGTGGTGCGAACACCGGCTCCCCTGCCGCCGCGCCGTCCGGGAATCGGTGCACCTGCCGACTGCCCCGCAGCATGTCGTGCTTGACCAGGCAGTTGGTGAACTTGTCGTCCGGCGGCACCCCGTCGACCGTCTCGTAGGCGCGCCACATCTCCGCGGCGCTCGCCGCGTACGCGAAGCGGTGCCGCCGCGATACCAGGGACTCGTTGACGCGGGGGAACTCCTGCGGCAGGTCGTCGAGCCGGGTGCTGGTCACGCGGCCCGCACGCAGGTCGATGGTCCAGCGGTCGAGGGCGGGTGTACCGGTCGTGGAGGGCCCGCCGTTGCCCCGGCCCGCGGCGTAGAACGGCGCGGGCATGGTGGTGAGTTCCATGACGACGGTGTCGCCCTGGTCGTAGGCGTTGAGCGTGTGCGAGTAGAACACCGGATCGATCTCGAACCAGCGCGTGGCGCCGCCGCCGCGCGGCATCACCCCCACCCGCATCGGG
The DNA here is from genome assembly GCF_044748025.1 of Streptomyces sp. NPDC090032. Classification (NCBI taxonomy): domain Bacteria; kingdom Bacillati; phylum Actinomycetota; class Actinomycetes; order Kitasatosporales; family Streptomycetaceae; genus Streptomyces; species Streptomyces sp. NPDC090032. The sequence continues at coordinate 160,219 of NZ_JBIVFF010000015.1, read as the reverse complement.
TGCTTCGGGTTCCACACGTAGGGCACGGGTGCCCCCGCTTCGGCGGCTGCCACGTCGAAGGTGATCGGTACGTCGACGATCACCACGTACTTCCCGGTCAGAGCGAAGTCGTGCATCATCGGCGCGTCCGCGACCGGGATCCTGGTGGTCCGTGCCACCCGGCCGGTCCCGTCTATCACGAGGTGCCGCACGTGGTCCCAGGTCGGGTAGTACGTCACCGCGTGCAGTTCGTCCGCCACCGCGTCGTACTTGGTGTGCGCGGTGAACGCACCCTCCAGCGTGGAGCGGAAGTCGTAGGGCCGCACCGTGTTCAGCTCGCCGTCCAGTTCGTACGGCAGCGGCCCGCTCTCCTGGAGGGCGAGGATGTGCCCCTTGTACGGGATGACGTGTGTGTTGCAGGCGAAGTCGTCCGGCGGCACCTGGCCCGGGTACGGCTCGCCCAGTTTCCGTGCCACCTGCGAGGAACGCACCCACCGGTTGCGGTACCACTCGGCGCGTCCGCCGCGCAGCCGCACGCCGTGCACCATGCCGTCCCCGAGCATCCAGTGGTGAGCCCGTGGGTCCTCAACACCCAATGCGTTGGGGCCTGTACGCAGGTAGCGGCCGTCCAGGTCACGCGGTACCCGGCCGGACACTTCGAGGCCGAACGCGGTGAGTTCCTCGGTGACCGGCGCGAACGCGCCCTCCAGGAACGGAGTCGGATCCCCTCCCCCTGCCCCCGCGGCACGGGTCGCGGCCTGCGCCTCGGTGGCGTAGTGGCCGAGGTCGTAGCCTCCGACGACGCTGCCGGCCGCCGCGATTGCCGCTCCCTGGAGGATCCTTCGGCGTGTGTGACCGCTCATCGCTCTTCCCCGTCCTTGGCCGGTGCCCGGCGCCTCTTCGCCGGTGCTGGGAAAAGCCTGCCGCGCGGCCGACCGCCAGTCAGGTGGCCTGAGACCCGGGTTGGGGGTGGTGCCGGCAACACCCCCACCAAGGTCCCTGACGACACATCACTGCAGGGGCGGGCAAGACGTCGCCGCGTGGCGTACAGCGCGTTCTCTCAGCCGGGAACCTCAGCCGTGTCGCGGCCGACGGGCACGTCACCCGTGTCGCGGCCCCCGGCCAGCCGCAGCGTCGCAACGGCTGCCAGCCCCGCCGCGATGCCGAAGGTGAGTGCGGCCGGGCCGGTGCCGAGAGCGGAGAACCGCTGCACAGGCCCGTACACGCCGGCCGTGTCGTCGATCGCCATGTGCAGCACCTGGCTCGCCAGCAGTCCCAGCACGGTTGCGCAGATCCCGCCCACCGCCATCGCCGGCACCGTGGTCCGTGTGAGCAGGCCGGGCAGCAGCCGCAGTGCCCACCACACCACGACCAGCATGAGCACGTCGACGGATCGGTAGAGCAGCCAGTCCCCGAGCCCCGTGGCACCGGGGCCCGCCCAGCCGCCGAGCAGCAGCCACTGGCGCAGCAGGTCTCCGGGCTCGGACAGCATTCCCGCGCCACTGAACGAGGTCTGGATCCAGGCCGCCACCGATTGGTACGAGAGGACCACCAGCGAAAACGCGACCACCGCCGTCCCGACGCTCGCTGCCAGGCGGGCCGCGTGCGGCGGCACGCTTCGCCGGGGCTGCGGGTCCTCACCCTTGGCGGTGACACGCGCCACGAGCACGGTGAGCGCGGCGGTCAACAGCCCTGCGAACACAGTGATCGGGCCGCTCGACGCGATCACACCCGACAGAGCCGGCAGGACCCGGTAGCTGCCGTGTCCCCTGGATGCGATCAGCCACGGCGCGGAGACCGTCACGGCCAGCGTTCCGGCCACCGGGGCCCAGGCCCACAGTGCGAGGAGGGTCGCCGGTGTACGGCCCCGCGTCGGCGGGATCCTGCGGACCAGGAGCAACGCTCCGGCGAGGAAGAACACGAAGACCGCCACGAATCTGATCTGCATCGCGGTGCTGTACAGATCGGCGTAGCTGGTGCTCGCGCTCAAGCCCGCGCTGGCGCTCAACCCGGTGTTCGTGTCCACGGGCCCGCCGGACATCAGCTCCGCCGGGGGATCGTACGACCAGGGTCCGAGCCAGCGTTGGAGTTCACTGACGGACTGGGGGTCGAACACGGTCGTGGTGCCGCGCAGTTGCAGTGCCTGCATGCTCGCCCCCGCCCACCACAGCAACAGCGTGATCACCACGCCTCCGACCAGTGCCGGTATCACCGCGCGCCGATATGTCATGTGCCGTCCCCCGCCTTGGCCCTGCAGCCGTACGTGCTGCGATCAGCGGAAGAATAAGGGGTGGCGATCTCGTCCGGCAGGCGTACCGCCGCACCCTTGCGGTCGGCGAGGTGAGTGAGCACATCGACCATGGCCCAAGCGGTCGGCTCGCCCCGCACATGGTCGAGGCCACGTCGGCATCGGCGGCCTGGTCGAGGTCCTCGGTGCCGAGAGCGGTATCGTCGATGACCGCGTGGGGAGGTGTCCCTCCGCGTCGGGAACTTGCCGTCCTCCTCCGCACGTTGCGGTGGACGACCTGATCGTTTGATGAATGACACGACGGCCGCGCCGTCGTCGGGGGAAGTGAGCAACCATGGCCATGGTGGGGCTGTTCTGGATCGCCGGGGGCGACGTGTACGTGGGCGCGAAGCCGTCCGGTCTGGCTCCGGGGGTGCGCCTGACCCCCGAGGGCGTGGTGGGCCTCGGAGACCGGCAGTCGACCCTCTGCCTGTGGGAGGACGTGACGGCCCTGACGGTGACGGACGTGCCCGTGAAGTCCCTGATGCGGCAGGTCGGCGTGGTCAGGAACCTGGCCCTGAGCGCGGTGACGGAGCTGGCCCTGCCCGTGAGCTCCGGCCGGGTCGACGAGGCCCCGCCGTTGATGACCCTGCATGTCGAATCATCCGGCGGCGACCACGAGTTGGCGGCTTACGTCGCCGCGGCCGTCGGCTACCCCCAGACCGAGGTCGACCTCTCCCGCGCCCTGCTGTCCCGCCTCACGGAGGGGGCCGCGACGATGGAGACGACGCTGGCTGCGATGTCGGAGTGGGGCCGTGCGTGGGAAGGCGAATCGCCCCGGGCCTCGCAGCGGGAGCAGTTGTTGCGGGAGTGGGCGGCCTAGGCAGTTTCGTTTGGATCACTGAGAGCGGTGGGAGCCGCAGATGGCTGCGATGTCGGTCCTGCGGTCTACGGTGCGATCATGTTTGTCCTGCCCGATGGTCTGCCTCCCGGCCGGTTCCTGTCGCGTGATCCCATACCCGTGTGAACAGCGGCCTCGTCCCCTATCGCAGACTCGCCATCTGAAACAACGACTTAGTCCAACCGGGACACCTGGTAGTGGACGATGGACCAGCCGTCCGCCACCCGGCGCACCACAATCGCAAGCTTGACGGCAACCGGGGTCCGGTCGGTGAACGAGAACTCGGCGTCCAGGTAACCGAGTACCAGGTCGTCGGCCAACCGCCGGGTTTCGAGGATTCGGTACTCGGCAGTCATGCCGAGGGGTTGGGAGTCGTAGTACTCGGCGATGCCCCGGTGCCCGACGGTGTACGGGTGCAGGCCCTGGAAGATCGCGTCCTCGGTGTAGAGGGAGGCGACCAGTTGCGGGTCGTGCGCGTCGACGGCCGCCTTCCAGGGGGCGAGGACGCCGCGCAGGATCGCCGCGTCGTCCGTCGTGGTGTTGGTCGTGGTGCTCATCGGGTTTCTCCCGTCGAATGGAGCGGAGCCGAGCCGTCGGACGGAGCCAGGGATCAGTGTCCGGCGCTCATACCGCCGTCGACGTGCAGGATCTCGCCGGTGACGAACGGAGCCGTCTCGAGGTAGACCACGGCGTTGACGATGTCGCTCACTTCGCCCATCCGGCCGACCGGGTGCAGGGCGGCGAGGCCCTGGTGGGTCTCCTCCGGGTGCATCGGGGTCCGGATGGTGCCCGGTGACACGGCGTTGACGCGGATGCCGCGGGTGGCGTACTCGATGGCGAGGGACTTCGTGGCGGACTGCAGGCCGCCCTTGGTCAGCGAGGCCAGGACGGAGGGAACGCGGGAGTCCGCGTTGTCGACCAGGCTGGTGGTGACGTTGACGATGTGGCCGCCGCCCTGGGCCAGCATGTGCGGAACGGCAAGCTGGGAGATCCGGAAGAACCCGGCCAGGTTCACTCCGGTGACGATCGCGTAGTCGTCGGCCGTGTGGTCGGTGAAAGGCTTGGAGAGGAAGACGCCCGCGTTGTTGACCAGGGTGTCGATCCGGCCGAACCGCTCCACTGCGGCGGCGATCACGCGTTCGGCGGTGGCCGGGTCGGCGATGTCGCCCTGGACGGTGAGGATGTCCGCGTCGTCGGCGGGTGCGATGGTGCGTGAGGTGGCGACGACGGCGTAGCCCAGCTTGCGGTAGGCCTCGACGAGGCCGGCTCCGATGCCCTGTGAGGCTCCGGTGACGATCGCGACCTTCTGATTCTGAGAGCTCATGACGACCTTCTCCGAATAGTGGCTGAGGTGCCCCCGGCCGGTACTAGCCGACCGGTCGCCTATTCAGAAAACTAGGCGTCCCACAAAGACGAAGTCAAAGGTCAGAGGGCCTTTCACCAGGACCGGAATCCTCATTGCTGAGAGGCCCGGTCTCCCAGCGCACGTCAGCGGTGCGGGTCCCCTTCGGGCAGCCAGGCGCCCGGGGAGCGGAGTCCGAGGTCGTCGACGCCGGCGCAGAGCGCGTCGACGACGGCGAGCACCGCGGTACTCGTCTCGCCCTCGCGCCACACCAGCGACCAGGTCCAGTGCACCGTCGGCGCGACGACCTCGCGCCGCACCAGATCGGACGGCAGTGCGGTGGTCTGCCCCTTGGGCGAGTTGACGACCGGGCGGCGGCTGCGGCGGACGTGGTCGAAGAAGGCGGGGCCGGTGATGCCGCCGTCGCAGATGCGCACCGCGTGGGCCCCGGTGTCGTGGCACAGCTGCTCGGCGTAGGCGTTCCAGGACGACCAGGAAGTGGTGTCGTCGTCGAGGAGGACGGCGGTGTCCTGGGCGCGCACGTCTGCCGTGTCGGCGCCCGTGGCCACAGCGTAGAGCCGGTCGGCGCCGAGGAGTCGGGCGCGCAGGCCATGCCGTTTCAGCTCCTCGTCGCGTACCCAGCACACGGCGAGGTCCAGGCTGCCGTCGGCGACGCGGGCGGCCTGGGTGTGGGAGGGCGCGATCCAGGCGTCGACGTGCAGCCGGGCGACCCCGGCGGTGCGCGTGGTCAGGTCCGCGGGGAGCCAGTTGACGTAGCCGAGCCGGACCGCTTCCGAGCCCGCCAGCCGGCCGGCCCTGAGCTGAAGGTCGTCGGCCCGCTCCAGCAGCGCCCGGGTGTGCGGGAGCAGGGCGGCGCCGGCCGGGGTGAGGGACACCGAGCGGCGGTCGCGGTCGAAGAGTCGTACGCCGAGGTCGCGTTCGAGGGCCTTGATCTGCTGGGAGAGGGAGGGCCCGGCGATGAGGAGGCGCTCGGCGGCGCGGCCGAAGTTCAGCTCCTCGGCGACCGCGACAAAGTACCTCAACTGGCGTAGTTCCACGCCCGTCATGCTACGCGGGCTGAGAGGCTGAACCTCTCAGCAGGAAGGCAACCTGTCGTGGCGTCCCGCGCCCGTGGCGGACAAGGCTGAGGGCAGGGAAGCCCGGCGCTCCGCCGTCCGGCGGGGCGGGCCCGAACGGAGCGAGAGCATGCAGGAGTTTCTGGTCGAGATCACCACGACCGTCCCCGACGGCACCAGCCAGGACGAGGTCGACCGGCGCCGCGCCGCCGAGGCCGTACGCGCCCGGGAACTGGCCGCCATCGGCCACCTGGCGAGACTGTGGCGCCCGGTGGGCGAGCTGCGCAGCGTCGGCGTCTGGTGCGCCGCCGACGAGGCGGAACTCCACGAGAAGGTGCTCGGCACTCTGCCGCTGAGCCCATGGATGAGCTTTACCGTGACGCCGCTGGAGCCCCACCCGAACGACCCCGGTCGCTGATCAGGCGGCGCGGGCCCCGAGCAGGGCAAGGGAGTTGACCCAAAGGGAGCTCAGCCGCCCGGTGTTGTTGTAGAGCTTCGCGAACATCACCTGGCCCTCCAGCTGGGCGACGACGGACCGCGCCGCCTCCCGGGTGTCGGCGACGGTGACGTCCCCGCGGTCGAGGGCCTCGGTGACGACCGCATCGACCATCTCGACCTGGGCGTCGAAGATCTCCTGCAGTCGCGTGCGGACGACCTCGGTCCGGTTACTCATCTCCAGACTGAGGTTGCCGAACAGACAGCCCGGCACGATGCCGCTGTCCTGCTGTCCGGTACGCAGCCCGGCCTCCGTCTCCGCGAACAACTGCCGCAGCCGCTCCAGCGGTTCGCCGTCGCCGCCCAGGACGCGCGTCCACTCCCGCCGCTGGTCCGCCCAGTGCTCGTCGACAACGGCCAGCGCGAGCGCTTCCTTCGACTCGAAGAAGTAGTAGAAGCTGCCCTTCGGCACGCCGGCCGCCTTGCAGATCTCAGCCACTCCCAGCGCGGAGTAACCACGCGCCTCGAAGAGCGACCGCCCGGCCGCGAGGACCTTCTCCCCGGCGTCACTGATCCTGCCCATACGGCAACTATACGACCGGTCGGCTATCCATTTCCCTGCTGACTGACGCGGTGATCGCCGACGTCGCCGGACGACGGCACCAGGCCCCGCGTACCGGCGTCCTGACAAAGTAGACGCCGCGCAAACACCTCAAAGCGTTCGTGCACCACATGGTCGGTCGACCCGCAGCACGACGCGGCCCCCTCTACTCGGGCAAACGCAGGTTGCGGACGCGGTCGTCGGCAACGCGAGGTTCGAGCCGTACGTGAAGGAGTCCTCGGAGAGGTCGACGGGGGCCGGCGGCGGGGTCACGAGGACATTCACTGCGCCGGTTCCCAAGGAGGCGGCGACGGTGGTGAAAGCCAACGCCGTCCCGCTCGAACTGAACGGGGACACTGCCAGGCAGGGACGGCCGTCAACGCGCCCGGCGCAGAAAATCGACGACCAGGTCTGTCGTCGCCTGCGGCTGCTCTTCTGTGATCCAGTGCCCGCAATCCGGGATGATCGCATCTTCGACGTCATCGGCGACACTTCGCAGCACCTCGCCGATACCGGGGCCGAATGTGGCTTCGCCACCGAAGGCCAAGACAGGCATCTGAAGCTTGCCCTGCGCAAGGAACATCCTGTTGTCGGCCGCATCCTGGCTGAACGCCAGGAACTGGGCAAAGCTCGCTCGCATTGCACCGGGTTGCGCATAGAGCGCCGCATAATGCTGGCGCTTCGCTTCATCAAACCGACTCGGATCCACGGAAAGCTCGTTCCAGAAGCGGTCGAGATAGATACGCTCGCGACCGGCAACCAGGCGCTCCATGTCGTGACCACCGAAGCCGAAGTGCCACATGGCCGGATCCTGGGTGATCCGATCCCAGGGTCCGACGCCGGGCAGCGGCGCATCGATCGCCACCCATCGGCGCACGCGCTCGGGTTGGGTGGCGGCAACAGCGAAGCCGACCATGATGCCGATGTCATGCGTCACCAACTCGACAGTGCGCACTCCCAGGACGTCCAGGACGCCCCACACGTCCGCCGCCTGATTCTTCTTGTCGTAGCCGCCATCAGGTCTCGACGAGAGACCCAATCCACGTAGGTCGGGCACAACAATCATGTGGTCTTCGATGAGTGCGCTCGCCACATGACCCCACATGTCGCCGGTCGTGCCGAAGCCGTGCAGCATGACGATCGCTGGACCATGCCCGCCGACGCGTACGTGGATCTTGGCGCCGTTGGTTTCAATCTCACGCGACCGCATACCGGCCGGGAAGGGGTAAATGCCGTCCTGCCGACTGTCGTTGTTCATCGCTCACTCCAGGTTTGAAGGAACATTGGCTCCGACGACGAGGGCAGCCGGAGAAATAGCTCCGCGTTTGGGAATGGAAGGCCCGACTGGACGGCAGACTCCCCGGCTATAAGTCCTCGTAGCGCATCTCCGCGTCGCCGTGAGGAGCTGGACCAGAAGCCAATCCGCACCACACCAGCGAAACTATCCGACCGGTGAATTACGTTCCACTACATGTCGAATGCCGTCCCCCACGAGGCAGACCCCTGACCTGCGATAGAAGGAAGGGGCTATCAGCAGGGAGGAAGCCGGTCGTGGGATTCTCCCGCCCGGAGCGCGATGTGACCCCATGTGCGCCTGAAGGACGTTCGAGCCGTGAGCAGGCAACGGCTGTTGACGTCCCGTCGGCCAGGCCGACACTGACGGCGACCTCGATTGGGTCGTCGCCGTCGACTCCACCGTCGTCCGCGCTCACCAGCACGCGACCAGGGCCCTCCGAAGGGGGCCCCGGCCGGCGAGCCTGACCACCATGCCCTCGGACGCTCGCGCGGTGGCCGAGAAGAAACGGCCTAGGCCGCGTCCGGGCCAGGCCTCGTGCGCGCCGAGGCGTTGCGCTGCCTCGATGTGCCGCCCCGGGTCATTTCACTGACTCCTGATAGCGCCGCATGCCGCGAAGCCACCGGTCGTAGTCACTGCCCTTGTGGCGGTAGAAGTCGAGTACCTGCGGGTGCGGAAGCACGAGGAACCGTTCGTCGCCGACCGCCTCCGTCACGCGGTCGGCGACATCGAGCGGCCTCAACAGCTCTCCCGAGTCCAACACGGCGCGGGCCGCGGCGCGTTCGGCCGGATCGTCCGACCGGATGCCGGCCATGAGCAGTTCCGTCTCGACCCCCTGAGGACACAGGCAGCTCACCCGCACCCCTCGGTCCCCGTACGTCACCGAGAGCCACTCGGCGAACGCCACCGCGCCGTGCTTGCTGACGGAGTAGGTCGCGGACCCGATCTGTGTGAGCAGGCCGGCGGCCGACGCCGTGCTGAAGAAGTAGCCGGCGCCGCGCTCCAGCCAGCGTGGCACCAGCAGCTTCGCGGCACGTACGTGGGCCATCACATTGACGTCGAGTGCGCGGCCCCATTCCTCCTCGCTCGCGTCGAGTCCCGCGCCGCCGCCGACCCCGGCGTTGGCGAAGTACAGGTCGACCGGTCCGAACCGTTCCTCGGCCGTAAGGACGATCCGCTCCAGGTCCGCCGTCGACGCCGCGTTGCCCGCCACTCCCCCGACCCGCTCGCCGTGCGAACCGGCGAGCTGCTTGACCGTGACCTCGAGGCGACCGGCGTCGAGGTCGGTCAGCAGGACGCCTCGAGCGTCGTGTTCGAGGAGGCGCTGCGCGATGGCAGCGCCGATGCCGCCCGCCGCTCCCGTGACGATCGCGACTTGCCCGTTGATCTGCACGAACTCTCCCGTTCGGTTGCTCGACCGTCTCTCTCGGACCCCGGCACGGTCATTTGATCCGGAGCCGCCTTCAACGACTTGCCGGCTTGTCGACCGGCCGGCCTTCCACCGGGACGACTCGGCCCGCGCAGGGCCCACTCATTCCGCGTCCGTCTTCAGCAGGGCCGGATCGATCGCGCGCTTGAGGATCTTCCCGGTCGCTCCCTTCGGCAGTTCGTCCACGACGGCGACCAGGTGGGGCACCTTGTAGGCGGAGAGGCGTTCCTTGGCCCATGCGCGCAGTTCAGCCACGCCGAGGCAGGCGCCGGGCCGTACCGCGATGACGGCCGCGACCTCTTCGCCGTAGAACGCGTCGGGAACCCCTATGACGGCAGCTTCGACGATGTCAGGGTGTTCGTACAGGACCTCCTCGACCTCGCGCGGGTAGACGTTGTAGCCGCCGCGGATGACGAGATCCTTCTTGCGGTCGACGATGCGCAGGTCTCCGTCGTCGTCCGTGGCGCCGAGGTCGCCGGTGCGCAGCCACCCGTCGCACAGGGCCTCGGCGGTCGCATCGGGGCGGTTCCAGTAACCCTTCATCACGACGGGGCCCTTGATGTGCACCTCGCCGACCTGCCCGGGTGGCAGCTCATGACCGTCGTCGTCCCGTACGGAGATGGCGCAGCCGGGCAGGGCCCGTCCCACCCGGCCCGGCTTCGCCGGTCGCCCCGCGAGATGGCAGGTGGCGGCGCCGGTGGTTTCGGTCAGGCCGTAGCCCTCGACGATGGTGCAGCCGAACCGCTTCTCGAAGGCGCGCATCACCTCCACCGGCAGTGAGGCTCCGCCGGAGGACGCCAGACGCAGGCCGGTGAAGTCGGCGCCGGTGTCGTCGGCCGCGCGCAGAAGGGCGTTCCACATGGTGGGTACGCCCGCGATGAACGTGGGGCGGTCGCGGCGGATCATGGCCAGCATGGTCGTCGGGTGGAAGCGTTCGAGCAGGGTGAGGCTGCCGCCCGCGCGCATCGTGGTGGCCATCACGCACGCCTGGCCGAAAACGTGGAACAGGGGCAGGCCGGTCACGGCACGGTCCTCGGCGGTGATGGCGTGCACGTCGCAGAAGACCGCCGCGCAGGCGTTGAGATTGCCGTGCGTGAGCTGGGCGCCCTTGGGCCGCCCGGTGGTGCCGGAGGTGTAGAGGAGAGCGGCGGTGTCGTCGTCATCGGCGGGGTGCACATCAAGGGTCGTGGAGGTCTCGGTCAGGCCGGTTCCGGTGAGGCCTTGCGTCAACTCCCAGTACGGGAGGGCCAGTTCATCAGCCGCCATCTTCGGTGCCGGAGTGATCGTGTGCCAGCCCAGGACGAGCGACACCGCCGCATCGTCCGCCACGTACGCCAACTCCCTGTGCGGGGCCATGGTGTTGGCCGTGACGGCGATGGCTCCGGCGGCGAGGATCCCGTAGTAGGCGAAGGCGAACTCGGGCACGGAGGGTGCGACGAGCAGGACTCTGTCACCGGGGCGTACGCCCTGCTCCGCGAGGCGGCCCGCGACGGCGGCGGCGCGCTCGCGGAGCCGGCCGTAGGTCCATTCCTCGCCGTCCTCCCCGCGCAGGGCGATGCGGTCGGGTGCGGACGAGGCGTGATTCCAGACTGGTGCGGCAGCGTTGGCCATGCGGGACGACCTTCCGGGCTCGCTTGGGGTCGAGGGGGCGGAATGCGGGCGCGCGGCCCTCCGGACAGCTGTCGCGTGCCCGCCTCATGTATATTTGAACTCAACGTCAAGTTCAACACCTCTGACACGCCCCCTTGTCGGCGTGACTTCCTTGCGCCGCCAGCATGCGAACGACAGGAGTTCCGAGCGCATGACGACCCATTCGACACCCATGCCGATGACCGACTGGGAGCGCGTCGCGGCACGGGATGTCACGACCAACGGCATCACCCTCCGCGTCTTCGAACACGGTGAAGGAGGGCCGGACAGGCCGCCCGTGGTCCTGTGTCACGGCTTTCCCGAGCTGGCCTTCTCCTGGCGGCACCAGGTCCTGCCCCTCGCCGCGGCGGGGTACCGCGTCCTGGTTCCCGACATGCGCGGATACGGCGGCAGCTCGCACCCCGACGACGTCGACTCCTACGACATCCTGACGCTCTGCGCCGACCTGGCAGGGCTCCTCGACGACGTCGGCGCGGACGACGCCGTCTTCGTGGGACACGACTGGGGCGCCTCCGTGGTGTGGAACATGGCCTTGCTCCATCCCGAGCGGGTACGCGCGGTGGCCGGGATGAGCGTGCCGGTGACGCCGCGCGCCCCTGTTCCGCCGCTGCCCATCCTGCGCCAGCGCAACGGCGACGACTTCTACATGGTGTGGTTCCAGGAGCCGGGCGTGGCCGACCGGGCGCTGAGCCAGAACGTGCGCAGGACGCTCGTCACGAGGGAGATCTACTCCGCCGAGTGGGCCGCCAGGCCCGACGAGCAGTTGCCGCCTCCGCATTGGCTGAGCGACGAGGAACTCGCCTACTACGTCAAGACGTTCGAGCAGACCGGCTTCACCGGTGGCCTCAACTACTACCGCAACCTCGATCGCAACTGGGCGCTGACCGAGCACCTGGACGGCCGCCTCATCACACAGCCGTCGCTGTTCGTCACCGGGTCGAAGGACCCCGTGGGGAAGTTCATGCCCGCGCACGGACTCGACCGGGTACTCACCGACCTCCGTGGACACGTCGTCATCGACGGTGCCGGCCACTGGATCCAGCAGGAGCGACCCGAGGAAGTGAACGCCGCTCTCCTGGAGTTCCTCTCCACCCTCGGCTGATAGCATCCGCTGCCACCGGTGATGTACATGATCGAACAAGAGTGGATGGACCGCAGTGGCTGCCCAGACCCCGGCCGCGGACGGCGGCCAGAAACAACCGATCACGCCACGCAGCGCGCGCGGTCTCAGGACCCGTAACGCGCTGATCACCGCGGCCCGCGAGGTTTTCGAACGCGACGGATATCTGGACGCCCGGATCACGGACATCTCCAAGGCGGCCCATGTCGCCTCCGGGTCCTTCTACACGTACTTCAACAGCAAGGAAGAGATCTTCCAGGCGCTCGTCGCGCAGGTGCAGGAGGAGATGCTCCACCCGCACCTGCGCGAGCGCACCGGCATCACCGACACCCGGCAGCTCATCGACGCCTCGAACCGCGAGTACCTGCGCGCGTACAAGAAGAACGCGCGCCTCATGGGGCTGTTCGAACAGGTGGCCCAGGTCGACGAGAAGTTCATGGCACTGCGTATCGAGCGCGGCAACGCCTTCGCACGCCGCAACGCCAAGCTGATCTCGGCGCTGCAGGAGAACGGCGAGGCCGACACGAGCCTAGATCCGCTGATCACGGCACACGCCCTGTCCGTCATGGTGAGCCGCATGGCCTACATGGTGTTCGTGCGGGGCCAGCGCATCCCCTTCGAGCGGCTCGTCACGACGCTCAACAAGATCTGGGAGAACGGCCTCCAGCTCACGCCCGCCGATCCGGAGCGCTGACCGCCGCGGGCAGCCCGCCCTCCGGACAGGCGTGTCAGAGGCCAAGGAAAGACGAAAGACCCTCGAGGAACCTGTCGACGTCATCGGCGGAGTTGTACGGCGCCAAGCCCGCTCTCAGAGCGGGGCTCTCCAGTTTCAGGGTGGCGAAGGTCTCGTAGGCGTAGAACGACCCGGCGGGGGCCACGACGTCGCGTGCGGCCAGATGGACCTGGGCGTCGAGGGCGTCGCGGCCTTCGATGGTCATCAGGAGGGTCGGGGTGCGGTCGGCCGCCTTCGAGTGCAGGGTGACGGCGTCGCCCAGTGCGCGCAGCCCGTCTTCGAGTCTCGTGCGCAGCGCCCGCTCGTGCTCGTGCAGGGAACCCAGCGCATGTGCGAGCCGCTCCCTGCGTGTGGCCCCTGTGCCCGGGTCGATCGCCGCGAGGAAGTCCACGGCGGCCGTGGCGCCCGCCAGGATCTCGTAGGGCAGCGTGCCGAACTCGAAGCGCTCCGGCACGGTGTCGGGGGACGGCTCGAGCTTGTCGGGGTGGATGGTCTCGAGGAGTTCGGGCGCTGCCGCGAGCACGCCGCAGTGCGGTCCGAGGAACTTGTACGGGGAGCAGACGAAGAGGTCCGCGCCCAGCGCGGGCACGTCGACCAGGTGGTGGGCGCTGTAGTGCACCCCGTCCACGTACACGAGGGCGCCGGCCTCGTGCGCCCGGTCGGCGATCCGGCGCAGCGGCGGCTTGGTGCCGAGTACGTTCGAGGCCGCCGTGACCGCGACAAGGCGCGTCCGGGGCGACAGTGCCCGCTCGAACGAATCGAGGTCGAGCTCCGTGCTGTCGCCGTCGATCTCGATCCAGCGGACCGTCACTCCGGCCCGCACGGCAGCCTGGATCCAGGGGCGGACGTTGGAGTCGTGATCGAGGCGGCTGAGGACGATCTCGTCGCCCGCCCTCCAGTCTTTGGCCAGGTGCCGGGAGAAGTCGTACGTCAGCTGGGTGGCGCTGCGCCCGTGGACGACACCTTCGGCGGGTACCTGGAGCAGGTCGGCGTAGGCGGCGCGGAAGTCGGTGACGGCGCGCTCGGCGTTGAGCTCGGAGCGGCTGACAACCCCACGGTTGGACAGCGGGCCGGTCAGCGTCGCGGCTATGGCGTCGGCGACAGGGCGGGGGGTCTGCGTCCCGCCCGGCCCGTCGAAGAAGGCAAGGCCGTCGTCCAGGGCGGGGAAGTGGGCCCGGAGTGCATTCAGGTCGATGGCCATGGCCTCAGCTTTCTGGGGAAACGGATGGCTCCATGCGCCCACCGTAGGCCGTCGGGTCTGTGAATAGCTCGTACACAGAGCTAAACTTGTTTCATGGCCACGGACGAGCTGGCAGATTCCTTCGCCGACGTACTCGCCGCCGTGCAGCGCCTGTCCCGGCGCAGGCTTCGGCACGGTCTGAGCGCGCCGCCCTTGCGCGGCGCCCAGGTAGAGCTCCTCCGCCTGGTGGTCGAGCGGCCCGGCATCGGAGTGTCGGCCTCCGCGCGGGAACTGCGGCTCGCCGGGAACTCCGTGTCCACGCTCGTCAACCAGCTGGTCAAAGCCGGCTTTCTGCGCCGCGAGACCGATCCGTCGGACCGCAGGTCGGCGCTGCTGTACGCGACCCCCGCCGCAGCGGCCCGGTTGCGCGACTGGCAGGTCCGCCGGGGCACGTTGATGCGGGAGCAACTGGTTGCGCTCGGCCCGGCGGACCGGGCCGCGCTCGCCGCCGCGCTGCCGGCTCTGCGCAAGCTCGCGGACAACCTGCACGAGGACCGCACGCCCGCCATCCGCACAGATGACGCAACGCCCCACGCAGTACGGGCAGAGCCGGGAGGCGCACAGGCATGAGCGAGGACCCCGCGGTCTGCTGCCGCGAGCTGGAGTACGCGTTCGGTGAGACCCGGGCCGTGGACGGCCTCGATCTCATGGTCGGGCAGGGCGAGGTCTTCGGACTGCTCGGACCCAACGGCGCCGGCAAGACCACCGCGATCCGCTGCATCACCACTCTTCTGCCGGTGCCGCGCGGCCGCGTATCCGTGTTCGGGCACGACGCGGCGACCGAGCAGATGGCCGTCCGCAGGCTCCTCGGGTACGTGCCGCAACAACTGTCCGCCGACTCCGGCCTGACGGGGCGGGAGAACGTGACACTGTTCGCCCGCGTCTTCGACGTCTCCCGGCGCGAACGGGGCCGCCGGGTGTCCCAGGCGCTCGCCGCCGTCGACCTCACGGACGCCGCGGACCGGCTCGCCAAGACCTACTCGGGCGGCATGGTGCGCCGGCTGGAACTCGCCCAGGCGCTGGTGAGCGCTCCCCGTCTGCTGATCCTCGACGAACCCACCATCGGGCTCGACCCGATCGCGCGGACCAGCGTGTGGGACCACATCAACGCGGTCCGCCGCGCGACCGGCATGACCGTCCTGGTCACGACCCACTACATGGACGAGGCCGACCAGTACTGCGACCGGGTCGCGCTCATGCACCGCGGACGCGTGCACGCTCTCGGCACCCCCGACGGGCTCCGCCGCGACCTGCACGAGCAGCGCGGGAACGCCGGATCCGATGAGCCGTGGCCGACCCTGGAGGACGTCTTCCGGGACGTCGCCGGCCGCGGACTCGACAGCGAAGGTGGTGACTTCCGCGATGTCCGCAGCACCCGCCGCACCGCGTCCAGGCTCGGCTGACCCGGCCGAGTTCGACCTGCTCCTCACCCCGCCCACGGCCCGTACCGGATGGCGCGTGGCACCCGCCCGCGTGATCGCCCTGTGCGCCGTCGAACTCCAAAAGCTCCGGCACGACCGTTCGGAGCTGTACACCCGAGCCGTCCAACCGGCCCTGTGGCTGCTGGTGTTCGGCGAGACATTCACCCGGATCAAGGCGATCCCGACCCACGGCATCCCCTACATCGACTACCTCGCGCCCGGCATCATCGCCCAGTCCGCGATGTTCATCGCCATCTTCTACGGCATCATGATCATCTGGGAGCGGGACGCAGGCATCCTGACGAAGCTCCTGGTCACCCCCACCCCACGCGCGGCACTCATCACGGGCAAGGCCTTCGCCGCCGGAGTCAAAGCGCTGATCCAGGCCGTCGTCGTGATCGTCATCGCGGCGCTCCTCGGCGTCGCCCTGACCTGGAACCCGCTGCGGCTGCTCGGTGTGGCCGTCGCGGTGGTGCTCGGCTCGGCGTTCTTCGCCTGCCTGTCGATGACCATCGCCGGCATCGTCCTCACCCGGGACCGTCTGATGGGCATCGGCCAGGCCATCACCATGCCGCTCTTCTTCGCGTCCAACGCCCTCTACCCGATCGCGCTGATGCCGGGCTGGCTCCAGGCGATCAGCCGTATCAACCCGCTCAGCTACCAGGTCGACGCACTGCGCGGCCTGTTGCTGGGTACACCCGCGCATCTCCCCCTGGACTACGCGGTACTTGCGCTGGCCGCCGCTCTCGGGATCGTCGCCGCGTCCTCGCTGCTGCCCCGACTGGCGAGGTAGGCAGCGCCCCGTGCGGGGCGCGGGTGCCTCCTAGGACCCCTTCGATTTCACGAGTTCCGGGAACACATGGGAAGGGACGTCCTTGACGAACACGATCCCGTCGCTTGCGGCCAGGTGGGCCGGGTCGAAGGGGGCGTAGCCGTAGTAGGGCGACACGCGGGCGGCCGGCTGTGTATCGCCGAGGGCGGCGGCCAGGCGGGGGGCGTCGACGACGCAGCGGTCCTCCGGGAGCGCGTACAGGAGTCCTTCGACGGTGTCCGGCAGTGGCGTCATCACTCCGCGGTGCCGGAGCGTGCCGAGGGCCGTGGCCACGAAGGCGTACCCCTCGCCGAGCCGGGCGCTCACGAGGGCACCGGCGCTCCACCACTGCACCGGCCCCTGCCACATCTGCATCGTGCTCTGCTCCCGCTGGAGATGGGAGTTGTGGGCGTGGATGAGCGCCGGGCCACGATCGGCGACGGCGAGGAGGTTGTGGGCCATCATCAGATCCCGCAGCGCGCACAGCCGCGTCATGCGAGCCGGTGAGGTGTCGGCCATCCCGTGGTGGTAGCGCAGCAGGCCGGTCGCGGTGCGTCCGTACAGGCGTGCCCGGTCGCAGTCGTCGCGCGAGGTCGCCTCCAGCAGGTGCGGTGTCTGCGCATCGAGCAGCGCCACGAGATCGTCGGCAAGCAGCCGCAGTCGGCCGGCCTCGGCCGACTGCCCGACGGACCGGGACGGGTCCGTCATCGCGGCGGGATCGGTCCACCGGTCGTCGGCACCGAGCAGGCGGTCGAGCGTTTCCGCGGTGCAGGGGAGCAGGTCCGCGTCGACCTGGGCCGACAGGTAGCCGTGGAGTGCGATGAGGGCCTGCCTGGGGCTTTCGGCGCCGGTGATCTCCAACGGGCCGTCGAAACCGGCGAAGCGGAGCCGCTCGCACGGAGGCCGGTCTTCGTTGAACGCGCGCATCCAGCGCACGAGTTCGCGGTTGGCCGCGGACGCGCCGAGCCCGAGGTCGGGGTGGCTGAATCCGAGCTCCATGACGTCGTCGAGGGTGCCCGTGCCCGTAGTCACGTAGTCGTCCACGACCAGGCCCATCATGCAGTCGCTCTCGATCGCGATCGTGCGGTAGCCCTCCTGCTCGACAAGCTGCCGGAACAGCTCGTTGCGCAGTTCGAGCAGGGTCTCCTCGCCGTGGGTGGGCTCCCCCAGCGCGAGCAGCCGCGGCCGGTCCGGAAGGAGCCTCATGACGGCAGCCGCCTCGACGGCATGGGTGGTTTCCTTGATGTCAGTAGCCATGCCTTAAACGCTATCGTTGAACCTTCGATTGAAACTTTTCCGCGATATCGGCAGGACTCAGCAGGCTCATGGGATCAAACCTTCAAAGCCGTGTGCGGCTCAGGCCGGTTGATCTGGCACGCGAGCACGGTCTGTCCACCCAGGCGATCAGGAACTACGAGAAGGCCGGCATCCTTCCGACGGCCCGTCGAACACCCCACGGCTACCGCACCTACACCTCGCTGCACGCGGGGGCCCTGCGCGCGTTCCTCGCCCTGTCGCCCGGTCACGGCCACCGGACGGCGACATCGATCATGCGGGCGGTGAACGAGGGCGCGGCCGAGGAGGCGTTCCGCCTCATCGACGAGAGCCACGTCCAGCTCCTCGACGACCGCCGGACCCTCCGGGCCGTGGAGAACGCCCTTGGCGATCTGGAGCCCTCCACGGCGCCGGAGCCCCATGCGGGGTCCGAGCCGGCCGCCATGAACAGGCCCGGCGGCACGTTCATCGGGCCGCTGGCGGACAGGCTCGGCATCCGGCCCGCGACGCTGCGCAAATGGGAGCACGCCGGGTTGGTGACCCCGCGCCGCGACCCGCTGACCGGGTACCGCGTCTACGACGAGGCCGACGTGCGGGACGCACGTCTGGCCCATCAACTCAGGCGGGGCGGCTACCTGTTGGAACAGATCGCCCCGCTGATCGCCCAGGTGCGGGCGGCCGGCGGGCTTGAGCCGCTGGGGGCCGCGCTGTCCGACTGGCGCGGCCGCTTGTCCGCACGCGGGCGGGCGATGCTGGCCGGCGCCGCAGAGCTGGAGGCGTACCTCCGCGAGCGCACTGAGACCGCGGTCGCCCGTCGTGGAGGGTAAGGGTCGCGCCGTGGGGCTCAGGGGAGTCCGTGACCTTGCAGCCGGCGGGCGAGATCGGTGCTATCGCCGTACCGTCGAACCATGTCCGTGAATCTCGTAGTGCTTGGCAAAGAGGGTCAGACCTCGGAGCACCAGGGCGAGGTGCTGCACTTCGTCGACGGCAAGGATGGCCAGTTCTCGTACTCGATCGACGCCGGTGCGCTGCTCGTATGGAAGGCAGATCCCCGTGCCACGACGAGGGTTGAGGTGGCCTACGCCCCCCACGCGTGGATCAAGGCCAGCGGGGCCCGCAAGGACAGTTGACCGGCGGACCGCACCGGTCCGCTGCCAGCCGTAGCGCCGTCAGCTCCCCTTCCCCACTCCTGCTATTCCTGATAGGAACACTTCTAACAGGCATAGCGGTGATGGTGTCGAAGCGAGGGGACCCGGCATGCTCCGACTTGGAATGATGGCGCCGTTCACCGACGGCCTCATCACCTCGGGCGGATTCCTCCGCGACCTCGCGGGCACGCTCGAAGAGTGCGGCGTCGAGTCACTGTGGACGGTCGAGCACGTGGCCGTCGCCGAACGGTACGAACCGCTCTATCCGTACTCCAACGACGGCCGGATACCCGGCAGTTCGGGCGGCGTCCCCATGCCCGACCCGCTGGAGACCATCGCCTTCCTGGCCGGGGCCTCGCGCTCACTGCGGTTCGGTACGGCGATGATCGTCGCCCCTCTGCACAGCCCGGTGGTCCTGGCCAAGCGCGCCGCGACGATCGACCGGCACTCCGACGGGCGGCTGATGCTGGGCCTCGGTATCGGCTGGCAGAAGGAGGAGTACGCCGCCGTCGGCGTGCCCTACCAGGACCGGGGCCGACGGCTCGAGGAGTGTGTCGGCGCGATGCGCGCCCTGTGGGGCAACGGGCCCGCCTCGTACCAGGGGCGGCACGTCTCCTTCGAGGGCCTGCACTCGCTGCCGCGGCCTGTCAGCGGTGCCGTGCCCGTCGTTCTGGGCGGCAACAGCGATCCCGCCGTCCGCCGCGCGGGCCGGATCGGCGACGGCTGGTTCCCCTACACGATCACTCCGGAGGACTTCACCCGCCAGGCCGACCTGCTGCGCGACGCCGCGCGTGCGGCGGGCAGGGCGGAGGACGCCGTGGAGATCACGGTGTGGCCGGGCTCCTGCGACCGTGAGCGCGCCGGGGATCCCGCATGGGTTCGGGGCTTCGTCGACGCGGGCGCGACGCGCCTTGTCGTCGCACCGCACATCCGGGGCGCGGACGGCCTTTCGGGCCCTCGGGGCCTGGACGCGTTGCGTGAACAGCTCGACCGGTACCGGGCCGAGGTACTGGAGAAGCTGTCGTGAGCGGGGTGCAGGTGCTGGACGTCGTCGTGCTCGCGGGCGATGACGCCGAGGAGTGGCTGCGACGCTGGCGCGCCGAGTACCTGCCGGGTGCCGTCGGCCGGGGCATGGCCGAGGAGCGCGTCTGGCGCGCGTGGACCGGCCCGGACACCGTGGCGGTCCGGATTCTGTGGTCGCTGCCGGACAGTGGTGCGTTCTTCGCCGCGCGGGCCGCGGCCGGCGCCGATCCTCGGGTCGCCGCGTTCTGGGCATATACGGATGAGATCGCGCTCGACCGCGATCGTCACGTGCTGGAGCAGGTCGTCGGTGCTCACGAGGAGGTGGCGTCATGACCCGCTGGGTGGCTCTGCTGCCGGCCGACAACACCGAGGCGTACAGCAAGGCGGCCACCGGGCCCGGCGTTGTGAGCGGCTCCGCGGCGGCCGACCTGCCGGGCAGTTTCGGTGGCACCGGCGCCACTTGGGACGTGTCGGCGGAACGGACCCCCGCCGGCATCGCTGCGGCGGCCGGGCTGCCGGAGCCCCTCGACACGGTCGCTCTCGCGCCGGTGCGCGGGCAGTGCGTTCCGCTGCTCGGTCCGCGGGTGAAGCGGACCCTGCTCCTCGCGGTACGCCCCGGCACACCCAGCGCTCTCGTCGGGCGACTGGAAGCGGATCTCGTCGCGATGCCCGACCACATCTCCACCATCCGCTCCTGGTCCCTCAGCAGGGTGGACCAGACACACACGACGTCCCGGTGGACCCACGTCTGGGAGCAGGAGTACGCGGACGTCCAGGGGTTGACCGGCGAGTATCTCGGCCACCCCTTCCACTGGACCTGTGTGGACCGGTGGTTCGACGGCGAGATCCCGACCGCCGGGATCGTGGAGCCGCGCCTGGTCCACGTCTTTCGCTGGAGCCGGAGACCGATCCTGGTCCCCCTCTGAGGACGGCGCGGGCCCCACAGGCGGGACGCTGAGGGGTGGGTGCCTCAGTCGGCGACGTAGGCGATGAGCTTGGCCATGTTGCCGGTGTAGGCGGATGTCGTGATGCCCTCGGCACTGTCGTGCGGCTGGTACGGCGGCTCCGCGGGCGCAGCCGCGGGGTCGTACGGCGAGGTGTCGTACAAGTCGCCCACGTGCTTGCTCATGTAGGCCGTGCCCCCGTACGGCGTGGCCGGCGCCGGGCCGAGGTACGGGTTGGTGGTGGTGCCGATGGGGGTGATCCAGTGGTCCTTGGCGCCGAGGTCGTCCACGAGGGCACCTGCCTGGTCCTCGGTCACCTCGGGCAGGGCCGGGTCGGCGCCTCGGAACAGGTCGGTGAGGTCGAGATCGCGCACACTGAAGTAGCGCGGAAGCTCTTGCAGTCCGCTGGGGGCGAGCGGGGACCGGTCACGCAGATCGGCGACTTCGGAGCGGCTCAGCGCCATCAGCTCGTCGTACGTGGACCTGAGGCCGGTGAGGTCGATGGAGCGGCCGCCGGAGTAGTGGCTGAGTGTATTGCGGTGGTCGTGGTCGTAGTAGTAGGCGCCGTTGCGGATGTTGGAGCCGAAGCGGTGCACGAAGCGGGGCCGGTTGGTGTCCAACTCCACGAAGGTCGGGTGCGTGGAGTTCTTCAGGAGCGGGTTCTCCTCCTTCTGCTCACTGGTGAGCGGGCAGGACTCCAGCCAGGCGATGGCGTCGGGCACGCGGCGCAGGTAGTCGTGGTCGCCGGTGAGTCTGAAGTAATGGAACAGCTGCCGGATGTTGGTCTGCGTGGTGTGTGTGGTCAGGGACCGCGGCTCGTACGAGCGGGCGCTGGCGGGCGCGCCGGCGGGCCGGCCACCCACCGTGTGCGAAAGGTGCTGCAGGCCCCAACCCGCCTGGGGCCCGGGCTGCTGCAACCGGTGCAGGCAGGCCATGGCGCGCAGCACGGGCCGGGTCAGGTCACGCCGCCCCAGCGCCGATATGCACATGAGGAGGAACTTGATGTTCTCGCCGAGGACATCGTCGTTGAAGGTGACGTGGCCGGTGTAGTCGCCGTCCTGCATGCCGTGCTGGACGTCCGACGGCAGCCAGGAGGGCCGCTCTTCGGGCCAGGGCATCTCGCTCACGGCGCCGGAGAACGCGGGGAACCGCTGCGGCCAGCCGCCGTCGGCCGGGCCTCCGCGCAACTGTGCCTTGAGCATGAAGTCGATGACGCGGTTCAGGGACGCCTTGAACTTCGGGTGCCTGCGCTCCACGTAGAGGCGAAGGATCAGTTGCGCGGCAGTGGAGGTGCCGGCGTCGTCGAAGGTGGCGTTGCCGTAGTAGTGCTGGAACTCCTCCAGGCGCCAGCCGTTCGCACCGATGGTCGCGTACCAGTCACGCAGGGAGCGCTCGCCCGCGAAATCGTGGATGTAGTTCCATCCTCCGACGGGGAGTTGGGCTTCGACGAGGGCGAGGCCTGTGCGTTCGGCGGCGCGGTAGAAGGTCTCGTCGCCGGTGGCGTGGTACGCGTCGAGGAGGCTGTGGCCGACGCTGGGCGTGCCGGGCGGCTGGACCCAGCACATGGTCCGCTTCGCCTCCATCTCCCCCCAAGTGGTGGACAGATCGGGGAGATAGCTCCAGACGTACGCGCCGCGGTAGGACACGTGCTCGTCCATGAAGGCCGCCGCTCGGCGCATCGCTCGCGCGGCGTGAGTGCGACCGCTGTCGGTGCGTGAGCCTGCCGGGTGAGCGGCGGGCCGGGACGCAGCCGACGCGATGCCGGGACGCAGCCCGGCCAGCGCTCCGGCGGCGGGCACTGCGGCGAGCAGGGCGAAGGTTCGTCTGGACATGGGAGTACTCAACGGTGTCGCCTCCAGGCATGACGGATGCACGTCGCGGGGTGCGCCGACAGGTACGGCGGCGACCCACAACTCGGGTGTCAGGGAAGGGAAATGTCGTCGGGCACAGACCTATCACCCGTCGTTCAGAACCCTCAAGAGTTCGTACCAGTGAAAATTGTTCATGTACGCGATCGACTTGCCTTGCAGCACAGGCGATCGACATGTTTCGCGCCCAAAATGCCTACCGGGATTCACATATACAAACCACGAACTGCCGCATGGGTATTGCCCTCGCGGTCGGGGCTCTCCTACAGTCACGCACGCCCCGTCAGTCGAATCGATTCGACGATCAGTGCAGAGAGAGCCGCCGGAGCGGCCAGAACCAGAACGACGGAACAACCCAGGACCGGACCGCAAAGGAGCGGGAATGGCCACGATCAAAGACGTCGCCGAACGGGCGGGTGTCGCGCCCAGCACCGTCAGCTATGTCCTCAGCGGCTCCCGCAAGATCTCCGAGGACACCCGGCGCGCGGTGCAGGCCGCCATCGCCGAGCTCGGCTACCACCCGCGGGCCAGCGCCCGCACGCTGCGCAGCGCCCGTAGCGACGTTCTGGCCCTGGCTGTCCCCCGTGTGCCCGGCGAATACCGTGCGGTGGACGGCCGATTCGCCATCGACGTCAGCGACGCCGCCCGCAGTCACGGATACGACCTGCTGCTGATGACCGACGTGGACGGGGTCGGCGGGCTGCGCCGGGTGGCCGGCAGCGGACTGGCGGACGCGGCCGTCCTCATGGCGGTGGAGGAGCAGGACCCCCGCATCGGTGCCATGCGCGAACTGGGCTTCCCCACCGCGCTGCTCGGCCGCGGCGACGACGACTCGGCGCTCCCCTGGGTCGACCTCGACTGGGAGGCCGCCGTCGCCCTCGCGTTGCGCGAGACCGCCGCGGCCGGCCACCGGCACATCGCCTTCCTCGCCTCGGCCGACCACGAGATCGCGGCCCGCCGCGGCTACGCCGCGCGCGGCCTCGACGGCGCCCGGCACACGGCGAAGGAGTCGGGCGCGGACATCCGCGTTCACCACTCGAGCGGCGACCCCGACGTGCTGCGACGCCGGGTGCGCGAGGTGCTGGGCGCGCGGCCCGCCCCGACCGCACTGGTCGTCCAGCACCTGCACCGCCTCCCCCATCTGCTTGCCGAGGTGGCCACTGCCGGGCTACGAGTCCCCGAGGACCTGGCCGTCGTGCCGGTCGGCACCCTCCCCGACGACCTGGGCGGACGGCTCCTGCCGCGTATCGAACTGCCCGTCGCGGAGATGTCTTTGGCAGTCGTCGAACTCGCGGTCAAGGCGATGGCCGGCGCGCCCCCCAGCCACAGGAGCCAGAACCATCCGTCCCCCGGCCTCCCCCCTCACCGTCTGATCACGCCCCAGATGGCGCCCGGGGCCACCATCACGCCGCCGCAAAGGCATCTCTGAACGTCGCCTCCGCGTGCGGCTCCTGGACCGCGCACCCAGAGCACCATTCGCGCGCGACACCCCACAGCCGAGCACCGCTCCGGAATCCCCCGAGCCACCCGTCCGGACCCTCAACTCCCCGAGCCGCAGCCCCGATTGGAGAACCGCTCGTGCACTCCCGCGCAGAGCGCAGACTGCCACCCGCCACAGCCGCAGGTCTGGCGGTAGCCATGACCGCGACGCTGGGTCTCACCGGGTGCGCCGCCACTCCGGCCCCCGACACCGTCACCGTGCTCAACTCGGCGACGGACACCGCCGAGCACACCGCCAACCAGAAGTTCTTCGACCGCTGCGCGGGGCCCCTAGGGCTGAAGGTCGAGCAGATCAGCGTGCCCGCGGACCAGGTCGCCTCCAAAGCGCTCCGGATGGCCTCGTCCAAGTCGCTCACCGACATCCTGGAGCTCGACGGGTCCGAGCTGCCGCAGTTCGCCGGGACCGAGGGCCTGCGCCCGCTGAAGGAAGTCGGCGTCGACACCTCAGGGTTCTCCGGCAGCGCCACCTCCCTCGGCTCGTACGACGGCACCCAGTACGGCATCGCGCGCTCCGTCAACTCCCTGGCCCTGATCTACAACACCGAGCTCCTCAAGGAGGCCGGGGTCGAGCCGCCCACCACCTGGGACGAGCTGAAGACTGCCGCGACGAAGCTCACCCACGGCAGCACCTACGGGATGGCGTTCAGCGCGAGCCCCAACGCCGACGGGGTGTACCAGTTCCTGCCGTTCTTCTGGTCCGGCGGCGGTGACGAGGCGGAGCTCGACAACGGCAAGGGCGAGGCCGCACTCCAGCTGTGGAAGGACCTGGTCTCGGACGGGTCCGCCTCGAAGTCCGTCGTCAACTGGAACCAGCAGGACGTCAACGACCAGTTCGTGGCCGGCCGCGCCGCCATGATGATCAACGGGCCGTGGCAGGTGCCGGTGCTCGACGCCCAGAAGAAGGTGGACTGGGCGGTCGCCCGCATCCCGGTTCCCGAGGCGGGACAGGACGCGATCCCACCGATCGGCGGCACCGTGATGGCCGTGCCGAAGAACGAGGACAGAACCCGCGAGAAGAACGCGGGGAAGATCCTCAACTGCCTCAACTCCCAGAAGAATCAGCTCCAGTGGGGCGAGTCGGTCAACAACGTACCCACCCGGGCCGCCGCCGCGCGGGCCTACGCCGAGCAGAACCCCAAGCTCGCCGCCTTCGCCGACCTGGTCACCACCGCCCGCTCCCGGACCGCCGAGGTCGGCACCCGCTGGCCGGTGGTCGGCGACGCGCTCGCGGGCGCGTTCCAGTCGGTGCTGACCGGCAGGACCAGTCCCGAACAGGCCCTGCACCGCGCCCAGCAACAGGCCTCCACGGGGAAGTGAGGAACCGGACATGAGCACCTTTGCCTCCACCGCCCCGGCCACCAAGGCCTCCGGCTCCTCGGCCGCCCCCGCGAAAGCCGGCTCCGGCACCCGCCGCCACGGGCTGCTCCGGTGGCTCTTCGTCGCCCCCGCGCTCGCCTACATGGCCCTCTTCTTCGGTTACCCGCTCGTCCGCAACATCGTGATGAGCTTCCAGCACTACACGCCCAAGACGTACTTCACGGGCGAGGCACCGTTCAACGGCCTGGAGAACTGGCGGGCCGTCTTCGCCGACGAACTGTTCGCCGGCTCCCTGTGGCACACGGCGCTCTTCACGGCCGGCTCCCTGCTCGGCCAGTTCACCATCGGACTGGCCCTCGCCGTGTTCTTCTCCCGCCGCTTCCGGCTCGCCGGCTTCGTCCGCGCGATCCTGCTGCTGCCCTGGCTGGTGCCCATGGTCGTGTCCGCCGTCGTATGGCGGCGCATCCTCGACCAGGACCACGGGATGCTCAACAGCGCCCTGCACGCCGTCGGCCTGACCGAGGGCGGTGTGCCGTGGCTGAGCAGCCCGGGCGTGGCACTGCTGTCGGCGATCCTGGTCAACATCTGGATCGGCATCCCGTTCAACATGGTGATCCTCTACGGCGGCCTCCAGGAGATTCCGCGCGAGCTGTACGAGGCGGCGTCGCTCGACGGGGCGAGCCCGTGGCGGACCTTCCGCAGCATCACCCTGCCGATGCTGCGCCCGGTGGTCACCGTCGTCCTCGTCCTGGGCTTCATGTCCACGGTGAAGATCCTCGACCTGATCCTGGCACTGACCTCGGGCGGGCCCGCGGACTCCACACAGACCCTGGGCACCGTCACGTACCAACTGTCGTTCCTCCAGCTCGACTTCGGCCAGGGCGCCGTCGTGGGCAACGTCCTCATCCTCATCAGCGCGGTCTTCGCCGTGCTGTACCTGCGGGCCAATCGCGCCGACTTCGGCAAGGGGAAGTGACCGACCGTGAACCCGACCTCGAACCGTCCTCGCCTGCGGGCCGCCTGGAACACGACCGCCGCGCTGCTGATCCTCGCCGTCCTGCTCTTCCCGGTCTACTGGATGCTCAACACCGCGCTCCAGCCTGATTCGAGCGTGGCCGCGACCGAGTGGTTCCCGGCCTCGCCCGGTCTGGAGAACTTCGGCACGGCGTTCTCCAGCCAAGGCGGCTCACTGCTGACCAGTTTCGTCGTCGCCCTCGGCGCCGTCGCCGTGTGCCTCGCGCTGGCCGCGCCCGCCGCATACGGGCTCGCCCAGTTCGGGCTGCGCGGCGGCCAGGGCATCGTCTTCACCACGCTGATCACGCAGATGGTCCCGGGCATCGTCATCGCCAACGCCCTCTACAGCGCGTACGCGGAGCTGGGCCTGGTCAACTCCTATCTGGGGCTGATCCTCGCGGACGCCTCGCTCGGCCTGCCGTTCGCGATCGTGCTACTGCGGGCCTTCATGGTGTCCATTCCGCACGAGGTCATCGAGGCGGCGATGGTCGACGGCGCCAACCGCTTCACCGCGTTCGTCCGCATCGTGCTGCCGATGAGCCGCAACGCCCTCATCACGGCGGGGCTCTTCACCTTTCTGTTCGCCTGGTCGGACTTCATGTTCGCGCTGACCCTCAACACGACCGACGACGTCAAGCCGATCACTCTGGGCATCTACCAGTTCGTCGGCGCGCATGTCAGCGACTGGGGCGCGGTCATGGCCACCGCGGTGCTGTCCGCGGTACCCGCCGCGATCCTGCTGGTCGTCGCCCAGAAGTACATCTCCGCCGGGATCACCGGCGGGTCCATCAAGTAATGGCACCGCGTAGCGATAAGGGCTTCTGCCGCATGAGCACCCCCGAATTCCCGGAATTCCCCGACGGCTTCTTCTTCGGCGCCGCCACCGCGAGCTACCAGATCGAGGGGGCGTACGAGGAGGGCGGCAGAGGACCGTCCATCTGGGACACCTACTGCCGCGAGCCCGGACGCGTGGCCGGCGGCGCCACCGGAGACGTCGCCTGCGACCACTATCACCGCTACCGCGAGGACGTGGCTCTGCTGCACGGCCTTGGCGTCGACAGCTACCGTTTCTCCGTCGCCTGGCCACGGATCCAGCCCGACGGCACAGGACCGGCCAACGCTGCCGGTCTGGACTTCTACGACCGGCTGGTCGACGAGCTGCTGGCGTCCGGGATCTCCCCCGCCTCCACCCTCTACCACTGGGACCTCCCCCAGGCCCTGGAAGACCGGGGCGGCTGGCGGGTACGGGAAACGGCCGAGCGCTTCGCGGACTACGCCGGCCTGGTCGTGGAGCGACTCGGCGACCGGGTGGACCGCTGGATCACCCTCAACGAACCGTTCTGCAGCGCCTTCGTCGGCTACGCGGCGGGCGCCCACGCCCCCGGCGCACGGGAAGGCCGCGGCGCGCTGGCCGCCGCCCACCACCTCCTCGTCGGCCAAGGCCTCGCCGTCCGCGCCCTGCGCGAGGCCGGCGCCCGGGAGGTCGGGATCACGCTCAACCCGGACCGGCTGCTCCCCGCCGCCCCCGGTTCGCCCGCCGACCTGGCCGCCGTGCGCCGGGCCGAGACCCTGCACAACGAGGTGTGGCTGGACCCCCTGTTCGCCGGGCGCTATCCGCAGCACGAGGCCGAGACGTGGGGCGAGCCGTCCGACGGCTCGTACCGGCTCGACACTTCGTACCGTCGCGACGCCGACCTCGAACTCATCGCCGCCCCACTGGACTTCGTGGGCATCAACTACTACCGGCCGATCACCATCGCCGACGCACCGCACCGCGACCCGGACCCGGGGACCCGCACGGCCGTCGACATCCGGGTCACCGAGACCTGGCGCGACGACGTACGGCACACCACCATGGGCTGGCCCGTCGTCCCGCACACCTTCACGGACCTGCTGGTCGACCTGACCGAGCGCTACCCCGAGCTGCCCCCGCTGGTCATCACCGAGAACGGCTCGGCCGAGGCCGACACCGTCACGGACGACCGCCGGGTCCACGACACCGACCGGGTCGAGTACCTCCGTAGCCACCTGGAAGCCCTATCCGCCGCCATCCGCGCCGGCGTCGACGTGCGCGGCTACTACGTGTGGTCGCTGCTCGACAACTTCGAATGGGCCCGCGGCTACGGCCAGCGGTTCGGCATCGTCCGGGTCGACTACGACACCCAGGAGCGCATCCCCAAGGACAGCTACCGCTGGTTCCGGGACCTGATCGCCACCCACCGCGCCCGTACCACCACCGCTGACAAGGACCACCGATGAAGTTCACCGACGGCTACTGGCTGATGCGCGAGGGCATCCAGGCGTCGTACGCCTCCGAGATCGCAGAGGCGCGCGTCGAAGACGGCAGGCTCACCCTGTACGCCCCGGTCCGGCGGGTGGAGGAACGGGGCCACACCCTCAACAGCCCGCTCCTGACCGTCGAATGCTGGTCGCCCGCCGAGGGCGTGATCGGCATCCGCTCCACCCACCACGCGGGCGGCGCCGCACACGGCCCCGACTTCGCCCTGCGCACCGACCCCGACCACACCGCGAAGATCACCCGGGACGGGTCCCTGCTGGAGCTGACCAGCGGAGAGCTGTCACTGCGGGTGGACACCGCCGCACCCTGGTGCCTGGACTTCACCTCCGAGGGCCGCGTCCTCACCTCCGCCGGGTCCCGGGGCACCGGCTTCGCCCTCACGGGCGACGGCCACCACCACTCGCTGGCCCAACTGTCCCTGGGTGTCGGCGAATTGGTCTACGGGCTCGGCGAGCGCTTCACCCCGTTCACCAGGAACGGCCAGACCGTGGACATCTGGCAGGCCGACGGCGGCACCGCCAGCGAGCAGGCGTACAAGAACATCCCCTTCCACCTCACCAACCGGGGCTACGGCGTCTTCGTCAACCACCCCGGCCACGTCTCGTACGAGATCGGGTCCGAGGCAGTGGGGCAGGTGCAGTTCAGCGTCGAGGACCAGGCGCTGGAGTACTACGTCATCCACGGTCCGACGCCCAAGGACATCCTGGACCGCTACACCGCCCTGACCGGCCGCCCGGCACTGCCGCCCGCCTGGTCGTTCGGGCTGTGGCTGTCCACCTCCTTCACCACCTCCTACGACGAGGAGACGGTCCACCGGTTCGTCCGTGGCATGGCGCAGCGCGGCATCCCGCTCGGCGTCTTCCACTTCGACTGCTTCTGGATGCGCGAGTACCAGTGGTGCGACTTCACGTGGGACCCGGACGTCTTCCCGGACCCGGAGGGCATGCTGCGGCGCCTCAAGGACGAGCAGGGCCTGCGCGTCTCGGTGTGGATCAACCCGTACATCGGCCAGAAGTCCCCGCTCTTCACGGAGGCCATGCGCCACGGCTACCTGGTGCGCCGGGCCAACGGCGATGTGTGGCAATGGGACCTGTGGCAGGCGGGCATGGCACTGGTCGACTTCACCGACCCCGAGGCGCGGGAGTGGTACGCGGGCAAGTTGCGCGCCCTGGTCGCGCAGGGCGTGGACTGCTTCAAGACCGACTTCGGCGAGCGCATTCCGACCGACGTGGTGTGGCACGACGGTTCCGACCCGGAGCGCATGCACAACTACTACACCCAGCTCTACAACGAAACCGTCTTCGAGGTGCTGAGCGAGACACGGGGCGCCGGCGAGGCCGTGCTCTTCGCGCGGTCGGCGACCGCGGGCGGGCAGCAGTTCCCGGTGCACTGGGGCGGCGACTGCGAGTCCCACTTCGGGGCGATGGCCGAGTCGCTGCGCGGCGGCCTCTCGCTCGGCCTGTCCGGCTTCGGCTTCTGGAGCCACGACATCGGCGGCTTCGAGGGCACGCCGACGCCCGAAGTCTTCAAGCGGTGGGTGCAGTTCGGCCTGCTGTCCTCGCACAGCAGGCTGCACGGCAGCAGGTCGTACCGCGTGCCGTGGGACTTCGACGAGGAGGCCGTGGCGGTCACCCGCGACTTCACCCGGCTCAAGCACCGACTCATGCCGTATCTCTTCCGGGCGGCCCAGCAGGCGCAGGAGCGGGGCACGCCGGTGATGCGCGCCATGCTGCTCGAGTTCCCCGACGACCCGGCTTGCCACAGTCTCGACCGGCAGTACATGCTCGGCGACGACCTTCTCGTCGCGCCGGTCTTCTCGGCCGACGGGGCCGTCGACTACTACGTGCCCGAGGGGACCTGGACCCATCTGCTGTCGGGCGAGCGGGTCGACGGGCCGGGCTGGCGGCGCGAGCGGTACGGCTTCGACAGTCTGCCGCTGCTGGCCCGCCCCGGCTCGGTGATCCCGTTCGGGGAGAGCGACGACAGCGCCGTGTACGACTGGGCGCACGGGGTGACGCTGCGCGTCCATGCCCCGGCGGACGGCACTGTGACGGTCACTCGCATCCCTGCTGTCGACGGCTCGGCGGGTGCCACGTTCCGCACGCGGCGGGATGGCGACGTCATCGCCGTCGAGTGCGAGCACGTGGGCGGGGGCAGGAGAGCCCAAGCGCCGTGGCAGGTCCTGCTCGTGGGCATCGAAGCCATCGGCGAGCGCTCCGAGCAGACCGCCCTCGGCACACTCCTCACGGCCGCGCCCGGCGTCACGGCCGTCTCGGCGGTTCTCATGGAGCAGGCGTAGGCGTGGGCGTAGCGGCCTGATGGGGGCGCCAGAGGGCTTGATGACCGCCAACTCCTGGCCGTCGTTGCTCAGTTCGCGTGCCCAGGGCCCTTCTCGTCGTGGTCGGCGGCGTCCAGTGAAGAACCCTGCTGGACTCCGTCGTCCACGGGCTCGGAGTCGAGCGGCACGCCGTTGGTCCGGAGCATGTGCCTCACGTCCAGGATCAGCGGGAACACTTCGTGGTTGCGGTCCTCGCCCTGTTCGTCCCAGGCCCGCTGCTCGGCCTCGACCGCCATCCGGTCCTGGGCGAACACCCGTTCAGTGAAACGCCGGATGAGCGGCCACGCCAGGTGCAGCACCCCGGGGACCGGCGGCTTCGCGATCATCAGCAGGCCGTAGGCGTGGTTGACGCGCTGCTCGGCGTCCTCTGGCACGTAGGCCGCCCAGAGGGAGAACGACGGGAGTTCGGCACCGTCCGGGACGGCCTGGAGGGTCTGGTACGGGTACTGGGTGCGGATCGTGATCTCGTCGGGCGTCTGCTGTCCCCCGATCCCCTCGGCCGACAGCAGTCCGGCGCCGCGGTCCTTCTTGCCCCCGGCGGGGACGAAGAGGTAGCGGGCCTCGACGAACTGCGGGCCGGTCTCGTACCCCAGCAGCTCGGGCTGAATTCTGCCCAGCACACTGCGGTGCAGGAACTGGTGGTTCATGTCGAGCAGGTTCTCGTGCATGAACGAGTAGTGGCAGCGCACGGTGCGGGAGAAGGTCATGGTGCGGTGCGTGGCCGCGCCGAACTCCGGCAGCACGGGGAACGGTGCCGACTCGGCCTTCTCGGGGTCGCCGGGGAAGACGAACACCAGGCCGAACGCTTCGCGGACCGGATACGACCGCACACCGCGCGGCGGCCTTTCGCACCCCTTGGGCAGGTACGGGATCTGCGAGATGCGGCCGTTTCCGCGGTAGGCCCAGGCGTGGTAGCAACAGCGCAGGGTGTCCCCCTCCACGACTCCCATGCTCAGCGGCACCTGGCGGTGCGCGCACCGGTCCTCCAGTGCGTACACACTTCCGCTCCGGCCTCGGTACAGGGCGATCCGCCGGCCCGCGAAGACGGCGGCGAAGGTGCGTCCCCTGCGCACAGCCCGTGACCGGGCCACGGGGTACCAGTAGTCCGGCGCGATCCCGATGCGCCGCAGGTCGGCGACGGCCGCTCCACGCTCGTCCAGGGGCCGGCGGGATCCCGCCGGCCCGTCGGCGCTGTACCCGTCCGTTCTGGGCAGGGCCTCGGTCATGTACTGCTCCCTTGCGCTGGAGCCGGGAGGACGCGGCTGGGAGCACCAGGCGCTCCGCCTGCCGCAGCAGGAATCCACTTCCACGGTGGTAGCAGGCGGTCCGAACGGCAACTGCGGCGCCGTGCCATCCCGCGGTCCGCCTGTCCATTCGGGCGCGGACGGTGGGCCCGGGCACGCCGGGATGCGTCCACTGCCGGGGCGGTCGCGCCCAAAAGCCCCGGGACGGCTTCCCGCGCTACTCCATTTGCCTGTTCGGCTCCCCTGGGCGCGGTACTGGGCTTCGCCGTTCCCCGTCGGCGCGTTGACGCCGTGCGATCGTGCAGCGTCAGCGCGACGCGATCAAAGGGACATATGAACGAGACGGTTTCCATTCCCACCAGAGCGGCCGAGGCCGGGAATCACACCTTCGCCGAGGCGACAACGCCGGTGAACAACCGGGCAGAGCTGCACTGGCTCCTCCGTTCAGCTCTCGCCCTCGAACACGCCACCATTCCCCCCTACCTCTGCGCGATGTTCTCCCTCAAGAGCGGAAAGAACCGGGAGGCCGAAGCCATCATCCGCAGCGTCGTCATGCAGGAGATGCTGCACCTGGCGCTGGTCGGAAACATCATGAACGCGGTCGGTGCCACCCCTCGGTTCGACGACCCGGACCTGGTCCCCGTCTACCCGGGGCAGCTGCCCGGCGGGGTGATGCCCGACCTGGAGGTCTCGCTCGGCGCCTGCTCGATCGAACGGGTACGCCAGGTCTTCATGGGCATCGAGCTGCCCGAAGCCCCCCTCGCCCCGGCCGGGCAGAGAGCGCTCAAGGCCATCTCCGGCTACGACCCTCAGCTGGACGAGCACGGGAACATCCAGAACCTCACCGAAGAGGCCCTCGACGCCCCTCGCAAGTTCTTCGCCCTGGCCGACTACGACGACACCACCGTCGGCGGGTTCTACCAGCACATCGCGCAGGTGCTCACCGACCTCGACGAGCGTGAGGAGGATCTGTTCAGCGGCGATCCACGCAGACAGGTCACCTGGCCGCACGCTCCCGGACGGCTGTACCGGGTGACCAATCTGCGGACAGCGCTCTGGGCCATCCTCGAGATCATCGAACAGGGCGAGGGCCACGCCCAGGATCCGACCGTGGGCCCGCTACCGGGAAGGGCGTCATGACCGGCACCGAACAGGACGGGGCCACCGGCGGGCCCGACCGACGTACCGCTCTGCAACTGGCGGCCACTGCCGCCGTCTCGGGGGTGCTCGCCACCGGCGCGGGGATGGCGGCCCCGGCTCCGGCCGTTGCCGAGCCATCGGCCACCGCCGGGCCTCCACCGGCCGTCCAGGCCGGCGGAAGCTCGGACGAGCTGGCGCACTACTACCGGTTCTGGGAGATCGTGCAGGGGCGCCGGCTGGTCAAGACACACGGCTACTGGTCGTTCGACGGGCCGCGGGTCCCCTTCGATCCGCATGGAGTGCACCGCCTGATCGAGAATCCCGACACCCAGAAGCTGGCGGAGGGCTCGGCAGCGCGCAAGGCGTCCGAACAGTGCGACCTCGCGTACACCGAGATGCTCAGGACGCTCAACCGTGTGTTCGACGGCCACCCCGAAGAACTCCGCCGGGCCGAGGAGCAGATGAACGCCCTCGGCAAGCAGGCCCGTGCGCTGATGCGGATCCCGAGCGCCCCCGGGGCGAAGACGGTCCTGGCCCCTGCCTTCCAGCTGGTCGAGGACCGCTGAGGAGGACGTGTCCGCGGTGGTGACCGCGGATCCGTCCGCGGATGTGTCCGCGGTGACGACACCCGCGCTCGCAGTGCCCGGTCCGGTCACCAGCCCTACGTTGGTGACATGGCAGTGATGACCGCTAGACGTCCGGCAACGCAGGCTCGGCCGCGCCTCACGGACGTCTTGTTGGCGGCCCTGGTCTTCGTGCTGGCGATGGTGTCGGTGTCGATCGTTCACGAGCAGCACCGGATCTCCATCCGATGGCAGGCCGTGGTGCTGGTCGGCGCCAGCTGTATCGCGCTGGTGTGGCGGCGCCGCCACCCCTTCGGCGTACTCGTCGTGGCCGTCGGCTGCGCAGTGGTACTTCAAAGGCTCGGGTTCCGGGAGGGCCCGCTGGGGAACAGCCCGGTCATCCTGTCCGTGTACACCGTCGCCGCGTGCACCGACCGGCGTACCACCTGGACAACAGCTTGCGCGTCGGCGACCGTGCTCGTGGGCGCGGCCATGGTGACCGACCCACGGACGTGGCTGTCGCCGGACAACGCGGCGATGCTGGCATGGACGGCTCTGCCGGCGGCGGTCGGAGACGGGGTGCGATCCCGCAGAGCCTATGTGGCGGCCGTGGAAGAACGCGCGGAGCACGCGGAACGTACCCGCGAGCAGGAGGCCCGCCAGCGGGTGGCGGCCGAACGGATGCGGATCGCACGTGAGTTGCACGACGTCGTGGCCCACCACATCGCCCTGATCAATGCCCAGGCGGGCGTCGCCGTCCATCTTGTGGAGCAGCGGCCCGAACACGTACTCACGGCGCTGGAGGGCATCCGCGACGTGAGTCAGTCCGCGCTCGACGAACTGCGGGTGACCGTGAGCCTGCTGCGGCAGCCGGACGAGACAGCCGCGCCGCGCGATCCGACGCCGGGCATGACTCAGGTACCTGATCTTCTGACGTCCTTCGAACGTGCTGGGCTTTCTGTCAAACGGACGTTGACCGGCGACGCCAAGCCGCTGGCGCCGGCGGCCGACCTGGCGGCGTACCGCATCATTCAGGAAGCTCTGACCAACGTGCGCAAGCACTCGGGCGTGGACCAGGCACGACTGGACCTGTCTTACCTCCCGAACTTGCTGACGATCACCGTGGAGGACGACGGCCCGTCGCAGCTCACCCGCTCCGACCCGGGAAACGGGCACGGACTGATCGGGATGCGCGAACGGGCCGGCACCGTGGGAGGCAGGGTGCAAGCGGGACCGCGCGCGGAAGGCGGCTTCACCGTGATTGCCGAGCTGCCGCTGCTTTCCGGCCCGGCCGAAGGCGACTCGGTTTCGATGGAGACCGATGAATGTGTTGCGAGGGGCACCGGCGAGGAGGGACGCGCGTGACGATCCGGGTACTTCTCGCCGATGACCAGGCCCTGCTGCGGGGCACCTTCAAGATGCTCTTCGATTCCGCGGACGACATGGAGACCGTGGGTGAGGCCGCCAACGGCAAGGAGGCCGTGGACCTCGCCGAATCGCTGCATCCCGACGTCGTCCTGATGGACATCCGGATGCCCGAGATGGACGGCCTCGACGCCACGCGCCAGATCAGTGAGTCCGAGGACCTCGCCGGGGTGAAAGTCCTGATCCTCACCACCTTCGAGGACGACGAGCACGTCGCCGAGGCGTTGCGCGCGGGGGCGAGCGGCTTCCTCGGCAAGGGCGTACGGCCGGACGTCCTGCTCGACGCCGTCCGCACGGTGGCCGCGGGTGAGGCCCTGCTCTCCCCCGTGGCGACCCGTGCGCTGATCTCCCGTTTCCTGGCCCAGCCCGAGCTGTATCCGGCGGTCGTGCAGGAGCGCCTGCAGTACCTGACGCCGCGGGAGCGCGATGTGATGTGCCTGGTGGCACTGGGCCTCTCGAACGAAGAGATTGCCGAACGTTTGTTCGTAAGCCCGCTGACGGCCAAGACGCACGTCAACCGGGCCATGACCAAGCTGGCGGCGCGTGACCGGGCCCAGCTCGTGGTCATGGCCTACCAGTGCGGCCTGGTCAGCCCGGTGGCGGAACCAGCGGGCCCACAGGGCTGAGCCCCCCCCCCCGGAGCAGGCGGGACGCCGCCGGACGTAGGCCCGGGCATCGGATACCACGGATGCAGTAGGCGCGAATCGCTTCAG
This sequence comes from Streptomyces sp. NPDC090032, assembly GCF_044748025.1. Lineage (NCBI taxonomy): Bacteria > Bacillati > Actinomycetota > Actinomycetes > Kitasatosporales > Streptomycetaceae > Streptomyces > Streptomyces sp. NPDC090032. The sequence goes on along the minus strand of NZ_JBIVFF010000015.1, from coordinate 124,149 downwards.
GGGGAGGACGCGCGAACACCCCCGCGTCCGGCACATTGAACGTATGAACGGCAGCAGGTCCTTGAGCCCCAGTGCCCAGCGGCACGACCGGCCCTCGGCGCCTGCCCGCCTCATGGTGCCGTAGCTGCGCGATTCCGCGCCTGTAACGGACGGCCAGGAGAGGACACGAAATGTTCAGCACCCTGCAGGAATGCCACACCATCCGTGAGCGGCTGGCCGACTACACGCTCGATGCGCTCGCCGAGGACGAGGCCCGTGCCGTCACCGCCCACCTGGCGACCTGCACCGCCTGCCGCGACGAGCACTACTGCCTGGCGGCGGTGGCGGCTCACCTGATTCCTCTGCGGAAGGCGCTGGCCGACGAGCCGCGCCGGCGCGTGCTCGACCGGCGCCGCCCGGCCCGGACACGGCAGCTCACGCTCGCCCACTGGGCCAACTGCGGGGTGCTGGCGACAACGCGCTGAGAGCGGTTCACGGACAGCGTCACTCCTCCCCCGGTGGACGCACTCCTCTCGAACCGTCGCCGCGTCCCCTTCAGGGGACGCGGCGAGGCCAACAGGTCGGCGGCGCACAGATGTTGGGCAGCTCTCATCAGGCGCGGCCATCCGGATCCGACTTCTCTTGCGGAGAGGCACAACCATCCGGATGTGTCGCGAGTCACATGATGTAAGAGCAACAAGCTCACAAAGATCACAAGGGGGAAATATGCGATTCAGCCGACCTGTCCTGACTGGTGCCGCCCTGGCAGCCCTGGCGATCGGGGGCACGACCGCGCTGGCGGGACCCGCCTCCGCCGCACCCAACACCACCCCGCAGAAGGTCTGCGGAAGCAGCTACAAGACCGTCAACTCGGCGCCGGTCGGCTCACTGGGCACGGTCTACCTCACGTACAACGCGACGAACGGCAAGAACTGCGTCGCGACCATCCGCAACAACCCCGGCACCCGGCTCGACATGTCCGCCTGGATCTACGTCTCCGACACCGACCAGGGTGACCAGGACTACGGGCAGTACACGTCGTACGCGGGGCCGACCTACGTCTACGGCAAGGCCCACTGTGTCGACTGGGGCGGCAACATCAGCAACGTGTACGTCCAGGTGACCGGGTCCAACTGTGCCGCGCTCAGGGAGCACCGGGTCACCACGACCCGCTGATCCGCTCGCGACGCACAGCTGAGCGACGAAGCAGGGACCGGCCAACGGGGAGCGTTGCACCCTCCGTTGGCCGGTCTCTGTGCGAAGTTCCCGCACACCAGGCTCTGTTGAAGCCGGGCCGTCCGTCCCGGGTCTACATCGCGCGGAATCGCCCCTGTTCCACCTCGGCGACCAGCCCTCCGCTCATCAGCACGTCCAGGTGCTGCACCGCCGTCCTCCTCTCCACCGGCCTGACATGCGGCCCTTCCACGTGGGGTCGATAGACGAGCCTGTGCTCGACGATCTCCTCGACGGACCGCGGCTCGCCTAGGAACGCGAGCAGTGCCGCCTCCCGCTTGGCGACCACGCCGGCGAAGCCGTCGAGCCGGCGCCGGAATTCCTCGGCGCCCTCGATCACGCCTTTCTGGTGGGACGTGCCGTACCAACGCGCGTCGATCTCCCGGCACCGGCGTATCGACGCCTCGAAGTCCACGAGACTGCTGCCGATGTCCCCGTAGTACGGGCCGAACGACGTCAGGTCGATGTCCCCCACGAACAGGAAGCCGTCCGGCTCGATCAGGAAGCCGCTGTGGCCCGCGGTGTGGCCGGGCAGGTGAACGACGGTCACGGTGCGCCCGCCCAGGTCGAACACGGCGCCGTCCTCGAACCCCGTCGCGTCCGGCCGCCCCCGCACGTGGAACTCGTCCCGCATCATCTTGTCGACGGCGTCGACGTCTTCGGCCGGCAGGCCGATCCCGGCGACCAGGGCATCGCGGGAGCGCAGCGCGTCGAGGTCACCTTCGTGGGTGTGGACCGGCACCTCGTAGCTTCCGAGCCCGGCGATGTGGTCCTCGTGCGCATGGCTCACGAGGACCAGGTCCGCGGGTGGCGCGCCCGCGACGAGCGACAGCGAAGGGTCGACGACCAGAGATTCCGCCGCGCCACGCACGAGCAGGGTGTTGCCGTACGGATAGGCACCGCGTCGGGCACCTACGAGCACGCGGACGTCGCCGTATTCTGCCGCTGTGCAACCCGTAGTACGCATGTCAGGACTCTCTCACCACCCAAGCCGGTCACCGGTCGAACGGGCATAGGGAATGCGGAACTCCGGGGTACTTTCTGTCGCTCAGCGTGCCTGGAAGTCGGCCAGTGCGTGGACGACGTGGGACGAGGCCGGGTAGAGCTCGCGGTACAGGGCGTACAGCTCGTCGTAGCGGGACGTCATCTCCGGGCGGGGAGTCACGACTTCCTGGACCGGGTTCCATGTGTCGATGCGGGCCTCGGTGACGAGTTGGGCGGCGAGGAGTGCCCCTCCGTACGAGGCGCCGATGGAGGTCGTGCGTACCTCTTGGGCGCGGCCGGTGACATCGGAGACGATCTGGGTCCAGAGGTGGCCCTGGGTGCCCCCGCCGACGGCGACGACGCGGCGGATGTCACCGCCGGCCGCTTCGATGGCCTCGATGTTGTGCCGTGCTCCGTACGCCGTGCCTTCCAGGGCTGCTCGGTACAGGTCTCCGCGTGTGTGGGAGAGCGTGAGGCCCGCGATGACGCCGCGCGCCCGTGGGTCGTCGATGGGGGTGCGTTCCCCGGCGAAGTAGGGAAGCATCAGCAGGCCGCCCGCCCCGGGGCCCGACTCCTGGGCCAGGCGCAGCAGTTGCTGGTAGTCGCCGCTGCCGAACAGGTCGCGCAGCCAGCCGGTGACGGCGCCCGACGTGGCCATTCCGCCTGCGAGGTTACGGGTGTCGGGGAGGGCGCCGACGGTGCTCCACAGCGAGGGGTCGCGGAGCAGTCCCGGCACGGTGTGGACGAGGAACATCGTCGTGCCGTACATGAGCATGAGGTCGCCGATCCCGTGCGCGCCGACGCTCAGCGCCTCGGCCCAGGCGTCGATGGTCCCCGTGGTGACCGGCACACCTGTCGGCAGGCCGGTGAGGCGGGCGGCCTCGGCCGTCACCGTGCTCGCCGCCTCGCCGGACCAGCGCAGCTCGGGAAGTTCGATGCCGGGGGCGATCCGGTTGACCCACGGGCTGTACCAGTCGCGGGCCAGGGTGTCGTAGAGCGGGGTGCTCTGGCTGGCCGAGTGGTGGTCGAGGACATAGGCGCCGGTCAGTTTGCGTACGAGCCAGGAGCTGGGCATGTAGAGCCTGCGGGCGCGGCGGAAGAGCTCCGGTTCCTGTTCGGCGATCCAGGCCACCTTGGCGCCTGCGGCCTGCGTCGTCAGCCGGGAGCCGCAGCGGTGGGCGATCTCGTCGGCGCCGAGCTCACTTTCGAGCCGCTCGATCTGGGGGACGGAGCGGGTGTCCACGCCGTACAGGATCGCGGGGCGCACCGGTGTGTCGTTCTCGTCGGTGAGCAGCACGCAGGGGCCCATGCCGCTGACACCGACCGCGATGACCTCCCCGTCGTGCGCGGAGGTCAACTCGCGTGCGAGGGAGACGAATTCGTCCCACCAGATGTCCGCGCGCATCTCGACGTGTCCGGGAGCCGGCCGGTCGACGGCGTGTTCACGGACGGCCGTGTGCAGCACGGTGCCGTCGAGGCCGACGAGGACGCCCTTGCTGCTGGACGTTCCGATGTCCACACCGATGACTGCTGACTGAGGCATGCGAGCACCGTTTTCTCGGTTCGTTCCGGTCAGTCCGCACCGTACTGCGTGCTGAAGGACCCGGTGCCCACCTGATCGGCCGTCAGGTCCGCGCCATTGGAGGCGGCAAGTGGTTCAGCCGATGCGGGCGACCGCCCGTACGGGTGCGCCGTCGGCGCCGGGCAGTTTCAGCGGCAGCAGCGAGACCTCGATGGGCTCGCCTGCCGTCTGCGCGTCGAGCAGGGGGCCGAGTCCGGTCAGGTTCTCGGCGATGACGGCGTGTGCCCCGCACAGGACCTGGTGGGCGGGGAAGTCGTCGGCCGGGGTGGGATCCACGCTCAGGGCGTCGATGCCGACGGTACGCACTCCCGCGGCGACCAGGAGTTCGGCCGCGTCCCGGGTCAGGTACGGGTGGGTGAGGTAGTCGTCGGTGCCCCAGTGCGCCGACCAGCCGGTGGCCACGAGGACGATCGCCCCGGCCCGGACCCGGCCCTCGAAGAGGTCCGGCCCGAGCGGTGAACGCGGCTGCGCGCCGCGGGCGTCGACGACGACGGCCTCCCCGACGAAACGGTCCAGTGGGAGCTGGTCGAGGGTGGGCAGCGAGTCGTCGATGTGGAACGGCGCGTCGACGTGCGTACCGGACTGGGACCCCATGTCCAGGTGCAGGACGTTCACGCCGTCCGCCACGACGTTCAGGGCCGGGGTGAGGGTGACGCGCGGGTCGCCGGGGTAGACCGGCATGCCGGTCGCGAGCTCGACGGAGAGGTCCACGAGGCGCACGGCCGTCACGCCCTTTCCGGGGCGACGGGCACGGCGACGTCGTCGATGATGGGTGGGCACGGCATGTCCGAGGCGCGGACCAGGCGCGGTCCCTGGGGCCCGTAGACGTCGCGCGGCTCGGGGAAGAGCCACAGCAGGGCCAGGTAGAGGAGCGCGGCGACGCCGAGGCCCACCAGGAGCGAGAGGTCCACGCCGCCGGCCAGGTCGCCGAGCGGGCCGACGAACTGACCGGGCAGGTTCACGAACGTCAGGGCGAGGGCCGCTGAGGTCATCCATGCGCCCATGCCGCGCCAGTTCCAGCCGTGGGTGAACCAGTAACGGCCGCCCTTCTGGCGCCGGTTGAAGACCTGGAGCGAGTCGGGGTCGTACCAGCCGCGGCGGGTCAGCCAGCCGAGCATCATGATCACCATCCAGGGGGCGGTGCACGTGATGATCAGCGTCGCGAACGTCGAGATGGACTGCGAGAGGTTGGCCGCGAAGCGCCCGACGAAGATGAACCCGATCGACAGCACACCGACGAACAGCGTCGCCTGCACACGGCTGAACCGGGTGAACACACTGGAGAAGTCCAGGCCCGTGCCGTAGAGCGAGGTGGTGCCGGTGGACATGCCGCCGATCAGCGCGAGCAGGCACACCGGCAGGAAGTACCAGCCGGGGGCGATCGCGAGGAGCCCTCCGACGTAGTTCGACGCGCTCGGGTCCATGTACGTGGCCGCCTTCTCCGCGATGATCGAGGCGGTGGCGAGTCCGAAGAAGAAGGGCAGGATCGTGGCGATCTGCGACGCGAACGCGGCCGTGACGACCCGGCGGTTCGAGGCCTGTGCCGGGATGTAGCGGGCCCAGTCGCCGAGGAAGGCACCGAACGACACCGGGTTGGACAGCACGATCAGGGCGGATCCGATGAAGGCGGGCCAGAACCCGGCCGACGAGGCCGACGGGAACGACCCCTGGTAGCCCGGGTCGAAGTCCCCGGCGAAGGCGAAGAAGCCGAGGACGAACAGCGTCGACGCCGCCACCACCGCGATCTTGTTCACGAACAGCATGAACCGGAAGCCGTACACGCACACCGTCAGCACCAGCAGCGCGAACACCCCGTACGCCAGCGCGAACACGCCGTCGTTCTGCGGCACGCCCATCAGCCGGTGCGCGCCACCGACCAGGGCGTCGCCGGAGGACCACACGGAGATCGAGAAGAACGCGACGGCGGTGAGCAGCGAGAGGAAGGAGCCGACGATCCGGCCGTGCACACCCAGGTGGGCCGAGGACGACACGGCGTTGTTGGTGCCGTTGCGCGGGCCGAACACCGCGAGCGGCGCCAGGATCAGCGCACCGGCCACGAGGCCGAGGGCGGTCGCCGCGAGACCCTGCCAGAACGACAGGCCGAACAGGATGGGGAAGGCGCCCAGGACGCAGGTGGCGAAGGTGTTGGCCCCACCGAACGCGACCCGGAACAGGTCCAGCGGCTTGGCCGAGCGGTCCGAGTCAGGGATGCGTTCGACGCCGTACTGCTCCACCTCCGTCAGAGCCGGGGAATCACTCATTCGTCCTCCTTGGGAGCGCGCAGGTTGATCAGGTCGTCGGCGAACGCGGCGGGCAGTTTTCTTGCGCGACAGCGAAACATATGCAGGTGGTCGGGTGAGTGTGCACGGCAAGGGATTGCCACGGCAATCGGTGCAGGCACGAAGAGATAGCCTCACTTTGTGGCTGAGCACAAAGATCACGGCACCGACCGGGCGCACCGGCAGCGGGTGACCGTCGCGGATCTGCTGTCCTACCCCGCGTTGCAGTTGCGCCTGGTCGCGGGCGCGGCAGGCCTGACCCGCCCGGTGTCGTGGGCCCATGTCAGCGAGCTGGACGACCCCACACCATGGCTCCTGGGTGCCGAGATCATCATGACGACGGGTCTCGCGGTGCCCCGCTCTGCCGGCGGGCAGCGGGCCTACGTGGAACGGCTCGACGACGCCGGGGTGGCCGCCCTGGCCGTCTCCGCCCAGCTGCACATGCCTCCGCTGCGCCAGGCGTTCCACGCCGCGGCCGAGGAGCGCGGCATGCCGGTCCTGGAAGTGCCGCTCGCCGTCCCCTTCATCGCGGTCGCGCAGGAAGTCGCGGCCGCTGTCCAGGACGACGCCCGCCACCGGCTCGGCGCCCAGCTCCAGGTCTTCGGCGCGCTGCGCTGGCTCACGTCCGAGAACCTGGACACGGCCGAACTCTTCAGCCGCCTGGAGAACCTCTCCGGATACGCCATCTACCTGTGCACCCGCCAGGGCCGGCCCCTGTTGCCCGGCGTACCCGCACCGGACCCGTCCCTGCTGCCCCGCTCGGCGGACGCCCCGCCGACCATCCCCGGCGGATTCGCACTCCCCGTCCCCTCCCCCGGCGGACCCGCGGGCTTCCTCATCGCCATCGCCCAGGACGGTGCACGCCCCGCAGGCCTCGCCGTCGTGCAGCACATCGCCACCGTGGCCGCGCTCCAACTCGCCATGGTCCGTACCGAACGCGAGACGTTGCGCCGCGAAGGGACCGAGATCCTGGCAGAGCTGTTGCAGGACGCGCTCGATCCAGGTGTCGCGAAACGCCATCTGCTGCGCCACTCCATCAAGGGCGAGGCCTCCTTGGCGGTGGTCCGGGGCGTGACGCAGCAGGCCGTACTGGAAGCCCTCCACGACGAGCCGTGCCTGCTCCTCAACCGGGGCGACGACCGCTACCTCTTCGGCTCGCCCCGCCTCGGTGACACGATCGCGGCCCTCCCGGGGGTCACGGCCGGCATGAGCCGGCCCGTGCGGCCCGGGGCTTCGCTGCGGGTCGCCCAGCGCGAAGCCCTGTGGGCCGCCTCCCACGCGGCGGCATCCGGGCGCCCCCTCGTCCGCTATGGCGACGACGCCACCGGTCGTTGGCTGCCCGACGACCCCGCCGCGCTGACCGCGCTCGTCGACCATGTGCTGGGCGACGCGCTGCGCTACGACGCCGGCCACGGATCCCGGCTGCTCCCGTCGGTGCGTACGTGGATGGAACGCGACCGGCGCACCGACGAGGCGGCGACCGCGCTCCACATCCACCCCAACACCCTCTCGTACCGCCTGCGTCGCTTCAGCGAACTGACGGGCCGCGATCTGTCCGCCACGGTGTCCTTCGCCGAGGTGTGGCTCGCGATCCGGGCCGCCGGACAGCTGGGACTCCTCGACTGACCCACGCGCCATGACCACCGCGGGGGCTGCCACCTATGGCGCCGCGGAGCGCCACCGCATCCCTCGGCCACGTCTCAGCCGTCAAAAGGCTGACCTCTCCCGTCACCCGCTGGTTATGCTGCCGCCGAAGCGTTCACTGAAGCGCTCAAACGAACAGCGGGTGTCGAGGGGGCCATCAACATGCGTGAGCCGGTCGATCTCAGGCGGCAGCGGATTCTCGCCGTGGTGCAGTCGCGCGGGGCGACGCGGGTGAGCGATCTCGCCGCGGAGCTCGCCGTGTCGGTGGTGACGCTGCGCCGCGATGTCGAGGAACTCGCGAGGGAGGGCAAGCTGCGCCGCGGTCATGGCGTCGCCCGTCCGGTGCTGCCCGAGACGGAACGGGCCGCCGCTCCCGCCGAGCCGACGGCCGACGGCGGCCCTGTCGCGGTGGTCGTCCCCGAGCGCCACTCGTATCTGTACGAGGCGCTGCACGGCGCCCGGACCGCCTTCGAGGAGGCGGGCATCCGCATCGCGCTGCACATCGCACCGGCCGTCGCGGGGGCCGAACAGCCCATCGTGGAGCAGGCGTTGGCGGCCGGTGCGCGCGGCCTGCTCATCGCACCGCGCTGGCGCAGCAGAGCGACGGAGGAGGCCGACTACGCATGGCTCGCGCGTCTGCCGGTGCCGGCGGTCGTGATGGAGCGCAGGCCACGGCGCGGCAGCGCGCTGCATGCCGTGGACACGGTCTGTACCGATCACTGGTACGGGATCCATCTCGCCGTCGAGCACCTCACCGGCCTCGGCCACCGGCGCATCGTGCTCGCCGCCCGGGACGACAGCCCTACCGCCCGTGCCCTGCGTGCGGCGTTCGCCGAGATCGCCGCGGACCATCCGGACGTCGACACGTGGGCGGTGGCGCTCAGCTCGCCCGGGGCGGCTCCCGACCCGGCGGCGGAGGCGGCGGAGAAGCCCATTGAACTCCCCGCCCTGCTGGCCGAGTCGGGGGCGACGGCAGCCGTGCTGCACGGTGACGTGGACGCGCTCATGCTGGTGCAGTCGCTGCGCGACAGCGGGGTGCGGGTCCCGCAGGACTGCTCCGTGATCGCGTACGACGACGTGGTCGCGGGCCTCGGCAGTACGCCGCTCTCGGCCGTTTCTCCGCCGAAGGCCGAGGTGGGCCGGGCGGCGGCGGAGTTGCTCCTGCGCCGGCTCGGTGGACAGTCGTCGGCCTCGGGGGCGGGACCGGCGCGACGCCTGGAGCTGCTCCCCACTCTGCAGGTGCGCGGTTCGACTCAGGCCCCGCACACCGTGGAATCGCACGCATCCGACGCCACAGGAACCGGCGGCACAACGGCCGCCTCGCGATGAGCGTTTGACCGTTTCATTTTCTTCTGATCGCTCTATTGACCAGGTCCGGTCAGCCGATCAGGATTCCCGTGACTCGAACACGCAGGAACCGCGGGAGGCGCCCATGCCTGGTCGACAGAGCCGTCGATCGGTGCTCGCCGCGATCACCGCGCTGCCCCTGACGGGTGCCCTGAGCGCCTGCAGCGGGAACGACAGCGCGTCATCCGGGAGCAGCAGCAAGTCCGGTACCAAAGGCAAGACCACCATCACGTTCTGGTCCGCGCTCCGCGGCAGCCAGGAGGTGGTGGATGCGTTCAACAAGACTCACGACACCATCCAGGTCGCTTTCGAGCAGATACCGTCGGGCACCTCCGGCGGATATCTCAAGCTCAGCAACGCGGCTCGCGCGGGCAACGCGCCCGACGTCGCCACCATCGAGTACCCGCAGGTCCCGGGCTACGCGATCGACGGTGTGGCCCGGGACATCACGGACGTGATCAGCGACAAGCTCAAAGCCAAGCTGCTGCCGCAGGCGCTCGGACTGACGACGTTCGAGGGACGCACGTACAGCGTGCCCCTGGACGTCGAGCCGATGGTGCTGCACTACCGCAAGGACCTCTTCGACAAGTACGGCTTCGAGGTCCCCACCACCTGGGACGAGTACACCGACCTGGCCCGCGCCGTGCGCCGTACCGGTGGCAAGCGCAAGGTGACCTTCTTCTCCACGGACATGGGCCAGTTCTCGGGCTGGTGCTGGGGAGCCGGTGCGCACTGGTTCGACACCTCGAAGGGCGCCTGGAACGTGTCGCTCGCCGACGCGCCCACGCGCCGCGTGTCCCAGTACTGGCAGCGGCTCATCGACGAGGACCTTGTCTATGTCAATCCCCCCAACAGCCGCGAGGCCGACGCCCAGGTCGGCAACAGTCTCGTCCTGACCCGGCACAGCGGAGCCTGGGACGCGGGTGCGCAGATGAATGCGCGCCCCCAGCAGAAGGGACTGTGGCGGATCGCCCCGCAGCCCCAGTGGGACCCGGCGAAGCCGGCGCTCGGCACCCAGGGCGGCTCGACGTTCGCGATCACCAAGGACAGCAGGCACCCCGAGGCCGCCATGGAGTTCATCGAGTGGCAGGTCTCCAGCCCCGACGCGATCAAGGCCCGTCTGTCCAGCGGCGCGAGCAGCCAGTACCCGGCCGTGACCGAGCTGATCAAGGAGGGCCGTGCCGCCTTCGACCGCTCGTACTACGGCGGGCAGGACATCTACACGCTGTTCGAGAACGAGGCCCAGAAGATCAGCGACGGCTGGGTCTGGGGGCCCCGGATGACCGCGACCGGGCAGGTCATGTCGGACGCCTTCGCCCGGGCGGCGGCAGGCTCCGGAACGATCGAGTCCTCGATGCGCGCCGCGCAGGACGGAACGATGCCCGACCTCAAGGCGCTCGGCCTCAAGACCACCCAGCACTCCACGTGAGCCCTCGCATCCCGAAAGGCAGGTGAGTCCCATGACCGCGACAACCCATGTCGCCGCTTCGGCGGCGGCTCCCCCACGGGAGGCGGACGGCGCCCGGCGCAAGGCGCAGCGTGCGGCGGGGCGCCGCCGGGGCGGCGCCGCGGGCGTCCTGATGGCCCCGTTCTTCCTCCTCCTCACGCTCGTCTTCCTGATCCCCGTCGCGACCGCGGTGTGGCTGAGCTTCTTCAGCGACGACCAGCCGGGCCTCGGCTTCGGCCCGGAGCGCACGGTCTTCGTCGGCCTGCGCTCGTACGCCGCCGTGCTCACGGACCCGTCGTTCCTGTCCGGCCTCGGCACGGTCGCGCTGTACTGCGTGATCTACATCCCGGTGATGACCATCGGCTCGCTGGCGCTGGCGCTGCTGCTCGACTCAGGTCTCGTACGGCTGCGTTCCTGGGCCCAGTTGGGCCTGTTCCTGCCGCATGCGGTGCCCGGCATCATCGCCGCGCTGATCTGGCTGTACCTCTACACACCCGGCATCAGCCCGATCATCCAGCTGCTCGACAAGGCGGACATCACCGTCAACTTCCTGGGCCTGCACACCGCGATTCCGTCGATCGTGAACATCGCGGTGTGGAGCAACCTCGGCTACAACATGGTCGTCTTCTACGCGGCCCTGCAAGCGGTCCCCAGGGAGGTCCTGGAGGCGTCCGTGGTCGACGGGGCGGGTCCGGTGCGCACCGCCCTCCAGGTGAAGGCACCGCTGGTGCGCTCCTCGATCGTCATGGTCGCGATGTTCACACTGATCTGGGCACTGCAGCTGTTCACGGAACCGATGCTGCTGCGCGCGGGGTCGCAGGTCGTCGATGCCCGGTTCTCCCCGAGCATGTACATCTACGACGCGGCCTTCAGCCGCAACAACTACTCGCTCGCGGCCGCCGCGTCGGTGATCCTCCTCGTCATCACGATCGCCGTCTCCTACGGCGTCACCCGCTGGACCAACCGCGTCAACTCGGCCGAGGGGAACGCCCGATGACCACTGCCGAGCTGAGCAGGTCCACCCTGCTGCGCCCCCGTCTGCTGGGCCGTACGACCGTCAACGTCGTCGTCGCGATCTCCGTCCTGTACACCATCCTGCCGGCGCTGTGGCTGGTGCTCGCCGCCGCCAAGTCCCGGGACGCGCTGTTCAGCAGCAACATCCTCTCGTTCAAGGACTTCTCGTTCGTCCAGAACGTCAAGGACCTGTTCGCGATGGACGGCGGCCTCTACAGCCGCTGGTACGGCAACAGCCTGCTGTACGCGGTGCTCGGCGCCGCGATCGGCGCGATGATCAGCGTCGCCTGTGGCTACGCCTTCGACAAGTACCACTTCCGGCACAAGGAGAAGCTGTTCGGCCTGGTGCTCGCGGCGGTCATGGTGCCGCAGACGGTGCTCGCGCTGCCGCTGTACCTGCTCGCGTCCGCGACCGGCGTCGTGAACACCTTCTGGTCGGTCTTCGTCCCGGTCCTGTTCAACCCCTTCGGCGTGTACCTGGGCCGCATCTTCGCCCAGGGCTACGTGCCGAACGAAGTCCTGGAGGCGGCCCGCGTCGACGGCGCCGGCGAACTGACGACGTACGTCCGTGTCTCCCTGCGGATGCTCGGCCCCGGCCTGATCACGGTCTTCCTCTTCCAGCTCACCGCGATCTGGAACAACTTCTTCCTGCCGATGGTGATGCTGTCCAACCAGAAGCTCTATCCCGTCAGCCTGGGCCTGTTCCAGTGGAACAGCCAGGCGACCGTCTCTCCCGAGTACTACCCGGTGGTGATCATGGGCTCGCTCCTCGCGGTGCTCCCTCTCGTCCTCGCGTTCATCTTCCTCCAGCGGTTCTGGCGGTCCGGCCTGACGGCGGGGGCGGTCAAGTGAGCAAGTCCCGCGTGGCGCTGGCCATGTCCCCCCAGGCCGCGGCGGCCGTCTTCACGCCGCGGTCCGTGGCCGCGCTCGCGGAGGTGTGCGACCTGGCGCCGCTGCCCGTCCTGGACGACCTGACGACCGTACGGGCCAAGGATGTCCTCGCCGATGTCGAGGTGCTGGTCACCGGCTGGGGCTGCCTGCCGCTGGACGCGGACGTACTCGCATCGGCGCCGCACCTGAAGGCCGTGGTGCACGCGGCCGGTTCGGTGCGCGGGCACGTCACCGACGCCTGCTGGGAACGGGGTGTCGAGGTGTCCTCGGCCGCCGCGGCCAACGCGCTGCCGGTCGCGGAGTACACCCTCGCGATGATCCTGCTGGAGGGGAAGGGCGTCCTGGAGCGGGCCCGCGAGTTCCGTCGGGTCCGTGAGCGGGACAACTGGCTGCTGACCACGCAAAAGGTGGGCAACTACCGCCGAACGGTGGGTCTCCTGTCCGCGTCCTTGATCGGCCGCCGGGTGATCGAGCTGCTGCGGCCCTTCGACTTCGAGGTGCTGCTGCACGACCCGTACGTCACCGAGGCCGAGGCGGCCGAACTGGGCGTGGAGTGGGTGGCACTGTCCGAACTCTTCGCCCGCAGCGATCTGTTGAGCGTGCATACCCCACTGCTGCCGGCCACACGTGGGCTCGTCAGCCGGGAGCTGATCGGTTCGATGCGGCCCGGGGCCACCCTGATCAACACCTCGCGCGGCGCAGTCGTCGACCAGGACGCGCTCACCGACGTGGTGCGCGCAGGCCACATCCGGGCGGTGCTCGACGTAACGGACCCGGAAGTCCTCCCGGCCGCCCACCCGTTGTGGACATGCCCGAACGTACTGATCACCCCTCACCTCGCGGGTTCCCAGGGCAACGAGTGGGAACGCCTCGCCGACACGGCCGTCGGCGAGGTGGCCCGGTGGGCCGCGGGCGACGGTTTCGCCCATCCCGTACGACGCGAAAGGCTGGCGTTCCTCGCATGACCATCCCGTTCGAACTGCCCGAAGAAGACCGTGAGTTGAGCCCCTTCACCGGGTACACGCGAGAGCACTGGGAGGCCGTCGCCGACGGGCTGCTCGGCGCCGCGTGGCGTTGGGCGACGCCCGAGGGCGCCCTGCTCGACCTGCCGGGCCGCCCCTCCGCGTCCGGGGTCCGCTCGGACGGCCTCGAAGGCTTCGCCCGTACGTTCCTGGCGGCCGGTTTCCGGGTCGCGGGCGCCGGCGGGAAGGACCCGCACGGCTGGCTGGACCGGTACGCGCAGGGCCTGACGGCGGGCACGCGGACGCCCGGCCGGGACGACGCCGAGTCGTGGCCGCTGATCCTCGACCACCATGTGCAGGGCCAGCCGATGGTCGAGTCCGCGTCCGTGGCACTCGGCCTCTCGCTGACCCGGCCCTGGCTGTGGGACCGTCTCGACGGCGACGTGCAGGACCGGGCGGAGAAGTGGCTGCGTGGCGCGATCGATCACACGCCCGCACCCAACAACTGGTACCTGTTCCCGTTCACGGTGGCGTCGTTCCTGGAGTCGGTCGGCCGTGGCGACGAGGCCACGACGCGCGCCATGGTGCGGGCACTCGAGCTCATGGAGACGTGGTACCGGGGCGACGGCTGGTATGCGGACGGTGACGGGCAGGCCTTCGACCACTACAACGGGTGGGCGCTGCATCTGTACCCGATGCTGCACGCGCACCGGTCCGGCGACACCGCGCTGACCGGCCGGTTCGGGCCGCGGCTGCGCGAGCACCTCGAAGGGTTCTCGCTGCTCTTCGGCGCGGACGGGGCGCCGATCCACTTCGGGCGTTCGCTGACCTACCGGTTCGCGGCATCGGCGGCCGTCGGCATCGGCGCCGTCACCGGCCACACCCCGCTGACGCCGGGCACCTCGCGCCGCCTCATCAGCGGGAACCTGCGTCACTTCCTGGACCGGGGCGGAGTGACGGACGACGGGCTGCTGAGCCTCGGCTGGCACGGCCCGCACGAGGCGACGCTGCAGACCTATTCGGGGCCGGCGTCCCCGTACTGGGCGTCGAAGGGGTTCGTGGCGCTGCTCGCGCCGGAGGACGACCCGCTGTGGACGGCGACCGAGGAGCCCGCGCCGAGCGAGGGCACGGACCGGGTGCTCGCGCTGCCCGCGCCGGGACTGCTCGTCCAGTCGACGCAGGCCGACGGGATCGTACGGCTCCACAACCACGGCAGCGACCATGTCCGCCCGCACGAAGGGGAGTCGGCCGCTCAGGAGGACCCGCTCTACGGCCGCCAGGCGTACTCGACGCACACCGGGCCGACGTCCCGGTCGAATGTCGCGGACAATCATCTGTCGGTCGTGGTCGGCGGAGTCGCGAGCGGGCGGCGCCGGATCCGTCCGCTGGGTGCGGGGCAGGGCGACGGGTGGGGTTGGGCCGCGTCCTGGCATCTGCCGGTGTTCGCTTCGGGGCCACCGACGGTGCCGGGACTGCGCGTGGAGAGCGTGACCGTGGCCCATGGGCGCTACGAGCTGCGGGTTCACCGGGTCGTGGGGGCGCCGCGCGGAGCGGGGGTCACGCTCACCGGATGGGCCTCGGACGCGTTGAGTTCCGAGCTGCACGGCCTGCACGGATGGGGCGAACGGGACGAGGTGCGGGCGCCGCAGGGCACGGCGTACGAGCCGTGGGTTCGGGTGCCGCGGCTCTCGGGCGAGGCCGAGGGAACGGCGGTGTTCGCGGCGCTGGCGTCGTTGAGCGCCGGCGGATCGAGCGCGCCGCTCGCCGAGGCCGTGTCCGAAGTGTCTTTCATCGACGGGGAGTTGCGCGTGCGATGGGCCGGTGACGGCCTGCAGACCGTCGTGGCCTTCGAGCCGTTGCGCGTCAGCCATGGGTGAGGCTCAGGGCTGTTCCTGAGCGACACCCATGACCGAGGCTCAGGGCTGTTCGTGAAGTTCGGCTCTGTTCGGGGCCACTACGCCTCGCCTGCGGTCCGCACGTGCGGGCCGCGGGCGAGGGCCGCCTTCAGGCGGTAAGCAGCTGCTGCCGCTCTCCGCTCGTGGACTCCCGCACCTCCAGCCAGTAGGGGGCCATGTGGACCTCGAACGGTGGGGCCTCGTCCGCGCGGATGCGGGTGACCAGACACTTCACGGCCAGGGAGGCGATCGCGGCCTTGTCGGGAATCACCGAGGTGAGAGAGGGCGTGCTGTACAGCGCTTCCTCAGAGCCGTCGATGCTCGCCATGGCGATGTCCCCGGGGACGTGCAGGCCGGCTTCGAACACGGCTCGTTGGGCTCCGACGGCCAGCAGGTCGCTGAAGCAGAACACCGCGTCGGGCCGTACATCCGCCGGCAGCGCGAGCAGGGTGCTCATCGCCAGCAGTCCGTTGCGACGGTCGAACTCCGTCACCTGTGGCGAAAGCCTCGGGTCGTACGTCAACCCGGCTTCGTGCAGGGCGAGTTGGAATCCTTCGAGGCGCTGTCGGCTGGTCGCGGACGCCGGTCGGTCGACCCCGACGGCGGCGATCCGGGTGCGTCCGAGACCGGCGAGGTGCGCGGTGACCTCGCGAGCCGCGGCGACGTTGTCCACCAGGACGTGGTCGGCGACGACACGGTCAGCCGCGTAGCTGCGCTCGCCGAGCAGCACCAGAGGGAACTCGTCGGCCACAGGCGCGAGTTCACCGGGCGAGACATGCAGCGGCGAAAGGATCACGCCGTCCAGCAGCGACGCCCCGACACCGGTCGCCAGACGCAGCTCTTCCCTGGCGTCCCCCAGCGTCTCCTCGATCAGGACGGTGAAGCCCAGCGCCGCGGCCTCTGTCCTCACATGGTGCGCGAGTTCCGCGAAGTAGGGCGTCGCGAGGTCCGGGACGGCCAGCGCGATCAGACCGCTGCGCCCGGTTCTCAGTCTTCGCGCCGACGGATTGGGCCGGTAGCCGAGTTCCGCCACGGCGCCCATCACCCGCGTCCTGGTGGCCTCTGACACCTTGGGTGCGCCACGTACAACGTTGGACACGGTCTTGATCGACACTCCGGCCCGCTCCGCCACGTCTTTGAGTGTCACTGCTGCCATAGGTCGGCCCCCCGTACTCGAAGTTCCCCCAGATTATGCACCTGTGAGCACGTATCACCGGTGTTCCGGCCGCCTGCAACTCTTTCCGACGAGGGGGTTGACCCTGCGGATACGCGACGGTTACAACGTTGGAACTACCTCACGGCAAGCGCTTGCCGTCCGTCTTTCGAGAGGTTCCCCATGTCTCCAGAGCGTCCCCACCGTCCGCTGCGCGCGGCCGTCGTCGGAGCCGGCGGTATCGCACGGTCCAGCCATCTGCCGGCCCTGCGGACGCTGGCCGAGGAAGGGGAGACGGAGGTCGTGGCCGTGGTCGACGTGGACGACACCGCGGTGCGCGCGTTCGCCGACGCGTTCCAGATCCCGTACGCGTCCACGGATCTCGACGCGATGCTCGCCGAAGTACGCCCGGATCTCGTGGTGTTGTGCACCCCGCCGGCCGTGCACCGCGAGCAGTCCGTCGCGGCGCTGCGAGCCGGTGCCTGGGTCTGGTGCGAGAAGCCGCCGTGCCCTTCGCTGGCCGACTACGACGCCGTCGAGGCGTCGGAGAAGGGGGGTGACGGGGACCCGTACGCGTCGATCGTCTTCCAGCACCGCTTCGGCTCCGGCGCCCGGCACGTGCGCCGCCTGCTGCGCGAGGGCGCGTTCGGCCGGCCACTGGTGGCGCACTGCCAGACCACCTGGTACCGGGACACCGCCTACTACGCCGTGCCGTGGCGCGGCCGTTGGGCGACCGAGGGCGGCGGCCCGGCCATGGGGCACGGCATCCATCAGACGGACCTGCTGTTGGATCTGATGGGTCCGTGGGCGGAGGTGCGCGGCATGGCGGCCCGCCTCGTGCACGACGTGGAGACCGAGGACGTGTCGACCGCCCAGATCCGGTTCGCCGACGGCGCCGTCGGCACGGTCGTCAACAGCGTCCTCAGCCCCGACGAGGTCAGTCGCATACGCATCGACTGCGAGCTCGCGACGATCGAGCTGACGCACCTGTACGGCTACCGCAACGCCGACTGGCGCGTCACGCCGGCCCCCGGTGTCCCCGAGGAGACCGTGGCCGCCTGGCACGACTTCGGCGCGGACGAGCCCAGTTCGCACCTCGCCCAACTGCGGTCGCTCGTCGCCGACATCAAGGCCGGACGACGCCACGCGACCAGCGGCGCCGGCGGCCGCCGGACGCTGGAGTTCATCACCGCTCTGTACAAGTCCGCGTTCACCGACGCTCCCGTCCGCGCCGGTGACATCGGCCCCGGCGACCCCTTCTACACCGCCCTGCACGGCGACGCCCCGGGCTGGGCGCCTGCCGGCCCCCACCAGGAAAGGGAATCCGCATGACACTCGCGCTGACCCACACCCACGGAGACCGCATCACCGTCGCCCACGCCGCCACCGGCACCGAGCTGATCGCCTACGTCTACCGGCCCGAAGCCGCGTGGGAGGCCCCCAAGCCGTACCTGCACCCCGTCCGCACGCTGTCCGGCGCGGTCGTCACCGACTACCGCCCCAACGACCACCGGTGGCACAAGGGACTCCAGCTGACGGCCTCGCACCTGTCGGGCCAGAACCTGTGGGGCGGCAACACCTACGTGCACGGAGACGGATACCTCGCCCTGCCGGAGAAGGTCGGTTCGATGGCGCACGTGGCCTTCGAGGAGGTCTCCGCAGCGGACGGCCGCGCCGTCATCGCCGAGCGCCTGACCTGGCACCCGCACGACAAGGAGCTGTGGGCGGACGAGGAACGCCGCATCGAGGTGCGCGACGTGGACGCGGACTCCGGCAGCTGGTCGCTGACGTGGACCTCGGCCGTCACCAACCGGCGCGACGAGCCACTGCGCTTCGGCAGCCCCACCACCCACGGCCGGCCCGCGGCCGGATACACCGGGCTGTTCTGGCGCGGCCCCCGGGCCTTCCGCGACGGACAGGTCTTCACCGCCGAAGCGGACGGCGGCGACCTGATGGGCAGCCAGGCCACCTGGCTGGCGTACATCGGCGAGCACGACGCCCGCGACGGTCACGCGACACTCGTCTTCGAGCACGCCGCCGCCAACGACCACGCGGGAGACAAGGGAACGCACCCCGCGCACTGGTTCGTACGCAGTGACCCGTTCGCCGCGGTCGCGCCGTCCTGGGCCTTCCACGAGGAACTCGTCCTCGCCCCCGGCGACACACTCACCCGTAGCTACCGCGTGACGATCGCCGACGGCGTCTGGGACCGCGAGCAGGTCGCCGCACACCTGCGGGACCACGCGTGGTGAGCGCCACGTACGACGGCTTCCCGGCGGCGGTGGGAGTCTCCCGGCTGACCGTCTACGACTGGCCCACCGTCGACGGCCGGCCCGGCGGCGGCACCCCGCATCTTCACCTCACGTGCAGCGAGGGATACGTGGTGACGGCCGGCCGGGGCACGGTCCAGACGCTGACCACATCCGGCTACCAGGAGACGCCCCTGGAGGCGGGCACCGTGGCCTGGTTCACGCCCGGCACGATCCATCGCCTCACCAATGACGGCGGACTGCAGATCACCGTCGTGATGCAGAACAGCGGCCTGCCGGAGGCGGGCGACGCGGTGCTCACCCTCCCCCAGCGCCTCCTCGGCGACGCCGAGACGTACGCCACCGCGATCCGGATTCCCACCGACGTCCCCGAGGCCGAGCAGGTGGAGGTCGCCCGCGCCCGCCGCGATCTGGCGACCCGCCGGTTCCTGGAACTGCGCGAAGCCACCGAGGGTGGCGATCCGGAACCGCTGGCGGCGTTCCAGCGGGCCGCCGCCGAGTTGGTCCTCCCGCGCCTCGACGCCTGGGAGCGGCGCTGGCAGGACGGCGCCCACGCCGCCGCGGCGGCGACCGGATCCCAACTCGCCTCGCTGCGCGCGAACGACGCCGGACACCTGGCCCGGGCCGGGGTGAGCGCGACCGGGCCGACCGCCCGGGGACGCTTCGGCATGTGCGGCCGCCTGGACATCTACCCCGGCATCTGACATCCGTCCGCGGGACCGCTCACCCACCCGGGCCCCTGCCCCTGCTTCTCCCCCTCCACCCTCGTACCTTTCCCTGGAAGGCCCCCATGCCCGAGCCCCGAAGCGGCCGGCGCCCACTCCCCCGCCGGGCCGTCCTCACCGCGGCCGCCGCCGGCCTCGGTACCGCGCTGACCTCCACGCTCTCCGCCTGCTCCACCGCGAGTGGCAGTACGTCCGGCGGCGTCACCCTCATGTTCTCCTGGTGGGGCAACGACGATCGTGCCGCGCGCACCGAACAGGCGGTGCGGCTCTTCGAGAAGGAACACCCCGGTGTCACCGTCCGCACGTCGAACGGGGACTTCGGCGCGTACCTGCAGAAGCTGGCCACGCAGGCCGCCGGCGGTGGCATGCCGGACGTGGTCCAGCTCGACTACCGGCAGGTGACCCAGTACGCGGGCGGGGACGCGCTGATGTCACTGGACGACGTGGTCAAGGACGGCACGATCCGCACGTCCGAGATGAGCAAGGACTTCCTGCGCACCGGGACGTACAAGGGCGGGCAGTACGCCCTTCCCATGGGCCGCGGCATCACCGGCTACGCCTATGACTCCGCCGTCTACCGGAAGGCCGACATCCCTACGCCTAGGCCCAGTTGGACCTGGCAGGACTGGGAAAGGGCCAACAGGAAGATCGTCGCTCTGGGGCTGAAGTCTCCGGATGGCCGTCCCTTCGCGGGCGCCAACGACGGCGGGACCAACGAGGACGTGTTCGAGACCTGGCTGCGCAGCCGCGGCGGAAGTCTCTACGCGAGCCAGACCGAACTCGGGTTCACCGAGGACGACCTCACCGCGTTCTGGACGTTCTGCGACCGGCTGCGCAAGGACGGCATCATCGCTCAGGCCAGGGACACGGCACAGGCCAACAGCACCGAGACGAGCCCGATGGGCCGTCACCTGGCCGCCGCCGACTTCACCTGGGACGCGCCGTTTCCCAGCTACCCGGCCCTGCTCGGCGATTCCGTCCACTTCGCACCGGTCCCCACGACCGACGGACACCAGGGCTCGTACTTCAAGCCGAGCATGCTCATCGGCATCAGCGCGGACAGCGAACACCCCAAGGAGGCAGCCCAGTTGGTCGACTTCCTCCTCAATGACGAACGGGTCGGCGACATCCTCGCCTTCTCCCGGTCCACACCGCCCAACCGCAGGATCGCCGCCCGCGTCGCCAAGACGCTCGAGGGCGCCGAGCGCGAGATCTACGAGTACGCGCAGACCATGGAGAAGTACGGCCTGGACGCTCCGCCGACCGCCCCGCCACGGGGCGATGTCGCGATCCAGACCGCGTTCACCCGCGAATACCAGCGCGTGATGTACGGCCTGGCCACACCGCGCCAGGCGGCACGCGAACTCATCGGCGAGGCCAACCGGGAGCTGAGGTCATGAGCACTGTGTCGACCAGGGCGCCCTCGCGCCCCGCCCTGGGCAAGGACCGGGTACCACCACCCCGGCGGCGCCGCCAGGTACGTGAACGGCAGTGGCCTGCCTACGTGTTCCTGTCTCCGTGGCTGATCGGCGCGGTCGTCCTGACCCTCGTGCCGATGGCTGTGTCCCTGTACCTGTCCTTCACGGACTACAACCTGTTCGACCCGCCGCACTGGGTGGGCCTGCGCAACTACACCGAGATGCTCACCGAAGACCCCCGCTACTGGCGGTCGGTCGGCACCACGATGCTGTACGTCGTCGTGGCCGTCCCGCTGAAACTGGCTCTCGCCCTCGGTGTGGCGATGCTGCTGAGGAATCTCAACCGCGGCCGGGCCTTCTACCGCTCCGCCTTCTACGCGCCGTCCCTGCTCGGGGCGAGCATGTCCATCGCCTTGGTGTGGAAGGCGCTGTTCAACGACGGCGGCACGGTCTCCGGGCTCCTCGACGCGGTCGGCATCCACGTGGGCGGCTGGGTGGGCAATCCCCACCTCGCGGTGTACGTGGTCGTCCTGCTGACGGTGTGGCAGTTCGGGGCACCCATGGTGATCTTCCTGGCCGGCCTGCAGCAGATCCCGCCCGATCTCTACGAGGCCGCGGCGCTCGACGGCGCGGGCCGCCGGCGTCAGTTCCTCTCCATCACCGTGCCGATGCTGTCCCCGGTCATCTTCTTCAACCTGGTGCTGGAGATCATCAACTCCTTCCAGGTCTTCACACCGGCCTTCGTCATCAGCGGCGGCAAGGGCGCCCCCGCCGACTCCACCATGTTCTACACGCTCTATCTGTACGAACGCGGCTTCACCGCCTCGCACATGGGCTACGCGGCGGCGATGGCCTGGATGCTGCTGATCGCCATCGCCGCGGTCACCCTGGTCCTGTTCCGGACGTCCCGGTCCTGGGTCTTCTACGCGGACGAGGAGGGACGATGAACACCGCCATGAAGCGGTGGCTGCCGCACACGGTCGCTGCCGTCTTCCTGCTCGTACTGCTGTATCCGCTGGCCTGGCTCCTCGCCACGTCGCTCAAGCCGGCCGACGAGGTGGTGACCAGCCTCGATCTGTGGCCCAGCCACCTGGAGTGGTCGAACTACACGACCGCGCTGGACGGCGTCTCGGGCATCACCGTGACTCGGCTGCTCGGCAACACCCTGCTGATCGCGGTGGGCGCCGTCGTCGGCAACGTCCTGTCCTGCTCGCTGGCCGCCTACGCCTTCGCCCGGCTGCGCTTCCGTATGAGCAAGGTGATGTTCGCCTTCATGGTGGCGACGCTGATGCTGCCGCACCACGTCGTCCTGATCCCGCAGTACATCATCTTCAACCGGCTCGGCATGGTGGACACCTACTGGCCGCTCGTCCTGCCCAAGTTCCTCGCCACCGAGGCCTTCTTCGTCTTCCTCATCGTCCAGTTCATGCGCGGCCTGCCGCGTGAGCTGGAGGAGTCCGCCCGCATCGACGGCTGCGGCGCCTTCCGCACGTACTGGTCGATCACGCTCCCAATGACCCGTCCCGCGCTGATCACCACCGCCATCTTCACGTTCATCTGGACGTGGAACGACTTCTTCACGCAGATGATCTACCTGTTCGCGCCGGAGAAGTTCACCATCACGCTCGCCCTGCGCAGCTTCGTCGACCAGTCCAGCACCTCCGCGTACGGGCCGATGTTCGCCATGTCGGTGATCTCGGTCCTGCCGATCGTGCTGTTCTTCTTCGTCTTCCAGCGCTATCTCGTGCAGGGCATGGCCACCTCCGGGCTGAAGGGCTGAGACGCCATGACCCACACGTCCACCGCGTCCCGCCGGGACAGCCGCGATCGGCGGGAGCCCGGCGAGGTCTTCGGGCCGGGCTTCTCCCTCTTCGCCGACGTGCTCCTGGTCGGCCTTCTCACCACCGCGGCCTGTCTTCCGGTCGTCACCGCACCGGCCGCGTTCGCCGCCGCGTCGGCCACCCTCCGGCAGAGCGCGGACCACGGCCTCCAGGTCAGGACCGGTGCGTACGTCGGTCACCTGCGGGCGCTCATGACGGCGCAGGGGCTGGCCGCCGGGTGCGTTCCGCCGCTGCTCGCGCTGGTCGTCCTGATCGACGCCGCCCTGCTGCGAAGTGCGCTGCCCGGCGCGGCCGTCATGTCGCCGGCGCTGGCGCTGCTCACCCTGGGGGCCACGGTCGTGGGGCTGCGCGCCACAGCGCTGGAGGCTCCGCATCGGCTCTCCGCACGCGAGGGGCTCCTCCGCTCGGCAGTCGACCCGCGCGGCTCCCTCCTGCTCGCCGGCGCCGCGCTCCTGAGCGTGGTCCTCGCCTGGTCGATTCCCCTGCTGGCGCCGCTGCTGCCCGGTCCGTTGGCGTTCGCCGCCACGGTCGTGGAGCTCCGGTCCGGCCCGGATCAGGACTGAACACGGCAGCACCCGCCTTCCCTTGTACTCCCGCACGACACCACCGGAGTTCTCGTATGCCGTATCCCCATCTTGAGGCTGCCGGTCACCCGAGGCCGCAGCTCGTCCGCCACCCCGAATGGGCGGACCTGAGCGGTCCGTGGCAGTTTTCCTACGACGACGCGGACCACGGCCGCTCCGGCCGCTGGATGGACCCGGACACCACCGAACCCTTCACCTCCACCATCACCGTGCCCTACCCACCCGAGTCCGAGGCGTCGGGCATCGGCGACACCTCCTTCCATCCGGTGCTCTGGTACCGGCGCACGATCGAGGTCACCCGTCCGGCGAAGGGCCGGCGCCTGCTGCTGCACTTCGGCGCCGTCGACCACCGGGCCGAGGTCTGGGTGAACGGTCACCTGGTAGGGCATCACGAAGGCGGCCACACCGGCTTCTCCTGCGACCTCACCGACGCGATCCACCGGGACGGGGAGCAGACCGTCGTCGTCCGGGCCGAGGACCAGCCGCTCGACGCCATGCAGCCTCGCGGCAAGCAGGACTGGCGACGGGATCCGCACGTCATCTGGTACCACCGCACCTCGGGGATCTGGCAGCCGGTGTGGCTGGAGGACGTGCCGGACGAACACATCACCGTCCTGCACTGGACTCCGGACGTCGCCCACGCCCGCGTCCGCTGCCGGATCCGGCTCAACCGGTGGCCGCAACGTCCGCTGACCGTCGCGGTCCGCCTCACGCGGGGCGATCGCGTGCTCGCCGATCAGCGCCTGCTGACCGACGGCCAGGAGACGGAGTTCGACGTCGCGGTGCCGGCCCTGCGACACGCCCAGGACCTGGACGACCTGCTCTGGAGTCCCGAGCGGCCGCATCTCGTCGATGCGGCCGTGACGCTGGGCGACGCTGCCGACGAGACCCCCGTCGACCGCGTCACGTCCTACCTCGGTCTGCGCGACATCGGCTGGGACGACGGCGTCTTCCTGCTCAACCACAAGCCGTACTTCCTGCGATTCGCGCTCCAGCAGGCCTACTGGCCCGCATCCCACCTGGCGGCGCCTTCCGACGCGTTGCGCCGCGACGCCGAACTGGCCAAGTCCATCGGCCTCAACGGGCTGCGCATCCACCAGAAGATCGAGGACCCCCGCTTCCTCTACTGGGCCGACCGGCTGGGGCTGATGCTCTGGGAGGAGATGCCGTCGGCGTACACGTTCGGCACGCGGACCGTCGAGCGGGTGGTCGGCGAATGGACCGAGGCGATCTCGCGCGACCTCAGCCACCCGTCGATCGTCGCATGGGTTCCGGTCAACGAGTCCTGGTCCGTGCCGAACCCGGCGCTCGTCCCCGCACAGCGACACTTCATGGACAGCCTCTACCACCTGACCAAGGCCCTCGACCCGTCACGCCCGGCCGTCTCCAACGACGGCTGGGAGATCTCCGCCGCCGACATCTGGGGTGTGCACGACTACACCCAGGACGCGCAGGTACTGCGTGAACGGTACGGGCACCACGCGTTGCGGCAGGGCGAGTTCGCCGAGCAGTGGCCCGGTGCCAAGCGGCTCGTCCTGGACGGCGTACGCCACCAGGGGCAGCCCGTCGTACTGAGTGAGTTCGGCGGGGCCACCTTCGAACCGGCCGAGGGTGCGGCATGGTTCGGCTACGACACGGTGAGCACGAAGGAGGACTTCGCAGAGCGCCTGGCCGGGTTGGTGGAGGCCGCGGTGGACTCGGGGCTCGCCGGGTTCTGCTTCACCCAGTTCACCGACACCGAGCAGGAGATCAACGGCCTGCTCACGGCGGACCGCCAACTGAAGCTCCCGGAGGGGGAGTTGCGGACCATCCTGACCCGAATCCGAGGCCGGTCAGGCAACGGCACATAGGTCCGCAGGCACTGCGGACCTTGACAGTCGTCCTTCGGCGATTCCATATTGTCCCGCAAGACGAAACAACTTGCGCCATCAGCAACTGCCGGACCTAGGCACCCAAGGGACATATGGAACGGCGCCAGTTGGAGTACTTCATGGCCGTCGTCGAACACGGCGGTTTCACCACAGCCGCGCGCGCCATGCATGTGGCCCAGCCGTCGCTCTCCCACGCAATTCGGGCCCTCGAACGGGAACTGGGCGGGAGCCTGTTTCATCGGCTGCCGCAGGGCGCCGCCCTCACCTCGGCCGGTGAGGCGCTTCTCGGTCCCGCGCGCCAGGTCCTGCGTGATCTGTCCACCGCGAGGTCGCTGGTCCGCGAGGTTCTCGGGCTCAGTGGCGGCAGGCTCGACATCGTCTCGCAGACGACGCTGGCCGTCGACCCGTTGGCCCTCATGCTGGGGCGCTTCCACCGGGCGCACCCGAAGGTGGGTGTGCACGTGGTGGACCCGGAACACAGTCGCGACGTCGTGCGCATGGTCGAAAGCGGCCAGTGCGAACTGGGGCTGGTGGACGAGGCGGTGGCCCTGTCGGACCTGTCCCGGCAGGAACTGCCGGAGCAGGAGATGTACGTCATCCTGCCCCCGGACCATCCGCGTCCACATCCAGATCCGCAGGCGGACACGGACACGGTGACGCTGGGCGAGCTGGCCGGGATGGATCTCGTCGTCACACCTCGGGGTACCGCCACCCGCGACATCCTGGAGGACGTGTGCGCGGACGCCGGAAGCACGCCACGGATCGTGGTGGAGACGGCGCACCGCGCGATGATCGCGCCGCTGGTGCTGGCGGGCGTCGGGGCTTCGCTGCTGCCCGCGTCGATGGCCTCGGACGCCGCGCTGCGCGGAGCCCGGATGCTGTCCACCCGGCCGCGGTTGCTACGTCGTGGGCACGTGGTGTGGCGGTCGGGCCCACTGTCCCCGGCCGCCCAGGCCTTCGTCGACATAGCCCTCGGGCAGCTTCCGCGAATCGAAACCGCTCAGTGAACAAATAGTTTCTACCAACCCCATTCATAACGCGTCTCGGCTGCCTCCGGTCCCTCGATTGACCGGGTCGGAAGGCGACTGCGAGGGTGGCTCATACCAATTCGGCAGCACCTACGTCCGAGTTGCTCCGCCGCATTGCCTGCTCTATTGGCGAGGAGAAAAGTATGGGACATTCGCACGGGCACGGCCGTTCTCACGGGAACGACCATTCTCACGGTCACGCTCTTTCCTGTGGCATCGACCACCACAGTGGCGAATACACCGATCAGCAGCGGGCCGACCTGGAACTCGTACTCGCCTTCAACCGCCGATTCGCCAAGGCAATTGACGACGGCCTGGACATCACCGAGGTCGAGAAACTCCTCGACCCGGACCCGCTGCGCTACATGTGGGTGGACGAGGGCGGCGGGCGGCTGCGGGAGTTCCTCGACACCGCGGACCAGGCACTGGCCGGCGCGGGGAAACTGCCCGGGCACCAGCGCCGGCGTGGCAGCCTCGTGCCCGGCTCCACGTCGGCGGCCCGCCCGTCGGTCGCCGCCTCCGCCGACGGAGACCTGGTCCACACCTGGATCGAGTGGCGCAAGGACGTCGGCGAGTGTGTCGTCGCCGCTCTGCAGCCGGCCGGGCGGGAGGTGGGCGAGTCCGTCACACTGTCGGGCAACCCTGGTGACTGCTTCCGCCCCACCGCGGTGTTCGACGCATCCGGCCGGGCCTGGGTGTGCTACGCCCGCGCGGAGGGCGGGAAGGTGGGTGTGTGGGCGTCCCGTCATGAAGACGGTGCGTGGAGCACACCCGAGTTGGTGAGCACCACCAGCCATCCGTCGTTCAACCAGGAGATCGTCGCGCATCCGGACGGCTCGGTCGAGGTGTGCTGGCAGGGCCGCGACGAGGGCCGGTTCGGTGTCTACACGCGGCGGTGGGCGGAAAGCCGTTGGCAGCCCGCTCAGTTGGTGAGCGACACGTCGGCGGCGAATGTGTGGGACCCGTCCGTGGCTGCCACCGGCGGGCGCACGGTGTATGCCTGGAGCGAGTACCACCAGGGCGCCTACCGCGTGGTCCTGCGCACCAGGTCGGCCGACGGGGCCCTCTCGCCGCTGCGGGCTGTCAGCTCCGGGAGTGACTACGCGCTGCACCCGAGCGTGGCGGTGACCCGCGACGGGGGCGTCTGGTGTGCGTTCGACGTCATCACCGTGCACGGGCACGGGAGTTCGGGCCCGACGAGGCTGCGCGCCGCGGAGACGCTGGGCGGCATCGCCGGCCCCTCGGGGATGCGGGAGCCCGGCGATTACGTGCCGCCGGAGCTGCTGCCCGACATCGAGGCGTCGTTCCGCGTCGTCCGCGTGGACGACGACGCGGTCCGGGACGCCACCGGCGAGCTGGCCCCCTGCCTGGACACCACACCGAGCGCGCTGCCGCGCCTCACGACGACGGCCTCCGGGGCGCTCGTGGTCGCCTACCGGTTCCACCGGCGGCTCCCCCTGATGACGTACTACTGGGAGGTCGCCACCCAGACCCTCGGCCCGGAGGGGTGGTCCGCGCCGACCACGTACGCCGGGAGCGACGGCACGCTCGAAGAGCCGGCGCTGGCCGCGGTGGGCGACACGGTCACCATCACCTGGCAGACCGACGGCCGACTGGCGCGCGGGCTCGAGTGGACCGAGGGCTTCGGAGGCCGCGAGTGCCCCTTCCTGCTGGAGCACCAGGGCGAGGTGATCTGGCACAGCGTGCACGGCGTCGGCAAGGTGGGCCAGGCGCAGATCCAGGTGCCGGCGGGTACGGCGGCGGCCGGCATCGCGCACGAGGTGGTGCACAGCGATCGGCGGTACGAGGCCAGGACGTGGGTGAGCGCCGAGCGCGACCGGTACCGCACCACGGTCGGGGACCGCGAGTACCAGCTGTACTGGGGCGACCTGCACCGGCACTCCCTGGTCAGCCGTTGCACCTCCGGGGACGAGCCGTCCCTTGAGGACTTCTACCGCTACTCGTGGGACGTGTGCGAGTACGACTTCTGGGCGGTCACCGACCACTCGGAGAACAGCAGCGACTACCAGTGGTGGAGCATCCAGAAGCTCGCCGACCTGTTCCGCATCGACGGCCGGTTCGTCCCGCTGTACGGCTTCGAGTGGACCGGGATGAGCGGCCACCAGAACGTCGTCTTCGGCGACGTGGAGCGCGGCGCACCCATCTACTCCTCCTACGCCCAGCCCACCTCCACCCCGGCCAAACTGTGGGAACTGCTCGACCAGCACCCCGACTTCCCGGCGATCACCATCCCCCACCACCCCGGGTCGGCCATGGTGCCGTTCGACTGGGACTACTACGACCCCAAGTACCTGCGGCTGTCCGAGGTGTTCCAGGCCTGCCGCGGCAACTACGAGGGCGACGGCTGCTTCCGCCAGTACTCCGACGGAACGCTGCCGGGCACCTTCGTCACCGACGGGCTGAACCGTGGGTACCGGTTCGGCCTGATCGCCTCCTCCGACCACGGGCATGGCGCCAGTTATGTGGGCGCGTACGCGGAGAACCTGGACCGTGCGTCCGTCTACGGCGCGCTCGACCAGCGCAGGGTCTTCGGCGCCTCGACCCGGGACCTCGTGGTCGACTTCCGTATCGGGGACGCCTTCATGGGATCGGAGCTCACCGCGAGCGGACCCGTGGAGATCGAGGCGTACGTCCGCGGCTACACCGACATCGCCCGCATCGACATCCTCAAGGAGGGGCAGGCCGTACACACCGTCGTGCCCGAGCAGCAGGTGCCCGAGGGATGGCTGACGGTTCCGCTGCGACTGGAGTGGGGCCTCGGCCACGCCACCGTGGCCTGGGACGGCGCTCTGCACATCGAGGACGGCGAGGTGGTCCGGACTCCGTACTGGAGCCCGGAGATCACCCGTGCCACGTCCGCGGACGTCGGATGGAGCGCGAGCACGCGGACGTTCGGGGAGCCCTACGGAGCCCAGCGCGGCGGAATCGAACTCACCCTGGTCGGACCGGCGCAGGCCCGCGTCACCGTGACCACCGCCCATGGCGACCTCACCGTCCCACTCGGCGAACTGGTCGGCCAGGTGGTCGACATGCCCGTGAGCTGCCCGGGCCGCTTCCGGATCCAGCCCGGCGTCGGGGGCCTCACCAGTATCGGCGGCACTGAGCGGCGGCTGCGGTGGACCGACACCGTCACGGCTCCCACGTGGTACTACCTGCGGGCGATCCAGGTCGACGGGGAGATGGCGTGGTCGTCCCCGATCTGGGTGGACCCGGCAGGTCGGTAGTGGTGCTGTGATCGTGCCGCGCTTCGTGATCGGTGTCCTGGCAGCACGGGCGCGTTCCTCCGGTGCCCATGCGACTCGTCTGTGTGCGGACGTACGGTACGCACACAGGTACTCGGAAAGGTCAGGTAGCCATGCCGCAGACGGTGACCGCGCAACTGCCGGAGATCCGCGATGAACTCGCCACCTTCTACCAGGATCTGCATCGGAATCCGGAGCTTTCGCTCCAGGAGACGCGCACCGCCGGTCTGCTGGCGGGGCGCTTGCGCGAGGCCGGCTTCGACGAGGTCGCCGAGGGCATCGGTGGCACCGGCGTGGTCGGCGTACTGCGCAACGGCGACGGGCCGGTGGTGATGCTCCGCGCGGACTTCGACGCGCTGCCGGTGGAGGAGAAGACCGGGCTGCCCTACGCCAGTCAGGCGCGTGGCGTGGACCACGAGGGCCGTGACGTACCGGTGATGCACGCCTGCGGTCACGACATGCACGCCGCCTGCCTGACCGGTGCCGCCATGCTGCTCGCGCAGTCGCGTGACCGGTGGCGCGGCACACTGCTCGTGGTGTTCCAGCCGGCTGAGGAACTCGCGGTCGGCGCCCGCGGGATGATCGATGACGGACTGTTCGAGCGGTTCCCCAAACCCGAGATCGTGCTGGGCCAGCACGTCGGGCCCTTGCCCGCGGGGGTCATCGGCTACGGCACGGGGCCGGTGATGGCTGCTGCCGACTCCCTCGACATCACCCTGCACGGCCGCGGCGGCCACGGCTCCCGGCCCGAGGCGTCGATCGACCCGGTCCTCATGGCGGCGAACGTGGTCACGCGGCTGCAGGGCATCGTCGCCCGGGAGGTGCCTCCGGCGGAGACCGCCGTGGTGACGGTGGGCCGCCTGCAAGCCGGCACAAAGGACAACATCATCCCCGACAAGGCCGAGTTGGGGGTCAACGTCCGTACGTTCACCCCGGCGATCCGCGACAAGGTCCGCAACGCCATCGAGCGCATCGCCACCGCGGAGTCACAGGCGAGCGGCGCGGAGCAGCCGCCGGAGTTCGCCTGGACCGGCGCCGCACCGGCCCTGGTGAGCGACCCGGCGGCGACGCAGGCGACGGTCGCCGCGTTCGCGGAGCACTTCGGGCAGCAGCGGATCATGCCGATGCCGCAGGTGAACGCGAGCGAGGACGTGGGAGTCTTCGGTGAGGTGCTCGACGTGCCGACCGTGTTCTGGTTCTGGGGCGGCCTGGACACCGAAACCGTCCTCACCGCACTCAAGGAAGACCGGCTGGACGAGCTGCCGGCCAACCACTCCCCTCACTTCGCCCCACTCGTCGAGCCCACCTTGAGCACGGGCGTCGAAGCACTTGTCGTAGCCGCCCTGGAGTGGCTCGCGGACGCGTGAGCAGTGGTCCTGCCGGCGTTCACCGATCGCCGGCGGGACCCTCGCCACCGAGTGTCTCCAACAGCACGTCGACGACCTCGTCCACCTCCGCGTCGGCGAGGTCCTCGAACGCCCCGGAGTGGCGGGCGAGCAGTACCCCGGCGACCGCCGCCACCATGACGTCGGCCCGCAGCCCCGGCCGGTCCCGGCCCTCCCGGGCGAAGCGTGCGCGCAGCGGATCGACGAGCCGGGCGTGCAGGGCCGCGCGGGTGGCGTCCTGGGCGGCCCCGTCGCTCAGCGGCTGGACGGCGACCCTCAGCAGCGGGACCGGGCCGCGCCGCTCCGCCCGCTCGGCGACGTCGCGCAGGCGGGGTTCGGTGAGCAGGTCGTCCGGGGCGCTGTCGCCGTGTTCGGCGCGCAGCACCTCCACGTACAGCAGGGGCTTGCTGCCGAAGTAGCGTGCGATCAGGGCAGGGTCGACCCCGGCCCGCTCGCCGATCTCACGGATGGTGGTGCGGTCGTAGCCGCGCTCGGAGAAGAGTTCGGTCGCCGCCTGCAGCAGCGCCTCGCGGGTACGGGCGGAGTTCCGGCGCGGGCCGGCGGTCTCCCCGTTCACGGGCGGCTGGGCTCGGGGCGCGTCCGGTCAGCCGTGGCGACCGGTGCAATGTGCCCCGCGGCGACCACGGACGGCCGCAGCCGCGTGCCCGTCCGGGTGAGTACCACGGCGAGAACGCCGGTGATCACGAAGGCGGCGCAGCCGGCGAGGCCCGCGTTGCGGTATCCGTCGTTGGCCGGCAGTGCGGCGCCGGGGTCGGTGGCGGCCTGCAGGATGACCGCGCTCAGCGCGCTGCCGGTCGAGTACCCGATGTACTTCATGACCTGATTGAAACTCATCGCGCTGCCCGTCTCCTGTGCGGGCACCCCGCCGACGATCAGGCCGGGCGTGACCGCGAAGGTGACGCCCACTCCGAGTCCGGCGAGCGCCATCATCGTGCCGATGCCCCAGAGGCTGGAGCGGGCGAGCAGGAAGCAGACCAGGCCCGCGAGGGAGAGCAGGCAGCCCAGCGGCAGCATGCGGGCAGGCGTCGCCGCCGTGCCCAGCATCCGCACGAGGCGGCCGGTGACGAGGCTGGCCGCGGAGAACGGCACGAGCAGCAGGCCGGTGACGACGATCGACGAGCCGAAGCCGTACCCCGCGGACTCGGGCGTCTGGACGTAGCGGGTGACCAGGGCGATCAGCAGGTAGGTGCCGACACCGCCGACCATGGTGGTCAGGTTCGCGACGAGGACGCCACGGTCCTTGATGAGCCGTACGCGCACCAGCGGATGCGTGGAATGCATCGAGTGCAGCACCCACCCGGCGAGCAGGACGACGGCCGCGACGGCGAGCGCGAGGAGCCGCGCGGATCCCCAGCCCCAGCGCTCCCCCTCGGCCAGCGTCACCAGCAGGGCCGCCATTCCGCCGGCGAGCAGCAGCGCCCCGGGAAAGTCCATCGGAGTGCTGGGGCGGCTCGGCGCCGCGGGCACGACGATCACGGCGGCGGCGAACGCGGCGGCGGCCGTGGCGGCCGCGAACCAGAATCCGGCGTACATGCCGAGGTACTGGGCGAACAGGCCGGTGATCGGATAGCCGAGGCCGATGCCCGCGGCGGTGGTCAGGGAGAGGGTCGCCACCGCCGACCGTGCCCGCTCGGGAGGGAGTGCGTCACGGGCGGTGGCGATGGCGAGCGGGACGAGGCCCATGCCGACGCCCTGCAGCGCCCGCCCCGCGAGGAGGCAGGTGAGGCCGAGGGGCAGGGCCGCCAGGAGACTACCCACCAGGACCACGGCCAGGCCGGTGAGGATCACGTTCTTGCGGTGCGGGCCGTCGCCGAGGCGTCCCATGACCGGTGTGGCGATGGCTCCGACCAGCATCGTCAGCGTCAGCGCCCACTGGGCGGTGGAGACGGCGACGTGGTCCTCGGCCGCGATCGTAGGGATGAGCGGAGCGCCGAGGCTGCTGACCACGGCGACGAGCATCCCGAGCGAGACGAGGACGGGCACGAGGGCCCGTGGGTGACGAAGTGCCGGTGTCGGTACCGATGCGACGGAGGTACGCGCGGACGCCGGTATGGAGGGCTGCAAGGGAGAGTCACCGTTCTTGTCATCAGTCGATGTCATTGAATGATGACACGGTTCGGAACCCGCTCACGTCCGCCTCCGCCCAGGGACCGGCTCGCGCATCGCTTCAGCGCGGGACCCGCAACGCCCCCAGCAGCATCGGCAGCGAGGCGTGCAGCTCTCGCTCCCAGTACGGCCAGCTGTGGGTCCCCGGCCCGTAGAAGTTGGTGGTCACGTGCCGGGCGCCCACCTTGTCGAGCGCGGCTGCCAGGGCGTGGTTCTGCCGGTCGAAGTCGGCTTCGAGGGCGTTCGTGGCGCCCGGCGGGTCGAGGGGACCGGCGGTGCCGTCACCGCACGACAGGTACACGGGGATCGCCTTGAGGCGCTCGGCCAGGTAGTACGGGTCATGGGCCGCCCAGATGTCCCGCTGCGCCACGGGGTCGCCCCACACCCGGCGCGGGTCGCCGCCCTGGCCCGCGAAGAATCCCATGATGCGGTCCACCGACTCGTCGTTCAGCAACGGGTGCACGGATCCGGAGTACGCCGCCGTCGCCTTGAACATGCCCGGGTGGCGGGCCGCGTACATCAGCGCGCCCTGCCCTCCCATGGACAGTCCGGCGACCACGCGACGCGGGCCTGCCCCCCAGTCGTGTTCGAGGAGCCGGCGCAACTCCTGGGTGTGGAACGTCTCCCAGGCGGGGTCGCCGCCCTGCCCGTCGTTCCACCAGTCGCTGTACCAGCCGTTCCAGCCGGCCTCCGGCATGACCACGAGTACATCGCGAAGGCTGTCGACGCGTGCGACGTCGGTCCGGCTCGTCCACGACGTGTAGTCGCCGCAGCATCCGTGCAGCAGCCAGAGGGTCGGCCAGTGCCGGCGGCGGTCGTCCGGGTTCCAGCCGTCGGGCGTGAGCAGCCGGACATTGATGGTCCGGCCGCCGAGAGCCGGGGAGCGTACGGACAGATCCACCTGCCGGTCGGCGACCTGCGTGACCGCGACGACCTCGGCTCCCCTCGCGGGGGCGGCGGCCACGGACGGTGCGTTCGGTGTCAGGGTCAGGAGCAGCACGGCGAGGACGGACAACACCGCGCCCACGCGGAACAGTCTGCTGTTCACGTACTCCCCCCAGGACGAAGAACGGCCTTCCCGTAACGGTGCTTGTGGTCGAGACCACCCGTCAAGACATGTGCACGTCATCCCTGCGGCCCCCGGCCGACGAGAGAGTCGCACCCGGTCCGCGTCACCCAAGATCGAAAATGTGAAGGCTTCCAGAGTGGCTGGTGACAGGCCTGGACTTTCGTGTTCGCGCTGATGCAGGGTGTGCCCACCGCAGTCGGCGCTCCGTTCGGGCCTGTCCCCCGTGGCCCGTGGTCATGGCTGCGCGGGCACCCGCAGGTGCCCGTCCCACACCAGTTCAACTTCTCCCCGTACAACGGAAGTTGTGTTCCCGATACCCAAGAGGAGTCCAGTGAGCCTCAGCGGAAGACTCGTCCGCCGTTCTTCCCCGCTCGTGCTCGCCGCCGCGCTCGCTCTGTCTGCCACTGCCTGCAGCAGCGAACAGGCCACCACGACGGCCGGCGGCGTAAAGCTGGTGAAATCAGGCCAGTTGACGACCTGCACGCATCTCCCGTATGCGCCGTTCCAGTCGGAGAAGGGCAAGAAGATCGTCGGCTTCGACGTCGCCCTCATCGACCTGGTCGCCGACGACCTCGGCCTGAAGCAGCAGATCGTGGACAAGTCGTTCGAGACGATCAAGACGGGCGCGGACCTCAACGCGGGGGTCTGCGATCTGGCCGCCGCGGGCATGACGATCACCCCGGAGCGCAAGCAGCACCTCGACTTCTCGGTCCCCTACTTCGACGCCAACCAGGCCTTGTTGGCCCGTAAGGGCGTGAAGGCGAAGTCACTCGAAGCGATCAAGAGCGGCAAGATCAAGCTGGGATCGCAGTCGGCCACCACCGGCGAGGACACCGCGCATGCCGGCGGCATCGACTCCAAGTCGTTCGAAAGCTCGGACGCCGAGCTGAACGGCCTGCGCACCGGCCAGGTGGACGTCGTGATCCAGGACTACCCGGTGGTCCAGAACTGGCTCAAGGACCCCGCCAACGCAGCGAAGTTCACCGTCACGGGCACCGTTCAGACGGGTGAGAAGTACGGCTTCGCCGTGCGCAAGGGGGGCAACCCCAAACTCCTCGCCGCCATCGACAAGGCCATCAAGAAGGCCAAGCAGGACGGCACGTACAAGAAGCTGTACGAGAAGTGGATCGGCCCGATGCCCGCGGAGGCCGCGTCCAAGTGACCTCCTCGCACACACCTGTTGCCGGGAAGGCCCCGGCGGCCCCGGCCGCCGCGCGCACCCGCCTCTCCCCGCGGCGGCGACGCAGCCTGCTCCGCGGTGCGCAGTATGTCGTCCTGGCCGGTGCGGTGGTCGCTGTAGCGGTCCTGGCCGACTGGCACCAGTTGCAGCAGCAGTTCCTCCAACTGTCCGTGGCCAAGCGGATGTTCCCGGACCTGCTGACCGTGGCGCTGGCCAACACGGTGGCGTACACCCTGTCGGGGTTCGGCGTGGGACTCGTGCTCGGGGTGATCATCGCCCTCATGCGGCTCTCCTCGGTGGCCCCCTACCGGTGGCTCGCCTCGCTGTACATCGAGGTGTTCCGCGGGCTGCCCGCTCTGCTGATCTTCATCTTCATCGGGGTCGGTGTCCCCCTGGCGTTCCCCGGCCTCGCGATCCCCGGCGGCGCGTACGGGCAGGTCGCCGTGGCCCTCGGCCTCGTCGCCGCCGCGTACATGGCGGAGACCATCAGGGCCGGCATCCAGGCCGTGCCCCGCGGCCAGATGGAGGCAGCGCGAACGCTCGGCATGTCCCACGTGAGGGCCATGTGGTCGATCGTCATCCCCCAGGCCTTCCGCATCATCGTGCCGCCACTCACCAACGAACTCGTCCTTCTCTTCAAGGACTCGTCACTGGTGCTGTTCCTGGGCGTCTCCCTGCAGACCCGCGAACTGACCAAGTTCGGACGGGACTTGGCCGGCGAGACCGCCAACACCACGCCGATCTTCGTGGCCGGTCTCTGCTACCTCCTGATCACCGTCCCCCTCGGTTACGTGGTGCGCCGCCTGGAGGCGGGCCATGCGAAGGCGCGGTGAACGATGAGCGCCAGCGAGCCCTCCGGCACCATGAGAGAACACAAGGGGACGGGCATGACGAACGCCACCACCGCCGCGGACACGCCCACTCCCGCGCCCACACGGGCGATCGAGATCCGCGCGCTCCACAAGTCCTTCGGTGACCTTCACGTCCTGCGCGGCATCGACTTCGCTGTCGACACCGGCGAAGTGGTGTGCGTCATCGGCCCGTCCGGGTCGGGCAAGTCGACGTTGCTGCGCTGCACCAACCTCCTCGAACAGCCCACCCAGGGCCACGTCCTCATCGCCGGAACCGACCTCACCGACCCCGATGTGGACATCGACCGGCTACGTCGCCGTATCGGCATGGTCTTCCAGCAGTTCAACCTCTTCGCGCACTTGAGTGTGCTGGCCAACCTGACGATCGCCCAGCGTCGCGTGCTGGGCCGAGGCAAGGGCGAAGCGGTCCAGGTGGCCCGGCAGAATCTGGCCCGCGTCGGACTCGCGGACAAGGAGGACAGCTACCCCGCGCAGCTGTCGGGCGGCCAGCAGCAGCGGGTGGCCATCGCGCGCGCCCTGTCGATGGGCCCCGAGCTGATGCTGTTCGACGAGCCCACCAGCGCCCTCGACCCCGAACTGGTCGGGGACGTCCTCGCCGTCATGCGCGGTCTCGCGGACGACGGGATGACGATGATGGTCGTGACCCACGAGATGGCTTTCGCCCGCGAAGTCGCCGACCGCGTCGTCTTCATGGACGACGGCGTGATCGTCGAACAGGGACGCCCCGACGACGTCCTCGGCAACCCCGAACACCCTCGCACCCGGGAGTTCCTCGCCCGAGTCCTGCGACCTGCGGACACCGCCACAAAGCCCTGACGGAGTACGGAACTTCCAGACGGCCCGACGACCCGACGGCCTCACTGCCTGGCGGGCCGTGCCGGGCACACGGGGACCGGGGTCAGCCAGAGGCCCGCTTGCCGACGCCGTACAGCAGAGTGTCGACGACGCGCGTGGCAAGGGCGTCCACGGCGGCGTCGGTGTCCGGCGCCTCGGCCGCGGCCTCGTGGATGAGGGCGTAGTAGACGCGCCGCACCCAGTCCAGATCCGTGTCGGAGGCGAGGAGGCCCGCGTCGCGGGCGCGCGCGAACAGCCCCTCGCACCGGGCCAGGACCTCTCCGTACACGCGCGCGGCCTCGGGGGCGTCGGCGGGGACGGCACCCATGGCGAAGCCCCAACCGATCTTCACGCGGAGCACGTTCGCAGTGACCTGGTAGAGGGCGATCGAGGGTGGGGCCGTATCCGGCCGGGCGGCTTCAACAGCTTCGTAGAACCGCTGCGACGCCCATGTGGCCAGGGCTGTGATCAGCGCGTCCCGCGAGGCGAACCGCCGGTGAACGGTGGTCCGCGCGACGCCGGCGGCCTCGGCGATCTGCTCCATCGTCGCCGCCGGATTCACCGACAGCACCCGCTCGGCCGCCTCAAGGATCGCGCGTACGGTCCGCTCGGCGTCGGCACGCAGCGGCTTGGCAGAGGCGGGCAGCGCCATGGAGTGCCGATCCTTCCGGGTCTGTGGGATGACCTCACGAGAATACGACGGTGTGTCGACTCGCGGACAACTTGCAACATCGGTGATGCATGTTTAAAGTTATCTGCGCCATCAAAGACGCAGCTATCTACGGAGGTACACCATGGACCTGCAGTTGAACGGCAAGGCTGCACTGGTCACGGGCGCGAGCCGGGGTATCGGGCTGGCCGTCGTTCGAGCCTTGGTCGCCGAAGGTGTCCGCGTCGTCGCAACCGCGCGCAATCCCACACAGGAACTGGAGTCGACCGGCGCCACACCCGTCGCGGTGGACCTGTCCGAGCCCTCGTCAGCCGAGCGCCTGGTCACCGAGGCTGTGACCGAACTGGGCGGGCTCGACATCCTGGTCAACAACGTCGGCGGTGGTGACGGGGGCATGAGCGGCGGCTTCCTCGACACGACCGACGCGCAGTGGACAGAGGTGGTGGACCTGAACTTCTTCGCCACCGTCCGCGTCACCCGCGCCGCCCTGCCCGCTCTGCTGGCCGCCCACGGCGCCATCGTCAACGTGTCCTCGCTCGGCGCCCGTGTCCCGAGCAGCGGACCGATCGCCTACACCACCGCCAAGGCCGCGCTCACCGCCTTCGGCAAGGCCCTCGCCGAAGAATTCGGCCCAGGCGGTGTCCGGGTGAACACCGTCTCCCCAGGGCCGGTCCGAACCGCCATCTGGGAAAGCCCCACCGGCTACGGAGCGGAGCTCGCGGCATCCATGGGCATCCCACAGACCGAACTCCTGGCCGCACTGCCCTCAGCGACGGGCATGCTCATCGACCGGCTCATCGAACCGGACGAGGTCGCAACGCTCGTCACCTACCTCACCTCACCACTCGCCGCCGCAACCACGGGCACCGACCACCTGATCGACGGTGGAGCCGTCAAGACCGCCTGACAAGGCATGACTCACCGTAATGCCCAAGCACCGGTTCCTCGACCCCGGACGACGGCGCCGTAACCTTCCCCATCGGCAGTGCGCATCGGCGGGAACTGCCGTGAAACCGTCTGGATCCGGACCCGATCGCACCGCATCCTGCTGGGATGCGCTTCTCCGTCAACATCCCCAATTTCGGCGACTTCGCCGACCCACGTAACGTCGCGACCGTAGCGGCCGCGGCCGAACAGGCAGGCTGGGACGGGCTCTTCGTCTGGGATCACGTACTGCACCGAAAGCACCAGGGACGCCCCTTCGGGGACCCCTGGATGCTGCTCACCGCCGCCGCGCTGGCGACCTCGCGGATCCGACTGGGGCCCCTGCTGACTCCGGTCCCCCGCTACCGCCCTCAGCAACTCGCCCGCCAGGTGGCCACCTTGGACCAGCTCAGCGGCGGCAGGGTGATCTTCGCTGCGGGTCTGGGCGGTCCGGTCGAGGACGAGTACCGCAGTTTCGGCGACACTGCCGAGCCGCGTGTCCTCGCCGAGCGGCTGGACGAGGGGCTGGAGCTGTTGGGTCGCTTGTGGTCCGGCGAGCCGACGGACCACCACGGCCGACACTACGAGGTCCGGGACGTGACGATGCTTCCCGCCACCGTGCAGCGGCCCGGGCCCCCGGTGTGGATCGGCGGATTCTGGCCACGCCGTGCACCCATGCGGCGGGCAGCCCGGTGGGACGGCGCCGTGCCGCTCTTCGAGACGGCCCGCCACGGGTACGTGCCGGACGCGGCGGAGGTACGGGAACTGATCGGCTACGTGCGCAAGCAGCGTACGGGCGAGAACGAGCGCCCCTTCGAGTTCGTGCTCGGCGGTGCCACACCCCCGGACATGGCGAAAGCCAAGGACGTGATCGGGCCCCTGCGCGACGCCGGCGCCACCTGGTGGGACGAACGACAGATCGAGACCGGCCCCGACCTCGATCGCCTGCCTCCGGTTCTACGCCGCATCGAGGCGGGGCCGCCGGCGCTCTGAAGCATCGTCACCTCTGCCGTCTACGGCTGGAAGTAATCCGACATCAGGCGGCTGACCCATTCCGGCTGCCTGATGTCCACCGCGCGGAACTCCTCCATCGTCGGCTTCAGGTCGATGACCGGGGTGCCCGAGACCGCGTCGAGGCCCACCACCGTCAGTTCGCGGCCGCGGACGGACTCGATGGCGCAGCTCGTCACCCCGATGCGGTTCGGTCTGCGGGGGCCGCGGCCCGCGAAGACGCCGACGGGCGGGAGGTCGGAGCGGCCGCGGTTGGGGCGGGGTTCGCGGTAGTCGTCGTGTTCCGGGAACTGGTCGAAGATGAAGAGGACCTCCACATGGGAGAAGCCCTCCAGACCCTGCAGACACGCCTCACCGAAGCGCTCGTCGATGGTGATGGTGCTGCGGACGGCACCCCAGTTGTCCGTGTGCTGGACGTCCGTCCGGTTGTTCCGGACCGTGCCTATCGGTGTGACCTCGAAGCTTGGCATGGCAATGTTCTATCTCTTTGGCCGGCGTCGCGACCAGGTACTCCGGACCACCGCGGCCGGGCCGATACCGCGGGCCTCCACGATCACCAGCGGCTTCGCACCCATTGACGGTCCGCCCGACAGATCGAAGAATGGGCGCCACCGCACGCTTGACAACGTTGTCTTGTGAGAGAGGTCCCGCATATGTCGCACCAACCCCCGCAGGTCGACCGCCGGAGATTCCTGCAACTCCTCGGCTTGTCGGGCGCCCTGGCCACCCTGCCCACCGTCGTCGGCGCGAACTCCGCTCAGGCACTGGGCAGTTCCGCCGGTCCTGCCGATTCCGCCGGTTCCGCCTCTTCCTCTTCCCCGGACGAGACAGCAGCCACGTACCACCGCGTTCTGCTCCAGCACACTCACTGGTCCGAGACCCAGTGGGACGAGGCGCGCGGGTACTACACGGACAAGGACTTCGGTTTCGCCGTCGTTCTCGGTCACGCGGTGCTGCTCACGCACGGCACGTACGACAGTGAGTCGGCCGGTGTCGACCGGGACACTCTCAAGGCACGCACACTCGCCACGATCAAGCACTTCGCGGCGTCGAACCGGCTCACGGGCGGGACCCAGTGGGGCCGCAAGCTGTTCTTCGACACCACCTTCCAGTCGTACTTCATCCTTGCCGCGCGCCTGCTCTGGGACGACCTCGACAGCGCGACGCGCGCGAACGTCGACACCATCATTCGTGAACAGGCCGCCTACACAACGAAGTTGGGCACCGGCGACGACCCGGACTCGGGCGACTGGACGCCGAACGGCCTGCGGGGCGGCTACGTCGGCGACACGAAGCTGGAGGAGATGGGCCTGTACGCGCAGACCCTCGCACCCGCTCTCGCGTGGGCGCCTGACGATGCGCGCCGACCCGACTGGGAGTCCGCCTACGGCACCTGGTCGCGCAACGAAGCGGGGCTTCCCCCGGCCGACCTGGCCAATCCGGCACTCGTCGACGGCGTCGCCGTCTCGGGCAACACCGCCCGGAACCTGTACGACACGTTCATCGTCGAGAACCACGGCTCCTTCGGCCCGCACTACCAGGAGGAGCTGTGGCGCACCTCGGGCCGCAACGCGGCGCACTTCCTGGCCGCCGGGCAGCCCTTGCCGCAGGTCCTGACCGCGCAGCCCAACGCTCAGCCGCTGTGGCGCACGTTGCTGGGGGTGATGAGTGACGCCGGTGAGCCGCTGATGCCGATGGTGAACGACCGTGAGCATCTGTACGGCAGGGACGTGATCCCGCTCGCGTTCCTGGCGCAGGTGACGGGAGACCGGGCGGCGGCACGGGCCGAACAGGCACTGGCCGAGCGGCTGGAGGCGTACCAGAAGTATCCGCCTCAGTACCGCCTGGCGAAGTTCTCCGGTGAGCCGAAATATGAGCCGGAGGCCCGGGCCGAGGTGGCCATCAGCTATCTGCTGCACGTGTGGGCCGCTACGAACGGCCACCGGGTCCACCCGCTGTCCGAGGACGAACTCTTCGCCCAGGCGTCGGGAGTCGCGGACTTCGGCACGGGACCGGGGCTGGTCTCGCACCAGACGCGGGCCGCGTGGGCGGGAGCCGTCAGCAAGGCGGGTTTTGTGAAGTTCGCCTGGCAACCGGGCCACGACGACTGGCTGTTCAAGCTCAGCGGCGGTACGCCGATGTTCCTGCCCGCGACGACGGGCGAGGTCGGGCAGCGCACGGTCCGGCTGTACACGTCCCTGCGCGACGGCTTCGACGGCAGCGCCACCGTGCTGCGTCTGGACACCGGCTACGCGGGCTTCACGACACTTCCGACGGGTGCCGTCGCCTACGCGACGACCGGAACAGCCGCCGGGGAAGGGCACCTTGAGGTGCACAACCTCACCATGCCGGGGGTGGCCGGCCTCGACGGCTCGCGCGCCTACCGCTTCGAGGAGGGTGAGGTCTCCGTCCGCGCGCAGGATGCGGATACGTCGACCGTGGCAGCGGCGCGCGTCGACGAAGTGGGCTTCTCTCGCACCACCGCACGGCACATTCGGATGCTCGGCGTGCGGCCCGACCCGACGTACGGGTACTCGCTGTACGCGTTCGAGGTGCGCGACGGGGCGGACGGTTCCGACCTCGCGCGCGGCGGGACGGCCACCACGTCCTCGTACGATCCGGGCAAGGGCCCGGAGCTGGCCCTCGACGGCGACCCGGCGACTCGGTGGGCGGTCGCGAAGGCCGAACGCCCGCGCACCGACAGCTGGTTGGCGTTGGATCTGGGTGCCGCGCACGAGGTCGACCGCGTCACGCTGCGCTGGGAGGCGGCGGCCGGGCGTGCCTACCGTATCCAGGGCTCGGCCGATGGCCAACACTGGGAGGACCTGGCGGTCTGGCCGGTTCCCGAGGTGAGCAGCCGCGGCGGCTGGCTCGACATCGACGGGCGGGCCGGGCTTGTCGTGCGCGGTTCGGACCGTCCGATCGCGGTGTACGGCGACACGATCCTGGCGGCCGACGGCCCGGCGGCGCCCGTCGTGGTCGAGGGGTATCCAGGCGCGACAGCCGGCACGCTGCGCGCGCTCGCGCGGAAGGCCTCGCCCGTGGCTGGGAACGAGGTGATCCAGGTCGCGTTCACGGACGAGTATCTGAGCGTGTTCAACCTGTCGGGTGACACGGTCACCACGACGGTGGAGGTTCCGCAGTCAGGTGCCCGTCGTGTGGTGTTCCAGGGAGACCAGACCCTGACCGACGACGGAACCACTCATCAGGTCGAACTCCGGGCGGCCGAAGCCCTATTGCTGGCGCCCCGGTTCGCACTGTCGCCTCCGGCGGGCGCGGGCCGGCTGCCCACTGGACTGCGGGTGCGGGTCATGGACGGTGCCACCGTGCGGCTGTCCGGCGCCGCCTGCCGCGTCCGGGTGGAGGGACAGCATCGCAGCGAGGTCGCCGTCGTGTCGCATGGCCGTGAAACGACCGTCCGTCTCCATGGCGCGACCGCCTTCCCCCTCGACGACATCGCGCTCGGTCGCACCGTGTTCCCCACCAGCCCGCTCCCCGCGGGCATGTCGGACCCGGCTGCCGCGGTGGACGGCGATCCGGCGACGTCGTGGCGGCCCGGCCCCGACGGGCGCATGGTCGTCGATCTGGGCGCGCGACTGCCGGTGCGCACGGTCGAGGTGGCCTGGACGGTCGCCGGTGCGCCCGCTCTCGCAGCGGAGGTCAGCGACGACGGTGTCGATTACCGAAGTACGGGCCGGGTCGACGGGCGCGGCCGCAACCGGAAGCTCGCCCTCGACACGTCGGCGCGGTACGTCGCCGTGCAGGTCGACGGACAACTGCCCGCCGACGCCCGGATCGCACGGCTCTCCGTGCGAAGCTGAGCCCGCAGGGCTCACTTCGTGAGGGACCCGCGCAGGTGGCCGGAGCCTTCATCGGCAGCCATCAGCCCCTCTCCCACGCGAGTGCCGATGACCACAACGCCCCAAATGCCGCCCGCAGTCGCCGTGGCAAGTGCGCACGGACCGCTCACCTCACCTCGGTCCGCCGCCTGCCCAACACGTGGTCAGAAAACCCCCTGCTAGCCTGGATCACAGCGAAGGGGAGTAGTCCCGAGAACCGCTGGTCGACACACTGGGTGCTCCAGGGCACCCCGGCCACCGGGCTCCCGCACACTGTGCGAGGGCGGACGAGACCTTCGGCCAAGGCATGATCCGGCCCCACTGGCGTGTGGGCCGTTCCATCGTGCCGGGCCGAGTGGTTCTCCCGTCGCCCCGTGGGTGCCGATGAGCTGACGGCCCGGCCCCGGCAGAAAGCAAGGCAATGACCTTCGACCCCCTGGCGTTCCTCACCGCCTTCGGGCTGATCTTCCTCGCGGAACTCCCCGACAAGACCATGTTCGCCTCGCTGGCCATGGGCACTCGGATGCGGCCGCTGTACGTGTGGTTCGGCACCTCCACCGCCTTCATCGTGCATGTCGCGATCGCTGTCGGCGCGGGCAGCCTGCTCAGCCTGCTTCCGGCCATGGCCGTCAAGCTGGTCTCCGCCGCTCTGTTCGCGTTCGGCGCCGTCGTCCTGCTGCGTGGCGGGGACGATGACGACGAGGAAGGCGCCGCCAAGACCGTCACCGGTTTCTGGCCCGTCTACACCACCGCCTTCATGGCCGTGTTCATCAGCGAATGGGGCGACCTCACCCAGATCACCACCGCCAACCTGGCCGCCACCAACCCCTGGCTGCCCACCGCCCTCGGCTCGGCCCTCGCGCTGATGTCGGTCTCCGCCCTCGCCCTGCTGGTCGGCCGCTTCATCGCCAAGCGCGTCCCCCTCAAGACCGTGCAGCGCATCGGTGCCGCGTGCATGGCCGGACTCGCCATCTGGACCCTGATCGAGGCCTTCACCTCCTGACGCCGCGTCGCGAGCGCCCGGTCGAACCCAAGGCCGGGCGCTCAGCCCGTCCCTACACCCGAACGACCCACCCGGCGACGGTCCACCGTCG
Organism: Streptomyces sp. NPDC090032; assembly: GCF_044748025.1. Lineage (NCBI taxonomy): Bacteria > Bacillati > Actinomycetota > Actinomycetes > Kitasatosporales > Streptomycetaceae > Streptomyces > Streptomyces sp. NPDC090032. The sequence goes on along the minus strand of NZ_JBIVFF010000015.1, from coordinate 79,734 downwards.
CGCCTTGACTTCAAGCGCTTGAGGTATCGGAGGGTTGGGGCATGGCGATGACGTACAGATCCGGCGCGGTCGACGACGCCGTACCGCTCACGATCCAGCAGGTGTCGAGGCGCACCGGGCTGTCCGAGCCGACTCTGCGCTACTACGAGAAGATCGGCCTGATCGGCACCGTGGGGCGCGACGAGAGCAGCGGTCACCGGCGCTACGACCCGGCTGCCGTGGAGACCATCGAGGCGCTGAGCTGCCTGCGGTCGACGGGGATGAGCGTGCGGGACATGCGCGCCTACCTCGCGCACCTCGACACCGGTGACGCGCGGCGCCTGCGCGAGCTGTTCCAGGACAACGCCGAGCGCGTTGCCGAGGAGATCGAGCGCATGCGGATCCGGCTGCGCTACCTGCAGCTCAAGACCGATCTGTGGGCCGCGCGCGAGCGTGGGGACACCGCGGCGGAGCAGCGCGCCGTCGACGAGGTCACCCCCGTCATCGCCGACCTACGTTGATGTGAAGGAAAGGCAGGAGTACGCCATGAACAACGATCTCGTTCTGGTGACGGGCGGCAGCGGCTATGTGGGATCGCATGTCGTCAAGCGGCTGCTCGACGAGGGGTTCCCGGTCCGCACGACGGTCCGCTCGATGAACCGTGCGGACGACGTGCGGGCGATGGTGGGCCCGCGTTCCGAGCGGCTGGAGTTCGCACAGGCGAACCTGACCGATGACGCGGGCTGGGCGGACGCCGTCGACGGATGCACCTACGTCGTGCATGTCGCGTCACCGTTCCCGCCCGCGCAGCCGGACGATCCCGACGAGCTCATCGTCCCCGCTCGTGACGGTGCCCTTCGTGTCCTGCGGGCGGCGCGGGACGCGGGCGTCAAGCGCACCGTCCTGACCTCGTCGTTCGCCGCTGTGGGTTACAGCCGCAAGCCCGGAGACGAGTACGACGAGGCGGACTGGACCGACCCGGCGGACGAGAACAGTCCCTATGTCCGGTCGAAGGCGATCGCGGAACGGGCGGCATGGGACTACATCGAGGCGGAAGGCGGTGGGCTCGAACTCTCGGTGATCAACCCGAGCGGAATCTTCGGCCCGCTCCTCGGCCCCCACCTGTCCGCGTCCACCGGCCTCGTCAAGGCGATGCTGGACGGCGCGATGCCCGTCGTGCCGCCGGTGTACTTCGGCGTGGTCGACGTGCGTGACGTGGCGGACATCCACGTCCGGGCGCTGACCCACCCGGCGGCCGCCGGCGAACGGTTCCTCGCCTCCGACGGCCCCGCCATCAGCTTCCTCCAGCTGGCCCGGATCCTCCGCGAGCACCTCGGCGATGCAGCCGCGCGCGTCCCGACCCGCGAACTGACCCGCGACGAAGTGCGCGAGGCCGCCGTCAGCAACCCCACGCTGCGGGACGCCGTCCGGCAGTCGGGCGGCATCCCCGTACTCCACACCGAAAAGGCCCGCACCACGCTCGGCTGGGAACCACGCGACACGGCGACCACAATCGTCGACACCGCCGAGAGCCTCATCCAACTCGGGCTCTGCGCAGGCGGAACGCCCCGCCCCGGCCAGTAGGCAGTCGGTCCGGTCGGGAGCGGCTCGGTATCCGCGACGCTCAGTCGGCAGACCCGTAACAGCTGCGCGACACGGAGCCGGCGTCCGTGGCTGTAGACGATCCACCGGACCGGCTTGTCGGTGTGCTTCCGCAGCCGGTCCGGTGCGGACAAGCTGGGGTTGCGCCGCAGCGCCGAGCGCAACAGGTCCTGGCGGGAGCCGAAGTAGTGGCACACCAACCCGCGGTCGACCTCGGCGTGATCGGCCATCTCCCGGAGGTTCAACCCGCCGAGCACGCCGTCCCGTTCGAGCAGTTCACGTTCTACGCGTTCGAGTTTCTGGACGGTGATTTCGCTGTCCGTCGACGGGCCGGAGGCCTTCTCGTTCCTGCCCAGGACCTCACCTACGACGCGGCGTCAGAACGGCCTCCTCATCGAAGGGTGCCCTTCAACCGCCGCACCGAGCTGTCAGCCGACCGAAGGGATCCCGGGTCCGCGGCGCGCGAGGCGGGAGCGCCGCCGCGTCGCGATCGCAATGGCCGTACCGATACCCGCGATCAGCAGTCCGATCCCACAGAAGATCAGCGGAATCAGCCACAACGAGACAAACCCGTCGATCTTCGCGTCTCCCGGGTCATCGGCGCGGTACAGGACGTCAACCCGTTCACCCTCGTCGTACGCCGGTGGGTTGGAGCCCATTGAACTGCGGAACGTCGTCGGCGCACCGCCGGCCGGCGTGAACTCGACGACCGGGTACGCCGTGGGCCCGCTGCTCTGCCGTGACTTGCTGTACGAGCTGACGTGGCCGCCCTGCCACTCCAGGTACACCACGGTTCCCTTGGCGCGCTCCGCATCCGTCACGAACGAGATCGACACCCCTCCCACGATCGCCCCGATGGCGAAGAACAGCGTCCCGAACGCGATGACCCCGAACGTGACCCACCAGCCGGCACTCCGCCGCCCACGTACCTGAACCTGCACTACGTCCCTCTCAGTCGTCCGGAGTCAGAGGACGCTATCCCAAGTGCAGAGACCCCTGCGCGCCCGCCCCCCACGTCATTCACGACGCGGCGGAACTCCGGGTCCCCGGTCCGCGGCGGGATTCGGCGTACTGGACTGTCGGCCCCCACCAGCGGCGACGCGACGTACACAGAGGAACCATCGATGAACCGAGCTGCTTGGCCGTCATAGCAACGGCCGCCCCGTTGACCGTCTCCGGCTGCCGGTCGGACACGGGGCAGCACTCCGCCCTCCCCTCGACACCAACGCCCTGTGCCTCCGGCAGCGCGGTCGCCGGCGCGAGTCCGAGAGCCGCCGGCGAGCCGCTCCGGACGAAGAGTGCCTGGCGGGCCGGGGAACTGCCCGGCGGATCCCTGCGCATGACGATCCGTGATGTCGACGCCGCCCCCAAGGACCCCAAGTCCGTCCGGGGCAACAGCTATCACGCACCCGCCGGCCAGACCGAGTGCGACAACGTCAGCATCATCAAGATGCACGGCTGGTGCTACACCACCACCGTCTCCTCCGTCGCACAGGACGGCGAGATCACGCTCGGCGGCGCCACGCCCCGCGCGACGATCCACTCCCCAGGCTTCCGCACACATTGCTCGGGCCACCCTGCGCGGATCCGGCAGCACCACGAGATCCAGCGGGACAGCTGGTCCGGCTGGCGCGCCTACAGCAAGCGCGGCCGCACCCCCTGGACAGCCGCCCAGCACCAGGCCCACGGAACCGTCTCAACACCCTGCCCACGCGGACGCGGCGGCACTGCAACTACCGCCTGGCGGTCACGGTCGAGGTCGCCGGCATCCAGGCGGACGACTCCCCGGCCGCGAGCGCCGGTATCCGCGCGGACTGCGGTACGGGCATCAGCTGAGCGCGCACGCGGACCCCGGACGGGTGAGGTCAGCCGTTCTCACCGTATGCCGCCGCGATCTCCTCCGACTGTGCCCACCGGCTGTACGTCGGCTGCTGCGGCCAGCCCTCCGGCGAGTCCTGCCACACCTCCTGGCGGCCGTACGGCAGCAGGTCGACCAGGCCGAACAGATGGCTCAACTGCTCGGTGCCGCGTCCGTCCGTGTGCCAGGTCCGGTACACCTTGTCGCCGTCGCGCAGGAACACGTTGACCGCGAATCCGGCGTTCGGCGCGGCGCCGACATCGCTGCCGAACGAGCTGTTCGCCGTCGAGTACCACGTCATCTCGTTCCCGACCCTGCGCTTGTAGGCGAGCGCCTCGTCGATCGGACCCTGGGTGACGATCACGAACCGGGCGTCGAACTTCTCCAGACCCATGAGCCGGGTGAACTGGGTCGTGAAGCCCGTGCAGCCGCTGCACTGCCACTCCGCGTCGTCGAACCACATGTGGTTGTAGACGATCAGCTGCGGGTGGTCTCCGAAGATCTCGGCGAGGCGGACCGGACCGTCCTCGCCCTCCAGTACGTAGTCGGGCATCTCCACCATCGGCAGCCGGCGACGCTGGGCGGCGATCGCGTCGAGCTCCCGGGTGGCCGCCTTCTCCCGGACGCGCAGCGCGGCCAGCTCCTTCTGCCAGGTGGCCGCGTCGACGATGGGCGGCAGGGCGTTCTCGGTGGTGGACATGGTGCCTCCGGACGGATCTGGTGCCTGTCTGGAAGTGCTGACTCCCCGGGCGGCCGGAAGTCATCGGTCGTCCCTCAGCAAGATCGCATCGGCGACCGCGACCGGCACCTTCAACGCCCGCATGATCAGCCAACTGGCCTGACCACCGCTCGGCCGTACCCGAAGGACGTCACCTCACCCGCAGGACGTCGCCGTGCCGGAAGGGCTTCGCCGTGCCGGAAGGGTGTCGCCGCCGCCTACTTGCCCGGCCCCCGGAAGCGGCCGAACGCCTTCGTCAAGGCGGTCAGCGGTGAGCCGTCCGGTTTGACCCCCCCGAGGTCGGCCGGCCGGGGCACGCCGGAGCCGCCGGTCGCTTCCGCCAGGGCGGCCTGCGCCGCCTCGGCCGCCTCTCGGTACAGGTCACAGGACTTCGTCATGGCCTCCAGTGCCTCGGCGTACCGGACGACCATGCCCTGCGCGTGGACCAGCTCCTCGTCCGGGGTGAGCAGGTGCCAGCCCTGACGCAGGCGTGTCAGGGCCTGCTCGGCGTCGACCGGCAGCGGGCGGGGCAGCGCGGCGAACTCCTTGACCTTGTCGAGGAGTTCGGTCGGCTCCGAGCCGTCGAGGAAGACACTGCGCACCGTGAAACGTTCCGCTGCGTAATCCGGGACGGGCGGCACCGACGGCAGGACGACGGCGCCGCCGCGCGGCATCCGCACGCTCAGCTCCCGCTTCATCGCGACGTCGGCGATCTGGGCCTGGGCCGGGGTGCCCCGGTGCTCGATCACCCGGTGCCGCAGGCTCGGCGGCAGGAACGCCGAGACGGGCTTCTGCCCCATCGCGTCCGGCGTCATCGCCTCGTGCACCACGACATGGATGAACCAGCTGTCACGGGTGCAGTCCCGGAGCCGGTGGCGCAGCTCGTCGTCGTCCTTGGGCAGGTAGTTCGCCGCCCTCAGGCGCACGCCGCGCACCGTGTCGTGGTCCCAGTCGACCTGGTCGCTGTCGGGCCAGAACATGGTGGCGGGCGAGGGCCAGTGCGCGTCCCACGCGCGCTCCGCCTCGGCGGCGAGGATCCAGATGACGCCCTCGCCTTCCTTGCGGCGGGCCTCGGGGTCGTACGTCGTCAGCTGTGCGCGCACCGTGACGTCGTCGGCGACGCGCCAGCGGGCCTCGAAGAGGCGGCGGGCCGAGGGGCCGGGGTCGGCGGCCCCGTCCCTCGGGTGCAGGACGGTGGAGCGGGCCGCCTCGACGGGGTCGAGGTCCAGGAAGTCGTCGAGTACCCCGGCCGCCTTGAGGGCGATCAGGTTGCGCCGGACGTCCTGCTCGGGCTCGGGCCCGAGATGGCGCCCGCGCCCCAGCCACGCGGTGTCGGGGGCGGTGGTCGAGGAGTTGCTGTTCTTGGCCATGGATTCGTTCTGTGGGTGACTGGGGGCCTGACCAGTATGGTCCCTGCACCTGCCGATGGAAGGGGAACCCCCGACTTCACCGACCGTGGCGGACGGCCTGAACCACGACGTCAGGAGTCAGGCCGTGGCTCCGGGGCGCGGCGCATGCGTGCGTCGACCGCCGGCGCCTGGAGCACCAGCACCGACAGGTCGTCTTCGACAGGGCCCGTACCGAAGTCGTGTGCCGCTCGGCGCACATGCTCCGCGAGGGCCTTCGCGCCGAGTCCCATGCCCTGGCGCAGGACGTCCGCCAGACCGTCTTCGTCGTCCAGCTGCCAGTTGCCGCGGCGTCGTTCGGTGACGCCGTCGGTCACGCACAGCAGCGTTTCACCGGGCGCGAGATAGAAGGTGCTGGCCCGGAATTCGGCGCCCTCGTCGATGCCGAGCAGCATCCGGGGTTCGCAGGCCGGTTCCACTCTGCCGTCGGCGAACATGTGGAGGGGCGGGGGGTGGCCGGCACTGGCGACCCGGCAGCGGGCCCCTGCCAGCGCGGGGTCGACGGCCAGCTCCCCGTACAACAGGCTCAGGAAGCGCGTGGCGGCCTGCTCGCCGTCGGCCGTGAGGGCCTCGGCGCTCTCCTCCGCCATGGCGATGTTCAGCCGGTCGAGCACCGATTCGACGCCGTGGCCTTCGCGCGCCAGGAGCCGCACCAGGTGCCGGGCGAGACCGGTGACGGACATCGCCTCCGGGTCCTTGCCCTGCACGTCCCCGAGGAGGAAGCACCAGCGGCCTTCGCCCTTCGGGAAGATGTCGTAGAAGTCGCCGCCGACGGTCTGGCCCTCGCCGTGCGGCTCGTAGACGATCGCGGTGTCGATTCCCGCGATGCTGGCCAGGGTCGCCGGCAGCTGTCTGCGCTGGAGGGCGACGCTGATGGTGGTCTGTCTCGTGTACTGGCGGGCGGTGTACACGGCCTGCGCGACGCGGCGGGCGACGTCGTCCACCATGCGCACCACTGCGTCGGTCATGTGCAGCTGGCCGGTCCGGCCGAGCAGCAGTACCCCCACGTCCGTGTCACGGACGGTGAGCGGGAAGGCGAACGCCGACCCACCCGCGCGGTCGGACCCGGCGCTCTCCGGCCAGGGCCAGGGCGTTCCGCCGGCCCGGATTCCGGCGGACAGCGCGATCCGCTCCAGCTCCTCACGCAGCGGCACGATGCGCCGCTCGTCGACGTGCCAGACCCGGGACAGTTTCAGACCCCTCCCCTGGGTCTTCAGCCAGATGCCGCACCAGTCCGCGAGCCGGGGTACGAGCAGCTGGGCCGCGAGCGCGGCGACCATGCCCTGGTCCAGCTGCCCGGCGAGAAGCTCGCTGGTCTCGGCGAGGAACGACGGGCCGCTGCGGTCGACCCATTCGGCCGCGTACCCATGGCTGAGCGCCAGGTGGTCCGGCGGCCTCGCACCACCGGGTTCGGCGCGCACGGCCTTGGGTCCACCGCTCTCGCCGGTATCGGCCGGAGCCGCGTCGGGGGTCACGGATCCCGGCTGCGCGGACGAGGACTCCAGCCGGAACCACACCCGCTTCTCCGACCTGCGGTACGTCACTCCCCAGGCCTGCGAGAGCGCGCTCACCAGCTGGAGGCCGTAGCCGGGCTCGCCGTGCCGTGCGTCAGCCGCGGCGCGTACGCCTCTGGAGGGGTGGCGGTCCACGACCTCCACGACGACGGCCACGCCGGTGTCCGGGTCCCGCTCCAGGCGGCAGACCACGTCGATGTCGGTGCCGGCGTACACGACGGCGTTGGTGACCAGCTCGCTGACCAGCAGGACCGCGTTGTCGACGAGTCCCTGGGGGACGGCCCCGGGAGCGGGAACCGCGTCCTGGTCAGGAGTCGTCGAGGTGGTCGGCATCCTGCCTGTGAGCAGCTCGCGCAGGAATCTCCGCGCCTGTGCGGACGCGAGCTGGTTCGCCGGCAACTCCTTGCTGCACACGAATTCAGCCGAGTGTGCGGGCAACGGGATCACGACGCCCCCTGGGGTCCGCCAACAGCGCCTGGGAGAACTATTTTCGCGCCCCTTATAATATGACAAACATGCTCATACATGCCGCTGGTGTGCGCGACGAACTCCGGGCGGAGGGTGGTTCATGACCATGGACACGACTCGGCCCGACGCGGCCCAGGCGGGCCAGGCTGCCCAGGCCGCCCAGGCAGGCACGACGGACTCCGGACAATGGGTCCGTACGAGTGAGCTGCGCCCGCTCCTCGCCGCGATGAAGGCCCTGCGCGACGGTGAATTCACGGAGCGTGCGGAAGCTTCGGGGGAAGATGCCGCCCCGCTGGACCCCGTGGTCGCCGAGATGGGCGCGGTCCTCAACCAGATCATCGCGCGCAACGGCCATCTCGCCACGGAACTCCAGCGCGTCCGGCACGAGATCATCCGGCGGGGCCGGCTGGACGAGCGCATCTCGGCGAGTCCGGGCTCGGGCACCTGGACGACGAATGTCGAGGCCGCCAACACGGCGATCGAAGCGCTGGTGGGGCCGGTCGCCAAGGCCACACGGGTTCTCGACGCCGTCGCGGACGGCGATCTGACCCAGCACGTCGATCTGCACGACGGAAGCCGCCAGCTCCGTGGTGACCTGCGACGCCTGGGGATCGGCGTGAACCGCATGGTGGACCAGCTGTCGCTGTTCACCGGCGAGGTGACCCGGGTCGCCCGCGAGGTCGGCACAGAGGGGCGGCTGGGCGGCCGCGCGAAGGCGCAGGGCCTGTCCGGCGACTGGCTCCACGTGACCGAGGCGGTCAACACGATGGCGTCGCGCCTGACGGCACAGGTCCGGGACATCGCCGTGGTGACGACGGCCGTGGCACGCGGAGACCTGACGCAGCAGGTGACCGTCGAGGCCACCGGCGAGCTGCTGGAGCTGAAGCTCACCGTCAACACGATGGTGGACCAGCTGCGGGCGTTCGCCGACGAGGTCACCAGGGTCGCCCGCGAGGTCGGCACCGAGGGCCAGCTCGGCGGCCGTGCCCATATCAGGGGCGCATCGGGGGTCTGGAAGGACCTCACCGACAACGTGAACTTCATGGCGTCGAACCTGACCTCCCAGGTCCGCAACATCGCCCAGGTCACCACCGCCGTCGCCAACGGCGACCTGAGCCAGAAGATCACCGTGGACGCGCGCGGTGAGATCCTTCAGCTGAAGTCGACGATCAACACGATGGTCGACCAGCTCTCCGCCTTCGCCGACGAGGTCACCAGGGTCGCCCGCGAGGTCGGCACCGAGGGCCAGCTCGGCGGCCGTGCCCAGGTCAGGGGCGTGTCCGGGGTCTGGAAGGACCTGACGGAGAGCGTCAACTTCATGGCCGACAACCTGACCTCCCAGGTGCGCAACATCGCCCAGGTCGCCACCGCCGTCGCCGAGGGCGACCTCGGGAAGACGATCACCGTGGAGGCCAAGGGAGAGATCCTTGAACTGAAGTCGACGATCAACACGATGGTCGACCAGCTCTCCGCCTTCGCGGACGAAGTCACGCGTGTGGCCCGTGAGGTCGGCACGGAGGGCAACCTGGGCGGTCAGGCCCAGGTCAGAGGTGCATCCGGGGTGTGGAAAGACCTCACCGACAACGTGAACTTCATGGCGCTCAACCTGACCTCCCAGGTCCGCAACATCGCCCAGGTCACCACCGCCGTCGCCAACGGTGACCTGTCCAAGAAGATCGATGTCGACGCACGCGGCGAGATCCTGGAGCTGAAGGACACCGTCAACACGATGGTCCAGCAGCTGAGGGCGTTCGCCGACGAGGTGACCCGCGTGGCCCGCGAGGTCGGTACCGAGGGGCGGCTCGGTGGCCGGGCCCAGGTCCACGGCGCGTCCGGGGTCTGGGAGAACCTCACGGACAACGTGAACTTCATGGCCGACAACCTGACCTCCCAGGTCCGCAACATCGCCCAGGTCGCCACCGCCGTCGCGCGCGGTGACCTGTCCAAGAAGATCGACGTCGACGCACGCGGCGAGATCCTGGAGCTCAAGACCACGATCAACACGATGGTCGACACGCTTTCCGCGTTCGCCTCCGAGGTCACGCGTGTGGCCCGCGAGGTGGGCTCCGAGGGGCAGCTGGGCGGCCAGGCCCGTGTGGAGGGCGTCTACGGGACATGGAAGCGCCTGACCACCAGCGTCAACGAACTGGCCCTGAACCTGACCACACAGGTGCGAGCGATCGCCGAGGTCGCCAGCGCCGTCACACAGGGCGACATGTCCGGCTCCATCTCGGTGGAGGCCCAGGGCGAGGTCGCCACCCTGAAGGACAACATCAACCTCATGGTGGCGAACCTCCGTGAGACGACCCGCGCCAAGGACTGGCTGGAGTCCAACCTGGCCCGTATCGCCGGACTCATGCAGGGCCACCGCGACCTGGTCGAGGTCGCCGACCTGATCCTGCGCGAGCTGACCCCTCTGGTGAACGCCCAGTACGGTGCGTTCTTCCTGGCCGAGGCGGGTGCGGAACCGGGCGAGGACCTCGAACTCCTGGCCGGATACGGAACCGGCCAGGAAGAAGGCCGCAGGCCGCGCCCCCGGCTCAGCCTCGGCGCGCCCGGCTGGGGCCTCATCACCCAGGCTGCCGCGGAGAAGCGGCGGATCCTCGTCGACGCGGTCCCCACCGACTACATCACCATCAGCTCCGGCCTCGGCGCCGCGCCTCCGGCCAGCGTCGTCATCCTGCCGATCCTCTTCGAGGACCGGGTGCTCGGTGTCATCGAACTCGCCTCGTTCAGCCGCTTCAGCGAGGTGCACCTCGCCTTCGTCGACCAGTTCGTCAACACCATCGGTGTCTCCATCAACACCATCATCGCCAACTCCCGTACCGAGTCGCTTCTGTCGGAGTCGCAACGCCTCACCGCCGAACTGCGCCAGCGCTCCGACGAGTTGCAGATCACCAACGCCAAGCTGGAGGAGAAGGCGGCGCTCCTCGCCACGTCGTCCCAGTACAAGTCCGAGTTCCTGGCGAACATGTCGCACGAGCTGCGCACGCCCCTCAACTCGCTCCTCGTGCTGTCCCGTCTCCTCGCGGACAATCCCTCCGGACGGCTCGCCCCCGAGGAGGTGGAGTTCGCCGTCACCATCCACCAGGCCGGCTCCGATCTGCTGCAGCTGATCAACGACATCCTCGACCTGTCGAAGATCGAAGCGGGCCGCATGGATGTGCACCCCAAGACGCTGCCGCTGAACAAACTGCTCGACTACGTACGGGCGACGTTCCAGCCGCTCTCCGGGGACCGGGGCCTGGCGTTCGACATCAAGGTCGGCGAGAACGTCCCGCGCGAACTCTTCTCCGACGAGCAGCGCCTCCAGCAGATCCTGCGCAACCTCCTGTCGAACGCGGTGAAGTTCACCTCGTCCGGCGGGGTGGAACTGCTCGTCGAGCGCGCGACGCCCGCGGACTTCGAGGAGGAGACGCTGCGCGACGCGGACGAGGTCATCGCCCTCTCCGTCAAGGACACCGGAATCGGCATCCAGCCGGAGATGCTCGACGGGATCTTCGAGGCGTTCCAGCAGTCCGACGGCGCCACCAACCGCAAATACGGCGGCACCGGTCTCGGCCTCTCCATCAGCCGGGACATGGCGGCCCTGCTCGGCGGACGGATCACGGCCGAGAGCGAGCCGGGCGTCGGCTCCACCTTCACCCTCTTCGTCCCTGTGCACTACACGTCCCCCGCGGTGGAACCACTCTCCACGGGCGGCACGGTGCAGGCCATCACCGGACCCGACTCGCCGGTCGGCGGGCGTACGGCCCCGGCGGAACTCCCCGCGGGGGTAGACGTGTTCACGGACGCGGTCTCCGTGCCCCGCGCGGCAACCCGCACCGCCGACGATCTCGCCGACCTCGCAGCCGCCGACATCATGGAAGAACACGCCAGCTGGCCGGAGACGACCCGGCTCAAGGAGTGGCTGACCGGCTCCGCCGGGGTGCTGGCCAACCGCCACATCCTGATCGTCGACGACGACATCCGGAACGTCTTCGCACTGACCCATGTCCTGGGCCGCGTCGGAATCACCGTCAAGTACGCCGAGAACGGCCGCGAGGGGCTCGAAGTCCTCGACCGGACACCCGATGTATCCCTGGTCCTGATGGACATCATGATGCCTGAAATGGATGGTTACGAGATGATCGCGGCGATGCGGCGCACCCCTCGCTTCGCGAACCTGCCGGTCATCGCGCTCACCGCCAAGGCCATGCCCGGTGACCGCGAGAAGGCGATCGAGAGCGGCGCGAACGACTACATCCCGAAGCCGGTGGACGTCGACCGGCTGCTGTCGGTGATCTGCCGGCTGCTCGACCCGCACACCTCCTCGGAACCGCCTCCGGACACGTCCGGCGACGTCGATCGGCGGACGCCGTGACAGCGCCGCAGGGAGCGGCGGCGGACGCCTCCAGCATCCTCATCGTCGACGACATGGAGGAGAACCTGGTCGCCCTCGAAGCCGTCCTCGGCTCGCTGGCCCGAGTGGTCCGCGCGAACTCGGGCGAGGCGGCGCTCAAGGCGATGCTGCGGCAGGAGTTCGCGGTCGCGCTCATCGACGTGCTGATGCCGGGCATGAACGGCTTCGAGACCGCCGCCAACATCAAGGGCCTCGACCAGACCAAGGACATCCCGATCATTCTCCTGACCGGGGCTGCGGTCGACCCGAACTACGCGTACCGCGGTTACACGGTCGGCGCGGCCGACTTCCTGATCAAGCCGTTCGACCCCTGGCTGCTGCGGACCAAGGTCAGTGTCTTTCTGGAGCTGCATCGCAAGAACCGCCAACTCGCCGATCAGGCGGACCAGTTGACACGCCTCCTGGCGGTCGACGTGCCCACGAAGCCCGCCGTGGAACTGCACCGTCTTGCCGACGTGGAACGTCAACTCGCCCAGGTGGAAAGCCTGCTGCGGGACAGGGAGACGACGGACGGTCCCGAAGCCGCCGAACTCGCGGACCGGATCACCGTACTGGAACAGGCTGTTGGGCAGCTGCTGGAGGACCGGGAACAGTAGGAGCCGGGGGCCGGCGGTGGAACCGCCCGACGGGGCCCCGCCCCTCAGCCCGCCGCCAGCGCCTGTTCGGCGGCCGCCAGCTCCTCCTCCGGGTCCAGCATCCGGGCCAGGACGTCCAGATCATCCGCGTCGTAACGGGACCTGACGTCCTCCTGCCAGTGCTCGGCGGCCAGGCGCAGCAGGTCCACGGCCTCCGCATGGCGTCCGGTCCGGTTCAGGACGAGGCCGTAGTAGCCCGCCGTCTCGGTGCCGAACGACTCGCCCCGGCCCTCTTCCCAGGCCTTGCGCAGGTACGGCTCGGCCTCCTCGTACCCGCCGCGCTGGGCGATGGCCTTGCCCGCCGGCATCGCGTTCAGTGCACTGTTGTCGGCTGCGGCGCGGACGTACCACCGCTCGGCCTCCTGGTAGTCCTTGTGGTAGTCGGAGAGCCAGGCCATGGCGCCACAGGCGTCGTGGTCCCCGGCCTCCGCGGCGATCCGCTTCCAGTGGTCGCGCCGCACGGAGTCATCCAGGTCGCCGTAGAGCCACCTGAGGTCGGCCGCAGCCGCCTTGTCACCCGCCAGCGCCGCGGGTTCGTGCCAAGGAAGCATCCAGCGCGCCGCCGCCCCGCCCCACTCGTAGAGCATCTTCCCGTACGCGTACGAAGCCTGGACATCCCCCGCTTCGGCCCGCTCGAGCAGCTCCGGCAGGCGCCGCAGATCCTGCTCGGGCGGCACCTCGTCCTCCTCCCGAAGCCCGGCGATCTTGGCGAGCCGGTCGGGGACGACCTCGTCGTCCGGGCCGACTTCCCTCAGCCGGGCCTCGGCCTCATCGAGCCGTCGCTGCCGGCGGAACAGGTCGGAGAGCCGCACCAGCGCGGCACGGTGTCCGGTGTCGGCCGCGATGGCGTACCAGTGCTCGGCCTCGGCGAGTTCGCCGCGCTCCTCGTTGAACAGGCCCAGGATGAAGGCCGCGCCGTCGTATCCCTCGGCGTGCGAGCGCAGGAGGAGTTCGCTGACCTCGGGCCAGCGGTCCTCGGCGTGGTGCCGCTCGAGGAGGATCGCGTGCTCGACGAGAGCCACCGGACTGAGGTATCCGGCCCTGCGGAAGTAGTTCCCGGCCTCGTTGATCAGCCCGGGATACTTCTTGAACTCGCTGTCCATGTCCTCCAGCGGCTCCACCGCCTCACCCGCGGCCTCGCCGTCCTCGGCGTCCTCCGCCGCCTCGAGGTCGTCGGCGACCCGGTCGAAGGTCTCGCGGATGTGCCCGAAGGCCTGCACCCACCGGAAGACGGCGATGTCCCCGATGTCCACGCCCTTCATCAGGAACTCGGCCGCCTCGTCCGGCTTTCCCTCGGCCGCGAGGAGCTTGCCCAGCTCGATCTTGCAGTCGAGGCGCCCCATGTCCCAGCCTTCCCGGAACCACGTGGCAGCCTCCGGGTCGCCGTTCTCCTTGAGCAGTACGGCCAGACCGTACGCGCATCCGGAGTGCCGGTCCGCGGCGAGACGGTAGAGCCGCTCGGCCTCCCCGCGGTCACCACGGATCTTCCGGTAGCGGGCGAGGGTGTACGCGGAGAAGGCGTCTCCCGCCTCAACCGCCCGCTCCCAGTAGGGAATTCCTTCGTCGACCCGACGGCCGAGTACGAAGAAGTCGGTGTGGCGACGGGCGGTGTCCTCGTCACCCGCGAGCGCGGCGGCGACGAGAGCCTCGCCGCGTTCCTCGATGGTCTGGGCTTCGTTCAGTAGTGCCATGCGAGAGATCGTTTCATCCTGCCGGGTCTCGGCCAACGGCGGGACAAGAGTGGTGAGTTCACGGACCACCGGCTTCTCGCCGGGGGCTCGCGTCTCATGCCTCGTCACAGCTCGTGTGCGGGTCAGGCCGACGTCGGCGCCTGGCCGAGGGGGATGACGCGGGCCGTGGCACCGGCGGTGGCGATCGTCGCCCCGCCGGAGTCGGTGAGGGTGGCTTCCAGGAAGGCGATGTCCCCTGCCCTGTGCACCACGCGCCCCTTCCCGATGATCCGGCCCGGGCGGACGGGCCGCAGGAAACGGGTGTTGAGTTCCAGCGTGGACTGGAACTGATCCGGCTCGAGCGTGGCCAGAAGGGCGGGACCGACCGTGTCGTAGAGCATCGCGGCGAGAAAGGCACCCAGCACGTTCCCCGCCGGGTTGGTGAAGTCCTCGGTCGCGGTGAAGGCCAGCTCGACCGTGCCGTTGTCGCCGTCCGCGTCGAGGACCTCCAACCCCAGGGTCACGGCCGCCCGAGGCAGCGGCGCGCGCCCCTCCACGGCATCCCAGAACGGCCCGGATCGTCCTGTCACCACATCGCTCCCAGGTCGAGATGTCTACTGCCGCTTCCATCCTCCTGGCACTTCTGTCCTCCTGGCGCTTCTGTCCTCCGCCCCGATCAGTCGTTCCTCAACGAACCGAGTCGACTCTCCAATCGGGCCTCACTCCTGATCGTCCAGCTGGAGGGATCCGTATTCGGGCTTGCCCGCGCGCTTGTAGACGCAGACCTGCACGCCCGCGCCGGTGGTGCCGGATTCGGTGAGCGTCCAGGCGACAGGGGCGGCGCCTTCGGCGAAGAGCCGCTTGCCGGTTCCGAGGATGACGGGGTTGATGAGCAGCCGGTACTCGTCGACGAGGTCGTGCTCCTGCAGGGTGCGGATGAGGTCGCCGCTGCCCTGTGTCATGATCACGCCGTCCAGCTGGTCCTTGAGCTGGGCGACGGACTCGGCGGCCTCGCCCTTGAGGAGATGCGAGTTGTTCCACTCCAGACTGTCCAGGGTGCGTGAGGCGACGTACTTGGGCATCGTGTTCAGCTTCACGGCGATCCGGTCGTTCTCATCGGTCACGCGGGGCCAGTGGGCGGCGAAGATGTCGTACGTGTGCCGGCCGAGCAGGAGATGGTCGGCGGTCTGCTCGAAGATCTCCGTCATCAGGACCCTGAATTCCTCGTCGACGTAAGGGACTTGCCAGCCGCCGTGCTCGAATCCGGCGTCGACGTCCTCGCCCGGGCCGCCCGGAGCCTGCATGACGCCGTCCATGGTGATGAACGCGGTGACGATCAGCTTGCTCATGATCGCGCCTTTCCGTGGGGAGTGTGCCTGCACCTGGGTGGACTCCCGGACCGGCGGGAACTCATCGCCCGGTGCGAGACCGGCCTGCCCCCAGGCTCCAGCCCAGGCCGCCGGCCTGGCGACAGCGGTGCATGTGTCACACTCCGCGCCATGACACATGAGCACACAGGTGAGACGTTGAGCTTCGGTCAGCGCGACCCGGAGCTCAACGAGCGCTTGTCGCAGGGCCTTGACGAGGTCAACTTCCCTGCCACTGGAACCACTGCCGCAGATCAGAGTTCACTGTCGGTGAAGGTTGTCGACGACTCCGGCGAGCTGGTCGGAGGCCTTTCCGGGTGGACGTGGGGTGGACTGCTCGGCATCGAGATGCTCTGGATCCACGAGCAGCGCCGTAAGGACGGGTGGGGATCGAAGATCCTCCTGGCGGCGGAGGCGGAAGCGCGCCGGCGAGGCTGTGACCGCGCCTGTGTATCGTCCTTCACCTTTCAGGCCCCGGGGTTCTACCAGCGCCACGGATATGTCGAGACCGGCCGGACCCTGGGAATCCCGGGCGGCGCCGAGGATGTCCACATGTTCAAGAAGCTGGAATAGGCCTCAAGCACTGACATGGGTCCCGTTGGGTGTCCACGCACCGTCGATGCCGAGCGTGACGACGGCTGCGCCGGCTGCGGGGCCGAAGAATCAACTGGCCCCGCCCAGTTGGTGTTTGGGCGGACTGGGCCATGTTCGGCGAATCTGGCCGTCGGTCATCGCCGTGGTGTGCACGGCGGGGCCCCGTGCCAGGCCGAAGCCCAGCAGCACGACCTCCGCGTACCGGCGCCAGGCGTCGGGGGCGACATCGTAGGTACGGTCGACAACAGCGCCGATCATGTACAGGAAGGCGTAGACGTCAGCGCTCGCGAAGTCCTCGCGGACGGCGCCCGCGGCAACCGCCCGTGCCACCAGGCCGTCGACATGGCGGCCAAGGTCGTCTCGCATCTCGGCGATCGCCTTCGTGTCGATGCTCGCGCCCGCGAGAACGACGTCGAGCGCCCGGTCCTGGGCTCGCCATCGGGCCGCCTCGAGCAGGTAGTGGCGGAGCGCCTGCCCGGGGTCCGATCGCTGCTCGGCCGCTGTCGCGAGATCCAGGAACGTGGTGAACCGCTCGGTGAACAGGGCGTCGATCAGCGACTGAAGGTCCGGGAAGCGCCGGTACACCGTGCCGACTCCGATGCCTGCCTCGCGCGCGATCTCATTGAGGGTGACGGCGGACCCGCGCTGCGCGAACATGCGGTCGGCTGTCTGCATGATCAGCCGTCGGTTTCGTTCCGCGTCCGCGCGCAGCGGGCGTTGCGTTTCCCGGGTCACACCGCGACATTCTCCACCATCGCGGGGCTGCGCCGGCGCTCGACCAGGACCAGGAAGCCCGTAACGGCACCCCACAGCAGCCACGAGTAGACGCCACCACGCTCGAACACCCCCGCCGTGCTCGCGGACACCCCCACCAACACCTCGCTCAGCAGGCCGAGGACACCGACCGTGACGCTGAAGATGCGGTACGCAGGCGACAGCCCGAGGCTCGGCAGTGAACCCGCCAAGATGGCCACCGTGTTCGCGCACAGGATGCCGATCGCCGCCGCCCCGACGTGGATGGCCAGGGCGAGGTTCGAGTTTTCCCCGGAACCATGGAAGAGCCCCACCAGCACGAACGCCGCTCCGTGGGCGAGCGCGAGGGCGGTGATCACACGACGGGCGCGCCCCTTGACGAGTCGGGCCAGCAGCACCACACCCAGCGCGAACAGAATCCCCTGGACCATGAACGACGCGTTCATCAAGTCATGTGCCGGAGAACAGATGTCGCGCCCCTGGAACCGCGTACCGCAGTCCGGCACACCCAGGTCGCTGATGTAGTTCGTCGCATAGCTGTAGGGCGGATCGGTCCAGGCCGCCGCGGTGATCGCTTCGGCAGCCACCCACAGCACCGCGTTCACCACCAGGACGGCCGCCCCCAACGGAAGCCACACTCTGCGCGCCATCGGAACCCCTCTCATCTTGTCCCGTCGTGAGAACGACGCCGACGGGCGTCACCGGTAACCGTACCAGCAAACGGATAGATCTATCCGCTTATGATGCGGAGGGCGAGGAGGAGGGGGCACAGGAGTGCAGAGCAAGAGGACGGGAGGAGCGGATCGTGACCCCCGGGCCGCGCGGCGAACAGGCTCAGTCCAGTCCTCGCGCCCGCTTGAATCGCTCAAGCCCTTCGGCGAGTTCGACGATCGGGTCGGGGTACGCGTACTTCGCGCGATCGAGCCGGGGCAGCTTCCACGGCTCGTGCACGGCGGGCCCGGCGAGACCCGCGAGTTCCGGCACCCAGCGGCGCACGTACACGCCGTCCGGGTCATGACGCTTCGCCTGCGTCACGGGGTTGAGGACCCGGTTGGGGCGCGAGTCTGTGCCCGTCCCCGCCATCCACTGCCAGTTGAGCTGGTTGTTCGCGATGTCGCCGTCCACCAGGAGGTCCAGGAAGTGCCGGGCGCCGACCCGCCAGTCGACGTACAGGGTCTTGGTGAGGAAGCTCGCCGTCAGGAGGCGGCCGCGGTTGTGCATCCAGCCCTCGTGACGCAGCTGCCGCATGGCCGCGTCGATCACCGGATAGCCCGTACGACCCTCGCGCCATGCAGCGATGTCCTGGGCTGCGGCCCGCCCGGAGCGCCAGTGGTCGTGGCGCGTGCGGTAGTCGTGCGCCGCGGCGGCCGGGCGTGCGGCGAGGACCTGGTGGTGGAAGTCGCGCCAGGCGAGCTGGCGGACGTACGCGTCGGCGCCCGGACCGCCCGCTCCGCGCGCCCGATGGACGAGTTCGACGGCGGAAAGCGTGCCGAAGTGCAGGTGGGGCGACAGCCGTGACGTCGCGTCGCCGGGCAGGTCGTCGTGCCCGTCCTCGTAGCCTCCGACACCGCGCCGCAGCCACGCGGTCAGCTGTTCGCGGCCCGCTCTCTCCCCGCCCGCCGCGAGGCCCGGCGAGGTCCCGCAGACCCGCGCGCGTGACGGCGTCCCCTCCGAGGTCACGCGGTCCGGGACGCGGATCGCGCGCGGTGCCGCGAGGACGTCGCGCAGACGCTGCTGCGACCAGCGCCGGAAGTACGGCGTGAACACGGCGAAGTGGTCCGACGACGCCGGAGTGATGGCGCCCGGCGCCACCGCGGTCACGACCGTGTCGTGAACGGTCAGCCTCCGCCCCTGCGACTCCAGGACGTTCCGCAGGCGCTCCTCGCGCCGCTGCGCGTACGCGCTGACGCCACCCGCCATGTGCACCGCGTCCGCCCCGGTCTCGGCCGCGACCCCGGCCACGGCACCGGCGACGTCCCCCGACCTCACCACGAGGCGCCCGCCGCACGCGCGCAAGGCCGCGTCGAGATCGCCCAGGCAGTCCGCGAGGAACGCTTCCCGATTGGGCGCCGCATACCCGGCGGCCTCGATCCCCGTGTCCCGCACGAACAGCGGCACCACCTCATCCGACGCACGGAGCGCTGCCCGCAGCGGCGGATGGTCGTGGACGCGGAGGTCGGAGGTGAACAGCACGATCGAGACGCTCACGAAGACCCTCCGGGACGGACCGGGCCGGGAGACCCGGCGGCCGTGTCGTTCGCTGCGGCCTGGGCGATGTTGCGGGCCATGCCCCGGACTCTACGGCGAGGATCGGCGAGACTGCTCGACGCGGACCGTACGCGGACAGTGTCGTCGTGGCGGCCCTCCGTAACCGGAAGGTCTCACCCTGCGCAATCACCACAGGTGAAGGCCGTCCAAACGTCACGGCACCCGCCAAGGGTGCACAGTGGATGGGTGGGTCTACGGCGGCGCTTGGGAGGTCTGTGGCAGCCGTGGCAGCCAAGTCACGCGCTGCTGGCGATTCCACTCGCGCTCATCGTGGTGATCACGGTCGTCGACCTCCTGGTGCCGGCCGACGTGCATCTGGGGCCGCTGCTGGTCGTGGCGCCCGCTCTCACAGCCTCCTTCGCGGGGGCCCGCCTCACGGCATTCATCGGGGTCCTGGCGGTGGGGGCCCAGGTGTTCATCGGCGTCCGTTTCGGTGTCCTGCCCACGCGCAATGTGATGGTGCAGGTCTTCTCCCTCGCCGTACTCTCCGCCATGATCGTGTTCTTCTGCCGCGTGCGCGAGCACCGCAGACTGGAACTCGCCAAAGTCCGGTCGGTGGCCGAGACCGCGCAAAAGGCCCTGCTGCGGCCACTCCCCCACCGCATCGGCCCGTTGCGGATCACCTCGCTGTACCTGGCGGCGGAGGACGAGGCCGAGATCGGCGGCGACCTCTACACGGCGACAGGCACCGACGACGGCGTACGGATGATCATCGGTGATGTACGGGGACACGGGCTGTCCGCGGTCGGCGAGTCGGCGCAGCTGCTCGGTGCGTTCCGCGTGGTCGCCGACCAGCACGCCACGCTGCCCGCGCTCGCCTGCGCCCTGGACCGGAGTGTGTCCCGTTACCTCACCGATTTCGTCGATGCGGAGGACGGGATCGGTGAGCACTTCATCACCGCCCTGCTCCTGGAAATCCCCAATGACGGGCGCATGACCCGCATGACCTGCTGCGGGCATCCCCCGCCGTTACTGCTGCACGAGCGCCACGTCCGTACTCTCACCAGCGCCCACCCGGCCCCGCCCCTCGGCGTGGCCGCGCTGCCTGCCGCGCAGTTTCCGGTCGAGGAGTTCGCCTTCGACGCCGGTGACACCCTGATCCTTCACACCGACGGGGTCACCGAAGCCCGCGATGAGAACGGGGTCTTCTACCCGTTGGCGCAGCGAGTCGAGCAGTGGGCCAAGAATCGCCCGGAAGCACTCCTGGATCACCTCCGCCGGGACCTCCTGGCCCACTGCCAAGGGCATCTCTGCGATGATGCCGCCGTCATCGCCATCCAGCGCACACCGGCCCCTCGGGTGGACCGGCACTGACGGGTCCGTCTGCGAAAGGCCCCTAGCGGCGGCTGGTCCTCGACAGTTCGCCGGGCTGCTGTTCGGTGAGAGCTTCCAGCGCCGGCAGGGCCTCGTGCAGGGAGTGCTGCTGGTCGGGGGTGAGCTGGTCGATCCGCTCGGCGAGACGCGTGGCTGCCTGACGGCGCGTGGCGTCAAGGAGCGCCTGGCCTGCGTCGTTGAGGGCGATCAGGGTGGCCCGCTGGTCCTTCGGGTCCGCCTGGCGTTCGATCCATCCGAAGCCGTCGAGCAGGTCCGCCATCCGGGAGATGGTGGACAGGGCGATGCCCATGCGCGTGGCGAGGTCGCTGATGCGCAGCGGCCCGTGCGCGGAGAGCGCCGCGAGTGCGGCCAGCCGGCTGGGCGTGAGCTGGCTCCGCGTGCTTCGGCCGCGCAGTTCGGGGAGGAGCTGCTGGATCGCGGCACGGAGCCGTTCGGCGGTCTCCGCCGCCTGCCCGGGGTCGAAGGGTGAGGTCATCGCGGCCCCTCGGATCGGGGCGTCGGCGGCGGCGCCGAGGGCGGGGACGACGGTGCAGGTTCAGGTGCAGAAGCGGGTGCTGCTGCGGGTGCGGGTGGGGCCGGTGCCGGAAGCGGGGCAGCGGCCTGGGGCAGCGACCGGTCGTCGTGGATGTAACGGCCGCCGCGCAACAGAGAGGCGACGGCGGCGACGACGCACGCGGCGATGGCGAAATCAAAGGCCACGGACAGGCCGTCGGCGAACGGCTGGGAGATCAGCTCCGGGAAGAATCCGCGCCCGGTGAGGTAGTGGGCGTGGCCCGGGGGCAGTTGCGCGAGTACGTGAGGGCCGAGCAGGGTCTGGATCGGGTTGTAGCCGAGGAGCGAGGCGAACAGCACGCCGACCGGCGGCAGGGCGGCGACCTTGGCGGCGTCGGCGGCGGGTACCCCCTGGGCGGTCAGGCCGTGTGTGAGGGCGGCGGGCAGGGCGGTGGACAGACCCGCGATCATCAGGGAGAAGAAGATGCCGATGGAGAGCACCGTGGCCGAGTTCTGGAACGTGGTGCTGATCCCGGCGCCCACGCCACGCTGATCGGGCGGGAGGCTGTTCATGATGGCCGCGCGGTTGGGTGCCGCGAACAGGCCCATGCCGAGCCCGTTCAGCAGCAGGACGAGGGCGAACGTCGGATAGTTGAAGTCGACCGGCAGCGCCTGCAGAGCCAGGAAGGTGGCGGCGGCCAGCAGCATGCCCCCGGTGGCGAAGGCCCGGGCACCGAACCGGTCCGATGCCCAGCCGGAGAAGGGCCCCGCGACCAGGAACCCGACCGTCAGCGGAAGCATGTAGATGCCGGCCCACAGCGGGGTCTGTTCGAAGCCGTAGCCGTGACGGGGCAGCCAGATGCCCTGCAGCCAGATGATCAGGATGAACATCAGGCCGCCACGCCCTAGCGCCGCCAGCAGGCTGGCCACGTTCCCGGCGGTGAACGCGCGGATCCTGAACAGCGAGAGGTGGAACATCGGCTCGGGGACCTTGGTCTCCACCACACAGAAGACGGCCAGCATCGCCACGCCGCCGGCTATCGCGGCGACCACCCATGGATTGGCCCAGCCCATGATGTCGCCGCCGTAGGGCTGGATGCCGTAGGTGATGCCGGCCAGTACGGCGATCAGGCCCACGGCGAAGGTGAGGTTGCCCCACCAGTCCAGCCGGGCCCCCGCCCGTACGCCCGTGTCGTGCAGCTTCAAGTAGGCCCACACCGTGCCGAACAGGCCGAACGGCACGGAGACCAGGAACACCAGATGCCAGTTGACCGGGCCGAGCAGGCCGCCGAGGACCAGGCCGATGAACGATCCGGTGATGCCCGCCACCTGGTTCAGTCCCAGGGCGAGGCCGCGCTGACGGGCGGGGAAGGCGTCGGTGAGGATGGCGTTCGAGTTCGCCATCAGCATCGCCCCGCCGACACCTTGCAGGACCCGCATGCCGATCAGCCACAGGGCGCCCGCCGTGCCGTGCATCCAGGTCACCGACAGCAGCACCGAGAACACGGTGAACACCGCGAACCCCATGTTGTACATGTGGACCCTGCCGTACATGTCACCTAGGCGGCCGAAGCTGACCACGAGCACGGCGGTGACCACCATGTAGCTCATGATCAGCCACAGCAGCAGGCTCGTGTTGCCGGGTTGCAGCGGGTCGACACCGATCCCCCGGAAGATGTCCGGCAGCGCGATGAGCATGATCGACATGTTGATCGTCGCGATCAGCACGCCGAGCGTGGTGTTGGAGAGCGCGATCCACTTGTAACGCGGCCCTGGCTCACGGAAACGACCCCGCCGCGCGGCGGCCGGCTCCGACTCAGCGGTGGTCCTTGCCACAGGGCATCACTCCCGCCGGAGTCAGTTGCTTGACATCAACCAATCTACTCCGGGCACCGCGATGCGGCCATGACGCCTGACCTGGGCAAACGCCACACCCGATGGACCCGGTGGGTCTGGCTCGGCGCGATGGCCGCTCATTACCCCCGGGGTAATCGACTGCCCGCCGCTCCCCTGGAAGGGTCGAGCACACCGGCGGGAGTCCCCGCCAGGATCCGGCCGCAGCCGCAGGGAGAGCGTCATGTCTGTCACATCCACTCTCACGACCGCGAGTTCAGCGAGCACCGCGCGCTCATCGAGCACCGCACGCTCCGTCACCGAGGACACGCGGGCCGTTGTCCAGGACTTCCTTGCCGCGCGGATCGCCGGGGACACCGCGCGGCTCGTCACGCTCTTCGCCGACGAGGTCGACTGGCTGCTCGCCGAGAACCCCGCCGTCCCCTGGATCCGTCCGCGGTCCACCGCTGTCGAATGCGCCGCCCAGTTCACGGAGTTGATGGAACACACCGTGCCCGAGGACGCGCGCGCCTCGGTCGACACCTTCCTCGTGGACGGCACCGGCGCCGTCCTGATGGGACACCTCTCGGGGACCGTACGCGCGACGGGAAAGTCTTTCGAGGGCCCGTTCGCACTGCACCTCATCGTCGAGGACGGCCGGATCACCCGGCACCACCTCTACGAGAACAGCCTGTCGATCGCCGAAGCCTGCACCCCCTGAGACGAGTTCGAGCTGGGATGCGGATTGGTTCCTGGACTGCGGGTTGATTCAGGCGTTGCGGGTCTTCAAGGCGCGGTCGAGCATGGTCAGTGCCAGCACGATGATGCTTACGCCGGCCAGAATCGCGGCGACCACGTGCAGCCCGGAGTCGGTGACGTCGTCGCGGAAGACGATGCCGGTCACGGTCGCCGAGGCGATGGAGCCGAAGTAGCTGAAGGTCCTGAAAAGCCCTGCGGCGGTGCCGAGTTGTTCGGCCGGGGCCTGGGTGTAGAGGGCGGTCTGATTGGCCACGGTGGTCGTGCCGAGCGTGATCGCGAACAGCAGCGTGACGCCGACGATGACGACGACGGGGGTCGCCGAGGTGAACAGCAGGACAGCGCCCGAGGCCAGTACGAGGCTGCCGGCGCCGACGATCAGCGGTCCGCGCACGAGGTTGCGGGCCGAGATCGGCCGCGACACGAGCGCGGCGACGACACCCATGGGCAGCAGCACGAGCCCGGCCGCCTGACTGGACAGGCCATGGGCCGCCTCCAGCCACTGGGTGACCCCGTAGAGCACGGTGTAGAACGCCAGCAGGGTGAGCGCACCGCGCAGATAGGTGCGGGTCAGCGCCAGGTTCGACCCGAGCAGCCGCATGTCGATGAACGGCGCGCCCGCCCTCAGTTCCCACGACACGAGCACGATGCCCAGCACGACGGCGAGGGCGAGAGGGATCCACTGCGCATGGGGCAGCGAGAGCAGGAACACCAGCAAGGCGCTCATGGTCCCGGCGAACAGCACGATGCCGGTGACGTCGATGCGGCCGGCCAGCTCGCGCAGTGGACGGCGTTCGAGCGGCTCGTCCCTGGGCACCCACGCCATCGTCGCGAGGAGCGCGATCACGGTGACGGGAAGGTTGGCCAGGAATGCCGAGCGCCAGCCGAACACGGCGATGAGCAGTCCGCCGATGGGCGGGCCGATCGCGACCGTGACCGTACCGGCGATGGACAGTCCGCCGAGTACGTTGCCGGGCGGCTCGCTCATCCCGGCCCAGGCGGCACGGCGGCGGATGAGCACCATCGCGGCCGGGTACCCGGCCGAGGTGCCTATCCCGATCAGTACACGCGCCACGGTCAGCGTCGTCATGTCCTGGCCGAGGCCGCCGACGACGCCGCCCACGAGCACCAGCGTGATGCCGACGAGGAACACCCGGCGCGGCCCGAGCTCTTCGGCGAGCTTGCCGGCGGTGGGCTGAGCGATCGAGCTGGCGAGGTAGAGGGCCGACACCAGGACGGCGGTCTGGCCGACCGGCACGCCCATGGCGTGGGCGATGGGCACGAGACCGGTCGCGATCAGCGAGCTGTTGATCGAGTTGAGCGCCGAGCTCATGTACAGCGGCGTGACGAATCGCCACGTGAACGCTCCGCGGCGGCGGTCGGGACCGGACCCGCCGGACCCGCCGGCGAGGACGGGGCCACCCCGCGCACCGGGGTCGGCTGCTGGTGACGATGGCGATGGCGATGGCATGGGCTCTCCGTCCACGGTTCTCCGTTCGCGTTCACGGCTGACCGTGGGTCAGCCGTGATTGACGTGCGAGGGGCGATCAGGCGTCGCGGAACAGACCCTTCAGGTCGGCCGTCGTGATCACGTCCGCCTGACTCGGCAGGACCTTCTCGATGAGGACCCGGTGGACCTCCTCGTCGTGGTCGTCCGTGGCGTCGGCGAGCACGAAGATCCGGTAGTCCCGGTCGGAGGCGTCGCGGACCGACGAAAGGACCACGCCGGACGTCGAGATGCCACCCATCACCAGCGTGTCGATCGACCGCTCGCCGAGGAGGGCATGCAGGTCGGTGGTGCTGAAGGAGCCGTAGCGGGTCTTACGGACGACGATGTCGCCGTCGCGCACCTCCAGGGCGGGATCGATCGCCATTGACGGATCCGCTTCGGCGAACAGCCGGCCCTGCTTCGCGGCCCCGAACGACTTGTGGTGGTCCGGGATCGAGTCGTAGTCCTCCGGCGCGAACCCCACGCGTACGAACACCACTTGGACGCCGTGCTCGCGCGCCCAGGCCAGCGCCTCCTGGGCCTTCTCCATCAGGCGCTCGGGGTCGGGGATGTGGCCGAGGACCGCGGGCTGGAGGTCCATCAGCATCAGTGCGGTCTTCCGCGGGACGAGAGTCGGGTCGCTGGTCGGTGTACTCACGGTTGATTTCCTTCGCGTCACGGATTGGGGCGGCCTGCGCGCCGACGGCTGACCGCGTCGGCTTCAGCCGGTCTCGGTCGACATCGACCGACATCGATCTGCATCAGCTGACATCAGCTGCCCAAGCTATCCAGGCTGCCTGTACAGGCTACCTGGCTAACTATACAGGCTTCCTGGCTATCTCCGTCCATCGCGATAGGATTTCCAGTCATGACGGCACCGCTTTCCCGGGATGTGGCACACCAGCTTCCGTACGCGATGGTTCGGCTCCGGGCGCGCCTGCGCACCGAGTCCGCGCCGGGTGACATGCGCTGGACGTGGTCGCAGATGACCACGCTCAGCCGGATCGCCGAGCAGGGCCCCACCACGGTCAGCGCGCTGGCGGCTTCCGAGCACGTCCGTCCCCAGTCGATGGCCGAGACCGTCGCCGCCCTGCGCCGGGAAGGGTTCATCACCAAAGAGCCGGACCCCAAGGACGCACGTAAGACGCTCATCTCGATCTCGGACGAGGGACGCGAGACCCTCTCGCGCATCCCCGCGGACCGCGAGGCGTGGCTGGAAGCGGCCATCGAGGAACACGTCTCCCCCGCCGACCGCCGGATCCTGGCCCAGGCCGCGGAAATCATGGAACGACTCGCCGACTCCTGATAACGGACGGTCACCGGCGATCAGCGATCAGCGATCAGCGATCAGGCTAGAACGCCGCCTGCTCCGATGAATCCGTGCGCAGGTGCGCGGCACCCGAGCGCACCGCCCATCCGAAGACCGCGAGGGATACGACGCCTACCACGACGGTGTCGTACGGGGCCGGCAGACGTCCGGAGCCGCCGAAGGTGCCGAGCCATGACAGCAGGGTCAGCGCCGCCAGATGGAAGACGATCCAGGCCCCTTGACGCAGTTCCTCGCGCACGAGGCGTCGCGCGGTCCGGCGTCGTTGCAGCAGGTACAGCGGGACACCGGCCAGGACCAAGGGCAGGGCCAGCCGCAGATGTTCCCAGCCGGACCAGTAGACGAACTCGGTGGCCACGGCGAAGCTGACCGGCGCGATCCAGCGCACGCCCGGCACCTGACCGTCCGCGAGGGGCACTCCGCGCTCCCGGTCGTGAGCTCGGAAGGAAGCGACGGCCACCGCCGAGGCGGCGTAGATCAGGAGGTACATGTCCCCCATCACGCTCACGATGTCCTGCCAGCCGCCGAACGGCAGCATGAACACGATGATGACGACGAGGTTGAGGACCAGTGCGCGGCGCGCGACGCCGGACCGGGGGTCGATGCGCATGAAGAACCGCGGCACCAGGCCGTTCTTCGCCAGGGCGTACGTGTGGCGGGCGTCGATGGCGACGCCCACGTAGGCCGAACCGCCCGGGGAGACCACGGCGTCGGCGTAGAGCAGCGTGGCCAGCCAGTGCAGATTGAGCACCAGGGCGAGCTGGCCGAACGGCGAGTCGAAGTTGACGCCCTGCCAGCCGTGCGCGAGGAGCGAGTCGGGCACCGTGTACAGGAACGCGAGTTGGAGTCCGAGGTAGACCAGCACCGCGAGGGCGATGCCGGTGAGCACGGCCGCGGGGACGTTGCGGCGCGGATTGCGGGCTTCGCCGGAGAAGTCCAGGGGGGCCTGGAAGCCGTTCACTGAGTACACGATGCCGCCGCCGGCGAGTGCCGTCAGGCAGGCCGCGTAGCCGTACGGGGCGAAGCCGCCGTGGTCGGTGAGGCGGCCCGAGTGGGTGCCGGACAGGAAGAGCGCGACGATGGTGACCACGGGGACGACGACCTTGAACACCGACACGAGGTTGTTCAGGCGGGCGAACATCCGTACCGCGAACCAGTTCAGCGCGGTGAGCAGCACGCTGAGCGCGGAGGCGACGCCCAGGCCCGGCGCGGTGAGATCGCCGCCTTCGTAGAGTCCTGGCACGTAGTGGGCGGCGTACTGCATGATCGCGCTGATCTCGGCGGCGGTGCCGCCCACGGAGAGCAGGACGGACCAGCCGACGACCGTGCCGACCAGGCGCCCGCTCGCGTACAGCGGCCACCGGACCGTGCCGCCGCCCTCCGGCCTGGTGGCGCCGAGTTCGACCATGACCAGCGCCACCAGGCCGCAGAGAGCGCCGGCCGCGATCCAGGACAGCAGTGCGGCGGGGCCTGCGGTCTGGGCGGCGTACAGGGCGGCGAACAACCAGCCGGAGCCGAGGATGTTGGAGAAGCCGATCGCCGTCAGGCCCCAGAAACCGAGGTCCTTGCGGAGCCGGTTCTCCTCGGCGCGGGCGTCCGCATCCCCCATAGTCCCCGCCGGCTGATTCCGCGCCACGTGGCCAACCTCCCAGACGATCACAGACCCAGGGGGCTCAGCGTGCCATGCGGCGCGTCACCTTCGCAGAAGCGATGCCGTGCTCAGCCGCCGCTCTTGCGTCGGAACGACTTCTGGCTCGAGGCCGGACCGTGCGCACCGCGGATCTTCGAACCGGTCTTCGCGGCGCCGCCGGCGGCGTCCGCCTGCATGCCGCGCTTACGGTCCAGCGCCTCACGGAACTTGCGCTTCAGGTCGTACTGGCCGTCGTCGTCAGGCGCCAGGCCTTCCTTCTCGGCCTCGACCGGCTCCGAACCTTCCTGCGATGCAGACTCTGCCGCCATGGTGACCTCCTGGGTTCGGGCAATGAGAAGGACAGCTTGTCATGCCCGTCAGCACTTGTGTGCCCGCGCCGGGTGGGGCCGGTGTCCGTCACGGAGCGGTCAGGCCGGTGCGACGACGGCATCGAGGGCTGCGCTGAAGGTGGTCCGGTCGGGGTCGGAGCGGCTGAGCGAGGCGGCCTCCGTGCCGGGTGGCCAAGTGGCGCAGGATCGGGATGATGCCGCGTCAACTCAGCCTGCACAACGGGGCGTTCGAGATACCGAAAGTTGCCGGCCGGGCATCGGTATGACGGGTTCCGGTCGTCTTCCGTTCTCTGAACGTCAAGCAACCGTCCCCGCTTGCGTCGTGTGCCGTCCCTAAGGTCCTCGGAGGTTTCCAAGGAAGGCACTCATGGACGAACGCCTCGCAATACGGGCTCGCGGGATCACCAAGTGTTTCGGCGACGTCATCGCGCTGGACGGCATCGACCTGGATGTGGCGCAGGGGCAGATCCACGGCCTGGCCGGTCCGAACGGCGCCGGCAAGACGACGCTGCTCGGCCTGCTGCTGGGCCTGGCTCTGGCCGACGACGGCCAACTGGACATCCTGGGTACGCCCGTCGGGCGGGCGCTCGCCGCGCCCGAGGGTGTCGCCGGCTTCGTGGACGGTCCCGGTCTCTACCCCTCGCTCACCGCCCGGCAGAACCTCGCCGCGCTGGCCGCCCTGCACGGCCACGACGCAGGGGCGTCGGGGATCGACGACGTGCTCGGACAGGTCGGGCTCACCGATGTGGCCGACGACCGCGTCCGCGGCTTCTCCCTCGGCATGCGTCAGCGGCTCGGGCTCGCAGCGGCCCTGCTCACCAAGCCCCGGCTCCTCGTGCTCGACGAACCGTCCAACGGCCTCGACCCGGCGGGAAAGAAGCACGTACACGGTGTCCTGGCCCGGCTCGCGGCGGAGGGCACCGGTGTCGTGCTGTCGAGCCACCGCATGGACGACCTCGAGGCGCTGTGCTCGGAGGTCACCATCCTCGCCACCGGACGGGTCGTCTTCTCCGGACCGCTGAGCAAGCTGGCCGCGGAGAACAGTGAACTCGACTACCGGCTGCTGACGTCCGACCCGCCGGCCGCGCGCCGCCTCGCGGCCGGCACCTCCGGGATCCGCGTCGTCGACGACGCCGTGGGGCGGCACGACACCGAGGCGCTCGTCGTGCGCGCGCTGGTGCCCGCCCTCGACGAACTGGTGGTGCGGCTCGTGCACGCGGAGATCGCGTTGCGCGAGCTCGCGCCCGTGGTGTCGCCGCTCGAAGCGGCGTTCCTCGCCCTCACCGACCAGCAGGAGAACAGCCGATGACCGCAACCGTCGCCGCCGGCCGCACTCCCGCTGCCGCCCCTCGCGTCTCGGTGGCGCGCGGCTACCGCTTCGAGCTGGTCAAGCTGGTCTCGCAGTGGCGGATCCGGCTGCTGGTCCTCGCCTGCTGGATCGCTCCGGCGCTCTTCGTCGCCGCGGTGAGCCAGCAGAGCTCGCTCCCCGTCGACACGCTCTTCGGCCGCTGGATGCACGCCACGGGGTGGGCCGGATCGCTGGTGGTGCTCGGTTTCTCGGGCACCTGGGCGCTCCCGCTGCTGACTTCGGTGGTCGCCGGTGACGTGTTCGCCTCCGAGGACCGGCTCGGCACCTGGCGCCATCTGCTCGTCGCGGTCCGCTCGCCCCGGCGGATCTTCGTGGCCAAGGCGCTGGCCAGCCTCACCGTCATCCTGCTGCTCGTCGCAGGGCTGGCCTGTTCCAGTGCGGCCGGTGGAGTCGTGGCGGTCGGCGATCAGCCGCTGGTCGGCCTCGACGGCCATCTGCTGACGCCGGGGGACGCCGCTGTTCAGGTCCTCCTCGCCTGGGTCTGCGTACTCGCTCCGACCCTGGCGTTCGCCGCGATCGGGCTGCTGGGGTCCGTGGTGCTCGGACGGTCCCCGATGGGGCTGCTGCTGCCCATGCTCGTCGCGCTCACGATGCAGCTCGCCCAGATGCTGCCGGTCCCCGTCGCCGTACGCCTGGCTCTGCCCAGCTACGCCTTCATCGCCTGGAACGGTCTGTTCACCGGCCCGGCACAGCTCGGTCCGCTCCTCATCGGCATCGTTGTCAGCCTGCTGTGGACGGTGACCGCGGCGGCGCTGGCCTATCTCCTTTTCCTGCGGCGGGACTTCACCGACCTGACCCACGACGGCTCGGGGCGCCGCGCGATCACCGTCGGAGCGCTGCCGCTCGTGGGGCTCCTCGTCCTGACGGCTGTCGTCGTCGGCCCCGCGACCTCGGCCACGGGCTCAGGCATCGAGCAGGAGAAGGTGCAGCGTTCGGTCGCCACGGCGTTCGCCCATCTCTACCGCCTGCAGACCGAGCAGCTCCACCGGCCCGACGTCACCGAAGCGCGGCTCAAGGCGAGCGCGGCGTGCACCAAGGGCAGCACGCGGGTCGCGGCCGAGGGGCCGGGCAACGACTGGCGCTGTGTCGTCTCCTGGCACCTCCCCGACGTCGAGGCCACCGGGTCGGCCATCTATCAGCTCGACGTCACCGCTGACGGGCGGTTCATGGCCGACGGCGACGGGCCGAAGGAAGTGAACGGCTACTTCGTGGTGCGCACCCCGACCGGTGACGGACCGAACCCGCTCTGGCAGTTCGACGGAAACGTCGAACTGCTCCCCACCCCGAAGGGATAACCCATGCAGGTGACAAGACGTCGCAGACCTGTCGCGAAGGGCCGTTCCGGCCTTCCCGGCAGACGCATCGGAGGCCGAATACCCCTGGCCACGGCCGGCATCACGGCTCTCGCCCTCACCGCCGCCGGCACCGCTTTCGCCCAGACGCACCAGTTCGGCACCGACCAGGTCGGCCAGAACACGCGCCAGGGCCAGGTCATCTCCAGTGACCAGTACATCGCCCCGTACGGCGACCGTCTCGTCGTCGACAACGGCAAGATCATGTCGTCCTCGGTCAGCCCGGACGGCACCCACCTCGCGGCCTCGGTCACCGACGGCGGCATGGCGCTGTCCATCGTGGATCTCAAGAGCTGGAAGGTACAGCAGCTCGTCGGCAACTCCGCCTCGGCGGACCTGCGTATCAGCGGCAACGACGTGGGCCAGGAAGGCCCCACGTACTCGCCCGACGGTTCGCAGCTGTGGCTGGGCCAGATCGACGGCTACACCAGGTTCACCGTGAACGCGGACGGCAGCGTCGCCAACCCGACAACCGTCAAGATCCCGGCGGACGGGCCGAAGCACGCGCTGGTGGGCGAGCCCGTGTTCTCGCCCGACGGCTCCACCGTGTACTCGGCGGTCAACGGCCAGAACCGCGTCGTCGCCATCGACGCGGCGACCGGCGCCATCGAGCAGAGCTGGTCCGTGGGCAACGCCCCACGGGACATGGCCGAGGTCGGCACCAAGCTCTACGTCAGCAACGAGGGCGGGCGTCCGGCGAAGCCCGGCGACACCACGATCAACTCCTACAACACCCAGGTGCCCGCCGACCCGGTGACCGCCTCCACCACCACCGGCACGGTCAGCGTCATCGACCTGGCGAACCCGGATGCCGCCGTATCGAGCATCAACGTCGGTCTGCACCCGACCGCGCTGTACGCCAAGAAGAACGCGCTGTTCGTCACCAACACCGCCACCAACGACGTGTCGGTCATCGACACCACCAAGAACAAGGTCGTGCAGACCGTCGCCACGCAGCCGTGGCCGGAGTCGTCGGTCGGCTACGAGCCCGACGCGGTGACGCTCACCGACGACGGTCATCTGCTGGTGACGCTCGGCCGCGCGAACGCGGTCGCCGTCTACCGGTACACGACCCCGCAGGAGCCGGTCAGCTATGTCGGCCTGCTCCCGACGGACTACTTCCCGGCGGAGATCGCCACCGTCGGCAAGCAGGTGGTCGTCTCCAACACCCGTGGCATCGACGCCCGCCGCCCCACCAACAGCGCCGGGCACGCCACCCACGACACGACGTCGAGCCTGCAGCGGTTCACCCTGCCGAACGACCGCGCCATCAAGTCGCAGACGGCCAAGGTCTTCCAGCAGAACGGCTGGACCCGCGGCTCGGTGACACTGGCCCACGGCAAGGGCAAGAAGAAGCCGAAGCCTGTGCCGGTCCCGGAGCGGCTCGGTGACCCCTCGACGATCAAGCACGTCTTCCTGATCGTCAAGGAGAACCGGACCTACGACCAGGTTCTCGGCGACGTCCCCGAGGGCAACGGCGACCCGTCGCTGGCACAGTTCGGCGAGAACGTGACGCCGAACCAGCACGCCCTGGCCAAGCAGTTCGGCCTGTACGACAACACGTACGACATCGGTACGAACTCCGCCGAGGGCCACAACTGGCTGATGCAGGCGGACGACCCGGAGTACACCGAGTCCTCGGCCGGTGAGTACGCGCGCAGTTACGACACCGAGGACGACGCGCTCGGTCATCAGCGGACCGGCTTCATCTGGACCGGTGCCCAGGCTGCCGGGAAGTCCGTGCGGGACTTCGGCGAGTTCCAGCAGTTCCTCACGAAGCCGGCGGACGCGAGCTGGCAGAACCTGTACTGCGACTCCAAGAACATGGGCGCGACCGGTCAGGACACCGCCTACCCCCTGGTGTCCTCCTCGCCCATCCCGTCCCTCAACTCCGTGTCGGTGCACGGATTCCCGAAGTTCGACACGAGCGTCCCGGACATCTACCGGTCCGAGATCTGGAAGCGTGACTTCGCGAAGAACGGGCCGGCCAACCTGAACATGTTCTGGCTGTCCAGCGACCACACCGGCGGTCCGGCGAACGCCGCCGCCCAGGTCGCGGACAATGACCTCGCGGTCGGCAGGATGGTCGACGAGATCTCGCACAGCAAGTACTGGAAGGACTCGGCGATCTTCGTGGTCGAGGACGACTCCCAGGCCGGCCTCGACCACGTAGACGGCCATCGCGCCCCGATCCAGATCATCAGCCCCTGGGCCAGGCACGGTGTCGTCGACAGCCACTACTACTCGCAGATCACGATGATCCGCACCATCGAGCAGATCCTCGGGGTCCACCCGATGAACCAGAAGGACAGCGCGGCCAGCCCGATGCGTGGGGCGTTCAGCCAGAAGGCGGACTTCACGCCGTTCAAGGCGCTGCCCAACCGGACTTCGCTCACCGGGGGTCTCAAGACGCCGCCCTCCTGCGGCCTGGACACCCCGGCGCCGCAGAACCCCGAAGCCGCGGCGGCGCCGTCGGCGAAGGTGCCGGCGGACAAGCAGAAGCTCGCGGCGCAGTGGGACGCCTGGAAGGCGCAGCAGCGACTGACGGGGCGCGACGCCAAGCCCGACTTCGCGAACCCCGCGCAGATGAACCACTTCACGTGGTACCAGACGCACGAGTGGTCGAAGCCGTACCCCGGCGAGAACAAGATCTACGCCCCGAAGGACGTGCCGGGCGCCTACATCCCGTCGCCGGAGTCCGACGGCTGACGTAGGCAGATCACAGCTCCGGGGTCACCGATCGCGGATCCGAACCGCGGAGCGCACCAAGCACAGCGCGTCAAGGGCCCCTGCCCGGCATCACTGCCGGGCAGGGGCCCTGCGGCACTCATCGACGCGGTCGATCAGATGACCGTGCGGTCGCCCGTCGCACGCCTCCGGTGGAGCGTGAGTCCCGCGTAGACGAGGGCGCCCAGGGACATCCCGACGACTCCGGACAGGTCGGCGCCGCCGAGCGCGCCCGCCACCGGGCCGGTGTAGATGCTCGTGTTGACGGACAGCAGTGCCGCGCCGACGCCGATGACCACCGCGGCGGCTCCGGCGGGATGCACACCGTGCCAGTACCAGAAGCGGCTGTCGGGGGTCTCGTCCTGCAGGGCGACTCCGTCGTAGCGGTTGCGGCGCAGGAAGATGTCCACGGCGTAGATCGTGAACCCCGGGCCGAGGAACGCGACCGAGAGTTCCAGGCCACTGTTCATGGTGCTGAGGAAGTCGGAGATGAACAGGGAGTAGAAGGTGAGGCCGAGCGCGATGGTCGCATCGAAGATGACGGTGAACGGCCGGCTCCAGGGGATCCCGCCGGATTGCAGGGCCAGGCCGCCGCTGTACGCGGTGAGTACGTTGTTCGCGATCGAACCGATCACGATGACCAGCAGGAAGACCGGATAGAACCAGCCGGGCAGGATCCCCTTCAGCGAGGTCTGCGCGTCGTGCATGTCCACCGCCGTAGCGGCCAGGACTCCCAGTCCGCTGAGCAGGACGGCCGGCACGAAACCGCCGACGGCCGTCCACCAGCACACCGCCTTGCGCGAGGTGTCGGCGGGCAGGTAGCGGGCGTAGTCCGCTGCGCTGGTCCAGGACAGCGGGCCACCCGCCATGATCGTGAATCCTGAGGCGACGATCACCCACAGCGCGTGGCCGTGGACGGCGGTGTCGGCCGGTGTCCGGTAGCCCCAGTCCGCGTGGCGCAGCACGTAGTAACCCAGGACCAGGACGCAAGCGGTCAGGGCCCAGGTGAACCAGGTGCTGCACCGCATGATGGTGGCGTGCCCGTACACGCTGATCGAGAACGTCACGACGGCGGTGGCCAGCACGATCGCCACCTTGACCCCGGTGTTCGCAGGGATGCCCAACTGCTCGGCGAGTGCGAATCCGGCGAGGGACCCAAGGGCCAGGCTGATCGCTTCGTAGGCGACCGCGACACTCCACCCGAGCGTGACGTTCAGGAACCGGTTGCCGCGGATGCCGTACATCGCCCGCGTCACCACCCAGCTCGGCGTTCCGGAGCTCGGGCCGCTGGTCGAGAGGTAACCCACGCCCGCCCAGGGGAGGTTGCCGGCCACGATCACGGCGATGGACTGCCAGATGTCGAGGCCGAGCAGCACCATCGAGCCACCCAGAACGATGTACAGGTAGCTCATGTTGGCGGCCGCCCACACAGGGAACAGCGATCGGGGCAGACCGTGGCGCTCGGAGTCCGGGACGTAGTCGACGCCGTGGGTCTCCACGTGACCGACGCGGTCCGTGACCGGCTCCCCCGGGTCGCCGCCCCTGGCGCCGGCCCCTGCCCTCAACGTCACCCTGACCTCCGGAAACCCGTTATTGGGATGCACACCAGTTGCTCGTCGGGGTGGCAGTCCATTGCCTCCCTGGTCATGAAGCCAACCCCTCAGAGCTGCTGCATGCCGCGAGCACGATCGCCGTGAGCGAGGGCCTGGACAAACCGACCGTGAAACGGGTGGCCCAAGCCGTGGGCGTCATACCGGGCCTGGTGGACCACCACTTCAAGTCTGCCGACGAACTCGCCGCTGCGGTCTTCAGCCACGCCGCGACCTTCAGCCCCGCCGCGACCGCCGGCAACGAAGCGGTCTTCGAGCGCGCGATACACCGGGAGCGCGGGATACGGGCCTCTCGGCGTGAGTGGGCTACGCCGCGATGCACATCCTGGTCCTCATCGACGGTCTCAGCCCGCAAGCCGCCCGTACAGGGATCGACTGCGCCGCGGTCGGCGAGCTGATCACCGCCACGACGGAACGCATCCTCGGGCTCGACGAAGACGTCCTCGGCAGAGGGGCGCGCGGCAAGCGGCTCGTCATACGCAGGGCTGCTCCGCCGGGAGACCTAGGACCTGCGCCGGATGGGCGCATGATCGTCCGCTCGTTAGGCTCCGCGTACGACCTGTCAGCTGGCAGGAACCCCACACGATCAGGAGGTCACGCCATGCCGGCCAATGCCACGGCTCACGTACGCATCGCCCGTCCGTCGCGGGACCTCCGAGCGGCGGAGCTCTTCTGGATCTCGGGACTCGGGCTCGACGTCCTCTACCGGCATGCGTCGGACGGCACACCTGACGACCACTCACTCCTCATGGCCGGCTGGCCGGATGCGGCCTGGCACCTGGAACTCGTACACGATCCCGTCGCACCCGTGGACCCGCGGCCGACACCCGAGGACCTCCTGGTCGTCTACCTGGGCGAACCGGTGCCGGACTCCCTCGTGGAGCGTCTGGAACAGCACGGCGGCAAGCGGGTGCCCGCGCACAATCCGTACTGGGACACGTGGGGCGTGACGATCCAGGATCCGGACGGCTACCTGCTGGTGCTGTCCACCCGGGACTGGTCCAACTCCTAGCCCTGCGGTTGCCGGAGCGGTCGACGATGGCGTGGACGACGGTGGCCAGGCTGTCGGCGGCAGCCAAGAGGGGGCGCCCCGCAGACTGAGCCGCGGAACGCCCCCTACTGAGTCGGGCCATCGCTACCCGCGGGCTGGGAGTCCCGCGGGCAGGTTCAGATCAGCGGCGGCCGTCGTGCCCGCGTCCGTGCCCGCGGACGTCGCCGTGGCGGTCGCGGTCGCCACCCCAGGCGAGGGTGTCGACCCTCCGGTTGTGGTCGTCGCGCAGGGTGACGGTGTCGGAGCGGTTGTCCCACACGTACCTGCGACGGTCCTGATAGACGTCACGGCCGCTGTCTCGCCCGACACCGGTGTGGACGCGGACCGTTGAGCGGCCCGCCAGACGGTAGTGATGGAAGGTGTAGGTGCGGCCGTCCCTGGCGGAGAGCGTCCACCCGTCGAGGTTCACCGTGTGGCGGGACGTGTTGGTGACTTCGATCCACTCCTTGTTGAGCGAGCGGTTACTGCCGTTGTCCCAGCCCGGGGAGTCGTACTGCGCGCGGGCGATCTCCACGCGGTCGCGGTGCGAGCGGCCGCCGGGGTCGGCCGAAGCCGACGCGGCGAACGTACCGACGAGAGCGCCGGCTGCAAGCACGGCGGCAGCCGTACGGCGGGCAGTGATGGACATGAAAGCGGACATGAATGCCCCTTCATTTCGTACTGCAGACCCGTCTGCCGGCCGTGGTGCGCCGTGGGTCTGCTATGTGCGGGTCCCGGCCCGGTGGCCGAGAACGCACAATTTGCCGCCAGATCGCCCCGAATGTGCGCATGACGTGAAGGCAGTTACAAGTCATCCATATTTCTGTTGCTCTCGCATGTAACGTCCATTTATGCACTGAAGGCAGGAAGTTGACGTCTCAGCCGTGCTCCCGCACGACACAGGGCCCGACTCCGCTCGCGCCACACAGCGTCTCGTCACCCGGAAGCGCGTAACAGCGATGCCGCTCCCCACCCCTTCGGCCCAATTCGGGATGCCGGACAACAACGGGGGCCGACGGGCGGGAAGAG
The DNA here is from genome assembly GCF_044748025.1 of Streptomyces sp. NPDC090032. Taxonomy (NCBI): domain Bacteria; kingdom Bacillati; phylum Actinomycetota; class Actinomycetes; order Kitasatosporales; family Streptomycetaceae; genus Streptomyces; species Streptomyces sp. NPDC090032. The sequence goes on along the minus strand of NZ_JBIVFF010000015.1, from coordinate 42,171 downwards.
TCAGGTGACGACCTGCCGATCTCCCACCCAATCCAGCAAGGGAACAAGACGTGCACCTGGACCTTTCGGGACGGACCGCTCTCGTGACGGGCTCCACCCAAGGCATCGGAGCCGCGATCGCGGCCGGACTCGCGCGCGCCGGCGCGCGAGTCGGAGTCAACGGACGCGACAGGGCCAGGGTGGAGGCGTCCGTCGAACAGCTCAGAGCCGGCGTGCCGGACGGCGACTTCGTACCGGTCGCCGCTGATGTCGCTACCGAGGAGGGCGCTCAACGCGCCTGGGAAACGCTGCCTGACGTGGACATCCTCATCAACAATCTCGGGATCTTCGAGGCGAAGAACCCCTTGGACGTCATGGACGAAGAATGGCGCCGCTACTTCGAGGTGAACGTGCTGTCCGCCGTCCGCCTCACGCGGCTGTACCTGCCACGGATGACCGAACGCGGCCAGGGGCGCGTCCAGTACATCGCGAGCGACTCCGCGGTGGTGATTCCCGCCGAGATGATCCATTACGGCATGTCGAAGACCGCTCTGCTCGCGGTCAGCCGCGGCTTCGCCAAGCATGCGGCCGGGACCGGCGTCACTGTGAACTGCGTCATCGCCGGCCCCACTCACACGGGCGGCGTCGAAGACTTCGTGTACCAACTGGTCGACCGTGACCTGCCATGGGACGAGGCGCAGCGAGTCTTCATGCGCGAATACCGCCCGCAGTCGCTGTTGCAGCGCCTGATCGAACCCGAGGAGATCGCCAACATGGTGGTGTACCTGAGCTCCGACCTCGCGTCGGCGACCACGGGCGGCGCGCTGCGGGTGGACGGCGGATACATCGACGCCATCCTCCCGTAAGGCACATCGACGCCATCCCTCCGTAAGGCAGCACCATCAAGTGGTCATCCCTTAACGGCAGTTCCCGACGCGCCTTCGTTAACTCCCACCACTCGTCAGTGCGTTCGCGCATGCTTCAGACGTACTTCCTCGACCCCCAGCAGGCCGAGCAGCGGGACCCTGCCGGTCAGCTGCTCCGGATCAACCACGAGCCCTGAGCTGCGAATACGGTCCAGCAGCAGTTCGGCGAGCGGCATCACCATGTGCCGTCCCCAGCAGCGCTCGGAGGCATGCCCGAAGGGCAGGTAGCCACGCGCGGCGTCAGGATCGAGTTCGCCCCAGCGCTCGGGCCGGAACGCATGCGCGTCTTCCCACAGGGCCGGGTCGCGGTGGGACAGCAGCGGAAGCAGCAGAACGTCGTCGTCGTCCCGGATCCGGCTGTCGATCGCGGGGTACTCCGGGGAGGCGTTGCGCAGGATGTTCCACGAGGGCGGCAACAGTCGCAGGGCTTCGTAAATGATATTGCGGTTGGACGTGCCGTCATCGAAGGGAGAGCCGAGCCACAGCGCATTCGCAACGAGCGTCGAGACCGTGAAGCACACCGGTGCGGCCGCACGGCGGTAGACACCCATCGCGTACCTCCGGTCCTGATAGCCGACGGCCTCGGCCGCCCGCCCCGCAAGACCGGTGAGGTGCGCGCCTGGGCGCGGCCACCCGGGCAGCGCGGCGCCGGCGGCGATCACGGACCAGGTCAGCTTGGGTGTCAGTTCGAGGTTACGGCTCATCAATATCCGCAAGCGGAAGGGGTCTTGGCCGAGGATGAGGTCCCTCAGGAAGAGGTGTCCGGTGAGAGGCCAGGGACCCGACAGGTCGACGTCCGGCGGCAAGGGCCGCCTCAGCGCGTCGCGGACGTCGTTGCCTACCGTCCGAGTGACCGAGGAGGCTTCGCTGCGCGAGATCGAGCGGCCGTGCAGCGGCTTGAACGTCGGCCGCTCCGTCTCCGTCGCCCGGCGCGCGGCGAGGATCCGGTCGGTGACGTCGTGGCCGGCCACTCCGACGGTGTCGCTCTCGAGCCGGAAGACGTCCTGGCCCATGTGGTGGTCGAGGAGGGCTGCCAGTCGCGGGGCGAACACGGTGCGGCGCGGCGCGGTAGTGAGCGGCACGGATTCTCCGGTGGGGGTGGGGGTGGGGGCGGGACCCCCGCTGTACGGCAGGTGGCGACAGGCGCGATGCTCCCTTTCACCGCACAGCGGGGGCGGGCAACGGCGTGCCGGATCAGTACCAGAGGTACCAGGCATTCGCCTTCAGGGACTTACGGGCCGCGGCCTTGTTGCGGATAGCGAAGAGAAGCTTCATCACTGCACCCCCTCTCAGGGCGGGCGGATGGCACGCGACGGGTCCCGGGATCAGCCGGTGAAGATCGCGTGCCGGTGGCGCGGTGAACCTTCCCTGCCGTGATCAATGGCCAATCCGTCAATTCACCGAAGAGGGGCTTCGCATATCCACTTTCAGACCCTTCATTTCCGGGCGCACACGGCGCTCTGCGTGAAGCGTGTGCGGCATCGAGGGGTCGCTGGGTTCACCGCATGCCCTGGTCGCGGCGCTGCGGGCGAGCGTCAGAAGGGGGACGGTGAAACGCACCGGACTTCGGACGGCGGCGTTCCCATTGCGGACAGATTGGCCGGATGGGCAACCCTCGCCGCCGAGCAGGCAGCGCTCCGACCCGCGTGCGAAAATGGGTTCCGGGTCACACGAAGCCGCGTCGCATGATGGCAAGGCGCCGCCGCTCCCCTCTTTCCGATCCAGTCGTCGGGCCGGGAGGCTCTCCATGAGCGAACGACGCACTGCGTGGCCGGCGCTGGTCTACGAGGATCTGGCGCCGATGATCGACTACGTGAACCGGTTGATCCAGGTCGGAGGCAAGTACACCCTGGACGAGCCCTTCGAGACCGGCTGGGGAAACATCGTTCTCGATGTCACTCCCCGCGGCCTCCGGACGCCTGCCTTTCGGCAGCAGGACGTGACCTTCGAAGTGCACTACCGGCTGCTCGACGGTGACGTGGTCATCGAATCCGACAGGGGCTCGGTGACCGTTCCAGTCTCCAACGGATCACTCGCAGCCTTCTACGCGACGTTCTGCGACGCTGCGGCCGAGCTCGGTGTACATCCACCGAGCTCCTCGTTGATCTGTGAGATCCCCGGTGCTCCGCGAAAGTTCGAGGACGATCTGGTCGAACGCGTCTGGGACGGCGACGCGGCTCGGCTGATGTGGACGGCGTTCAACCTTGCGGCCGACGGGCTCGAAACGTGGCAGGCGCCGTTCGAGGGGCATCGCCCCCGGGTCGGTGTGATGTGGGGCGGTTTCGATCTGTCCGCCACCCGGTACCGGGCGCATCACACCACTCCGGACACCGACCGCCCCGTGTTCATGCAGAACGCCGCACGCGAAGAGTACGTGTCGGTCGGATTCTCCTTCGGGGACGCCAAGTCGCCGAACGCCGGTATGTACGCGTACATCTGGCCTCAGCCCGACGGTCTCGAAGGCCGGTCCTGGGGCGTCGACGGCGCGGCCTGGAATCCCGACGCGGGACTGGCCCTGCTGCCGTGGGCCACGCTCAGGGAGACACTCGACCCGCAGCAGGCCATCGTGGCCTTCGGCGACGCCGTCTACGAGGCGGCCGTGGAAACGGCGGGCTGGCCAACCGACCTGATCGGACCCCGCTGCAACGGCTGGCGCATGAGCACGACACCACCGTCAGCTGTCCACAGCCAGGATCACTGAACGCACGGTCGCCGGACGGCCTTGGTGACGGACGCCGAACGGTCCTCGCCACGGTCCTGGTGACAGGCGATTCTCAACGCCGCGCGTGCCGGATCTTCAGCCGTCCGTACCCCATGGTCCCCGAGATCCGGATCCTCGGCCCGCCGGGGCCGGAGCTCCGCGGGGCCTTGTAGCGCAGGTCCTTCCACCCGGTGTGCAGACCGTCCACGTCGACGACGGCGTCGCGAGGAACCGTGATCTTGGCCCTGCCGGTGCCGACTTGAAGGTCGATGTCGACCGCCGGGTGCTCGAAGACCGCCCGGGACAGGTCGAGGCGGACACTGCCGAAGGCGGACTCGACCTTGAGGGTCCGAGGGACCCGCCATGCGCCGCGCCGCTTGATCCGTCCGCCCAGGGCGCCGATCGTGGACGTGGTGCCCGCGGCCTCCTCCGGGAGCGAGGCGAGGACCGGCTCGAGGTCGCCGTACGTCTTGGCGATGAGCACCCGCTGGAGACGGTCGTCCATCTCGTCGTGTGAGAGGTGCCCCTCGGCGTACGCCTCCTGCACGCGTCGCACCGCCGTGTTGCGGTCGTCTTCGCTGACCGGGCGCGCCGGGTTTTCCTGCGGGAGAGTCACCGTTTCACTCTAGTGTCGAGAATTCCGCTGCCGCCGACGAATCCAGGTGTCCAAGGCCCGCCTACGGGAAATCCGTCTGCGCCTATCCCTGCCGAGTGGGCGGAACGCGACTAGCGTGCACCCCTGACAAAACGTCACGAAAGGAATCACTCATGACCTCTCGACTCAACCCGTACCTCAGCTTCGCCGGTGACGCCAAGCAAGCCATGGAGTTCTACAAGAGCGTCTTCGGCGGCGATCTGTCGGTGAACACGTACAGCTCCATCGGCTCCGAGACGCCCCCCGGGTACGCCGACAAGGTCATGCACGGCATGCTGGAGGCCCCGAACGGCTTCACGCTCATGGGCGCCGACAACCCTCCGGGCATGGAACTCAAGCAGGGCAACAACTTCTCCGTGAGCCTGAGCGGCGACGACGCCGACGAGCTCCGCGGCTACTGGGAGAAGCTGTCCGCCGGCGGCAACGTGGCGGTCCCGTTGGAGAAGCAGATGTGGGGCGACGTGTTCGGCATGTGTACCGACAAGTTCGGCATCGTCTGGATGGTGAACATCAGCGCGACCGGGGCCTGAGCTTCCCGTCACTGACCACCGCCGGCTCGCGGCCCACGATTCTCCGTCCGGCCGCCCGGACCCGCTCGCCGCTGTGCAGCACTCCTCGTGCGACCAGTTCCACCGTTACGGCGACGGCCACCGTCTGCACGGCCATCAACGCGATGAGGACGAAGAGTTGGACTGCCCCCGCCTGGACGGGCGAGGAGCCACCGAGGAGCATGCCGACGTAGGCGCCGGGCAAGGTGACCAGGCCCACCGTGCGGGTCTGGTCGAGGCCGGGGATGAGAGCGTCCGCCGCGGCGGGACGCGCGATCTCCAGGCGGGCGTCACGGTCGAGGAACCCGAGGGCCATGGCCGCCTCGACCTCGCCGCGTCGGGCTTCGAGCTCCTCCAGGGACCGCCGGCCGGCGATCACGGTTGCGGTGAGCGCGCCGCCGATGAGGATTCCGGCCACCGGTATCAACGCGATGCCCTTGAGGGGCAGAAGACCGGTCAGCAGCAGAGGCACCAGCGTGGGCAGAACGCCCGCCGCAATGGCGACGGCGCACCACCATCCGGTGCCGTTCCGGGTGACGCGGCGGCCGGCCGTGAACGTGGCCACGGTGAACATGACCATCACGAACGCGAGCAGCAACGGCACTTGGTGCATCACGGCACCGACCACCAGTGAGACGACGGCGAGCTGCGCGGTGGCGCGCAGCCCGGCCATGACGATGTCCTTCCAGTAGCGGCGCCTGTCACGGGCGTCGGTGAACCGGGCCAGAGCCGCACCACCTGTCGCGACGGCGAGCAATGCCGCCATGACGATGCCCAGGGTGGCATTGACCGGGAGCAGCATGGCCTCTCCTTTGCGTGGGGCGAACAGATTGATGTCACGGCGGGTCGTCGGACGGTCCACCCTCCCCACAGCTACCCCATGGATGCGTCAACTGCCTTACGCGGCTGCTCAAGGGGCCTTGGTCAAATCCGACGTCCGCGCCTGGAGTCACGAGCAGCGATTCACTCGTAGGGATGAACATAGGCGCCAACTCGGCTCCAACGCCCGCTCCATGACCGCCGAAACCATGTGCAAGTTCCCCGCTTTTGCACACGAACGGGATCATTGTGGGAACAAGTCTGCGAGATTGCAGAGTTGGTATGCCTCGGCTCGACCACTATCCAGCGAATGGAACGGTGCATTCCATTCGGAACGATATCTTGACGCCATGTCAATGTGCGGTTTTATCGGGACCTGGGCTGGATCGACCACTTTGCGGCTGTACCCAGGCCGCACGCCGTGGGACCTGGTGCACGGAACGGGGGTTGATGCCCCGTGTCTCTGATGTCGCCGGCGCTCGCCGTCCCCAGCACCCGCACGCGATCCGCTCTCGTATCGCGCCACGAGTGGGAGGGATATCGCTGTGAGTCGCGGATGGTGCGGGCGGCCGCCCCGCGTATCGCGCCCTTGGTGCTCGTCGGCGGCGCGTTCCAGACCAAGGAGAGTTGGGGGCGTCTGGAGCGTGAACTGCTCGCGCACGTAGACGTGTTCACCGTTGACCTGCCGGGATGGGGTGCGGGGAACGTCCTGCCCGACCAGCATGGTGCGGACTTCCTCGCGGACGCCCTGGGCCACATGCTCGACGAGTCGGGGCTGACCTGCGTCAATCTCGTGGGCGGCTCGTACGGCACCGCGATCGTCTACCGCCTCGCGCAGCGGCGGCCCGAACTGGTGGAGAGAATGGTCATGGTGGGCACCATGACGTCCATTCCCGGGCACGCACGCGTCGCCATGCGCCGGACCCTGGACCTGCTGGTGGACCGGCGCATGGAGGAGTTCGCCGAGGAGACGGTCGCGTTCATGGTCAACGCCGACCGGATCGACTCCGTCACCGCGGGGTCGCGGGTTCGCCGCTTCCTGATCCGCCGGATGCTCAACCTGAGCGAGGAGGATGTCGCGAAGCACCTCGCCAACACGATGCGTCTGCTCAGGCACGAGATGCTCGACACGAGCCGGCCGCCCGCGATGCCGGTGCTGGTCGCCACCGGGGAGCACGACACGTTCACCACTCCGGAGCTGTGCCGGGACCTCGCCGCCACGTGTTCCGACAGCTGGTTCACGCAGGTGGCGGACGCCGACCACATGCTTCCGCTGGAGCGGCCGGTCGAACTGGCCGATCTGATCACACACTTCCTGGCAGGTGAACCGTTGGAACAGCTCACGTACTGCCGCGGAGTCGAGCGGACCTCCCACGCCTGACCAGCGCGCGCCGAGAGCCGGGCAGTGCTTGATCATGTGACTCCCGGTCTGCGTGCTCGTTGGTGGCGTATGGAAAGGCGTGAGTCGCGGCAGTCCAACGGCTTGTCAGGAACCGCTGGCCACTCGACTCCGGTTGAAAGGGGACCCGCACTCGATGCGCATCCAAGTCATCACGGTGGGTTCGACCGGCTCAGTCGCCCCGTACACCGGGCTCGCACACCGGCTGCTGTCCGAGGGGCACGCCGTCGAGATCGTCACTCACGCCAAGTTCGCCCCGATGGTGGCTTGTTGTGGACTTGGCATGGCGCCGCTCGAAGCCGACCCCTTTGAGGCGCTGATCGGTGCCCACAGCCGTGCCACCGGTGCGGCGCGTCCATCAAGCGCCTCTCCCAGTTCCCCTCGTTCGCTCCAGCTCCAGACACTCAAGTCCCTGCGGTCACTGGTCCGGACGACCGAACAGGCCATGCTCTCGCTGGTGGACGCCCTCCTCACCGCAGTGGATCCGAAGGCCGACCTCATCCTGCTGTCGACCATCGCGGCCCCGATCGGCGCGGCCATCGCGCGCTATCACCGCATTCCCGCCATGGGTGTCTTCCTTCAACCCGACGTGCCCACAGCCGAGTTCTCCCCGTGCACGATGGCCTGGCGCGGCCCGGGCCGCACGAACCGCGTGCGGGGCCACGCCGGGAACACTCTCTTCGACACTCTGTACCGCACGGCCATGCGCGCCGTCCACACCCGCCTCGGTGTCGACCACCGCAGCGCCCATCGCCTGCGCGGCATCCGCGAGCGCAACCAGTGGCCGATCTGGCACGGCTACAGCCCTTGGGTCGTTCCCCGTCCGGCGGACTGGCGGCCAGGGCTGCACGTGTCCGGCTACTGGTGGCCGCACGAGTGCCCGAACTGGCAACCACCCACCCTCGTAAGGGACTTCCTGGCCGCCGGACCACCCCCGGTACTCATCGGATTCGGAAGCATGATGCCCGGCGACCCCGAGGAACTCGGCGGGATCGCAGCGCGGGCTCTGCGGCGCGCGGGACTGCGTGGGGTAGTCCAGTCGGGCTGGGCCGGTCTGTCGGTGGTCGACGACGACGTCATCACCGTCGGCGAGGTCCCGCACAGCTGGCTGATGCCGCAGACGGCGGCGGTGGTCCACCACGCAGGCGCCGGCACCACCGCGGCCGGCCTGCGGGCGGGCGTTCCGGCGGTGCCCGTCCCCGTCATGACCGACCAGCCCTGGTGGGCCGCCCGCCTGGTCCAGCTCGGGGTGAGCGCGGAGGCGGTGCCTTGCACCGAACTGACCGCCGCGCGGCTGACCGACGCGCTCACCCGGACGACCCAGGACCGCGCGCTGTCGCGGAACGCCGCGGCAGCGGCCGTACGGCTGGCGCAGGAGGACGGGGCGGGGGCCGTGGCACGCGCGGTCGCCGCGCTCGGCTGATCCCCGCCGTCCGGCGCATGCTCCGCCCATCGCTCGCGGAAGGCGCCGAGCGGAGCAGGACACTCACCATCATCGGCTTGAGGACCCCCCATGACCCGACCAACCCCGCCATCACATCTCGCCACCTCGTCAGCCGCACCAGAACACAACAACGCCGGCCCCGCCACCGCCATGCCACCGCTGGACGCCTGGCTGCACCGACAGCAGAGCAGCGGCGGCTCCAACATGACCGCCGCGCTGCTCGCCTGGTTCGAGGGTCGCCCACCCACGCTGACAGCCCTTCGCCGCCTGGCCGGTGACCGCCTCGCGCACCACCAGCGGCTACGACAGATGCCGAGCCCGGTGCATCCCACCGCCGACTGCTGGCCGGCGTGGTCGACCGGCCCGCAGTTCGAGGCCGATCACCACATCGTCGAAAGCCCCGACGTCGCCCCGGCCGGACTCGAAGTACACATCGCAGCACTGTTCACCAGGCCACTCGACCCGCGCCGTCCGCCGTGGCAGCTGCACCTCGTCCCCACCCCAGGGGGCTTCGTTCTCCTGTTCCGCACCCACCACGCGCTGCTTGACGGCAGGTCGATCGCCACGGTGCTCCGCGCCCTGTTCGACGAGGCCGCCGCACCGCATCCTCCGCGAGCCGGTGGCCCTACGGCAGTTGACGCCCCTTCCCGGGTCCGTCAACTCGCCTGGGCTCTGGGCGACTTGCTCCCCAAGGCCCGCCCAATGCCCTTTCACGGCTCCGTGGACCCTGACCGTGTCTTGTCCTTCCGCCGGGTACCGCGCAAGGAGATCGACGCCGCCCGCGCCGCATTGCGCCCCACCGCGTCCGCCGAACGGGCCTCCACCAACGCGGTCTTCCTGGCCGCCACCTCCGGAGCCCTCCGATCGACGGGCCTCACCGGCCGCCCGGCGCCGGCCTTCCCCGGCATCTGCGCCCTGGTCCCCGTCGACGTACGCACCCACGAGGAATCACCACTCCTCGGCAACCATTACGCCACCGTCCGGGTTCCGCTCCCCCAGCAGCGGGACGCGCAACGGAGGCTCGCCGCCGTCGACTCCTTCATCCGGCGCGGCGCGATCGGGGCCAGGGCGCGCGCCCAAGCCGCGGTGGTCTCATCGCGACCTCGCAAAATCACCCCGTTGAGCAGCGCAGCGAGCCGCTACGTCGACTCACCTCGCTACTTCTCCCTCCTCTGCAGCAGCGTGTCCACACACGCCGGCGAACTGACCCTCGGGTCGGCGAGACTCACCGCGATGGCAGCCCTCCCGCCGCTCGGCCCCGGCCACCCACTCGCAGTCACCGTCACCCATCACGGCAGCACGTCGGTCGTCACCACCATCACCGACGGCAACCACAGCCGACTGGCACAACCGCTCGCCGAACGAATCCACGACGAAATCCGCTTGCTGGCCAACTGCCCCACTCCGTAAGGAAGATGAGGGGCGTAGAGGTCTCGGGGCGCGTGACGAGGTCAGGCGGTCGTCGTCGGCGCCTGGAAGTAGTGCCCCTTGTCGAGGTCCTCGAGAAGTCCGGGCCGGGTCGGCTCCCAGGCCAGCACTTCGCGGGTCAGTGTGTTCGACGCCGGGGCGTCGAACCCGATGAAGGCGCTGAGCCAGGTGAAGTGCTCGGCGGCGTCCTCGGGAGCCACGGAGGTCACCGGCACGTCGAGGTGACGGCCGATCACTTCGGCGACGTCACGGATCGCGACCCCCTCCTCCGCGACGCCGTGCAGCACCGATCCGGCGGGGGCCTTTTCGACCGCGAGGCGGAACAGGTGGGCGGCGTCCAGGCGGTGGACGGCCGGCCAGCGGTTGGCGCCGTCGCCGAGGTAGCCGGAGAGGCCCTTGGCGCGGGCAGTGGCGACCAGCGTCGCCATGAAGCCGTTGTCCCCGTCGCCATGGCAGGTGGGAGAGAGCCGCACCACACACGAGCGCACGCCCCGCGAGGCAAGTGCGAGCACCGCATCAGCCGTGGTCACGCGGATGGAGATCGGCGAACCGTCGGCCGTGGCCATGTCGTGCTCGGTCGCCACCCGCCCGGGTGCGAGGCCGGCCAGGCCGGAGGCGATGACGAAGGGCCGGTCGGTACCGGCGAGCGCGGCGCCGATGGTGTCGACGGCGCGGCGATCTGCCTCGGCGGCTCCCTGGAAATCGCCGGTGAACGCGATGTCGTGCTTGAAGGCGAGGTGAATCACCCCGTCCGACACGGCGGCCGCGTCCCGCAGGACGTCCAGGTCGTCGACCGTGCCGCGGACGATCTCCGCCCCCGCGGCGGTGAGGGCGGCCGCGGAGGCGTCGGAGCGCGCCAGCCCGACGACCTCGTGCCCCGCGTCGATGAGTTCGGGAACGACGGCGGAGCCGATCCAGCCGGAAGCCCCGGTCATGAAGATGCGCATGAGAAACCCCAAAGAGTCGATGGCAGGCAACTGCCCTAGTGATGTCAGTGCCTGTCATCGACGCTACACCTGATGTCAGGCACTGTCATCACGTAGGATCTGCGCATGGGTAGATGGGAGCCGAACGCGCGTGGGCGTCTGGCGAACGCGGCGTTGGCGCTCTACAGCGAGCGCGGGTTCGAGCAGACGACCGTGGCGGAGATCGCCAAGCGTGCCGGGCTCACGGAGCGCACCTTCTTCCGGCACTACGCGGACAAGCGCGAGGTCCTGTTCGCCGGCTCCAGCCAGCTGGAGGAGGCTCTCGTGCAAGCGGTCGCCGCCGTCCCGAAGTCCGCGGCGCCGATCGACGCGGTGGCCGTGGGCCTCGACACCGTCGCCGGGTTCTTCACCGACCGCCGCGACTTCGCGCGGCAGCGACAGGCCGTGATCATGGCGAACGCGGAACTTCAGGAGCGTGAGCTCATCAAGCTCGCCTCGATGTCGGCGGCGCTCGCCGACACCCTGCGCCGACGCGGTGTGGCGGAGCCGGCCGCGAGCCTGACCGCCGAGGCGGGGGTCTCCGTCTTCAAGGTGGGCTTCGAGCGCTGGATCGGCACGGCCGAGGAACGTGAGATGTCGCAGTTCCTCAGGGAATCGCTGGACGAGCTCAAGGCCGCGCTCACGGGCCACCAGCCCTAGCCCACGTCTGGTCTTCGTGACGCGTGTCCGTCGCGCACCTGCGTCACGCACATCTCCCACGCGCGTCCGTCAAGCGCGCTTTCTGCGTACCTGAGGCCGGTGCCTGCGCGCCCATCTCAGCACGTCGGCGAGTGCAGGGAAGCGTTCGTGCAGTTGCTGAGCGTTGCGGTCCAATTCCTCCATCAGCCGCTGCGTGCGGTGGTCCGTGTCGAGTTCGGCGAGGATGCGGTCGATCTCGGTGAGCAGGGCACCCTGCAGCTGCCACTCTCTCGGGTCGTCCTGGACGGTATCCAGGAGCAGCCGTGCGACGTGGTCGCGCTGGGCTCCGGCGGCGGCGAGATGGCTGACCAGGCGGCCCTCGGCCGTCTCCGATTCCGAACTGGTTCCGGTGGAGACGAGCACGGCGAAGCTGACCACCGCGTCCGCGACGTGGCCGAGCAGATCCCGCATCGCGTTCGACACCGCGGGGTCGAGCAGCGACTCCGCCTCACGCTGTTTGGCCAGGTCGGTGAGGGTCCGGGCGATGACGCGCAGGACGACGGTGCAGATTTCGAGCGTGTCTAGGCCGGTTCGCAGGACCACGCGATGCAGCCGTCCTTCCCGTACGCGCGGATTGAGCCGGAGGCTGTCCTCGGCCTGCCGCAGGGAGGCATCCACGTCGGCGATGTCCTGATCCAGGCGGCGTGCCTGGTGGAGTCGTTCCGCAGCCAGCGGCCAGGGCGTCTCTTCGTCGAGCTGGTCGCTCAGGTCGAGGAGCAGTAGGCGCATGCGCCGGGCGAGGTCCTCCAGGGCGTCGCCCGCTGTGTCCACCCACAGAGGCGGGGCGAAGAAGAGGTTGAAGGCGAGGCCGGTCAGGGCTCCGATCAGGGTTTCCAGTACGCGGTCCCAGGCGCTCGATGCCACTTGGGTGACGCCGAGTACGAGCATGGCGCTGATCGCCACCTCGGGTACGAACTCGTTCGCCCGTACGAAGGGTCCGATGGTGAGGGAGAACAGGATGATCAGCGCCAGGCTCCACCAGGTGAGCCCCACCAAGGCGCTGAACCCGATGGCGATGAACACCCCGACCACCACGGCGTTGATGCGGCGGATGCTCATCTTCACGGTCGCGTAGAGGGTCACCTGCACGACCAGGAGAGCGGTCAGGGGCGCGGTCAGCGGGACCGGTTCGCGGCTGAGGTGCAAGGCGATGACGTAGGCGATCGTCGATGCGGCGGTGGCCCGCAGCGTCTGGACAGCGACCGGGTGCCGCAGCCGTTTCACGAGCCGACGGCCATTCGGGACGCGGCTCAGCAGCTTCAGAAGCCGCTCGGGTAACAGACGCATCTTCCGTTCCTTCCCCGATCCGTCCAGCACCTCCCGGTGGCGTAGACCGCCCGGGTCATGCGGGACGGGATCGAGGGCAGCCGGGGCCCACTCTTCATGCCCGTATCTGTTTACTTCACTGCGTCATCCCCGTAGCATCCCGGAAAACACAGAGTTCCAGACATCAAACGGATCCAAATCCACATTCATGGAGGGCCTCCCGCCCTTCGCCTCCAGAGAGAGAGTCAACTCATGCCGCAGCGCACAGTCGTCATCGGTTCGCGTACCGGTCTGCACGCCCGCCCGGCCTCGGTCTTCGTCCAGGCCGCAGCCAAGCAGCCGGTCAAGGTGACGGTGGGCCGTGAGGGGCAGAGCCCGGTCGACGCACGGAGCCTGCTGTCCGTGCTCGCGCTCGCGGTCAAGCACGGTGATTCCGTGGTGCTCGCCGCCGAAGGCGACGGCGCGGACGCCGCGATCGACGAACTGGCCGCGCTCGTGGCGACCGACCTCGACGCCAGGGAATAGCGGGGCCACTCGGACCACCTGCCGCGTGCAGGCACCCTCGCCCGCGACGGCCTGCGGCCGGCCGGTCGGCTATCGACCGGCGGTGATTCCGGTGAGGATGAGGTCGATGCCGGAGAGGAACTCGGTTCGGTCGTCGTGATCGCGCAGCCGGCCCGCGACGCCACGGGTGAACGCGTACTCGTCGGGATCGAGGTCTGCCCATACGGCTGAGACGGCGTTCAGGAACTCGGTGCGGTCCGTCTCCGGCCGGACCGGGCGGGCGTTGGCCGCGTTCTGTCCGGCCACCCCGAGGATGTAGTTCCACAGCGCGGACGCGACGTTGAACTGGGCGGCGGCCGGCACTCCGAGCGCTTGGACCTGGCGCCCGATGTTTTCGAAGACCCGCGGCATCGGCGACTGCCCTGGGGCGCGGGCGAGTTGAGTGCCGATCCACGGGTGGTCGTCGAACACGCCGAGCGCGAGGGAGCGGATCGCGTCCTGCGGCGTTGCATCGGAGGCGCCGACGGTCACGGCGCCGGCCAGGACGGCGTCAGTGGCGGCGCCGAGGAGTTCACCCTTGCCCGCGACATGCCAGTAGATCGCCCCGGGCCCGGTGGCGAGGCGCTCGGACAGCGCACGGTACGTCCAGCTGAATCGCCCCGCCGAGTGGATCACCGGCATCGACTTCACCGACACCACCACCGCGACCGCCCGCATCGCGGCCGAGTTCGAGGGGTGGGCTCCAAGGCCACCGCGCTCATCACCGACGGCGAGATGTCACCCGTCCCACGCGCGATCCACACGCTCCCGGACCGACACCGGTGGGACCGCGTGCCCGGGGTGACGCTCCTCGGTGACGCCGCGCACCTGATGCCACCGTCCGGCGAGGGCGCGAACCTGGCCATGTTCGACGGCGCCGAGCTCGGGAAGGACATCGCCGCGCACCCCGACGACCTCGAAGCGGTACTCCCCGCCTACGAAGAAGCGATGTTCCCGCGCAGCGAGTCGGAAGCCGCGGATGCGCACGTGCTCATAGCGCTCTGCCTCGAGGACCGGGCACCGTACAGCATGATCGACTTCTTCACCGGCTGACGAGCGGGCCCGATGAGTGGTTCAGGAAGGGGCGCCGGTCAGGACCTCCACCTTGCCGGTGTCGAGTGAGTAGTAGGCGCCGACCACGGCGAGCTCTCCCTTTTTCACGAGGGGGGCGAGGTCGTTGTTGGTGCGCAGATCGGTGGCGGTGAGGGTGACCTGGGCGCGGGCCATGGTCTCGACGGGGTCGGCACCGCCCTGGCGGACTGCCTGTCGGTAGGCCGGCTCGAGAGCCTTGACGATCGCCTGCAAGTTGCCCGGCAGCGGTTTGTCGTCACGCAGGGACTCGTACGCCGCCTTGACGGCTCCGCAGCGCTGATGGCCGAGCACCACGACGAGTGGGGTGCCGCTCGTCATGGGCCCGTATTCGACGGAGCCGATGACCACCGGCCCGACCGCTTCCCCGCCCGTGCGCATCACGTAAAGGTCGCCGAGCCCGGTGTCGAAGAGGAGTTCCGGCGGTACGCGGGAGTCGATGCACGAAAGGACCGATCCGTACGGCTCCTGCTGTTGAGCCACGAACTCACGCCGGTCCGGATCCCGGTCGGGGTGCTGGAGGTCTCCACTCACCCAGCGCTTGTTGCCTTCCATCAGTCTCGCGAAAGCCGCCGCGGGCGTGGACGGCGGCGGCATCGGCGTTGTGCTTGACGACGCTGTACCTGACGGCGCTGTGCTTGACGGCGCCGTGACGGCGTTGGTCGGTGTACACCCAGCGAGCGCGACCGTGGCGCTCGCAAGTACGCCGGCCAGGAGAACTCTGCGCTGCGGAGATTCTGCTGCGTCCATCGGTCGTTCCTCTCGGTGCCGCGTGCCGCTCGCACACGCCCATGCGTCCTGACAGGGGCGATTGTGCGGTCCGGTGCGGGTGACCTGGCGACAGGCACCAGCGGGGGCGGTGAACTTTGCCACCCACGGCCTATCGAGGGGCTCAGCCGTCGGCGGCCAGACGCCCCAGCCACTCGGCCAGCAGGTGCTGTTCCGCCCCGCTGAGGATCGTCTGTTCGGGCAGGGCGGCACGCAGGGCGCGTGCGGCGCCGGCGGGGCCCGCGGACTGCACAGCCGGTTCCTGGTTGGTCACGGCGGCGACCATGGACTCCCGAAGCGTCGTCAACAGGGCCGGATTGCGCCGGTCTTCGGGCAGCGAAAGCCAGGTGAGGACCGCGCCGCGCGCCGTGGCGTGGATGATCATGGCGGCGAGCTCCTCGTCGACCCGGAGCCATCCGGCAGCGGCCAGCCGCCGGATCCGCCCCATGAGGATCTTCATGCCCGCCTCGAACGCGGCCGACGAGCGGGCCGGGGCGGGCTCGCTGTACATCAGCGTGTACAACGCCGGGTTGTCCAGTCCGAACTCGACGGCCAGATCCCAGCCGGCCCGCAGGTCCTCGACGGGGTCCTGCGGAGGGGGAACCACGGTCTTGCTCGCGAGGAACTTGGCGAAGCCGTGCTCGGCCACCGCTTCGAGCAGCCCGTCCTTGTCGCCGAACAGCCGGTAGATGGCGGGTGGTTGCAGACCTGCCGCGACGGCGACGGCGCGCGTCGTGACCGCGTCGCGACCCTCGCGCGCCAGCAGGTCGGCGGCAGCCTCGATCACCAGCTGCCGAGGCTCCTCGCGCTCCGTGGGTGCCGTCCCGGATTCGACGGTGGCCGCGTCACGGCCACCTCGTGAACGTGGTGACATATATCAACGATACAGCACGAGCGATACCATCGTTAGTATCAGTGATACGCTAAATGCGATTCCACTGGAACCACACATGGGAGTGAACCATGATCATCGTGACCGGAGCCACCGGCCGGCTCGGGCGCCGGATCGTCGAGAGCCTGCTGACACGCGTACCCGCGGACCGGATCGGCGTCAGCGTCCGCACCCCGCAGAAGGCCCAGGACCTCGCGGACCGCGGGGTGCGCGTACGGCAAGGCAGTTTCAGCGACGCCGCCGGCCTCGCGCACGCCTTCGAGGGCGCCTCGCAAGTGCTCATCGTGTCCGTCGACAAGATGGGCGAGGAAGCGGTGCGGCAGCACCGCGCGGCCGTCGAGGGGGCCGTCGCGTCGGGCGCCCGACGCATCCTCTACACCAGCCACATGGGCGCAAGCCCCACGTCTCAGTTCGAGCCGTGCCGTGACCACGCCGCCACCGAGGAAACCCTGCGGACCTGCGGCGTGCCGTACACCTCGCTGCGCAATGGCTTCTACGCCACGAGCGCGCTGCAGTTCCTGGGGCACGGGCTGGAGTCGGGAGAAGTCGAACTCCCGGCGGACGGGCCGGTGAGCTGGACCTCGCACGCCGACCTCGCCGACGCGGCCGCCGCCGTCCTGGCCGACGAGGGCCGCTTCGACGGCCCGACGCCGCCGCTCACCGCCGCGCAGGCGCTCACCTTCGACGACATCGCCGGCATCGCGGCCGAAGTCGGCGGCCGTAGCGTCAAGAGGATCACGACCCCTGATGACACGTTCCGCGAGCAGCTCGTGGGCCATGGCGTCCCCGCCGGGACGGCCGATCAGCTGCTCGGCGTCTTCACCGCCAGCCGAGCCGGCGAATTCGCGACGGTCGACCCGACACTCGCCGACCTGATCGGACGCGAAACCACCACCCTCAGCACGGTGTTGCGCGAGCAGCTGGGCGGCAACCGACCTGTACCTCCGCGTTGACCTTGATGGCCTTGAGTGCGGGGCACTCGGCACAGAAAGCGTCCCGTTGCCTCAGCGGTACGACCGTCAGCGGTACGACCGTCAATCCCCGCTCGGCCACGCGGCCATCGCCAGCTCAGCCACCTGGGACAGCTCGTCCGTGTCGGCCCCGTCCCGTGCGCGCTGCGAAAGTCCCTGCACGATCGTGGCGAAGTAGGACGCCAGAGCCGACGCATCGGTCCGAGTCGGCAGCTCCCCTTCCTCCTTGCCCCGGCACAGCCGTTCTTCGATGGCGGCCAGGCCCGCGTTGCGCACGTCGCGCAGGAACTTCGCGATCTCCTCGTCCTGCACGGTGACGTTGGTGGCCGCGCTGATGGCCAGGCAACCCGCCGGGTGCGACGGATCCGCGTAGACCGCCGCCGCCTCACGCAGGATCCGGGCCACGGCCCCGCGAGCCGTCGGTTCCTCGGCCAGCGCACGCGCCGGGAAGGAGCCCACCGGCGACCGCCCGTACACCTCGACGGCCTCCCTGAAGAGCGTCTTCTTGTCGCCGAACGCCGCATAGAGGCTGCCCGGGCGGATGCCCATCGCCGCCGTCAGCTCACCCAGAGAAGTCGCCTCGAAACCGCGCTCCCAGAACAGCCGGACGGCCGCCTCCAGCGCCGCGTCCCGGTCGAACGTGCGCGGACGCCCTCGTGCCTTGCTCATGCCCGCCATTCTAGAGCGCCCGCTCAAGAACTCATGCTACGTTCCCTTCTTGAGCACTTGCTCAACAAATAGAGGAAGCCAAGGAGGCCCTCAACCCATGAGCGGACAGCAGAGCGGGCAACAGGCCGGGCAGCTCGACGGACGTCTGAACGGGCACATGGGCGGACGTCTGGACGGGCGACCGGAGAGGCGGCATCCGAACGGGCCTCTCCACGCACACCGGCACGACGAGGGACACACCATCGCGGGGTGGGCGGGCTTCGCCGTCGCCACGGCCGGGGCCGCCATCACCGGCCTCGGCATCTGCGGATGGCGCCCGGGGATCTGGCTCGGGATCTGCGTCCTGGCCTCGGCGGCGCTGGTCGCATGGGGCCTGCACCTGGCGGGCTGGGGCAAGCCGCCGGGACCACGGTCTTCCGACCTCAGGGGCCGGGACCGTGCGGCTCGCGATGGACATGCGGACTGCCTCGGGTGCCGGATGGCGGGTCGGCGCGGCGTTCACGCACGCCCGCGCGCCACCACCGAGCCCGCCGCCACACCCACGCAAGCGCACTCTCCCGCCGACCTCTGACCCGGCCGACGACCAGTGCACCGGTCGCACCAGGCACACCAGCCGCACATGAACCCTCTCCTCACGACCGCTGGCATTATGCAGGTGATTGCCTGCATAATCGAAGGGTGAGCCTCGAAGCGACAGCGATGGACCCGGTCTTCAAAGCACTGGCCGACCCCACCCGGCGGCGGCTGCTCGACCGTCTGCGCGAGCACAACGGCCAGACCTTGCGCGAGCTGTGCGAGCGCCTGGACATGGCACGCCAGTCGGCCACCCAGCATCTCGACATCCTGGAGCGGGCCAATCTCGTGACCGTCGTCCGGCGCGGACGCGAACGGCTTCACTACCTGAACCCGGCTCCGATCCACGAGATCGAGGAACGCTGGATCTCCGAGTTCGACAAGCCCCGCCTGCAAGCGATCAGTGCCATCAAGAACCAGGCAGAGGAGTACGCCATGACCAACGGATCAGCATCCGTACCGTCCTACGTCTACGTCACTTACATCCGGGCCGGTGCGGAGCAGGTGTGGCAGGCCCTGACGGACGCAGACCTCACAGCGCGCTACTGGGGACACGCCAATGTCTCCGACTGGCAGCCGGGCTCGGCCTGGGAGCACCGCCGCGTCGACGGATCGGGGGCCGTGGATGTCGTCGGTCAGGTACTCGAGGCCGAGCCGCCGACGCGTCTGGTCATCACGTTCGAGGACACCCCGGACGCCCAGCCGCCTCGCGAGCCCTCCGTCGTCACCTTCCTTGTCGAGCCGCACGAGGACATCGTCCGGCTCACCGTGACACACGAGAAACTCGCCAACTCGGAGATGCTGAACGGCATTTCGCAGGGATGGCCGGCCGTCCTGGCGAACCTCAAGTCGCTGCTCGAGACCGGCGAGGTGCTCCCGCAGGCACCATGGAGCATGGCCGGTACGCCCGCCTGAAGCACCCGCCAGGAGATGCGTCGGCAGCGGTGGTTCAGCATCCGGGTGCCGGTCGCCACCGCGCGAAGCGACCGGCCCGGGGCTGCCCAGGGGTCATGCGGCCTGCGGCGGCCAGTTCTTGATGGCCTTGGGGCGCGGCGCCGCGTAGGTGCGTACCTTCGAGGTGGACAGGCCGAGGCGGACGAGGGACTCGGCGATGGTCACGGCCGCCGCGACGCCGTCCACCACGGGGACGCCTGTGCGCTGGACCACTTGTTCCGTGAGGCCGGCCATGCCGCCGCAGCCGAGGCAGATCACCTCGGCCTTGTCGCGTTCGACGGCCTGGGCCGCCTGTTCCACGATGGCCTCGACGGCGGCTTCCTCGTCGCTCTCCAGGTCCAGTACGGCCATTCCGCTGGCCCGCACCGAAGCGCAGCGGTCCGCGAGGCCCGCGAGCTTGAGCCGGTCCTCGATGAGCGGCACGGTCCGGTCCAGCGTGGTGACCACGGAGTAGCGGTGCCCGAGGAACTGCGCCGTGCTCGCGGCGGCTTCCGTGATGTCGACGACCGGGACGTCGAGGAGTTCCTGGAGCCCCTCCCGTCCGTGCTCGCCGTACCCGGCCTGGATGACCGCGTCGAAGGGGTGCGGGTAGGAGCGGACCGCCTCCATCACGGCGACGGCCGCGAGGTAGCTCTCGTAGTTGCCCTCCACGGACTCCGCACCGAACGGCGGTGTGAGCGGCACGATCTCCGTTCCCGGTGAGGCGACGGCGGCGGCCTGTGCGCCGATGCTCTCGGTCATCGAGGCGGTGGTGTTGACGTTGACGACGAGGATGCGCATTTCTGGGCTTTCTTGCTGGGGTCGGCCTGGGCCGAAGGTGGTACGCGGGTGGTGCGCAGGTGGTGCGGGGCCCGTGGAGGGCGCGGGGTCGTCAGCCGGCGTCGACCGCGATGGCCTCACCATCGACGTCGCTGGTCGGCTTCTTCCGGTCGGCGAGGACCAGGTAGACGACGGTGGAGAGGGCCGCACCGATGAACCAGGAGAACCCGGACACGGACTTGAAGGTGGGGACCAGTGCGATGACGACGGCGACGGCCGCGGCGGGGACGAAGGCGGCGATGGCCTTCATGTGGAACCCGCGCTGGTAGAAGTAGTCGCCCTGCCGGTCGTCGGTGTAGAGGTCGGGGACGTTCACGCGGGTCTTGCGGACCAGCCAGTAGTCCGCCATGACGACACCGAAGATGGGGCCGAGCAGTGCTCCGAGGCCGCCGAGGAAGTAGTTCACGACGGTCGGGTTGTCGTAGAGGTTCCACGGCAGGATGACCAGGCCGATGACGGCGCTCACCACGCCGCTGCGACGGAAGTTGAGCGTGCGCGGGAAGAGGTTGACGAGGGCGTAGATGGGCGCCACGAAGTTCGCCATGAGGTTCACCGCGATGGTGAGGGTGATGAACGCGAGTGAGGCCGCCGCCATCAGGAACGTGTTGGGGATCGAGCGCACGATGTCCTCGGGCCCGGTGATGACCTCACCGTTCAGCTTGAACTGGGCCCCGCTGAGCACGACCACGATGCCGGCGAAGAAGAGCATGTTCACGGGGATGCCGACGAGGTTGCCTCGCACGATCGCCCGGCGGCTCTTGGCGGAGCGCGTGAAGTCGCAGAAGTTGAGCACGAACGTGCCGTAGATGACGACCCAGAGGGCGGCGCTCTCGAAGATCTGACGCCACATGTCCACGCCGCTCGGCGCGTGACCGGTCGACAGGGCGATGGAGCCGTCGGCGCGGATGAACATCCAGATCGCCAGCGCGGACATCGTGATCAGGATCGTGGGTGCCGCGAACGCCATGTACTTGCGGATGAGTTCCATGCCGTAGCTGACGATGACGACCTGAACGACCCACAGGGTCAGGAACGTCGCCCAGCCCAGGGTCGACAGCCCGAGGATCGAGTTCTCGTCGAGTGAACTCAGCCCGGGGAAGAGCACCTTGACGAGCGCTCCCAGGACGGACGCCGCCAGGTACGTCTGGATGCCGAACCACGCGATGGCCACGACACCACGGACGATGGCCGGGATCTGCGCTCCCTTGACGCCGAACGCGATGCGGCTCATGACGGGGAACGGGACGCCCGTCTTGTTCCCCATGTACCCCGACAGGGTCAGGAGCAGGAAGAGCAGCGCCGACGCGATCACGAAGGCGACGAGGATGTTCCAGACGCTCATCCCCAGGGCGAACAGGCCTATCGCGAAAGCGTAGTTGCCGAGGCTGTGCACGTCGTTGCCCCAGAGGGTGAAGACGTTGTACGCGCCCCAGCGGCGTCCTTCCTTCTTGGTGGGGGCGAGGTCGGGGCTGTACAACCCGGGGCTCGTCCGGGGTTCCCCGTCGACCGCAGCGGTGGGGGGCTTTTCGTGTACGGCGGCCATGACATACTCCCGGCATTTCCGTATCGCGGAATAATTTTTCCTTGTTTCGGAACGGGAGATTACGGCCGGTGGTAGTGGCGGTCAATAGGTGGCTGCCCAGAATTTATTCGACACCGCACAGCACTCCACCGTGACATCTCTCACGCGGTGAAGATTGCGTGAGCAAATTGTTTCCGCGCGATGCCGCCCCTTCGGCGAGCTCCTTGCCGCCCCTTCGGCCCACGCCTTGCTACGCACAGCGCCCACAGAGGGTCATCCTGCATACCAGTGCAGCAGTCATGACCGATCCAGGGCTGTGACCTTTACGTTCGACCATGTTTTGGTATACAAAATCTCCATGCCCGCCCCTCCACCGTCACCGCGCACCCCTCAGGAACAGCTTCCGGATCCCCGGCGCTGGTGGGCGCTGTGCGTCCTCGGCCTGGCCCAGCTGATGATCCTGCTGGACAGCACCATCGTGAACGTGGCCTTGCCGTCCATGCAGAGCGAGTTGGGCATGGCGGACGGCGACCGGCCTTGGGTCGTCACCTCTTACACGGTCGCGTTCGGCGGGCTGCTCCTGCTCGCCGGCCGCATCGCCGACCACGCGGGGCGGGGGCGCGTCTTCGCCTCGGGCCTGCTCGGTTTCGCGGTCGCCTCGGCCGCGGCGGGGGCCGCCCCCACGGCACAGGCCCTGTTCGCCGCCCGTGCCGTGCAGGGCGCCTTCGCCGCGCTTCTGGCGGCCTCGGCCCTCGCCCTGGTGACCACGGCTTTCACCGATCTGCGCGAACGCCGCAAGGCCATCGCCGTCTTCGGTGCACTCGGCGGGGCCGGCGCCTCCCTCGGCGTCGTCCTGGGCGGGTTGCTCACGCAGTGGCTCGGCTGGCGCTGGTGCCTGCTGGTCAACGTACCCATCGCCCTCCTCGCACTGCTCGGCACGCTGTGGACTCCGCGTGATCACGCCCAGCGCCTCACCGGCCGTATCGACATCGCGGGCGCGGTGCTCGGGTGCGGCGGTCTGACGGCGGTGGTGTACGCGTGCAGCCAGGCGGAGGCTCAGGGGTGGACGTCTCCTGGTGTACTCGGCGTGCTGCTCACCGGAGCCGTCCTGCTGACGGCGTTCGCCTGGTGGCAGACCCGGGCCGCCGCCCCGCTGCTGCCTCCGCGGCTGATGCGCGACCGGCGCCGGGTCGCCTCACTGCTGGCCGGTGGCGCTCTGATGGCGGGCCAGCTGTCCGTCTCGCTCTATCTCACGTACTACCTGCAGACCGTCCTGGACTGGTCCGCGCTGGCCAGCGGCCTGGGCTTCCTGCCCATCAGCCTCGTCACCACCGCGACGGCGACCCAGCTCGGCACCCGCCTGCTGCCCAGGTTCGGGCCGCGCGTGATGATGACGGCCGGCCTGTGCATCTCCGCTTGCGGACTGTTCCAGCTCACGCTCCTGGAACCGGATTCCACGTACGCCGCGAACGTCCTCCCTGCGCTGATCACCTTCAGCGTCGGCATGGGCGGCAGCTTCCTGGCCATCATGACCGGCGCCACCTCCGACGTGCCCGCGCACGACTCCGGCATCGCCTCGGCGACGGTCAACTCCGCACAGCAGATGGGCGGTTCCATCGGATCGGCCATCTTCAACAC
Organism: Streptomyces sp. NPDC090032; assembly: GCF_044748025.1. NCBI lineage: Bacteria > Bacillati > Actinomycetota > Actinomycetes > Kitasatosporales > Streptomycetaceae > Streptomyces > Streptomyces sp. NPDC090032. The sequence continues at coordinate 18,904 of NZ_JBIVFF010000015.1, read as the reverse complement.
GGTGGCGGCGAGCGCGGCAGCCGCCTTCCACGGGAGCCGGCGAGCCGCCACTCTGCACGGCTTCACCTCGGCCATCTGGATCCCCCTCGCCCTGCTCCTGCTGGCAGCGGTCCCGACGGCCACGCTGGCAGGCCACCGATCTACCCGCGTATATGCGTGCGCAAATACTTCTCTCCGCAATTCCCAAGGGGTGGGAAATGGGCAGGGAAGCAGAAGTCGCAGCGATTGACGAAGAGAAGAAGGGAAGAAATAGAAGAGAAATGCCTCGTCGGCTCAGGCGAAGACGATCCCCTCGGCGACATCGGTTCGGATCTCCGTGCCCACACGACGCTCCAGCAGGTCGTCGATCCGTTCGAGCGGGCCGATGAGCACGCGCCCGCCGGCCTGCGCGACCCGCACCGCGGCATCGACCTTCGGCTTCATCGACCCCTCGGCGAAGGCCAGCCGGGAGATCGCCTCCGGCGATGCGGTCAGGATGTCCCGCTGCTCGGGTGTCCCCCAGTTCTCGCTGACGTAGCCGCCGTCCGTGAGCATGACCAGCATGTCCGCCTTGAGTTCGGCTGCGAGAGCCGCGCTGGCGAGGTCCTTGTCCACCACGGCCTGCATGCCCGTCTGACGGCCCTTGCCGTCGATCTTCACGGGCACACCTCCCCCGCCGACGCAGACGACGAGCCGGCCGTTCTCCAGGAGCATGCGCACGAGCGGTGCCTGGACGATGCGCCGAGGGGCGGGCGACGGCACCACACGCCGGAACGCGGCACCGTCGCGCGCGATCGTCCACCGGTACTCGGCCGCAGCCTCCGCGGCGTCCTGCGCGGTGTACTGGGGACCGATCAGCTTCGTCGGGTGCCCGAACGCCGGGTCCGCCTCGTCGACCTCGGTGGTCGTGACGACCGCCGCCACCTCGCGCTCTCCCGCGAGAGCGTTGGAGAGCTCCTGCTGGATGACGTAACCGATCATGCCCTGTGTCTCCGCGCCGAGGATGTCCAGCGGGTACGCGGCCACGTCCTGGTAGGCGAGGTTCTGCAGAGCCAGGAGCCCCACCTGGGGTCCGTTCCCGTGCGTGATGACGAGCTCGTGCTGACGGGCGAGGCCGGCGAGCGCCTCGCACGTGGACCTCACGTTCGCGCGCAGATGGTCGGCCGTCATCGGTTCCCCCCGACGGGCCAGCGCGTTGCCTCCGAGAGCCACGACGATGCGCATGGATTCCCTCCACAGACGTGTTCGCTTCCCCATTGCCAAATGGTATACCAGTGAGTGAACGTTGAAGGGAACCCATCACGCCCCATGGGCACGGTGAGGGCGAGGAGGGTGCAGTGACTTCTCTGCGCACGGCCACTGATGTGCGCGCCGTTTCCGGTGACGCGGCGGTGATCGAGCACCTGCGCGCGCTCCGCGGGCAGGGCGTCGTCGAAGGCGTCTACCACCGGACTGTCAATGTGCTGACGCCTGATGACAGGCTCATCGCCCTCACGGCACGAAGCGGCGGCGACGCTCCCCGGACGCTCGTCACCGATGCGGACAGCTGGTCGGACAGGGGTATCTCGGCGGGTCGAACCGTGGAGTTCGCTCCTGGGGTCATCACTGTCCGCACCGCGGGCGGACGCCTGCGCGTGCACACGGAAGGCGCAGATGAATGGCATCCCATTCTTCCGTCGCTCGCGGAGCTCGTCCCGGTCGACCTCTCTGCCGCCGCCTCGGCGCTCGACCGGCTGGTACGGGCCCATGGCTCACGCGGCGGCATGCTCGGCCCGACCACCACCGCGTCTTCGATGGAGGTGGCCGTCACCCGGGCACTCGCCGACGGGCAGGACCTCCTCGTGTGCGCGATCAAGTCCAGGGACGGCGCCGGCCTGCGCCGCGGCATCCTGTCACTCCTCGGACTCGGCCCCGGACTGACACCCGCGGGCGACGACTTCCTGACCGCGCCCGCCCTGTTGTCCGCGCTCCCCGATAGCGTGCTCGGCCCGTTCGCGCGCGCCCTTGAAGACGTCCTGCGTGAACATCCGGGACGCACCACGCGGTTGAGCGTCGCCACGCTCGACGAGGCCCTGGCCGGACGCGCCCGCGCCTCACTGCTCGACGTCCTGCACGCGCTGGCCCGCCCTTCCGGCGGAAGCGAGGCACACGTGACACAGACCATCCGTACGCCGGTCCGGCACGTACTGGCCATCGGCCACACGTCCGGCACCGACATCTTGTCCGGTCTCGTGACCGGGCTTCGCCTGGAGAAAGAACTGCGAGGTTCGCTGTGAGCAGCACAGCAGTCGTCAAGAAGAACACCTACTTCGACTCGGTGTCCCTGATGTCCGTCTCGACCCGGGCGAATCAACTGCCCGGCGTGGAACAGGCGTTCGTCGCCATGGGCACCGAGATGAACAAGGGCGTGCTGAGCAGCCTCGGACTCCTCACGACGGATCTCAGTGCCGCGGGCACCGGGGATCTCATGATCGTCGTGGAGGCGGGCGAGGGAGCCGATCGGACAGCGCTGCTCGCGGAGGTCGAGGCGCTCCTCGTACAGAAGGCGCCCCGTGCGAGCGGTGCGGACATCGGTGCGGACACGGTCACCCACCGGACGGTCGACAGCGCCGCGCGCGGCATCCCCGAGGCGAACCTCGCTATCGTCGCGGTCAACGGCGCGTACGCGGGCCGTGAGGCACGCAAGGCGCTGGAGAACGGCCTGCACGTGATGGTCTTCAGCGACAACGTCCCCATCGAGGAAGAGGTCCGCCTCAAGCAACTCGCCCACAGCAAGGGCCTGTTCATGATGGGACCCGACTGCGGCACCGCGATCATCAACAATGTCGCGCTGTGCTTCGGGAACGCCGTGCGGCCCGGCACCGTCGGTCTCGTCGCGGCATCCGGCACGGGCGCACAGGAGGTCAGTGTCCGTATCCATGCGCTGGGCGCGGGCATCTCGCAGCTCATCGGCACGGGCGGCCGCGATCTGAGTGAGCAGGTCGGCGGCATCATGATGATCGACGGGATCCGCGCTCTGGCCGCCGATCCCGGGACCAGTGTGATCGTCCTCGTGTCCAAGCCGCCTGCCCCGGCGGTACGGGACAAGGTGCTGGCCGAGATCGCGGAAGCGGGCAAGCCCGTGGTTGTCTATTTCGTCGGCGGGTCAGAGGAGGCAGTGACCGCGGCCGGCGGGCACTTCGCCGCGAGCACCCAGGACGCTGCGCTCCAGGCGGTCCGTCTCGGGGTCGACGCCGACGCGGCCGTCGAGGTGCCGGCCACCGAGCAGGTGGACGAGGTATGTGCCCGGCTCGCTCCTGAACAGCGTTATGTGCGCGGCCTGTTCTGCGGCGGGACCCTGTGCGACGAGTCGATGTACGCGCTGCTCGAAGTCAGCGACAACGTGTGGAGCAACATCCAGAAGGACCCCGCGCGCCGTCTTACGGCAGACAGTCCCAGCGTCGGACACACCTTCCTCGACTTCGGCGACGACGAGTTCACCAACGGCCGCCCGCACCCGATGATCGACCCGTCGCTGCGTCTCGCACGCCTGCTCCAGGAGGCCGAGGACCCCCAAGTCGCCGTCGTCGTCATGGACTTCGTTCTCGGATTCGGCGCTCACGAGGACCCGGTCGGGGTGACGCTCCCCGCCATCGTGCAGGCCCGGAAGATCGCCTCCGACGCGGGCCGTCATCTGGAGATCGTGGGCTACGTCCTGGGCACCGACCTCGACACCCCGGGCCTCGCCGGGCAGGTCGCGGCCCTGGAGGCCGCCGGAGTCACCGTCACCCGCAGCAGCACCGAGACGGGCCGCTTCGCCCGTGAGACCGCCCGGAAGGCACACCGCGCATGAGCACTCAGGCCACCAGCCTCTTCAACAGCGACCTCAGCGTCATCAACGTCGGACTGGCCATGTTCGACCGGGACATCACCGCCCAGGGCGCGCAGGTGTCGACCCTCGACTGGACTCCGCCGGGCAGCGGCAGCCCCGAGGTCCTCGCGGCTCTCGACGCGCTGGAGGACCCGCGCGTCGCCGAGCGGACCGAGGCGGCCAATGCCGAAGCCGTCGACCGCATCATCGGCGCCCGTCCGATGCTGGTCGGCTTCGGCCGTGCCATCGACGTGGTGCCCGGGATGACGCCGACGACGATCCTGCACGCCGGGCCGCCGATCACCTGGGACCGGATGGCGGGCGCCATGAAGGGAGCCGTCACCGGAGCCCTCGTGTTCGAGGGCCTGGCGCGCGACCTCGACGAGGCCGAACGGCTCGCGGCCTCCGGCGAGATCACCTTCTCGCCGTGCCACGAACACGACTGCGTCGGTTCGATGGCCGGTGTCACGTCCGCGTCGATGTACATGCACATCGTCCGCAACGAGACCCATGGCAACACCGCCTTCACCAACCTCTCCGAGCAGATGGCGAAGATCCTTCGCATGGGGGCGAACGACGAGAGCGTCGTCGAGCGCCTGGTCTGGATGCGGGACGTCCTCGGCCCCATGCTCAAGGAGGCCATGGAGATCGGCGGCCCCGTCGACCTGCGTCTCCTGCTCTCCCAGGCACTGCACATGGGCGACGAGTGCCACAACCGCAACATCGCGGGCACCCTGCTCCTCACGCAGGCCCTGACTCCCGCCCTGCTCCAGACGGGTTTCACCACCCGGCAGAAGAAGGAAGTCTTCGACTTCATCGCCAGTTCGGACTACTTCTCCGGACCGACGTGGCTCGCGATGGCCAAGGCCGCCATGGACGCCGCTCACGGCATCGAGGGTTCGACGATCGTGACCACGATGGCCCGCAACGGCGTCGAGTTCGGTCTCCGCGTCAGCGGCCTGCCCGGGAACCAGTGGCTCACGGGCCCGGCCCAGCCGGTGGTCGGGCCGATGTTCGCCGGGTTCAAGCCCGAGGACGCCGGTCTGGACATCGGTGACAGCGCGATCAGTGAGACGTACGGCTTCGGCGGTTTCGCGATGGCGACCGCGCCCGCCATCGTCGCGCTCGTCGGCGGAACGGTGCAGGAGGCCGTCGCCTTCACCCGGGACATGGGTGAGATCACGACGGCTCAGAACCCGAACGTCACCATCCCCGCCCTGGGTTTCCAGGGCATCCCCACCGGTATCGACGTCCGCAAGGTCCTCTCCACGGGGATCCTGCCGGTCATCAACACGGCCATCGCTCACAAGGCGGCGGGCATCGGGATGATCGGCGCCGGGATCACCCACCCGCCCGCCGCGGTCTTCGAGCAGGCCGCCACAGCCCTGGCCCGCACGGTCGCCTGACGGCGCGCCGGCCCACCCACGGAGGCCACGATGAACAGACGCGATCCCGCCACGGCGGACACCGCCCACGCGGGGCTCGAGCTGGACCCGGAGTACGAGCACACTCCCGTTCCGACGGAGAGTCGCAAGTCCCTTCTCACCGTGTCGGCCGTGTGGTTCGGATTCCCCATGATCCTCACCAACGCCGTCCCCGGCGGGATCGTCGTCGCGCTGATGGGCTTCTGGCGCGGTCTTGCCGCCATCGTCGCCGCGAACCTGGTGATGCTGGTCTACGTCGGTCTGCTCAGTCACCGGGCCGGCAGCACGGGCGAGAGCTTCTCCCTCCAGGCGACCAAGACCTTCGGGAGGGTCGGCTACGTCGTCGCCTCAGGGTTCCTCGCGACGGTCGTCGTCGGGTGGTTCGCCTTCAACACCGGTGCCACGGGCGCCACCCTGCACCAGGCCTTCGGCTGGCACGAACAACTCGTCGCCGCCGTCGCCGGGGTCGCCTTCGTCGCGATCACGTTCCTCGGCATCCGCGCCCTGTCCTGGCTGGGCGCGGTCGCCGCCCCGCTGTTCATCCTCGTCGGCCTGATAGCCCTGGTGATCGTCTCCAGGGACCACGACCTCGCGACCGTCCTCGACTACCAGGGCGTGGGCGGGAACAGCGCCCTCACCTTCGGCGCCGCCGTCTCCCTCATCATGGCGACCTTCGCGGACTCCGGAACGATGACGGCCGACTTCACCCGCTGGTCCCTGAACGGCAGACAGGCCGTCATCGCGACGGCCACCGCGTTCCCCGTGGCGAGTCTCGTCGCCCAGATCACCGGAGGCATCGTCGTCGCGGCCGGCGCCGTCGCCTCGGCCGGCACGGTGGGCGGCAACTTCCTCCCGATCCTCACCGGCGGTCACGGCATCGCCCTCGACGTACTGGCCGCGGTGTTCGTCTTCGTCAACCTCGGCTCCGTGTGCAGCCACTGCCTCTACAACGGGGCCCTCAGCTGGTCGCATCTGACCCGTACGAGGATGCGGGTCATGACGCTCGTCCTGGGGGCCGTCGGCACGGTCGCCGCCCTCGCCGGCGTGTGGGACCACTTCCTCGACTGGCTGGTCGTCCTCAGCGTCTTCGTCCCACCGCTCGGCGGCGTACTGATCGCCGACCAGGTGCTCCTGCGCCGCCGCCTCGACGGGCGCGCCGAGGCGGCGGTACGTCCCACGGCGTTCGCCGCGTGGGCTGCCGGAGCGGCCGCCGGAGGGCTCGTGCACTGGTACGCGCCGCAGTTCTCCGACGCGGTCACCGGCCTGCTCATCGCTCTGATCGCGTATGGCGCACTGGAGGGGATGACGGTACGAAGCCGGGGTGTGTGAGGTGGACGCGGGCGCGTGCCTACTGTTCCGGGGTGCGCCTGCGGTGCGCGGCGGCCTCGCTGCGGCCGGTCGCCAGGTGCTTGAGGGCGAGCTCCTCGACGCGCGGTACATCCCGGGCCTCGATCGCCTCGTACAACTGCTCGTGTTCCTTGGCGACGCCGGTGATGTCGTCGTGCTGGCCGAGCAACCAGCGCATCCGGCTGCTCAGGGTGCGGCCGAGCTCGTTGAGCAGCTCGTTGTCGGCCAGCGCGGTCACGGTCTCGTGGAAGTCGGCCGCGGCCCGCCGCGCCGGTACGGCATCCCCCTTGGCCGCCGCCCGCAGTTCGGCGTCCAGGTCCGCCCTCAGCCGCGCGAGCCCCGCGCGGGTGCGCCGCTGGGCTGCGAGACGGAACGCCAGCATCTCCAGGGCCGCCTTGACCTCGTCGAGGTCCTCGACGTCGGAGGAGGTGAACTCACGGACCACCGCCCAGCTCCGCGGGCGCGGAGTGACAAGACCCTCGTTGACCAGGTCCTTGAGGGCGTCACGGACGGGCAGGCGGCTCACCCCCAGTTCCGCCGCCAGTTCCCGCTCCACGAGCTTGCTGCCCGGCGCCCGCACACCGTCGAGAATCTGATCGCGCAGCGTGCGCGTGACCCGCTCCGACTCGGGTTCAAAAGTGTCATCCCCTGTCATGAGCACTATTCTCGCACCGCGTCGCAGGTCATTCGGCCTTACCCCACCTTCTCGACGGGAGCGGCGGCGCGGTGGAGTGGCGACAGCGCCGCCACTCCCCGGCCGCGGTCAGGAACCGACCGTCGCCCCCACCGGCGCACGCCGCACGACGTCCACCAGCGACCGGTCAGTGATCTTCAGCGCGGGGGACACGGCGAGCGTAAGGGTGGACACGCTCATGAACGGGTTGAGGTGCTCCCATCCCCACGCCTCCAGCGCCGCTCGCACGGCGCCCGCCTCCTCGGCGACCCGCGCGGCCGGCCGGGCGGACAGCACGCCGCCCACGGGCAGCGGCATCCGCGCCACCACGCTCTCTCCGGCGCTGCCGCGGACGACGGCCACGCCACCGCCGTCGGCGACCACCGTCGCCGACGCGGCGGCCATCGCCGCGCGGGAGGTACCGATCGTCAGCAGATTGTGGCTGTCGTGGGCGTACGTGGTGGCCACCGCACCCTCTTCCAGGTCCCGTCCGAGCAGCGGCGCGAAGACGACTCCGTCGCGCCCGTGGCGATTGCGGACGCGGACCAGTACGGTCCTGCCCTCCCACGCCACTTCGCCACCGGACACGGGGAGTTCGACCTCGGCGGCCTCGGTGTACGTGTCGCGCGGGTTCACGCGCATGGCCCGGAACCGGTGCGTCCCGTCGGGCAGGTCCACGCGCCAGCGGAACCCGTCCGCGTCCTGCGCCTCCACGTCGACCCGGCTCTCCAGAGCGCCGGCCTCCCCGGACCGCGCCTCGTAGACCGCGGCGCCGTCCCTGCCCACGACCTGACCGCCGGCCAGCACCACAGCGGGGTCGAAGGCGGCGAGTTCGCCGCGCAGGAGGACCAGGTCGGCTCGCTTGCCCGGCGAGACGACGCCGCGGTCGTACAGCCGCAGCCGCTGCGCCGGTGTCCAGGTCAGCGCGCGCAGGACGACGTGCGGCGGGAACCCCGCGGCCACCGCCACCCGGGCGATGTGGTCCAGGTGTCCCTTGGTGACGATGTGGTCGGCCGCGAGGTCGTCGGTCACGAGGCACAGCGGCGGCAGCTGGGGCAGCGAGAGAAGTGCCTTCGCGACGTCCTCGTCGAGGCACTTCTCCTGGAGCATCATCGTCATGCCCAGGCGGGCCTTCTCCAGGACCACTTCGGTGCGGTTCTTGGTGTGGTCGGAGTCCACACCGGTGGCCAGGTAGGCACTGAGTTCCGCGCCGCTGAGGTTCGGGCAGTGTCCGTCCAGGATCGTTCCCTGTGCCCGGGCGGCGGCGGTGACCGCGGCCATCCGCGGGTCGCCGGCCACCACCGCGCGGTAGTCCATGACCTCGCCCAGCGCCACGACGCCCGGCCAGCGCAGCATCTCCGCGATGTCGTCGGCGGACAGCGCCGCACCGGCGTGCTCGAGACCCTCCAGCGCGGGCACGCACGACGGCACGCCCCACAGCTGGGTCTGCGGCGTCCGGTCACCGGCGTCGATCATCCAGCGCATGGCGTCCCGGCCCGCCACGTTGACGATCTCGTGCGGGTCGGCGAGGACGGTGGTGGTGCCGCGGGCCAGCGTCACAGCGGCGAACTGCTGCGGCGTCAGGAAGGCACTCTCGATGTGCATGTGGGCGTCCACGAAACCGGGGACGATCCGCATGCCGGTGGCGTCGATCTCCTCGCGCGCCTCCGCGGGCGTGCCCGGTGGCAGTACGGCGCTGATCTCGCTCCCCCGGACCAGTACGTCCGCGGGGAACTCCTCGCCGGTGAAGGTGGACACCACGCTGCCGCCGAAGATCCGGAGGTCGTGCTGTTCACTCATGTCGTCGTGCTCCTTCGTGGACGGTGTCGTCACGGGACGAGGGTGTAGAAGTAGTAGCCGAGCGGGACCATCACGATCCACAGCGGCCAGGCCACCTCGCGGATCCGCCCGCTGACGGTCTTGACCAGGACGTGTGCGGCCAGGCCCGTCGCGATGCCGGTGCCGAAGTTGCCGAAGAACAAGGTGGTCGCGACGGTCAGTGCCGCGGGGACGGCGTGTGTCGAGTCCTTGAAGTCGACGTTCCTCAGGGCGCCGAGCATGTTCAGCCCGATGTACATGAGGACGGGTGCGGTGGCCGCGGACGGGATCAGTGTCGCGAACGGAGTGACCAGCAGCAGGAGGCCGAAGCCGCAGGCCGCCCACACGCTCGCGAGGCCGGTCCTGCCTCCCGAGTCGGGGCCGGCCGACGACTCCAGGTAGGCCGTCATCGACGGCGCGCCGACGGCGGCCCCTCCCATCACGGAGACGGAGTCGACGAGGAACGGGCGGCGGGAGCCGGGGATGTTGCCGTCCTTGTCGAGCAGCCCCGCCCGCCCGGCGACGGCCAGCAGCGTCCCCGTCATGGAGAAGAACTCCGAGACGAAGAACGCGAAGATGTACGGGAAGTACTCGGGCTTGAGGGCGCCGAGTATGTCGATGTGGAAGAACAGCGGGCCGGGCGAGTCCGGGGCGGAGAAGAGGCTGTCGGGGATCTCGGTCACGCCCAGCGGGATGCCGGCGATCGTCACCGCCGCGATGGTGATGAGGAAGGCGCCGGGCACCTTGCGCGACGCCAGCGCGGTGAGCATCAGCAACCCGGCCAGGGCCAGCAGTCCGGCGGGCTTGGACAGATCGCCGACGGCCAGCGCCGCCTTGTCTGCGTTGCCGACGACGAGGTCCGCGTCCCGGAATCCGATCAGGGCGATGTAGAGGCCGAGGCCGCCGCTGATGGCGTACTTGAGGTGCATCGGCATCAGGCGCGTGACGAGGTCGCGGATGCCGAGGAGCGTCAGTACCAGGAAGGCCACGCCGGACCAGAACACCATGCCGAGCGCCGTGTCCCACGGGACGTGGTCCTGGCCGACGATGGTGAACGCGACAAGTGCCACTCCGCCGAGGCCGGGGGCGACGACGAACGGCAGGTTGGCTATCAGGCCCATCGCCAGGGTCGCGAGGGCTATCGCGATGATGACGGCCGTGGTGGCGGCGCCGTGCGGCACACCGGCGGCGGCCAGTTGTCCGGGCACGACCACCACGGCGTAGGCGGCGGCCATGAACATCGAGGCACCTGCCACGAGTTCGGTGCGGTGGGTGCTGCCGCGGCCGCGAACGCTGAAGAGCCGTTCGACGGGCGAGGCGGGTGGCTCGGTCGTGACGGCGGTCTGCTCGCCGGTGGTCGGAGCGGTGGGTGGCATACGAAACCTCGGCGGGGATGAGGGGTCGGGCAGGACTGCCTGGGGCGGCGTCGGCGCGGGAGAGCTTCGCGGGAGTTGGGGGCACCCGGCTTGGGTCCGGTCTCTGCAACCGGTCTCTGAAACCGGTTGCAGAGACCGGTTGCAGGTATGATGGCACGCCGTGGAGCGAAAGTGAACACAGGGGCCCGAGCACGCTCGGCAGGCAGGTCAGGCAGGGGGCGGCAATGGCGACGCTGATGGATGTGGCGCGCGCGGCGGGGGTGTCCAAAGCCACGGCCTCAAGGGCTCTGCAGCGCCCCGAGCTGGTCGCGGAGCCCACCCGCCTGCGCGTGCTGGACGCCGCACAGCGCCTCGGCTTCCATCCCAACGCCGCCGCGCGCGCACTCACCACCGGGCGGACGGGGCTGGTCGGCCTGGTCGTGCCGACGCTCTCCAACCCGTTCTTCGCACCGCTGGTGATGGGCGCGCAGCAGACCGCCGAGAAGACCGGCCATCACCTTCTGATCGCCGTCTCGGAGTACGACCCCGCGCGTGAGGCGGAGCTCGCCGACCGCCTCGCGGAACAGGCCGACGGACTGATCATGGTCACGCCGGTGGGCGCCGACGCAGCCCTGCGGGAGCACGCGCGGCGCCTGCCCCTCATCCTGGTCGACCGCCAGGTGGGCCGGCTGCCCGCAGTCGTGGCCGACACGGCGACGGGCCTGGCCCAGCTCATGGACCACCTCCTCGACCAGGGGCATCGGGACATCGCCTACGTCTCCGGTCCCGCGGGTTCCTGGGCCGACGGGCAGCGGTCCGCCGTCCTGAAAGAGCGTGCGGAACACGCGAAGGCCCGACTGCACGTCCTCGGACCCCTGCCCCCCACGTTCGACGCGGGGATCGAGGCCGCTCGGACACTCCCCCGCGACGCGACAGCCGTTCTCGCCTACAACAGCTATCTGACCCTCGGCCTGCTGCACGGACTGGGCGCGGCGCATCGCCGGGTACCCGAGGACGTCAGCCTGGCCGCGGCCGACGATCTGAGCAGCCTCAGGTACACGACACCTCCCGTGACCGCGCTCGACGTCCCGGTGGAGGAGGTGGGCGCACTCGCCGTCACGCGCCTCATCGACCTGCTCGCCGGCCACCACGTCACGGTCACCTCCCGCCTGCCGTCCCGGCCGGTCCTGCGTGCGTCGACGGCTCCACCCGCGGCGTCCGCGCACCGGTAGTCGCGACGACCCTTCACCCGGTGCGGGTCAGCGCGTCCAGGTAGTCGTCAAGGAGCTCGGCCTGTCGACGGGGCGCGAATGTCTCGGGGTCGAACAGGGCCTGCACCACCAGGCCGAGCACGAAGGCCTGGGCGCCGGCCGCGATGCGCGCCGGATCCCCTGCGGGCAGTTCGCCCGCCTCCTGCGCGGCCTCGACGAGGTCGCGCAGCTTGTCTCGGCCGCGCGCGTACTTGCCGGCGTAGTCGTCGCTCAGCCCGGGATCGGCGAGCGCGGTGTCCCAGGAGGACACCCAGATCCTGTTGCTGTCGGTTGCCTCGGCCGTCAGCGGCAGGATGCTCAGCAGGGCGGCCTTGAACGCGGCCTGCCCCTCCCCCGCGGCAGGCCGGGGGCGTGAGACCGTCCGCTGCTCGAGCAGGTCGAGGGCGTAGGCGACCAGGTCGCGCTTGGCCGGGAAGTAGTGGGTGAGCAGGCCGGTGGACGCGTCGAGCTCGGCGGCGACGGCGCGCATCGTCAGGCCGCCGAATCCGTGCGCGACCAGCACCCGCCAGACCGCCTCGGAGACGTCACGGCGACGGGCCTCATGGTCCCCCTTGGTACGTGGCATGCTGCTACGGTACATAGCCAAAACGCTTGTTGTGTGAATGAGGTCCTGATGTTCTCTCTCCCGCTGCGGGACGACGCCCGTCTCGCGCCTCTCGAGATATGGCACGCCGAGGAGTTCGCCGCCCACATGGACCGGGCTCGCGAGCACATCCGGCCGTGGGTCGGGGCGGGGTTCGTCACCGCCGATGTCGACGGGGCGCGGGCCACTCTGGGCCGGTACGCGGAGCGTCAGGCCGCGGACGGCGGCCGCCTCTACGGCATCTGGCTCGACGGCACCCTGGTCGGCGGCGTGATGTTCGTGGCCTTCGACGCCGCTTCCGGTTCCTGTGAGGTCGGCTGCTGGCTGGAGCCCGGTGCCGAAGGCCACGGCCTGATCACACCGGCGTGCGGCGCTCTGCTGGACTGGGCGTTCACCGCACGGGGCCTGCACCGCGCCGAGTGGCACTGCCGGGCCGACAACGAACGCAGCGCCGCGGTGGCCAAGCGGCTCGGCATGACGATGGAGGGCGTACAGCGCGAGTCCTGGCCCTACGACGGCACCCGCCACGGCACGCAGCTCTGGGCGATCCTCGCTCCGGAATGGCGAACCCGGTAGCCATCTCGCTGCGCGCCGCGGAAGAGCGAACCCGGTGGCCACCGCAGTGCGCGCCCCACCGTTCGTACGCGTCCCGCGCACACGTTCCCGTAGCGCGGGACGGCGCGCGATCATGTTCCGCTTTCCCTTCTGCCTCATTCGGCAGGTTTGCACTTCCAGGACGCGAAATCGCCCCCTTCGCGCCGTACTGGCCACGTCTCCCGGCTGCTTGCCTTGTGGGTGCAACGAGGAGCTTTCGCACCACCGATCGCTTCGCTCACCCTCGTTCACGTCCTGGGAGGGAATGTGTCCGTAGCGGACAGCGCCACCGGTCCCGCGAGCGACGAAGAATCCGCACCTGAAGTCCCCACCGACCAGCAGCTGACCAGCCTCGGTACCCATGCGGCCCGCCGGCTGGCCACGACCACCAAGTCCGCGCCGCAGATGCAGGCCATCACCTCACGATGGCTGCTCAAATCCCTGCCATGGGTGGACGTCAAGGGCGGTACGTACCGGGTCAACCGGCGTCTCCAGCTCAGCGTCGGCCGCGGCAGGGTGCAGTTCGACCAGAACGGCAGGGACGACGTCAAAGTCATTCCCGAGACGCTGACCGAACTCCCCGTCCTGCGCGGGTACGACGACATCGACGCGCTCAGGGAGATCGCCACCCGGTTCCGGACCCGGCAGGTACGGGCCGGACAGGTCCTCTTCGAGGCCGGGCAGCCGGTGACCGAGGCGTACCTGGTGGCCCACGGGCGGTTCACCCGCTTCACCGAAGGCAAGTACGGCGAGGAAGAGGTCATCGGCGTCGTCACGGACGGCGACCAGATGGGCGACGAGGCCATCGGCCAGCCGGACCCGCTGTGGCTCAGCTCGGTCCGGGCCGAGACCACGGGCACGGTTCTCGTACTGCCCTGGGACGTCGTCGAGGAGCTCACCGAGCGGACCCCGTCCCTCGCCGCGCACCTGCGGGAGTACGCCGAACGGCAGCGGCTGCCGAGGAACCGCAAGGGCGAGGCGGACGTCCCAGTGCAGTCCGGGCACACGGGTGAGCCGACGCTGTCCGGCGGCTTCGTCGACTACGAACTCGCGCCGCGCGAATACGAGTTGTCCCTCACCCAGACCGTCCTGCGCGTCCACACCCGCATCGCCGACCTCTACAACGACCCGATGGACCAGACCGAGGAGCAACTCCGCCTCACCATCGAGGAGATCCGCGAGCGCCAGGAGTGGGAACTCGTCAACAACCGTGAGTTCGGGCTGCTGCACAACGTCGACTACGGCCAGCGCATCAGCACCTTCTCCGGCCCGCCCACCCCCGACGACCTCGACGAACTGCTCTCCATGCGCCGCAAGACGAAGCTCTTCCTCGCCCACCCGAAGGCGATCGCCGCGTTCTTCCGGCAGTGCAACCGGCGCGGTCTGGTGCCCGGCACCGCCACCGTCGACGGTCACGAGGTGCCCGCCTGGCGAGGCGTTCCGCTGTTCCCCTGCGGCAAGATCCCGGTCACGCCGCAGCACACGACCAGCATCCTCGCGCTGCGCACCGGGGAGGCCGACCAGGGAGTCGTCGGCCTCTACCAGACCGGCATCCCCGAGGAGTACCAGCCCGGCCTGAACGTCAGGTTCATGGGCATCAACACCACCGCGATCATCAACTACCTCGTCACCGCCTACTACTCGCTGGCGATTCTCGTCCCCGACGCGGCAGGGATCCTCGAGAACGTCCAGATCGGACGGAGCGCCGAATGACACACGACGACGGACGGGATACGCGTTGAGCGCCCCGCCGGACACCACCGCCCCCTTCTCGCCACCGGGGCCGCCCAACCTGGCCCACACCCTGCAGACCCGGCGCGGCGGGGCGGTCCCCGGGCTGCGCCATCAGCCGGCGGTGCCCGCCGATCCCACGAAGGTCGAGGAGGTCGACCGCAGGCTGGAGCTCTGGGCGCGCGGGCTCGAGCTGTTCCCCGAGGCGTGGTTCGAGGACTTCGCGAGTTTCCAGGTCGGGCGGGCCGTGGTACTGCAGCATCCGGGGGCGGCCGACCTGGACCGCCTCACCGCCGCGGGCAAGTTGCTGCTCGCCGAGAACATGGTCGACGACTGCTACTGCGAGGACAAGGGCGGTTCGCCGCGCGGGCTCGGCGGCCGGCTGATCATGGCCCAGTCGGCGATCGACCCGTACCACGGGACCCCCGAGGCGGAGGTGCAGTGGCGCCACGGCATGCGGGCCGACGGCCCGCTGCGCTCGTACCACGCGGCCTTCGAGGACTACGCCGCCTTCGCCACGCCCAGCCAGACCGACCGGTTCGTCCATGACATCGCCCGGCTGCACCTCGGGTACCTCGCCGAGGCCGCATGGGCGGAGACGCGGAACATGCCGCGCGTGTGGGAGTACCTGGTCATGCGGCAGTTCAACAACTTCCGCCCCTGTCTGTCCCTGGTGGACGCGGTGGACGGCTACGAACTGCCCGAGGCCGTGTACGCCAGGCCCGAGATCCAGCGGGTCACGGCACTGGCCTGCAACGCGACGACACTCGTCAACGACCTGTACTCCTTCACCAAGGAGCTGGCCAACGACCCCACCCATCTCAACCTGCCGCAGGTCGTCGCGGCCAACGAACGGTGTGGCCTCAAGGCCGCCTACCTCAAGTCCGTCGACATCCACAACGAGATCCAGACGGCCTTCGAGGAGGAGGCCGCGCTCCTGTCCGCCATGTCACCCCTCGTCGAGCGGTACGTCCAGGGGATCAGCACCTGGGTGGCCGGCAACCACGAGTGGCACGCCACGAACAGCCGCCGCTACCACCTGCCCAACTACTGGTAGCCGAACCACTGGTGGCCGAGCTGCCGGCGCACCACTCCGATCCACCAGCCCAACTGATGAACCGTCAGATGCACTGCGAGGAGTACCTGTTGACCACCGCTCCCCACTTCACCTCGGCCGTACCGGTGCCGACCCAGTCCACGTACCAGTCCCGTGTCGCCGAATACTGGAACGCCGAGGAAAACCCGGTCAACCTCGAACTCGGCAAGATCGACGATCTGTACCACCACCACTACGGGATCGGGCCCGCGGACAACTCGGTGCTCGACGAGCCCGACCCCGCGCGGCGCAACGACCGGATCACGGCCGAACTGCACCGGCTCGAACACGCCCAGGCCAACTTCCTCGCCGACCACCTCGGACCGCTCACCCCCGCCGACCGGGTCTTCGACGCGGGCTGCGGACGCGGCGGGGGCAGCGTCGTGGCGCATCTGCGGTACGGCTGCCGGACCGACGGCGTCACCATCTCGGCCAAGCAGGCGGACTTCGCCAACGCCCAGGCCGCCAAGCGCGGCATCGACGAGCAGGTCCGCTACCACCACCGCAACATGCTCGACACCGGCCTGCCGACCGGCGAGTTCGCCGCGTCGTGGAACAACGAGTCGACCATGTACGTCGAGCTGGACCTGCTCTTCGCCGAACACGCCCGACTGCTGCGCCGCGGCGGCCGCTACGTGGTCATCACCGGCTGCTACAACGACAGTTACGGCCAGGCGTCGCGCGAGGTCTCGCTGATCAACGCCCACTACATCTGCGACATCCACCCGCGGTCGGAGTACTTCCGTGCCATGGCCCGTAACCGCCTGGTCCCCGTGCACGTCGAGGACCTCACCGAGGCCGCGCTGCCGTACTGGGAACTGCGCAAGCAGGCCGACCATCTGGTCACCGGCATCGAGGACACGTTCCTCACCGCGTACAAGAACGGCAGCTTCCAGTACCTGATGATCGTCGCCGACCGCGTCTGAGTCCGGTCCGCCCCAGACCCCTGATCCGGTGCCGTCAGCGTGAATTGACCTTCGTGGGGTAGGAAGGCCTGGCCCGCACACCGTGCGGTCGGATCACGCGGAACAGGGAGAGGGCGGTCGGATCATGACGCTGGAGCAGACGGCCCAAGGCGTGGTGAAGGCGGTCGTCATACACAACGGACGCCTGCTCCTGGTGGAACAGCCGGACGGCAGTGACCTGCCGTCCGGCTTTCCCGAGCCCGCCGAGTCGGCGGAGGCCACCGCCGCGCGCCTTGTGTACGAGCTCACCGGCTATCTCGTCGACGGTTCGTCGACGCTCGAAGCGAAGGCTGCTCAGGAATATCCGGGATCGGAGTCAGGAGCGGCCGTCGTGTGCCGGTTGCTGACCGAGGACCCGTCGGACGGAGCGCGGCTCACGCCGGAGCAGATCCACTGGGTTCCGGTCGCGGCGGCCGTGGACACCACGCCGCCCGGAGCCGTGCGCGACTACTTGAAGGGCCACACGCCCGTGTGAGGCCCTCCAGGTCGTTCTCCGGATCCCGTCACGGGGCCCAGCGGCCGTTGGCCTTGCGGTGATCGTGGGGCTGCTGAGACTTGTTGGGCAGCTGGTCCTTCGCCTGCTTGACGGCCGCCTGCGGGATCTGCGAGTGGAAGTACAGCAGCTTGCCCTGCCCTCGTGCACCTATACCGTGGTGCCCTTTCGCCGGTGAGTTCTTGCTCATGTCTCGGCACCTCGCCATCTCGCATCGGCTCCGCGCGCCCGGAAAACCCCGCTCGCGCTTTCCGTAGATTTCACGGTACGCCGCCCCTGAGGATTACGGCGGGTCGAACGGATCCCCCACTGTTCTCCCCGTACAGGGGGCCGGGCGACGTCACTCTCCGGTCGGCGGCCTCCACCTGCGTGTCCGGGAGATCGATGCGACGCTGAAACGGTGCATACCTCCGAACTCACTCCCGAAATCCGTGCCGCTCTGAGCAAGCCGCGGCCGTATCCCGCGATCACGCTGGTCATGCCGACCGATCCGGATTTCCCCTTCAGCGACAAGGACCGGATCCTGCTCCGCGACCTCGTCACCGAAGCCAAGCGGAGGCTGGCGGACGACCCGGACGTGGAGCGGGAGACGAGGCTGGAGCTGCGGGACAATGTGCTCGATACGGCGGCGATCGAGCGCGAGGCCGATCCCTTCCACCCCGACGACGCCATGGTCGTCTATCTGGCCGTGAACGAGCCGGTTCAGGTATGGCGGATGACGTCGCTCGCACCGGTGGATCCGCGCGTCGAATTCGCCACGGCATTCCTGACGCGGTACCTGGTGGCCGCCGAGCAGCGGTCGCGCCCCTACCTGGTTCTGGTCCTCGACCAGGAGATCTGCAGGCTGTACCACGGATCTGTACGACGCCTGCGGGAAGTGGAGGAGAACGGGTGGCCGGACAAGCCGCGGATCCCGTCGCCGGAGGACGCCATTCCCGGGTCCATCCCGCACTCCGCGCCGTACGAAGGACATGAGGAGCGGGTCGAGCAGTATCTGCGGACCGTGGACAAGCGGCTGGGGCAGTCATTCGAGGAGCACAACGGACTGCCGCTGTTCGTCATCGGCGGCGACAAGATTCTCTCGACGTTCAAGAGCATCACCCGCTACGGGAATCTGATCGCCGGAACGCTGCAGCTGACGGGCATGGACAAGGATTCGGCCCAGGATCTGGAGAAGCGGCTTCAGCCGGCACTCGCCGACTTCTACGCGAAGCAGGTCGCCGAAGCCGTGTCCGAACTGAGCGAAGCGCGTGGGCAGGGCAAGTACGTGGGCGGCGCACCGGACGTGTGGACCGCGGTCGCCGACAAGCGGGTGCGCCGGCTGGTGGTGGAAGAGGGGCTGACGCTGGCGGGCCGCATCACCGAGGACGACCGCGCCCTGGAACTCGTGGACGTGCCGAAGCCGGTGACGCTGCCGGAGCCGAAGAAGGACATGGAGCCGTCGGCGCACGCACGGGGTGTGGCCACCGACATCGTCGAACAATTCGTGGACAACGCGATCGCGGCCGACGCCCGAGTTCTGTTCGTGCCCGACGGGACGCTCCCGGAGGCCGGCGGCGTGGCGGCGCTTCTGCGGTACTGATCGCTTCTGCGGGACTGATCCCGGAGCGACGAGAGACAGACGCGAGAGTCGGGGGGCCCGTGAGATTTGAAGGGGCCCCCCCCAGCCACGTGGTGGGATCGAAGGTGTAAAGGGCAGAGGAGACTATGCTGGGGAGGGATAAT